>NZ_BONY01000010.1 GCF_016862955.1 Rhizocola hellebori | reverse complement strand
ACCCGGCGCTCATCGCGGCAGATGCGTGCACCAGCCCTATGCCCCTGGAGCCTGCGTCCACACACTGTGCGGGTGCTCGTCCCGCGGGAGCCAAAGCGCCGCCTGCGCATCATGTGCTCCAGGCTTGTGCTCCAGGTCTGTTGGGTAGCGGCCGGAATCATCGGGCCACAGGAGTTGCACCACCGGGAACGGCGGCCGCTGATAGTAGTCGATGGCGGCGCCGAACAGCCGCTCGTACCAACTGTCATGCACCGGGGCCAGGCCGAGCTCATAGCCTTCGACAACGCCCGCCAGTTTGAGGTCTGGCACCAGCACGAGCCCGTCACGGATGAGCTTTCCAACCTCGTTGACAATGACCATAGCCGGCTGCTGCGGGATGCCGAGAAGGCAGACCTCAACGCTGCCATAGCTGTGCCACAGGCCGATCGAGTAAGCCCAGTCGGGCAGGGTTGTGCCCACGACACCGGTGACGCCCCATCCATACTCACGGACCGCCCGGGCGTTGCGGCGCTCGCGATAGGGCCAGGACTTCTCGACCGACCGCCACCATCGCCTCGGCGTACCGTCGCCCTCACACAGCAGGCAATGACACTCGCGGCTGAGCGGTTCACGCATCGGCGAATCGTACAGACGACCTCCAGTGACACGCCTAGCGGCTACCGACTGACTCCGGCACCACCGCGTCGAGGTGCGGCGGTGTGCCGGTCTCTTCGTCGGTGTCGCGGCTGGAGGCGCTGGCGTCGGCCAAGACGTCCGCGGGGACGTGGCGTTCGAGGAATCGCCGGGCGAGCCGCGTCGACGGATGGATGCCGATGGTGGCCGCCACGATGATGCCGGCTATCACCAGCCAACCGGCGGCGCCCCAGTTCAACGCGAGGAAGGTGTACACCGCCGGCGCCCAAACCTTGCCGAGGGTCATGCTCAGCTCGGAGGCGCCCTGGTAGGCGCCGCGCTGACGCGGGTCCATCAGCTCTGCTTCGAAGGACCAACTCGCCGCCGAGACGTAGAGCTCGGCCCCCGTCACGGTGACGTGGCCCAGCCAGACCAGGAAGATCGTCACCCAGCCGATGGTGTCGTGTGTCGCGAGCGTGATCAGGCAGGAGAGGACAAAAAAGGTTGAGGACAATCGAATCGCCTTGAGCGCGGTCGGCAGGTTTCTGACGCCGCGGGAGGTGACCATCGGCAGGAAAATGCACATCACCGTGTTGGTGGCGAAAAGGAAGGCCAGCAAGACGCGCGGGGCGTCGGTTTGCTCGACCAGCCAGAGCGGAATGACGACGTTGAGCAAAACCTGGTTGGTCCAGAACACCCCGACGAAGAAGGTGGTGAGCAGCCAGCCGGGGTTGCGCAGCGGACCCGGCCCGGGAATGCGCACCTTGCGTTCCTCAGGGCTGCGCTCGTCGTGCGAAGCCCGCGGCAGCCGCGTGACCGACACGGCATTGACCAGGAAAACCGCCGCCGTGAACCAGGGCAGCGCGTGCAGCACGTCGTTGGAGTGGAACGCCAGCGCTATGCCACCCAGCAATGAGCCCAGGGTGAAGCCGACATTGAGGGCCGAGTACATGTATGCGCGTGACTGCACCCGCTCGTCTGGTGGCAGCACATCGATCGTGTATGCCCCGTGCGCGGCGCCGCCGAGCGCGCCGATCACCTCCATGCCGACGGCCATGGCGACGTAGCCCTTGAAATCAGTGACAAACGGCCAGACCGCGAACATCGCTGCCTGCCCGACAGCGCTGACCGCCCACATCTTCTTCGGCCCGTAGCGGTCGACCAGCTTGCCCATCGGCACGGCAGCAAGGAAAGCGGCAATCCCGGCGAACGTCAGACCGAGACCGACCTGGGCAGCGGACAACCCGACGATCTTGGTGAAGAACACCGCCGACCCGGTCATGAACGTTCCTTGGCCGAGCGCGAAGAGCAGCGACTGCAAGGACAAGCGGCCAGCTAACGGCGACGGCGGGCGGGCACGGCCAAGGAGGGCTGAGATCACGTGGGGATTCTCTAAGGCCGGTACGACAATTGTCGCGCCAATTATCCGCCCACGAGCCGGCAAGCGCGATTCGCGGCAGATCCAGGCGTGACTGTGGTCACGTCACGACGGCGCTCAGCACGTCAACAAGCGGTCGAGCACTTGCTTGGTGCGATGGCGAAGGGAGTCGAGCTCAGCGGAACTGCCTCTGACCTCAATGATGAGCTCGACGGCGGCCAGCAGGTGCTCCAGGGCGATGACGTCCTCGTCGAACGGATCGTCGTCGAGCGGATCGTCAGCCTCGAACCGATCGACCAGCACCTCGAAGTCAGCCAGCAGCGCCTCGAGGTGGGTGGCGGCTCGGTGGGGATCGCCGTTGCGCTGGATGCAGCGGGCCGACTCCATCATCGCTCGTCCTACGAAGGCGTGGCATTGGCCCAGTATCCGGGTGACGATGCGTCCTACCAGTCCGAATCCGCGCTCTTCGAGCTTTGGGTCGGGCTGGGCGGCGAACTTCGCGGTGACCTGACGGGCAGCTGCCGCGAGCGCGACGCCGTCGGCCCACTCCTGGGAACCCTCCGGGGCGCAGGGTTGCTGTCCTAACTGGACGATGCATGCTTCGGCTGCGACAGATAGTGACGTTGCCGCCTCGAGGAGCAGGTGTAAACGCACCCGGTCTGGCTCCTGCGATGCCACCGCCAGGCGTGCGACCTCGAGCGCCACGGCGACGTCTTCTGTGCCGTGCGTGGGCTCGCCCCGCCTCGCCCGCTCCAGGAGTGCCTCCGCGGACGCCAGCTCCTCGGCCGATGGCCCGAGAACATCGTCGTCGACTGGCAGCCCGAGCGTAAGCCGGTAGGACATCCACGCCAACGGATCCTTGACAGAGTCCGGCTTGTTCGCGGGGTTGCCGGTCAAGGCTCGAGTGACTCCGCCCTGGACGCGATCCATCGCGAGCCGCGCATCATCGAACGGCAGGGCGAACTGCTCGGTAAGGACGGCAAGAATCTCGCGCCGGCCCGTGCCTGCCGTGTCCGCCGCTCGCAGGTACAAAACAAGAGCGCGCAATGAGGCGCCACGAGCAACGCGCACAGTCATGTCGTCGGTCCATGCCACGACGCAAGGATGCCCGTCCCAACCCCGGACAACAAGCGGTGCTAAGAGTGGCCGTATGGTGCGCGGGGGCGATAGGGGGCCTCGAGTCTGGCTGTTTCCTCGTCGCTGAGGGACAGGTCTGCGGCGGCTAGCGCGTCGTCGAGGTGGTGGGGTTTGGTCACGCCGACGATTGGTGCGCTCACTGACGGTTTGCTCAGCAGCCAGGCCAGGGCGAGTTGAGCGGGTGGCAGGGCGCGTTCGGCGGCGACCGAGCGCAGCGCGTCCACGATGTCGAAGTCGTTGTCGTTCTCCTTCTGCCACAACGTGTCGGTCTGTTCGACGATCGCGCGAGGTGTGTGCCGCAGGCCGCCGCGTTCACGGGTACCGGCAAGAAGCCCTCGGGCCAGCGGGCTGTATGGCAGGACGCCGACGCCCTGGTCGGCACAGCACGGGATCGTCTCCCGTTCCTCCTCGCGGTAGACGAGGTTGTACCGGGTCTGCATGGACACGAAGCGAGTCCAGCCACCGGTCTGTGCGGTGTGCTGGGCCTTGGCGAATTGCCACGCGTACATCAGGGACGCGCCGAGGTAGCGCACCTTGCCGGCCTGTACCACGTCATGCAGCGCCGCCATGGTTTCCTCGATGGGCGTCTCGGGATCCCACCGGTGGATCTGGTACAGGTCGATGTGGTCGGTGCCCAGCCGCCGCAGCGAGGCGTCGACAGCGTCCATGATGTGTTTGCGGGACAGCCCACGGTCGTTGGGGCCCGGCCCTGTCGGGTAGTAGAGCTTGGTCGCGAGGACGTAGTCGCTGCGCCGGCCGAAGAGTTTGCCGAGCAGCCGCCCGGTGATCTGTTCGCTGGCCCCGTCGGAGTACATGTCGGCCGTGTCGAAGAATGTCACGCCGGCGTCTACCGCGCGCCGCAGGATCGGTTCGGCCGCGTCCTGCGACAGGTACCACGCCTGGGCGGCGGGATCGCCAAAGCTCATCATGCCCAGGCCGATCCGCGAGATCTTCAGACCGGACAAGCCGAGACGGACGTACTGCATCATGGGACTATCTTCCAGAACAGAGGACGGATCTGAGAAGTACAAGATGAAGGCAGGAGATGCAATTTGCCTAAGGATCCGAGGTCAAAGCTGTTAGACGCCGTCAACCTGCAGCTGCTGTCCGAGTTGCAGGACAACCCGCGCCTGCCGATGTCGGAGCTCGCGCGCCGGGTCGGCATGTCCGCGCCCGCGGTCACCGAACGGGTACAGCGGCTGGAAACCGCGGGCGTGATCGTCGGGTACCGGATGGACATCGACCCGGCAGCACTCGGCATGCAGGTAACCGCATTGGTACGCATCCGGCCGGGCCCCGGTCAGCTACCCAAGATCACCCGGGCTGCACAAAAGACGGCACAGGTGGTCGAATGCCATCGAATCACCGGCGAGGACTGCTTGCTCCTCAAGGTTCACGCACCGTCCATCGGTGAGCTCGAAGAAGTCCTCGACCAGTTCCTCCTGTTTGGACAGACGACCACCTCCATCGTGATCTCCACACCGGTAGCGGCTCGGCCGTTGCCGCTACCGGCCGCGCCACCGGACTGACGCGCGCCGTGTCGCGGCTATCCCTTGACGGTGAGGATCGGGTGCAGTTCGGCGACGGGCTGGGCCACCTCAGCGTGACGCAGCGTGTCGACCACGGGGACGGCGGTCTGCCGCCGCGATCTCATTTCCGTGCTGGAGCGTGCGGCTAGATCGGGAAGTGGCCGCGGTGCCAGCGCCAGTGGCGGCCGGCCTTGAGATGGTCGACGGCTGCGCGCTCGAGCATGGTGCGGCGCGGCAGCTGGTCCAGCGGCGTGCTCAGGGTGCGAAACACGAACCGCAGCACCTCCACGTCGGCGTCCAGCCCTTCCGGCTCCTCGTAGGGCTCCAGCTCGAACCGGCGCTGGAAACGCACAATGTTGGAGTCCTCGGGCAGGTACTCCAGCAGCTGCGGGTCGAGCAGCCAAGAGCCGCAGGAGAACGTCGTGTAGCGCTCTTCGGGAAAGTGGCGCGGGAAGAACACGCGTGCCTGGTCCAGCGACGCCTCGACCGCCTCCGGGGTCATCGGCCCCGTCTCGGGGATGTGCAGGCCGATGGCGGCACCGCCGCGCTGGTATTGCAGCCGGCCCAGTTGGTAGAGGCCGCCGCGCGCGTGCAGTGTCAGCCAGCTCTGCATGACCGGCCAGCCCTCGCCGCGCATCCGCCGGTCGATCGCCAGGTTGCGGCCCAGATCCGCCAGGGTCACCCACGACACGGCATCGGCGATGCCGTGGTCACGGTGATACCCGGTGACCACGTCAACCAGGGCCAGGTAGGCGTACACGTAAAGATGCCGCCAGGCCAGGCCGCGTTCGCGCGGCAGCTCCGGACCTGGCGACAGCCAGCCGTGGCCCCCGAGATCGGCGCAGACCAGCGCGATCGAGCGGTCGAGCAGCCAGCGCAGCTCCGCAGTCCACAATGGAGAGTCGGGGTCGGGCCAGCCCGCCATGATCTCGGCCGCGTCGTCCGGCCGCACCGCGAGCCGGTCGAGGATCGCGGGCACCTGAGCCTTGGCGGGCAGCGGAACCGACGGCCAGTCGGCAGCGAGCCCGTGCACACGGTCGACCTCCTCGACCGGTACCCCGAGCCGGGCGGCGATGTCGTCCAAGTCCACCCGCACGACCCTACCGGACCGCGATCGCCCTGCCAGCCCCCGATTCTGCGCGATCGTGGATCGCGGCAAATCCGGATGGCATGCGGCGGCGTAGGGGCTTCAGGCGGCGCCGAGCAGATCCCAGCGGTTGCCGGCGATGTCGAGGAAGACCGCTACCCGGCCGTATGGCTCGGTACGCGGCGCCGTGACAAAGGTGACCCCGGCATCCACCATGCGCGTGTAGGAGACATCGAAGTCATCGACGTGCAAGAAGAAACCGACCCGGCCCGCCGCCTGCGCGCCTACAGCGGCGCGTTGATGGTCCCCGTCGGCGCGGGCTAGCAGGATCCCGGTTTGCGCACCGGGTGGCCGGACAACCACCCATCGCTTGGGCTGCCCCGCATTGGTCAGCGAAGGGGAGTCTTCCACGAGGTCGAAACCCAGCACGCCGGTGAAGAATTCGATCGCGGGGTCGTAGTCGTCGACGATCAGGGCAACCAATTCGATACGCACCGCAGCAGCCTAGACACAACCCCTGAACAAACTCGGCAGGCAGCCGATAAGGTGCGGCGGTGAGCGGTGATGCCTGGCTCGACGAGTCGCCCTTCCCCATCGCACGGTTGGCGGGATTGGCGCGCAACCCCACCGCCCCGACCGGTCTGCTCATCGAGCTGATGAGGCACTGGCCCGATCACGCAGCCGGCTGGCTACGGCGCCGAGCGATCCTCGAGCCACCGCTGCAAGACGCGATGCAAGGTCATCATTCGGCCCGCATCCGGGGCGCCCTGGCTTCCCATCCTGATGTCAGTCCATCGTTGCGGGCAGCGCTGCTCAACGATGAGAGTTGGAGGGTAAGGACTCGAGCGTTCGGCCGGCCCGAGCAGCGGCCGTTGTCCGACGAGACCCTGACCCAGCTTCTGGCCGACCTGGACCAGCCTCCACGGGGCGTTCCGATGACCCGCGACGAGCTTCTCAACGAGTTGCTCTGGGCCGACCGGCATGACGGCCGTCTCCTCGAGCTTGCCGCCAGGCATCCCCGGCCGGGAATCAGACAGCTCGCAGCCCAGTACCTCAACGTTCTCCATGAGGACAGCCGGCAGGCGCTGCTCGATGACCCGGTAGTGGAGGTCCGCTCCGCCGCTGCCGACAACGCCGAGTTCTGGCGTCAGCAGATGCTGCCAGCAGACCTCCCCCAACGGCATTGCCATGAGTTCTGGGCGGTGCTGCACCGCTCATTGTCACCGGCGTTGGTGGACCATGTGCTGGCCAGCGGCGACATCGAGGCCATGCGCGTCGTCGCGGAAAATCCCACCACCCCACCCGATGCCGTGGCGGTTTTGCTCGACCACCCCGACGCAGAGGTTCGCCAGCGCCTCTCGCGGCGAGCCGACCTCAATGGCGAGCAGCTTGCCCAGCTCGCCGCCGACCCGGCCGCCAGGGTGCGCACAGCCGTTTCGGTCCACCCCGGCCTGACCGAGCAGCAACGCGCAGAGATCAGCATCGACTTGGCGACCGTGCCCTGCGACGGTTACTTCGGCCATCCCGATGCGACCTGCGATCGGGGTTACCACATCGACAGCCCCGTACCACCGCTTGACGAGGCGATCCGCGGAGTTCGATCGGTCAATCCCCTGCTGCGCCGTGCTGCGGCCCGCAATCCGACGCTGCCGGATGAGTTGGTGGCCGCGTTAGAGACCGACAGCGATTTCGGTGTACGGGTTCTGCTCGCTCAGCATCATCCCAGCGCTTCACCGAGCCTGCTGCTGCAATCCTTCGTGGATTACCGGGGTTGTGGCCGCAGACGTCTCATCCAGCGACCGCTGTTCCCGACCGTTGGCACGGCTCGGCTCGCCGTCGATCCCGACCCAGCGGTGCGCAGGCTTGCCGTGCGCGACCCGGACGCAGAGTCGGCGGTCATCAGCCACCTCAGCGACGACCCGGATCTCACCGTCCGCCGTGCCGCTGCAGCCTGTCCCCGCCTGCCGATTTCACGAATCATGATGCTGCTTGACGATCCCGAGCTCGCCGAGGACGCCGCCGCCAATCCGGCCCTGCCGCCAAACGAAATGTGGCGAATACTTTCTTCGTCACCGTGGGATCAGCGGCGGGAGCCGTCAAGGTAGACCTCGGCAACGCCCGGGTCGACGGTGACGCAATAGGGATCGGGGCACGGGAAGCTGCCTCCCCGAAGCAGGTGGCACGGCAATAGTCAACTGGCGATCTCCACGTACCCGGGCGTTGACCGACCAATGTGGACTGTCGTGAGCGGGATGTTTAATCTATGAATGAAGGTGCTCGCCTTGGCGCTTCGATGGGTCCCACGCTGTAGTGATGAGACTTCGCAGTAGGGGTGTCGCTGCTCGCGTGGCGGCCTTCATCCTGGCCGTTACCTTGGGGAGCGCCGCCCTAGGCCCATCACCAGCTTCCGCCCACACCCCGAGCGGAAGCTGGGGCAGCTTCCATACCATCTGCTGGGGCTGCAGCGTCGACAGCGGCAACATCGTCCGCGCCTGGCAGATCATTCTGTGGGTGGACAAGGCCACCAGCGCCACCTGTTTCAGCTTCGCCGACGGCGGCTTCGGATCCAACACCGACCGTGCCACCGAGGTGTGGCAGGGCCGCATGGACTTGGGGGTCGACGGAAGCGTCGGCTACAACACCTGGACCAAGGCCTACTCGCGACTGGTACGCACCCCAGCGTTGGACAACGCAGAGTTCTACGCCTACGACTACCGGTACAACGGGCGGTTCGTGACGTTCCTCAAGCGAAAATCCGACGGGGCCTGGTACTTCTACCCGGACCCGCCCTATTGCACCAACACCACCGGCTTCACTCCGATGAACCACTGAGCGTTCAGGCAGGGCGTGCTGAATGCGATGCGGGCACGCCCTGCCATCGGGTGTTCAATCACCGGTGCTGACACTGGCGTCAGCCGTGTTCTTCACGGTGATTCGCCGCGACCAGCTGTCGCCTGACGTGCACGACAGCACCGCCGAGTAGGTAACGGCCCAGACGTCGGCGCGGAAGAAGCGCTCGGCCACGAAGGTCGCGGTCTCGTCCGAGTCGATGACGCCGAAGCGCCGCCGAGTGCCCCGGTCGTGATCGGAGGACTCGAACCATTGCGACACCGTCTCGGACGCATTCACGGCGTCCTGTCGCCGCGCTGTCACCTCGACCACGAGCTGGGGCTCAAGAATCGACACCGTGCCGATATTCTTGGCCGACACCGTCAAGCAATGCAAATGGCCGCTTTGACCGCCGTCAATCACGTCGACCCTGAGCTCCATGGCTGCCCGCGTGGTCAGCGTCCTGCCGCGAAAGAACTTGTAGTACCCGAGGATGCCCGCGGTCAGCAGGACCGCGGAGGTTATCAAGCTGTTGACCGCATCCAGAATGTCCTTATTGGAGGCAAACCATGCTCCGGACAGAATCCCGGCCTTGAAAAGGTAGGCGACGCCAAGTCCAAGCAGGACCAGCAACAGGATCGGCGTAACCCACAGCCGCAAGCGGTCAATCCCACGCATGTCTTTATCGCCACAGGAGATAGACCAGCAAGCCTATGCCTGCCAGCAGAACAATAGGGACAAGCCACGACGGCAGCGGGCTTCTCTTCCTTTGTACGGCCACGGTTCTCCTCGACATTACTCAAACGTCAGATTGCTTTGGCGGCGCAAGTCAACCAGGAGGCGAGCATGGCTCATGCTTTCACGATTTGGTTGATCAGGTAATACCGGGCAATGAAGTTCGCTCCGGAGGTGGATGCCGACGGGGGTAGTGATCGGTGTCGCTGGGTCATAGTGTCGTTACATGACCCCCATTTTCGCGCTTTGCGACACCTACGTGCGGCGCAGCTGCGAACTCAACCCCGCGGCCGCCACCTACCAGGGCGTGCCGGGCGACTTCGCACCGGGCACCGACTTCAGCCCCGACGGCTACGCCGCTCGCGCCGCGCTGCAGCGGACAACCCTGGCCACCTTGGCCACGCTGCTGCCGCACGGCAGGGCCGACCAGCTCGCCGCCGCTCACCTGCGCGAACGGCTCGAAGCCGAGCTGGCTTGGTACGACAGCGGTGAAGCGCTGCGCCCCCTGCGGACCCCATTCGGCCTGCTGCAGGCGCTGCGCGACAACGTGGACCTGATGCCGGCGCAGAACGAACAGGACTGGTCCGGGGTGCTGGCCCGGGTGCAGGCGACCCCGGGCATGCTGGCGGGGCTGCGGGCCAGCCTGGCCGAAGGGGCCGCGCAGGGTGTGGTGGCGGCCCGCAGGCAGGCCGTGGAGGGTGCCGCCCAAGCCCAGCGATACGCCGACAAGGCCGGGTTCCGGGCGGTCGCCGAGCGCTACGGGTCGGGTCCGCTGGCCGCCGAGCTGGCGGTAGCGGTGGACCGGGCACATGCCGCCTTCGCCGAGACCGCCCGCTTCCTGCGCGAGGAGTATGCCCACAAGGCGGCCGAAGCAGATGGCGTTGGCCCCGACCGGTACGCGGTCAGCGCCCGGCTCGCCCTGGGCGCCGACCTTGATCTGGTTGACGCCTACCACTGGGGCTGGGCCGAGCTTCATCAGATCGAGGACCAGATGTCCGTCGAGGCCGGCCGGGTGCTCCCCGGTGCCGGCATCGAGCAGGCCATGGCGCACTTGAACGCCACCGAGTACGTCGATGACACCGACGCCTACCGCGCCTGGCTGCGCGACCGGCACGACGAGGCGATCGAACGCCTGCACGGGGTCCATTTCGACATCGCCGAACCGCTGCGCACAGTGGACATCAACGTGTTGCTCCACTCCAGCGCCGGTGCCCCCTACTACACCCCGCCCAGCGAGGACCTGAAGCGGCCCGGCCGCACCTGGTGGCCCGCCTCGGGCCGGGAACGGTTCGGGATCTGGGCCGAGCTGACCACCGTCTTTCACGAGGGCGTACCAGGACACCATTTGCAGCTCGGGCAGACCCGGGTCACCGGGCAGACACTGTCGCGGTTCAGCCGGCTGACCGGCATCAGCGGGCATGGCGAAGGCTGGGCGCTCTACGCCGAGAATCTCGCCGACGAGCTGGGTTTCTTCCAGACCCCCGGCCAGCGGCTGGGCATGCTCAAAGCCTCGGCGCTGCGGGCGGCCCGGGTGGTCTGCGACATCGGGCTGCACCTGGATTTGCCGCTGCCTGCACAAGAGGCAGCCCGGCACTCACCGCGATGGAGCTTCGCCACCATGGTCGAGGTCCTGCGCGACCGCGGACGGCTGGCCGAGCACCGGGTGCACGCCGAGGCCGTACGCTACTGCGGCTGGCCCGCCCAGGCCATCTCCTACAAACTGGGCCAGCGCGCATGGCTGGCCGCCCGCGACGAGGCCCGGCAGCGGCTGGGCTCCCGCTTCGATCTCAAGCAATGGCACACCGAGGCGCTTTCGCTCGGCCCAGTCGGCCTGGCCACCCTGGCCCAAACCCTGCGCACCATGTGATCACAGGGCGATGCCACCGACTCCGCCCGGCACGGCGCGGCGCTCGGGATTGCCGGTGCCTCGGTAAGCGTGGGCCTGTCATAGGATCCGGCTGATCGTGCGGATGAGGTCGGCCAAGGACCAGGCGGCGAGAATGGCCAGGGCGATCCTGGCGATCCAGGCGACCGTGGCGGGCATCCGTTGCCAGACTGTTCGGGCGCTGCCGATCCACCGGTCGCCGAGCCAGGTGACAAGGGTGCTCGCCAGAAGCGGGACGCTCAGGCTGAGGCCGACGGCGAGCAGGGGCGGGTCCAGCAAGGTGAAATCGACACCGTCGCTGTGCACCATCATCGCCCCGATGACGAGCGTGGCCCCGATCGGCATGCTTACCCGGCGCCACCACAGCGGGCCGAAGCGCAGACCCCGGATGGCGACCCAGACCAGCCCACCGATCACGCCCAAGACCGTGGCGACCACCAGGAGGTTGAGCGTGCCGGCGAAGGTGAGCCGGCCCATGGTGAAGCCGTCATCGCTTGGCACACCGGTGGCCCCAGGGTTCAGGCGAGCCAGGACGAGCATGAAAAGCCGGCCGCCGACGCCTCCGGCGACCAGCCCGGCAATGCCGCCCGCCAGCGCGGCAACCGCCAGCCGGCGGGCCCATTCGATGCCACCCGCCAGCATGGATGATCGCTCCTGCGCTGTCATGTGAACGCCTTCCGTGAGGTCAGAGCAACTGACAATAGCTCCGATCTTGAGCATCTGCGTCCGGCATTCGCCCGACGCGGATGCCCTCACCGGCTAGGCGTCACCTCCGATCGCCCACCTTCGCCACCCTCCGCATAGGACAGTCAGCGCCCCACGCCTTGGGTGAGCATGTTTCTCACCTCAGACGGGAGTGTCATGCGGCGGGTCGTCTGCGACTTGCTTGCGCGACACGGCACGCCTCAAGTGCGCCGATGAATGGCGAGCCAGGCGAGGTCGATTACGTACTCTGGCACATATGAATCTTGATGGTGATGGCCGATCCATGCGGGAGCGCATGCTGGCCGGCGATCTCTACATCCCCGATGAGGAACTGATCGAGCACATGCTGCGTGCGGCCCGGCTGATGGAGGCGTTCAACACCACCTCCGCCGGCGAGCCGCAGCGCCAGCGTGAAGTGCTCGATCAGCTGCTCGGCGCGGTGGGCGAAGACACCTACCTCCGCCCGCCCATCCGCGTCGACTACGGCAGCCACATCCGCATCGGAGCCCGCTCATTCGCCAACTACGGCCTGGTGGCACTCGATGTCGCACCGATCACCATCGGGGACGACGTACAGATCGGCACCAACGTGCAGCTGCTCACCCCGACGCATCCCCTTGACCCACAACTGCGCCGAGACAAATGGGAGGCCGCCAAGCCGATCACCATCGGCGACAACGTCTGGCTCGGAAGCGGCGCCATCGTCCTGGCCGGAGTCACCATCGGCGACAACACCGTCGTCGGGGCGGGAGCTGTGGTGACCCGCGACCTGCCCGCCAACGTCGTGGCCGTCGGCAACCCGGCCCGCGTGACGCGCGCCCTCTAAGCTGAACGCCTCGGCCAGGCTCAGAGGGATTGAATACTCAGAGAGTCTGTATATGATATGTCGATGAAGGACAGTCCTCTTACCGAACCTGCCTTCCTCGTCCTGACTGCATTGGCCGAACAGCCACTGCATGGCTACGGCATGCTCGAAGATGTTGCCCGCATCTCAGAAGGCCTGGTCAAGCTACAGGCGGGCACGCTCTACACGGTCATCGACCGGCTCTGCACCGAGGGCCTGATCGAGATCGACCATGAAGAGGTGGTGCAGTCACGGCTTCGCCGCTACTACCGCATCACCGCGATCGGCGCGACCAGGCTGTCGCGTGAGTCCGCCCGGCTCGCAAGGCACGCCTCGGTGGCCACGCAACGGTTGCGACAGCATGGTTTCGTCATTGGCGGTGCCGCATGAGCACGCTCGAGCACCGCTACCGCCGCATCATCAGCCTTTATCCTGTCCAGCACCGGCAGCGTTTCGGTGACGAGATTCTCGACACCCTGATGCAGGGAAGCGTTCCGCAGCAACGTTTCCCCCGTGCACGTGAGCTGGCCGACCTGCTGTGGAACGCGGCCCGGCTGCGTTTGACGCGGCGAGGCCTGCCCTCGGTGCACGACAGCCGCTGGGCCGACGCTGCGGCGATCGGCGGCCCGCTCGCCGCAGCGTTCCTGGCCGCCTACTACGCCCTCGCCCAGATCGCCGTCTGGATGCCGATTCTCGGCTTCGCGCAACCCTTCTCGGCCCCGTGGAAGGCGATGGCGGCCTTCGGCTGGTGGCTGCTGACCGTCGTCCTGGCCGCTGCCGGAGCACGGCTGGTCGCCGCGGCCATGGCGTGGCTGGGAGCCCTTGGGCCGCTTGCCTATTCGGCCTGGCGCTACGCCAGCGACGCCACCGTGTTCGCCCGGCACTGGCCTTTTGTGGTGCTGGCCCTCACGGCGGCGCTCTGCCTGACGGTGCGCTTTCCCAAGCGCCACGCGATCCAGCTGATGGGCGGCCGGTTCGCTGTCCTGCTGACGGCCGCCTTCGTGCTGGTATGGACATCTCCCGCCTTGCAACTGCCGCTCATACGGGGGGCTGGCAGCGACTATCCGGCGGAGGCCTGGAACGGCCTGTACCCGAGGTTCCTCGGCTACCACCTGCTCGGCGCGATCCCGCTGTCGGCCGTGCTGCTGCTGACCGTGACACTGCTTTGGTTGCTGCTCAAGCATGATGGCGGGCTGCGCCGCCGGCTGCTGGCCATCGCCGCTCCCGCGGTCGTCCTCTCCGCGGTGGTGAACTTCGGCTACGAACAACTTGTCATGACCAGCTCACACATATTGGCGCCGAACTTCTCCACGCAAATCGCCGTCCACCTCCCGGTCAAATACACCAGCCCGGCCCCGGTCGCGATGTCGGCCGGGCAGTGGACGTTCGTCCTGCTTCTCCCGCCAATAGTCTTCGTGGCCGCGCTGATCCTGGTGCGCCGCGGAGACCGGCGCCAGGAGCTGATCGAGCTGGGCAAAGCCGAGCTGCAACGCCGGCAGGCACACTGAATGCACCACGGGCTTGCGGACTTCCCCCCACCCGTGGGAAGACCGCAAGCCGCGTTCACATTCAGCAGTTGTAGAGGCGTCGTCCGGTCTCGATCTGCTCTCGACTCAGGCGGGTCAGCCTGCCCGGTCGAGTTCGGCCGTCAACGCCGGGTTGGCGATGTCGATGGCCATCGAGTGGGCGTGCGCCAGCCGCTGCGGGCCCTCGATGCGGCTGCGGTGGATCAGCGCCCGGACGGTGAGTTCGCGCATGGTTGCGCCGCCGGCTAGGTGCTCCAGCTCGTCCAGCAAGTCCATTCCTTGCTGGGTACCGAGCGTGAGCCCCGCGGTCAGGTCGAGCAGACGGGCTCGCAGCCACAGGTACCAGGGGGCGGCCGCCAAACCGGTGCGGCACCAGGCAAGCGCGTCGTGTCCCTCGTGCAGCGCGAGCACGGCCTGGGCGTGGGCGACGGCGGCTACCCAGCACTGGTCACCGGATTCCGTGGTCTGCACCCAGGCGTAGTCGAGCAGCTCGTGCGCAGTCTGGGCGTCACCCAGCGCCACGGCCGCCTCGGCGCGCATCGCCTGCGGGAAGGGGGTGAACGCGGTCCAGCGGTCGGCCCGGATGTCTTGCAGCGCCTCATCCAGTACCAGGGCCGCCTGGGCCGGCTCGCCGCGCAGCAGCCGGAGACGTCCGATCATCGTCTTCGACCATGCGGCCTGTCTTTTGTGGCCACTGCGGCGAGCCAGCTCGACGGAGGCGTCCAAAACGGTCAAGGCGTCCTGGTACTCGCCGGAGTCGCTGAGGCTCATGCCGCGCACGCCCAGGATCCGCGCGCTTTCCGCGTCGGTCGGGCACCAGGCCTCGGCCAGGCCCAGCCAATGCTCGACCTCGGCTCTGTGTCCTGCTTGGACAGCGAGGAAGCCCAGCTCCCGGCAGGCGGCGGCCCCGATCGCGGCGTCGCCGCCACGGTGGGCACGCACAAGCGCCTGATGAAGCAGCGTGGTCACGTCGCTGCCCCGCCCGCCGCTGGCGTGGATGAGCGCGGAGGCAAGGGCGAGGCGGGCCCGGCCCGACAGCTGGTGGTCGGCGTCGTCGACCACGGCGACGGCGCGGCGCAGCTGGCCGATCCCGGTCGCCGCCGTGCCCGCGGACAGGGAGGCGTCGGCGAGGTCGAGCAGCGACCGGACCACGGCGGCGCTGGCCGAGGGCTCGCCCGGGGCGCTGGCAGCGGCTCGGGCCACGGCCGCAGGCAGGTCGGCTTCCAGTTCGCGGCGATACAGGTCGGTGCAGCGAGCAAGATGGGCCTGGGCTCCCGCCTCGTCGCCGCAGCGCATCAGGCTCGTGATGAGGACAGCGTGCAGGTCGGTGTTGAGCCGGTCGCTTTCGACGGCCTGCCCCGCGATCCTGGCCGCCGCATCCGGCTGTCCATTGGCGAGCAACTCGACCGACCAGCGGTAGGCCAGGGCACGGCAGTCGGCGGCCAGCCGTTGCCGTTCGACGCTGAGCCAGATGTCGAAGGCCGGTGAGTCGTCAAAGCTGAGGCCTTCAAGCAATTCACCATGTGGTACGCCGTTCAGGCGGGCCGGTCCGTGGTCGGCCAGCGAAACGACATCGATGGACACGCCGGGCTGGGCGGCGAAGGTGAGCGGGTCGCGACCGACCGACACCTGCCCGCCCAGTGCCCGGCGCATCTCGGCCAGGTTCCAGCGCAACGCGCCACGCGGGTCGTCGGCGTGCTCGAAAAGCATTGACACCAGACGTTGCCGGCTCGGCGGGCGCTCGGCCAGCGCCAGGAAGGCCAGCAGCCCCCAGGCCTTGTAGCCGCGGGGGCCGCCAAGGAGCTCGCCGTTGCGGGCGATCTGGGGCGGGCCGAGCAGCCGCACCTCGGTGGTCACGAACTGTCCGATGCGGACAGTGCGGCGACGCGGCCGAAGGTGACCGATCGCAGCACCGCCTCGGGTGTCGTGGTGCGCAACTGCCAGTCGGGCACGGCGCCCAGCGCGTCGTTGATCGTGGAGAAGGCGACCCGCAACGCGACGTAGGCCGTGATCGCCAGGATCTGCGCCTCGGTGTAGCCCGCCTCGCGCAGCGGCTGCACGTCGGAGGCGTTGGTGGCGTTCGGGTCGGCGGCGACCTGGCGGGCCCACCTGGCCAGTGCCCGCTCCCGATCGTCCAGAAGGCCGTCATCACCGGCGATCACGCCCGCGCTCAGCTGTGCGGATGCCGCCGCTGCCAGCTTGCCGCCCCAGGCCAGGGCGCAGTAGGAGTCGCCCAGTGTGGAGGCGGCCGCGGTGACCAGGATGCCGCGATCGCGCACGGTCAGGCCGGCTGTCTTGGTGACCCGGCCGAGGGCTTTGAAAAGCAGCTCCAATGCTTCGGTGTCGTTGGCCCACATCCGGGTGGCGTTCATGACGTACCCTAACTCGGCGCTGTCGTCGGCGTACGCGCTGCGTGCCCTGTCGCTCAGCTGCGCCGGCTCGGCCAGAAACGACGACGCGGGAACGGCCGGCGCCGGGGCTCGGGCGAGAAAGCCGACCAGGTTGATCTCAGCTCGCAGCGGCAGCCCGTCTCGAGCATGTTCTGCGGCCAGCCGTGCCGCATCCTCCAGGAAACGCTGCTCGCCAACGGCCTGGATCGCCTCGTACCCCGGCCCGGTGCAGGCCACCGCCCGGGCGAACGACTCCGGATCGGCGAACTCCCACACGAAAGGGATGTCGACCCGCCTGACCGCCTCGAACCCGTGGCGGGTAAGCAGTTCTTCGCCGACCCCGGGCCTGCCCAGACTGTTCATCGCCGCCTGGTGGGCGACCTGTGCTGTCTGAGCCCACAGGAACGGGCGCAACGCCCAAGCGCCGGGTGACGCCTTGACGCGGCCCCACACCGTGAGCCCCAGCAGCCCGCCGGGCCGCAAAACCCGCCGCACCTCGTCGAGAACCTCCGGCGTCGTGCCCCAGATGCCGCGAAAGCTGGTCACCACATCGAATTCGCCGTCGCCCCAAGGTAAGGCGCGCATGTCGCCAACCCTGAGGTCGGCCCCGCGATTGCGGTCGCGGGCGACGGCGAGCAGACGCGCCGACGCATCGATTCCTGCCACTGTGGCACCTCTGGCGGCGGCCAGTTCCACCGCGAGCCCGGCGCCACAGGCCACATCCAGCAGACGGGTACCGGCGCCAACCCTCAAATGCTGGTGCACCGCAACATACTCCCGGATGTTCTGGGGCTCATGCAGGGTCGCGGCGTCTGCCGCCCTGCGGCCCCAGCCCGCGTCCGGCAGCGTCCATTGCGGCTCGCCGCCAGGGATGCTCATGCTCGGCTCGCCCGCAGCAGCAGGTACTCCCACGGCATGCGGCCGGTGTCCGCGCCGTACCGGCGGGCCAGCTCGATCAGCGCCTGGTCGAGCGCGGCAACCCGCTCCGGCTCGGCGGCGATGTGCCGATAGGTGGCGATGGTGGGGCCGTAGCAGGTTTTGAAGAAGGTCAGGAACTCCTGCGCGCTGCCGAAGCGGTCCACCTCCAGCGACGCCGTCACCGCCTGCACCTGCGCGACGCCATCCCCGAGAAGCGCCCTGACATGCTGCTCATCGCCCCACAATGGCGGCGGCTGGGCACCCAGCGGCGGTGGCGGCGCGAAAGGCTTCATCACCGCGAACATCTGCCCGATGAACCCGGCCGGCGTCCAGCTCAGCACGGCGATCGTCCCCCCGCGGCGGCACACCCTGACCAGCTCGTCCGCGGCCACCTGGTGGTGCGGGGCGAACATCACGCCCACACATGACAGGACGGTGTCGAATTCCCCGTCCGCGTAGGGCAGCGCCTCGGCATCGCCGACCTCCCACCGGATGGGCAGCCCGTCTGCCCGACGCCGGCCCGTCTCCAGCAGCTCCGGGGTCAGGTCGCTGGCCACCACCTGCGCTCCCGCCCGAGCCGCGGGCACGGCCGCGTTGCCCGAGCCGGCCGCCACGTCCAGTACCCGCTGCCCCTGCTTGATGTCGGCGGCGGCCACCAGCGCCGGCCCGAGCGCGGCGATCACCTCGCCGGCCACCGCGGGATAGTCCCCCAGCGCCCACAATGCCCGGTGCTTGGCCTTCAAGGCCTGGTCGGCCTGCACATCGACTTGCGTACTCACAACTTCCTCCGGGTGATCCGTCGTTGGTCAACGGACTCCACGATCACCGCCCACCGTGTGACGGGGAGTGTGACGGCCGGGCAAAGCCGCGTTCGACCGTGTCGGCTCCCGGACATCGACTGAAGGACGCGCTTGGCTATCCGAGGAAAAGGCTTGGTACCAAAGCGATCGCCGTGAAATAGATCGATCGCCCGGCCAGCGCGACGAGGAAGAACAGCAGCCACGACATCCGGGTCTTGGCCGCGTAGAAAACCACGATCGCCAGCGGGGGAATGCCTGCACCGGCTGCGACGAAGACGATCGGCGCAGCCCATACCGGCCTGTCCAGCCCGGCGGAGACGCGACGGATGAACCGGCCCGACGAGGTCGGCGGCCTCGACCAGCGGCTCGCGAACCGCTGAATCCAAGCCGCCTTCACCGCTCCGCGGGCGCCAACCAGCACCACCGTCTTGCCCGCCGCCTGTCCCAACCCGGCAGCCAGGCCGATCGGGATCGCCCAGCCATGCGTCGTCGCCGCCATCCCGATGACATACGGCTCGATCGGGAAGACGGGGACAATAGCGACGACGAAGCCGAGCAGCATCGTCACGCCAAGCATCACGGGCACGGTGAGCACTCTGACACATCAATGAGTTGGCAAGTGGAGCGACTCCTGAGATCGCGGCGGGATCGACTCGCCGAATCTATTTTCGACGAACACGGCATGCCACAGGCAAAAGGTGAGCAGGGTCCACAGCCTGCGGGCGTGGTCGGCGTCGCGGCGCCGGTGAGCTGCCAGCAGCCGCCGCGCGTAGTCGAGGTTCAGCAGCTCGCCTGCGCCCGACGAGTCGAAAATCTCCCGCGTCCACTCGCCGAGCTCGCCGCGCAGCCAGTGCGCGGTCGGGGTCGGGAATCCCAGCTTGGGCCGGTCGACGACAAAGGGCGGGACAACGTGCCTGAGTGCCTGGCGCAGGGCGTATTTGGTGACCGCGCGTCCCGGCGGCAGTTTCAGCTCCGGCGGAAGACAGGCGGCGGCGGCGAAGACGTGCTGGTCGAGGAAGGGCACCCGCAGCTCCAGCGAATGCGCCATCGTCATCCGGTCGGCCTTGGTGAGAATGTCGCCGGGCAGCCACGTCTGCAGGTCGACGTATTGCATGGTGGTGGCGTCATCCAGGTCGGCGGCCTCGGCGTAGGCCGCCGCGGTCAGCGCACGGTGCGAGGCGGGCAGGCCGAGATGTCCGATCAGGGCGGCCTTCTGCTCATCGTCGAAGATGCGCGCGTTGCCGTAGTAGCGCGCCTCGATCGGCGTGGTGGCGCGATTCAGATAGCTCTTGCCGCGCACACCTTCCGGCATCGCAGCCGAGAGACGGCGCAGTCCACTTTGGAGGTAAGGTGGCAGCCGCCGCACCGGTGCCAGCGCGAAGGGCTCACGGTAGATGCGGTAGCCGGCGAACAGCTCGTCGGCGCCCTCGCCCGAAAGCACCACCTTCACCTGTCGTGAAGCGTTGCGCGCCAAGAAGTACAGCGGCACCAGCGCCGGGTCGGCCACCGGATCGTCGAGGTGCCAGATGATGCGCGGCAGCTCGCGAAGGACATCCTGCTCGGTGACGACGGTGGGCACCAGCCGCACCCCCAGATGACGGGCGGTCTGTTCGGCGAGTTCGATTTCCGAGTACCCAGAAATGTCGAAACCGGCGCTGAAGACGGTGAGGTCGCTATGGTGTTCCCTGGCGAACGCCACGACAGCGGCGGAGTCTATGCCGCTGGAAAGGAAGGCGCCCACCGGGACGTCGGCGACCAGGTGCGCCCGAACACTGTCGCGCAGCGCATCCCGGATCCGCCTCGTCGCCTGCTCGAGGGCCAATCCGGGCTGGGGCCGGAAAGCGGGCCTGTTGTAGCGAATGACCTCCATCTGTGCGCCCGGCCGCCAGACGAGGCGTGACCCGGCGCCCAGCCGCCGCACCGACATATCCAGCGTGTAGGGCTCGGGCACATATTGCATCGTCAGGTAGTAGGACAGCGCCTCGATGTCGAGCCTGTCATCGGTACCCGGCAAAGCCTTGCCTTCGCTGGCAAGCCACACTCCGCCCGAGGTGACCTGATAGTAGAGCGGTTTGATGCCGAACGGATCCCGGCCGGCGTGCAGCACCTTCTCGTGCGAATCCCAAGCGGCGTAAGCGAACATGCCGCGAAGACGGTGTAGGCCTTCGGGGCCCCAGAAATTCAGGACAGCGGCGAAGACCTCCGCATCGCCATCGGTGGCGAAAACCGCGCCGTGTTCGCGGCCCAGTTCCTCCCGAAGCTCCCGATAGTTGTAGAGCTCGCCGTTGTAGACCAGGGTCCAGCGCCCGGCCTGCGGCCCGCTCGCCGGATAGGTCAGCGGCTGGGCGCTGCCGGCGCGGTCGATGATGGCCAGGCGGGCGAAGCCGAAGCAGATCCCGCCGGGCAGGCAGGCGGTCTGCAGGTCGTCGGGGCCGCGATGGTCCAGCAGCCGTACCCGGCTGGTCAGGTCACACGCAGCAGGTTCCTGAGCCGAGGCCGCCAGGCAGGCGGCATGCACCACGAATCCACACATCGGGCTATCGTGTGATCCCAGTGGTGAAGAAAATTTCAAGAAATGTCGACGATGCGGTGCATGCCAACGCCGCATCGCGCCTTGACGGCGGCTTCACACAATCTTCATCGCCGGTGGTGCCTGCTTGGTGCATGAATGCGACAGGGACGGTTTGACGATGGGCGCACGGGTCGTGGTGGCCGAGGACGACCCCAAACAGGCCAACCTCATCAAGGTGTACCTGGAACGCGACGGACACAGCGTGCTGGTCGTGCACGATGGGCGGGCCGCGCTGGAGGCGGCCCGGGAGCGCCGGCCCGACCTGATGGTCCTCGATGTGATGATGCCCGCTGTTGACGGCCTCGACGTCTGCCGGATCCTGCGCGCCGAGTCCGATGTGCCCATCATGCTGGTGACCGCGCGCACCGCCGAGAACGATGTGCTGCTGGGCCTGGACATCGGGGCCGACGACTACCTCACCAAGCCGTTCAGCCCGCGGGAAATGGCCGCGCGCGTGCGGGCCTTGCTGCGCCGCTCCGGCGCGATGACCTCCACCAGCGCGCAGGTGACCGTGGTGGGTGACATCGAGGTGGACGCGGGGCGCTTCGAGGTGCGCGTCGCGGGCAAGCCGATCACCTTGACGGCCAAGGAGTTCGGCATCATCGAGGTGCTGGCCCGCGAACCCGGGCGGGCCTATACCCGCGCGCAGATCATCGACCTCGCCTTCGGCTTCGACCACTACGTGCTTGAGCGCACAGTCGACGCGCACGTGATGAACCTGCGGCGCAAAATCGAGCCCGATCCGGCCGTTCCCCGCTACGTCCAAACTGTCCACGGCCGCGGCTACCGGCTTCCGCTGCCGTGAGATTCCGGCTGCGGGTCCTCGGGTGGGTCACGCTCGTGGTCGCCATCGCGACCGGGGCGACCGCCTGGCTCACCCTGACCATCACCACAGCACAGGTGGCCGACGCGACGGTGGCCAGCGAACGGGACATCGAGACGATCATCAGCACGCTCGCCGGTTACGGCCAGGCCCAGGGCACCTGGCAGGGCGTGCCCGCCACGGTCGAGAACCTGTCCCAGACGACAGGGCAGCGCATCCGCCTGGTCACCGAGGTTGGCGAGGTCATCGTCGACAGCGACACCATCGCCGGGCGGACAGCCCGCACGCCGAAGGCCCCGACGTACTGGGTGAACCCGCGGCCCGTTCTGGAGATCGCCGAGCAGGACCTGAAGCTCGCCATCAAAATCACCACGACCGCGATAACGAACTACCGCATCGACGTGCGCCGGGCCGCCTGCCTCACCGCCGCAGAGGTCACGATGAGTGTCAACGGGCTCTTCAACGGCATCCCCCGGCTGCTTCCGGCCGAACGCCAGCTGCGCCTGACAGATCCGGTCAGGTTCCGTTCCGTCCTCAATGACTGCAACGCCTTCGCCATCCAGACAAGCGAAGGACAGCGCGCCGCCGACATGGCCGCGGCCCAAACCTGCGACGGGAGCGTCGATCGGCTGGCCTGCCTGCGCGTCGCCTTCGCCGACCGCACCGCGTCCGACGCGCCGGTGCCGCTGCAGCTCCAGCTCGGCGCAGTGAACGAGCCGCAGGCGCCGGCCGGGCCGATCCTCGCCGCGGCGGCCCTCGTCGCCGTTCTGGCCATCGCCGCCACCATGCTGTTGAGCCATCGGGTGCTGCGCCCGGTCACCCTGATCACCCACGCGACCCGCCAGCTGGCCTTGGGCCAGCTTGACCGGCGGGTGCCGCTCGTGGGCAACGACGAGCTCACGGCGATGGCCCATTCCTTCAACCAGATGGCCGACTCGCTGCAACGCGCCGAGGAACGCCAGCGCCGCCTCATCGCCGACGTGGCCCACGAACTGCGTACTCCCCTGGCCAACCTGCGCGGCTATCTCGAAGCGCTCAAGGACGGCGTCATCGCGGCCGACCCCGCCATCTTTGCCTCGCTGCACGACGAAGCCGTTCTGCAGCAACGAATCGTCGACGACCTCCAAGAGCTGGCCCTGGCCGAAGCGGGAGTCCTCGCCTACCAACGGCACCGGATAGATCTCGGCGAGCTGCTCGAAACCTGCCGCGTCGCCCACATCGCCATCGCCGAGCCGGCCGGCATCCGCCTGGTCATCGACTGCCCCACACCCATCTACCTGGAAGCCGATCCCGACCGGATCCGTCAGGTCATCGGCAACCTGCTCAGCAACGCCTGCAAGCACTCCCCACCGGGCGGCACGGTCACCCTGCGCGCGGTGGCCTCCACCTCCCACGCCGTCATCGAGGTCGCCGACACGGGCACCGGAATAGCCGAGGCGGACCTGCCGCACATCTTCGACCGTTTCTGGCGATCGGACACCGCCCGCAGCCGGCGCACCGGCGGCAGCGGGCTAGGCCTGGCCATCGCCCGCCAGCTCGTCCTCGACCACGGTGGAACGGTCGGCGCGGTCAGCCAAATCGGGGCCGGCACCACTGTCACCATCACCCTTCCTTACTGATCGAGGCGACTGCGTAAACCGAAGCACAGTTACCACTCCCGCCACTCCCCGGCGACTTCGTCAACGCCGCGGCGCTCCAGCAGCGCATCGACATCGATGCCCGCATCGGTGAGCACCGCTTCGATGTATTCGCTCAGTTCTTCTCGGGTGATGGTCTCGATGTGGAGGCCGAAGTTCAGGTCGATGTCGTTGAGGGCGAGCACGACCCGTTCGACCGCGGCCCAAACGGCTTCGTCTGTCGGAGGACTCAGACTTGCGATCTCCTGCTCATATTCGGCCAAGGCGACGTCCACCGCAGCCACGAAAGCCGGCGGGAAAGCGGTCAGCGCATACGCGTCGGCTGGCGATAGTGTTCCTGCGGCGATCGCCGCCTCCTGCTCCGCGGTCTCTCGTCGCCATTCATGGGTCAGCCGTTCGATCATGGCGACAGCATAGGCGGCCGGGAGCGCCCCTGTCGCCAACCACGGGCGGCCAGATCCGCAACAGGAATCGGAACGCAATGTGGCCCATCAAAACCGGTACCAAGGACTCGAATTGATGTTTTTATTGGTTTAGATTTGACGAGGTCCGCTCACGGGAGGTGTTGACATGACTCAACAGGACAGCGCGACGGCGGTGGAGTTCCCGATTCCGCCCGCCCCTACTCTCTATCATCCGGCACCCCAGCTCGCGCAGCTGCGTGCCCACCAGCCGGTCGCCAAGGTCACCCTCGACGATGGCACGACGGGCTATCTGGTGACCAGATATGCAGATGTGCGCCAGGTGCTCATCGACCCGCGATTCAGCCGCGCCGCCGCCAACGCGATGGGGCCGGGCGGCGCACAGACGGGCGTCTCGATGCTCGCCGAGGATTCCATGATTTCCCTGGACCCTCCGGAGCACACGCGCCTGCGGCGCCTCGTCGCCGGGGCGTTCACCGCGCGCCGGGTGGAACAGCTGCGGCCCAAGGTCAGGGCGCTGGTCGACGAGCTGCTTGCCGAGGTGACCGCCCGGCCGCACCCGGTCGACCTCGTGGAGCACTTTTCGCTGCCGCTGCCGGTGCGGGTCATCTGCGAGCTGCTTGGCGTGCCGCCACAGGATCAGCACATCTTCCACGCCTGGTCGGACACGGTCATGTCGGACGCGAGTCGCGACCCCGACGAGATCCGCTCGACGATAGTCAAACTGGGCGAGTACTTCGGCAAGCTGATCGCCGACAAGCGGGCCACCCCGGCCGACGATCTGATGACCGCCCTGATCGCCGCACGTGACGAGGGCGATCGGCTGACCGAGAAGGAGTTGCTGAACCTCTGCTTCGGCCTGCTCATCGCCGGTCATGAGACCACCGCCAACCAGATCAACATGTTCCTGCTGACCCTGATGAGCTTTCCTGAGGAGTACCAACGCCTTGCCGCCTCGCCGGAGCTGGTTCCGCAGGCGGTGGAGGAGCTGATGCGCTTCGTCCAGCTCGGCGACAGCAGTTCCAACGGCCTGCCGCGCATCACCACCGAGGCGGTGGAACTCAGCGGTGTCACCATTCCGGCCGGTTCGGTCGTGCTCACCTCGGCGCTAGCGGCCAACCGCGACGAGTCGGTCTTCTCCGATCCCGACCGGCTGGATCTGTCCCGCGAGGTCGCGCAGCATCTGAGTTTCGGCGCGGGGGCGCATCACTGTCTGGGCGCTCAGCTTGCCCGGATGGAGTTGCAGGAGGCGCTGAGCGGTTTACTGCGGCACCTGCCCGGCCTGCAGATCGCGGTGCCCGACTCACAGTTGCGGTTCAAGTCCGGCATGATTTTGCGCAGCCTTGAGACCCTTCCGGTGACCTGGCAGCACGAGGCGTAGGAGTCTGTCCAATGTGGAAGCTCACGGTGTCGTCCGCCTGCATCGGATCCGGTGTCTGCGCCGGCACCGCGCCTGCGCACTTCGCGATCGGGCCTGACGGCCGCTCCCGGCCACTGGCGTCGCCGGTGGAGCCGGACGACATTGTGCTCGGCGCGGCCGTCAACTGCCCGATGGAGGCGATCGCCGTTACGGACGCTGACACCGGCACGCCCATCGACCCACCGCCTTAAGGCGCCAATTGCCGGCCGGCGGGCCCGGTGGCAGTCTCAAGCAAGGCAAGCGCCTCGGGCAGGTCGGGGAAGTCGTCGATGAACCCGTCGATGCCGAACGCATCGAAATCTTCGCGCCGCCGCAGGCCGCTTTGAAGGCAGGCAATGAAATGCAGACCTGCGCCCTTGGCCGCCGCGGCATCACCTGGCGAGTCCCCCACATATGCGCATTGCTGCGGTGACAGCCCGGTAGCGGCGATGAGCTCGTCAAACACCCGTGGGTCCGGCTTGTGAAAGCCGGTGTTGTCCGAGTGGAAGGCCGCGCTCACCCGGCTGGCCAGAACATGGCCCGGGTCGAGCAGGTGCCCCACCTCCGCCAGCGTTCGCGAAGTTAAGATCATGACTGTGCGACCGGCCGCGACGAGCCTGTCCAAGGCACGCAGATTCTCGTCGGGGATCACATCGACCAGCCCGCTGCGCAGATGCCCCTCGAACACGTCGTTGAACTCGGCCGTGAAGGCGTCGACGTCCACACCGGGTGATCGCAATGAGATCGCCTCCCGCAACGGCAACCCCCAGGTGGCAAGGTGAACCTGCCGGGTCATCGGTGCTGACCCGAGGCGGGCCAGCACCTGATTCTCCAGATCGAAGCAGGCCGCCTCGGTCAGACACAAGGTGTCGTCCACGTCGACGACCACGGCCCGAATCACGCGTTTACCCTAATCGCCAGCGCCCCTGCTGGACACTGTGATGTCGGACTGGAACCGGGGGTTGACTTCGTAGTGGGTGTCGAACTGGCCGCTGAAGCCGGTTACCGCGACGGTCTTGCCGATCGTCACGCCGGACAGGTCGATGTTGGGCTGGGTACTGACGAAGATGGTGAGATCGCCTGAGCCGTCGTCGAGGTGGAAAATGTAACCGTATGGCAGGTCGGACACCGGCGCCTGGGTCACCGCACCGGCCACCCGCACAAGGCTGCCCTCGGTGGCCTCGTTGACCGCGCCGGTGGCGGTGCGGCGTGGGTGGATCCGGCTGCCTTTGCCGCGAACATGGACTTGGGAAGGGTCGGCGGCGAGCTGGAGCAGCCCGAAACTGTCGCGTAGCTGGCCGGTGACCAGCACCTTGTCCCGGGGGGCGATGGCCAGGTCGACGGCGACACTCACGTAGATCCCGGCGCTGTGGTCCTGCAATCCGAACCCTTTGTCGAAGGAGCTGGACTCAAGCCACCCCGAGGGCGTGGTCGCCGTGGCGTACACCGTGACCGTTGTGCCCAGCGGCAAAGCTCTAGCCTGGGCGATGGAGACCACGCGCGGTGGTGTGGCTGTGGCTGACGCCGGTGCGGCGACGCCGACCGAGCCGAGGACCAACACCACCATCGAGGCGTAGCGCCGGAATGCGAACATGAGGGCTCCCTTCGTGAATGCCGCCCTCCACAGTCACCGTAGTCGATGCGATTCACGAACAGCGTTCACGCCAGGCCCGGTAAGCCATTCAGCCATAGCTATGGAGCAGGACGGCCATCGCGATCAGGATCAGTCCGGGGTGAACAAGCCCTGGATGCCGACGACGATGGCGATGATGCCGAAGATCGCTAGCAGCAGGGTCAAACCCGTTGCGGTATCCCGCCCGATGACGGTGAGCCGCTGCGTCGCCACGCCCGCACCGGTCACCGTCTGCGGGCTGATAGCCGTGTCGTCGCCGGTGCGGCCTCGCAGTCTGTCCCACAGCAGGGCGATGCCCACACCTATCCCGACCACCTCGAAGTGCAAGAGGTACGGCCCGGACACCAGGTGCACGATCACGTAGAAGCCGGCAGCCACCAGCGCCACGACGCCGACCAGCCAGCCGAACGGGGCCACCCGCGCCGCGAAGCTGCTCAGGTCATCGCCGACCCGGGGTAGCTTGCGCAGCAACGCGATGGCGAGGAGGAAGCCACCGAGGATATTGGCCAGGTCAAGCAGCAGAGCCATGATCATAACTGCTTATATACCCGCGGACGGTTTGGTTCATTCCCCTGGGTGTCGGTTGGGGTGGGTCCTCTTCGTAGTACGGGTGAGACACCGGCCATGCGCTGGTCCTACACCCGCTGGAGGGCACGATGAACACCACCTCGACCATCCGCTCGCTGATCGGAATCGGAGTCGCCGCCGCCGCTGCCGCGAGCGTGGCCACCATGATTGTGGCCACCGTTGGTCATGCCGCGGGCATCAGCCTGGACATGGGCGGCGTCGCGATCCCGGTCACCGGCTTCGGCGTGCTGACGGCAGGTTTCTCGCTGGTGGGCGTGATCCTTGCCGTGGTGCTGGCATACCAGGCCCGCCATCCGCGGCGCGTCTTTGTCCGCACGACTGTGGTGCTGACGGTGCTGTCGCTGGTGCCGGACGCGATCGCCGATGCCGGCCCGGCCACCAAAGCGCTGCTGATGCTGGCCCACCTGGTCGCAGCGGCGATCGTCATTCCCTCGCTCGCCCACCGCCTGGCCCGCTGACCTGGCCTGCCATCGCGACAGCCCCGGCCGGGATGCTCCGGAGACCCTGCGGCAGCGGCCGGTGCAGTACGCTCTGACATCGCTCGGCAAGAAACTGTGGAGGGGCGGCACCGGAAACCGGCCCGGTAACGGTTTGCGCGGCGGACAGAGGGATCGGGAGCGCGGATGGTGGGGCGGCACAAGCGAATCTGGATCGGTGTGGCGGTGACGGCGGCTGTGCTACTGGCGGCGGTGGGGTTGGCGCTGACCTTGGACCGACCGGGCGAGGCGCCGCGAGACAGCGGGGCCGCTTCAGCAGACCCCATCGCCTCGGCCATCGGACCGACCCTCGACCCGGTCGCCAGCCAGACCCCGGGTCCGATCCCGACAAAGAGCCCTTCGACGGCGCCCTCGGAGCGGGCCTGGCCCAACGCGACGAACACCGGGGTACCGGCCGGGTGGACTCCGGCCTCCACCCGCACCACCGATCTGGTGGTCACCAAAGCCGCAACGGTGATTGAGGATGTACGCATCGTCGGGGCGAGCCTGGTCATCAACGCCCCCAACGTGACCGTGCGGCGGGTCGAGATCCAGGGCGGCAGCATCAACAACTTCGCCGGGTCGCAGTGCCGCAACGGCTTGGTGCTCGAGAACGTCTCGGTCGTGCGCACGGCTGGTCAGAAGACCACCGATGACGGCTTTCCCGCTATCGGGGCCGGTGGCTACACAGCGCGCCGGGTGAAGATCGACGGGCTTTCGGAGGGGTTCCGGGTCGGCGGCAACAGCAACGGCTGCGGCGAGGTGCGCATCGAGGACAGCTTCGCCCGCATCGTCTCCCCCGACACGTGCGGTGACTGGCACGGCGACGGCGTGCAGGGCTACGGCGGCGCGAAACTGATCATCCGCAATGTCACCCTGGAGCTGGTGGAAAAGGCCGGATGCGGTGGCACAGCACCGTTCTTCTACCCCGACAAGCAGGGCAACACGTCCGTGGACATCGACCGGCTACTGGTCAAGGGCGGCGGTTACAGCTTCCGCAACGGCATGCCCGGCCCGATCGTCAACCTGCGGGTGGTCGACCGAGGCTGGGGTTACGGTCCGGTAGACCACAGCGGCACCTGCCCGTGGGACGCGCGACTGGTCACTGTGGACAGTCAATTCCGCATCCTCAGCACAGGTGCCGCTATTCGATGCTGAACAAGGGAACCGGCGAGGTTAGTTGAGCTGCAGGGAGAACGGGCCGGCGGTGGTGATGTAGTCGCACATTCCGTTGGGGTAGCACGCCGATTCGAAGGAGACCCCGTCCACGGCCATCCAATAGGTATTGGCCGTCACCGCGTCGAACGTGACGTCGATGGCGTCGCCCTGATCGTCGGAACCAGACACGATCCGGGTGAGATCGCTGAAGGCCGGCTGCGTCAGAGCCCTTGGCGCGCTGTAGATTGCGAGGCAGGTCAGCTGTACGCCGCCGAGCCGCGCCCGCACACTTTGATCGGTGGACGGCTCCCACTTGTACCAGACCGATGCCCTCGCATACACATCACCGCAGTGAGCCTGCTCGCCGAACTGGTGCGTGGAACGCAGGTTGGATCCGCTGCGGGCCGCGCCGTTGGCGAAAATGGTGTCGGGAAACGAGACCGCGTCGGCGATGTCGTCGTTGGGCAGGTTCCAGGTCAGTTTGGCGTGGCCGGTCGCGGTGAATCCCGTGGTGGTGTCGAGCTTGCCGTCGATCGCGATCTGGATCCTCTGCCCGGCGGCGACCCCTACCGCGACCCGGCTGGTCGAGATGCCCATGGCCTCGTCGTCGTTCTCCCCCAGCACGGCGAGGTTGCCCATGGCGTCGACGGAGTAGACCGACAGCAGCGTGTCGAAGTCGCTGCCGTCAGTCGTGATGACGGCGTTGATGGCCTGACTGGCAGTCCACTCGTACCAGACAGAGGCGCCCCCGGGATCGCCGGCATGGCCGGTCTCGCCCGGCTCGCTGCCTGCGGTCCAGGTGGTTTGGGCGAAGCGGCCGCTGGATCCAATGAGGACAGTTTTGTCGGAGCGATTGTCATTGGGTACCGGTGCCGCCCTCCGCACCGCCGAAGGCAGATCCAGCCGGGGCCGGGTGAGGCCCGTGCGCGGGTCCAGGATCTGCACGCTGGAGGTGGTCAGCTGAATCTCCCGGTCCAGAGCCGACGAATTCGGGGCCGCCTGTTTCAGGAGCGCCACGGCTCCGGCGGCATGCGGGGAGGCCTGCGACGTACCCGTCATCGTGATCCCGGCCGCGGTGATGCCGGTGCCCGGCGCCAGCACGTCCACCATCGGCCCACCGGCCGTGAAGCAGGTGATCTGATCGAAGCTGATCGGGGCCTTATCGGTGCAGTTCTCCCCCGGCTGGTCGTCGGTCTCGTCGCGGGTGTGCACTGCTCCGACCGCGATCGCCCCGGCCGTACACGACGGCACCGACACCCCGGAAGTGAAGGTGGGATTGTGCATGGCGTGGTTTCCCGCCGACGCGACCGGAAGGACACCGGCCTGCCGCATCATCTGGAAGGGCGACGTATAGAGGTTGAGAAAACCTGCTCCGCCGCAAGGCGAGTTGAAGTATTGGTCGAAGCCGTAGCTCATGTTCACCGCGGCGATGTTGTAGACGTAGTGTTTGCCCAGCACCCAGCTCAATGCCGCTATCGCGTGCCGGTCCCAGATGTAACGGCCCTCGTAGACATCGATCGGGATCACGTTGGCGCCCGGGGCGACCCCGGCCACGATCGCTGCCACGTTGGTGCCATGCCCGTGATCGTCCAGCGACCTGTCGTCGGGCGCGATGTCGAACGCCACCGGCACCCTGCACCCGGCCGGAACGCCCGGCGCGGAACACATACCGAAGGCGACGTCCGTGTAGTCCGCGCCGGTGTCCAGCACGACCACCGAGGTGCCGGCCCCGGTGAGGCCGCTTCCGGTGACGACCTGCGGTTGCCTGACGCGCGGCAGGCTCTCGTCCAGGTGCAAGACGTTGGGCCGGTCCGGCGCGAGCGACAGCACATGCTTATGGTTGATCAGCCGCAATGCCAGCTCGGAGTTGAACAGCTCGGTAACGAAGGCCGGTACCAGTTCGAAGAGCTGTGTCGGTTTGACCGGCACCGTTTTGAGAACATCCGTGCGCATCTGCTTGATCAGCGCCGCCGCCCGGGCCACCCCGGCTTCGTCCCCTTTCCCGTAGGCGTCGACCACTTTGGACGGTTCGAATTGGACAATGGCGACAACTCCCTTGCCCGCACGAATCTGCTTGACCATCGTCGGCTCTATCACGCCGAACTCGGCCGCCTGATCGAGGCTGTCGAACACCTGATCCGCGGGCGGGAGTCCCTCCGCGGAAGCCGCTGATCCCACTAAACCAGCAGCTAGCAGGGTCAGCGCACTCGTCACAACGAGCGCGCGCCCCCAGTACGATCGTGAAAGCCTCGAATTCATGTCTGCACACTGGTACGCGACGATCATCCGCGCCACCTGTTGTCGGCAATACGTCGCCTGCCCTGCTAGCCGCCGGATGCCCGGAACGCGGCGTCGAGTGAGTTGGCCATGTCGTCATGGCCGGAAAGGTTCGGGTGGGGGCAGTCACCGGTGTATCGCTGCCAGATAGTGTTGCCCAACAACGACTTCTGCCACGCCAGAGGTACCAGCCGAGGCGAGACGACCAGAGCTGTCGGTCAGAGTGCGGCGGCGCCGAGCACCCACGGTGTGGTCTGGGCGATGAAGTCGGCTGGGAAGCCGAGGCTGAACCCGGTCGTCGTCTCCAGGCGGACGACCAGTTCCGGCGGCAGTGTGACCGCGGTGCAGCCGAGGTTGTCCAGCAGCTGGTCGACTGTCCGCGCACCGATGATCGGAAGCACCCCGCCGCGTTGTCGTGTCCACCCGAGAGCCACCTGGGCCGGGGTGACGCCCAGTTCGCTGGCGACCTCGTGCACGACCCGAGCTATACCGAGGTCGCGTTCATTGATCGAGTCCCGGCTCAGCCGCGTCCTGTCTTCGGGTTGGCCGGCGTTGTACTTGCCGGACAACACGCCACCGCCCAGCGGGCTCCAGGCCGTCACGGTGAGGCCGTACGCCTCGGCCATCGGCAACAGCTCCCGCTCGGCGTCGCGGTTGATCAGGCTGTACGGCACTTGCAGGCCGGCGAACGGGGTCCAGCCTCGCCATTCGGCCAGCGTGTTCGCGCGGGACACCATCCAGGCCGGGGCGTCCGACACACCGACGTAGAGCACTTTGCCGGCGGTGACCGCGTCGTCAAGCGCCCGCATGGTCTCCTCGATCGGCGTGTGCCGGTCCCAGATGTGCACCCAATAGACGTCGATGTGGTCGGTGCGCAGCCGGCGCAGGCTGGTCTCCAGCGACAGCCTGAGGTTCTTGCGGTGGTTGCCGCCGCCGTTGGGGTCGGCCGGGTCACGGGTAACCGTGTATTTCGTGGCCACGACGAACCGGTCGCGCCGTCCGGCGAGCAGCTCGCCCAGAATCTCCTCGCTGGCACCGCCGCGGTAGTTGATGGCGGTGTCGACGAAGTTTCCGCCGGCCGCGGCGTAGGCGTCGCAGATTCGTCGACATTCTTCGATCGGTGCACCGACGCCGCCCTGTTCACCGAATGTCATCGCGCCGAGCACCAGCTCGGACACCCGCAATCCGGTTCGGCCGAACGTCGTGTATCTCATGCGAACATCGCCGCCACATGCGCAGCCAACTCGTCGGCGGGGACATCGCGCAGGTGCCGGTCGATCGCCCACCGATGCCCGGACGGGTCAAGGAACTGCGCGGTGCGGTCGCCCCAGAACGCATCATGCGGCGCCTCGAACGCGGTGGCCCCGGCGGCGATCGCGCGAGCATAGGTGGCATCGACGTCGGGCACCGGCAGATGGAACGCGGCCGGGCTGCCGCCCAGCACCGCCGGCGTGCGCAGGCCACGGTCCGGCCATTGCCCCGCCACGGCCAACACAGTGTCACCCACCCGCAGCTCGACCGTCAGCGGGCGGCCGTCGGGCAGCGGAACGCGGCTGGTCTCCCGAGCATCGAGCACCTCGGCGTACCACGCGGCAGCGGTGTCGGGATCGTCCACCACGAGGTGGACAGCAATCTGTGTCATGACCGGACCATACAACCTGTCCGGTCATGCCGTCTAGATACCTCGTACGGTAGATTCGAGCCGTGACAGCCCGACGCAATGAGCCCGAACAGAGCGGGACTGGCCTGCGTGAACGCATCCTCGACACGCTTCGCGAGCTACTGCGCGAGCGCACGTTCGACACCCTCAGCGTGGCCGAGATCATCACCGCCGCCGGAGTCTCACGGGCCAGCTTCTACTTCTATTTCGCGGGCAAGCAGGCGGTGCTGGCCGAGCTGGTGCGTCGCGCAGTCGGTGCCGGCCACGAAGCTGCCCAGCCATGGGTCCAGGCCAAGGCGAGCCCGCGCGAGACACTGAGAATGGGCATCGACGCCGGCGCCGGGCTGTGGCAGTCCAATGCGGCCGTGCTACGAGCGATCGTGGAGAGCTGGGCGTCCGACCCGCAACTGCGCGAGCTATGGCTGGCCCAGATGGCGACGTTCACGGAGGCCGCGATCACGCGCATCGAGGCCGATCGGCGAGCCGACCCCACCGTCCAGGCCCGGCTCGACGGCGTCGACGTGCCTGCCCTCGCCGCATCGTTAACGTGGACCGGCGAGCGGCTGTATTACCTTGCCGCGTGCGGAGTACCACCGTTCGACGACCGGGCGGTGCTGGTCGACACATTGACCCATTTATGGGTGTCCGCACTGTACGACTAAGCAGCCGCGTGCGCCGACGGCCGCTGATAGTAGTCGATGGCGGCGCCGAACAGCCGCTCGTACCGACTGTCATGCACGTCTGCCAGCGTGTGTTATACCGGCAGCGTGTCGAATGCGTTTGTGCAGAGCATGGCTCATAACTTCGAACAGGCGCTGCGCCTGATGCAGGCGGCGCTGACCGACTGCTCCGAGGACCTGTGGCAGACCGACCTGTGGCCGGACAAGGCGCCCACGGCTGCGGCGCCGCACGGAGGATTGCACGGCTCGGCGCCCTGGTTCCTCGGCTACCACGCGCTAAGCACACTCGACTACGACCTGGCCGGCGAGTTCGAGCCATGGGCGCCGCCACCACCATTTGACGACAACACCTACGGCTTCCCCAACCGCAGCTTCACCAAGCCCGAACTCCTCGGGTACGTCGACTGGTGCCGCGATCGCGTAAGCCAGACCCTTGCCGGCCTCACCGAGCAGATGGCCGCTCGGCCACTTCCCAGCACGCATCGATACCACGGAACGCTATTCGCGGTGATCGTCGGCAGCATGCCACTGCACGTCGTTGAACACGCCTCCCAGATCCGCCAGTTCCTCACCGCCACCGGCCTCACCGTGCAACCCATGCCTGGCGACCGCGGGTACTGATTCAGCATGGCGCCATGGTGAGGGCGACGTGATCTTTGCGGATCTCACCGACCATGGCGAATTCGGACCGGTCGACATCGCAGCAGAAGCGGAGGTCCTCTGATAGGTCAACGCGTTCGGACTCGGGTAGTTGTGCACGGTTCCGGGTGTGCTCGGCGGCGCCGTCCATGATGGCCGCAACCAGGTCTGCCCGTGGCGGCGTTGACCCGCCAAGAAGGTCACCCAGGTACCTTGCACAGGCCCAGTCCTCCGCGGTCCGGCCGGTGCAGATGAGAGTCCACGGAACATCGGCGTGGTTGCTCGCGATCCATCTGGCGGTGGCACCGACGTTGCGCGCCGACACCGCGAGCAGGGCCGCTGGGTCTGGACACCGGGCGAGCCCGAGCGTGCCGTTCGTTGTCGCCTGGATCAAACTTCGGCCGTCAAGCTGAGCCGTCGACATCTCAAATGGTGAGTTCCCGAAATCGAAGTCGGCGGGCTTGAGCCCATTGGTCTCCCCGACCAGAAGGCTGTCCCGGTGTTGCCGCCGCAGCTCTCTGCCGATATCGGCCGTCGGCGCACAGGCTATCTCCATCGCGCCTCGCTCAAAGGCCACCGCTGCCGTCGTGAAGGCACGAATGACATCGATGACAACGACGACCTCGCCTGACGGGATTTGGGCATTCATTCCTACGATCGGCACAGCACTCGATCATTCGCCGCAAAGGCCCGGCCTGCAAGGCATTTCGGATCGCTGTCGTCAGGCATTGTGAACAGACCATTGACTGAACCGTGTACGGCGGATGAAAAAGTGTTGGGGCACAAGGATTCCGGCACGATCGGATCAACGACATTGAATTTTATTGGGGCGGCTTCTCGAGAATTCTGGTTCCGGCGGGTGCCGACGCTCGCCATCCACGACACGGGAGGTCACATATGTTTCGACATGCAGCCCGGGCGGCGTTCACCGTCGTTTTCGCTGCGACGTCCGCGATGGTCGCCACGGCGCCGGCGCAGGCGGCTCCGAGCGCAGGGATCGATCCGGCCACTGCCGTCTCCGACACTGGAGTCACCGCAGATCCGGCAGTGCTGGCCAGCCGCATCGACGCCACACTCGTCAAGGCGGTGGCACCCGCCCAGCATCGCCAGCCCGACGGCGCGGACCATACGGCTGCGGCCAAGGTGGAAGGCACGATCCAGCCGTTCGTCGGTGTCCAGGACATCGTCGGCGGCACCGACGAGCGTTACCAGACCACGCCCGCCAACTGGTGGCCGGCGAGCTCAACGGTGGCTATCACCCGTACCACCGGCGGGGTCACCCGCGGACACTGCACTGGCTGGATGATCGGCGATGACACCTTGGTCACCGCCGGGCACTGTGTCTATCCGCGCAACGGCACCGACTGGTACAACCGCGCGGAGTTCACCGTGTGGCCGGGACGCGACGGTGGCAGCACTCCCTTCGGTTCCTGCACCGTCGCGAGCTTGCATTCCGTGAGTGGTTGGACTAGCAGTTTCATGAACGGGTGGGACTACGGCGCCATGAAGCTCAACTGCACTGTCGGCGTCAACACCGGCACGTTCGGCTTCATGTGGACTTCGGCGAGCCAGAACGGCACCTCGACCTACAACCGCGGATACAGCGGTGACAAGCCGTTCGGCACCCAGTGGGCGAGCTTCGACTCGATTCGGGTGACCCAGGACCGGGAGCTGTTCTACCAGCACGACACCGCCGGCGGCAACAGCGGCGGGCCGGTCTACACCTACAGCAATCCCAACTGTGGCGGGCCTTGCGGCGTGGCCGTTCACGCCCACGGGTTCCACGGCTCAGGTGCACCGAACAACAATCACAACAGCGGCCCGCGCATTGTGGAGCCGGTGTTCAACAACTTCATCTTCTGGCGTGACCTTTAGCTGACGAGACGGTCCCGGCCACCGGGAACCTCCGGTGGCCGGGTGCCGTCGGACCTTGCGAGCGATGGGAGGGCTATGGGACAACTTCGCCACATCGGTGTGCCGCTCCTGCTGACAGGGCTGCTCGCAGGAGCGTGCGCCGCCAACAGCGGCACCGAGCCGAGTGCCGCGGCGACACCGGGGCCAGACACCGCAGTATCCGATGCCACAGCTGCCTCGGCCCGGCCCGGGGCGATAGCCGGGCGGGGCACTGCGGTGATTGCCGTCAAAGACAAGCTCTCCGGCCAGCCGCTGTCCCTTATGGCGGTGCAGGTGCGCACCGTCGGATGGCCGATGCCGGCAGAGCTAGCCATCGACATCGCTCGCATGACCGATTCCCGAGGCGAATATGTCTGGCCGCAGCTGCCACCCGGCGTATACGAATTCACCGTCTTAGCCCCTGCCACGCAGGCTAAGACCTCCAAACAGGCCATCATAGCGGCAGACCAGACCACCCGGATCGAGCTCGAACTTACCCAATAGACGACCGCATGCTGGCAGACTGGGCTTCAAGCAGAAGAGGGAGTCCGGGTTATGTCACTGACTCGTGTCCAGCAGATCTCAATCTCGCTCGACGGGTTCGCCACTGGCGACGGCCAGAGCCGCGACGCACCGTTCGGGCACGCCGGTGAAAGGCTGCACGAGTGGATGTTCGCCACCAGGTGGTGGCACGAGCGGGAGGGCGAGCCCGGCGGCACCGGCGGCATCGACGATACGTTCCTGCGCCAGTTCGCCACCGGGATCGGCGCTGAGCTCATGGGCGCGGGAAAGTTCGGCCCACCCGGATGGCATGAGGATCCGGATTGGAAAGGCTGGTGGGGCGCCAACCCGCCGTTCCACACACCGGTCTTCATCCTCACCCATCACCGGCGCCCACCGATCGAGATGGACGGCGGCACGACATTCCACTTCATCGACGCGCCACCGGCCAAGGCGCTGGAGGCGGCCCGCGAGGCTGCAGGCGGCCAGGATGTGCGCATCGGCGGGGGTCCCACCATAATCCGCGAGTTCCTTGCCGCCAGGCTTATCGACCACATGCACATCGCGGTGGTCCCGATCCTGCTCGGCCGAGGCGTGAGCATCTGGCAAGGGCTGGAGGGCCTCGAGAACGACTACGACATTGAAGCCACCTCGTCACCGAGCGGAGTCACCCACATCACCTTCACCCGAGCGGGTCTCTGAACCAGCCCCAGTGTTAGTCGGCGGGGAGCAGTTGTGCCGCTGGCTGCGGCAGCGGGATGTTGCCGTCGATTCTGAGGACCAGCCCGTTGTCCCATTCCAGGTGGATCGCAGGGATCTGTTGGGGGCCAAGCAAAGCGGGTTCTCCGTCGCGGATTTCGCCATCGAGGTGTCCTGACAGCCTGACGCAGTTTTCCTGCGCACGTGACTCGGACACGGTGAATCGCCACCGGCCGGTGGAGCGGCCTGCTTCACGGTGCGCGTATTCCTTACTGCCGTAGCGGTTGCGGTAGAACCTGGCGCCGAACGCCTCGTCGACATGGCGCAGTTGGTTTAGCGACATGTCCTGCACGTGTCGATAGGAGCCGGGCCCGGTACACATCCTGACTCCGTGGCGAATATGAAACTGTGCTCCGCTCAAGACGTCTGCCAGCAGCAGGTCGGCCAGTTCCGGTGCCCAGTCGCGCGGCATCACCTGCTGCAGTGCCTCCTGTAGCACCGTTTTGGCGTCGTGGGGCAATGGGCCGCCGAGCACCGGAAGGCAAAGCAGGAAACGCTGGGCATAGGTCAGCGTCTCATCTGCCATCGCGGCCACTGCGATGATTCCTTGCCAGCACATGCCCGGCCCGACAGTGTGCCCGCGGCCGGCCACCGTCGCTGCTTGGCCGCCCAGCTCCCAATCGACAAGGAAGTCCATCCCCATGTCATCGCTGAAGTTTCGGTAGACGATCCGCAGCCAGTGGCGGGCTGCCAAGCCGACCGAGATCACCGGCCATTCTTCCTCTTTGGACAGAACATCGCGATACAGCTGGTTCGCTTCAGGAATCGCGATCGCCGCCTCGTCCCAGTTCATAGTCGAGGCGAAGTACGCCGGCCAGAAACCTGGATGACTCAGCAACGATCCAGCGTCAGCAAGACGGCTACCCGGTTGCGCCGGGTATCCATGGATTCGCACATCAGCGCCTAACACGCCCCAGATCCTACTTAGACCTGCCCAGCAGCGCTGCACCAGCGACCCGGGGGCTAGCCCTACCATGGATTGGGCGGGCTCCGGGATCGCCGCGAAGCAGCCCAGTTCGTAAGCATTGAGCGCATGCGAAGTAACAGCAAGGCTCCTGCCGCCGTGCGAAAAGCGTTCGCCGCGTGGCTGGTCGCGATCGGCGCCGGTGTGTTCGAGACGATCCTGGTCGTAGTGAGCGGACGAGCCGGCGACGGTGCGGCTGCCGGTGTGGCCGTGCGAGCGGTGGTGTTCGCCGCCGCCGTTGTGGTGGCGCTGCGAATGTTGTCCGGGAGCCGATGGGCTCGGTTGACTCTCACGATTGCGCTGGGGATCGGCGGCACCCTGTCGTTGACAGTGAGCCCGATTCTGTGGCTGGCGCACGGCAATTCGCTTGCCCACCTGATGGCACAGGCTACGGCCACCGACATGGCATTCGGGGCAAGCCGCGTTGTTCACATCGCGGCTGTACTTACCGGCTGCGTGCTGATGTTCGTGCCCTCGGCGAACGAATACTTCCGAGCTGTCATAGCTCGGTCGCCGTGACCAGGCGGCGTGCCTGCTCCGGCGTACCGGTCAGCCGCTGCTGCTCCTGGGCCACAATCATCCGGGCCAGCTGGACCTCGGAGATGTCCACGGCGCCCGGGGCGGCCTGCGCGATGGTGCTGTGACGGACGTAGGCGTCGAAAAGCTGCGCCTTCGAGCCGAGGAGCTCGATCATGCGCTCGTCGACCGAGTCGGCGATCAGCAGGCGGTGTACCTGCACGGTGCGCACCTGTCCCATCCGGTGTGCCCTGGCGATCGCCTGGGCCTCGATCGACGGCTTGACCTGTGGCTCGCACAGGATCACCACCGAGGCCGCCTGGATGTTCACGCCGACCCCGGCGGCTTCGATCTGGCACACGAGCACAGCCGGGGTAGGCGAGGCGGTGAACTCGTCCACGATGCGCTGGCGGTCGGCGACCGACGTCGAGCCGGTGATCGGCCCGCAGGCGTCGGCGCCGAGCGAGGCGCCCACCATGGCCAGTACATCGCGGAAGTAAGAGAAGACCACAACTTTGCGATCGTTGGTCATCGCCTCCCGGACCAGTTCGAGCAGGCGGGTCAGCTTCGCAGACTCCTGCGGGCGGCGCACGGCGAAAGCGGCCCGGCGCATGGCCATGAAGTTGCCGTCGCGCACCGCTGCCCGGTACGCGGCCCCGTCGTGGGTGCCGAACTCCTCCCACTCATCGACCTGTACCAGCTCCGGCAGTTCGGTGAGCACATCGGGCTGGTTGCGGCGCAGGTACACCGGTGCCGCCGCGCGCCGGAACGCCTCCACGCTGATCGCCGCGTGCTCGGGCCCCATGCCTGCGGCGATCTCCGGCCGAAGATGCTCGATCAGCGCCCGGAACTCGTCGATTCGGTTCTCCATCGGCGTACCGGAAAGGAACAGCACCCGGTCGGACTGTGCCGCAACCCGATTGACCGCCTGCGACCGCTTGGCGTCGGGATTCTTTACATAGTGCGCCTCGTCGACGATTAGCAGCGCGGGCCTGGGCGGGGGAATCCCGAGCGCGCCGAGCGAGCCGAACGTGACCACACCGACGCCGCCCTCGTCGCGCCATCGGGCCGCCGCCCGCGCCCGGCCGTTGCCGTGCAAGCTGATCACCGAAAGCGTCGAGTGCCGGGCAATCTCCCGAGCCCAGTTGATCAGCACACTGGCCGGGCAGACGACCAGGAAGTGGGTGGCGCCACGGGCCGCCAGATGCGCCATCGTGGCGATGGCCTGGACCGTCTTGCCCAGCCCCATCTCGTCACCAAGCACAACCCGCCGCTGGACCAGGGCGAACCGGGCGCCGAACGACTGGTAGCCGCGTAACCGGAGGGTGTCGCGTAACCGTGAGGTGTCCAGCTGCTGCGCGCCGACCCGTTCGACGATGTCGGCCGGCAGGAAACCTTCGCTCGCGGCGACATCGCCGCCGAGGCCGACGACCTGGCTGAGCAGGCCGTAGTAGTCCGCCGAGTGCAGCTCGAAGTCACGCCAAATCTGCTCGTCGGTGGGCGGCCGGACCGCGCGTAGCTGCTGGGCGGCCCGCAGCAGGCCACTGGATTCGGCTGTTTCCACCATTTCCTGGGTACGCCGCGCCGCGCCGTCGGCAACGGCCTTGTCCCCGGCCCGCATGAACAACCGGCGCAGCCGTCCCGCCGCGGCCGGTTCGGCGATCCGCCGCTGCGTGGCCAGCTCGGCGGCCAGCTGCGGGGCGTTGGCCTCGTGTATCCCGGCTGCGCGCCACACCGCGTCCCAGTTGGTCAGTGCCCGCAGCAGCCGGGTCATGTCCGGGTTCTTCGGGTCGAACTCGATGCGGAACTGCACCGAATCCCGCGCCGCCCGCTGGAGCTGCTCGGCGGCGTGGATGGTCTTGCGTGCCGTGCCTTCGCCGATGCCGGGCACGCCGACCAGCCCGTCCGGCCCGGCCCGCAGAACATCAGCGACCGTGTAGATGCCGTGTGCCGGCAGCTCGTCCAGCCGAGCACGACCGTCCACAGTGTCCTTGACCGTCTCGATCGACATCTTTCCGATCGCAGTCCACACCTGCGGCTCGCGTGCGATCTCGTACGCCTCTAACACCTGCGCCCGGGCCGAGCCGACGATGTCGGCAATCGCCTCGGCGTCGGCCTGCGCCTCGGCCGCCCGGGCCAGCAGCGCGCGTGTCTGCCGTCGACTCGGTGCCCTCATCGCGGCGGCAAGCACAGCAGGGGGCCCGCAACGCCCAGCCGGACGGCTGGCCGCTGTAGCACCGTGGAGTACCGCACAGACATGCCGTTGAACGTACCCATAGATCGGCCGTAGCACTCGGTACGCCGCTTGGTACATAACGGACAGCTGACGGGCGGGGCGCTCAGTAAGCGAGCGGCAGGACTGAGGTGTATGACGATGCACGAATCTTCAAGACACGCGCTGTCCGCTGTGCGAATCTTGCGCCATGGCGACCGCTATGCGTGACATTGACATCAACGCTCCCGCCGCCCGGGTCTGGGAGCTGATCAGCGACTTCCACACGGCCCCAATACGCATGGCGCCAGGCTTCGTCGTCGACAGCACACCCGGCGGGCCCAACCTCCGAACGGTCACTTTCGCCAACGGCTTCGTGGCGCGGGAACTCCTGATTTCAAGCGACGAAGCCATGCGCCGCACCGTGTTTTCCATCGTCGGCGGCACCGTCACGCCGCAGCACGACAACGCGTCCATGCAGGTCTTCGACAATGAGACCGGTGGCAGCCACTTCGTCTGGGTTCACGACGTATTGCCAGACGAGCTCGCACCCCAGTTCGCCGCCGCCATGGAACACGGCCTAACCGTACTCAAACACACCGCCGAACAAGCGAACTTACTGTAGGGCGTTGACCGCGCGGGCGATGACCAGTGCTACCAGGACCAAAGAGCTGGCCGATTGCAGCAGCATCGTCATCTTGGCCCAGCGCGACAGCGGCAGCGTGTCTGTCGGGCTGAAGGCGGTGGTATTGGTGAAGGAGAGATACAGGTAGTCGACGAAGGTGGGTTCCCAGTCCGGCTTGGCCAGTTCGGGTGCGGTCATTTGTGGGAAAAGGAAATCTGGGTAGGGGTTGCGTCCGCTTGCCCTGGCGGCCGGACCGCCGCGGTCGAATTCCCAGTACCACAGCGCAGCCACGATCACGTTGGTGAACCAGACAGCCGCCGCCTTGAGCAAGACCGCGACCGGCTCGTCGCCGAGCGCCCCATCGATCAGGCCGCTGGCCAGACGCCAGCCCGACCAGAGCGTCGCTATGCTGGCGATCGCGACCAGGGCCAGGCCAAGCGGTCGTAGGTGTGCGGACTCGCGGGTGATCCGCACGGGGTTGGCGATCAGGAGCACGACGAAAATCGCCGCTTCCAGGGCTGGCAAGAGGTACCTGGGCTGGAACGCGAGATGTGTGGGCATTGCCAGCTGAAGCGCAATAAGCGCGGCGATGGCCACCGCTACCGGTAGGCGATGCTCGCCCCGGGTGCGCCGCAGCCACGCGGGCAGGTTCAATGGATCGACCTCGAAGCCCAGCAATCGCTCCAAACGCGACAGCCGAGCTCGGCTCGACGTTTCCGAAGAGCCAGCAGCATCCTCGTTCATGCCCATATGGTAGGCGCAGAAACGAAATCCGATACTCGGGCCAGGCCTCAACTGTCGCGCTGCGACGGTCGCCCGGAGGTCGTGTCGGTTATTCCCGGATCACCTCAGCCCTTGCCGTCCAGTATGGACAGTCAGTACCGCGCCATTAGGCTTGGCGGCATGATGCCAGCCCGTGCCGCCAGTGCCTTCGACTCGCTGCGCCTGGACGCCGTACCCGACCAGGAGACGCTGCGCCGGACCTACGAACTGCCCAGCGAAACGGCCGTACGCAAGCAGATGACCGAACTCACCGAACAGACCCGACAGCTGATCGGCTGCTCGTCGCTGGTCTTTGTCGCCAGCATGGACGCCGAGGGCAACTGCGACGTGACCCCGCGCGGCGGCCCGGCCGGGTTCGTCAGCGTCTTGGACCCATGGACGGTGGCGATACCGGACGCGACCGGCAACAAGCGTCTGGACACCCTGCAAAACGTCATCGCCACCGGACGGGCCGGGCTGCTGTTCGTCATCCCGGGGCGCACCACGACGCTCAGGATGAACGGCCGGGCCTGCGTCTCCACTCGCCCAGAGCTGCTCTCGCAGCTGACCGCCGTGGGCAAGCCACCGGCCAGCGCGCTGGTACTGGGGATCGATGAGGTCTACCCGCACTGCCCCAAGGCACTGCTGCGCAGCGGAGCCTGGAAGCCGGAGCAATGGCTGCCCGCCGACGCCCAGCCGACCTCGGCCGAGGTGATGCTGGCCCAGCTGCGGATGCCGGAGCTGACGATCGCCGACATCGAGCAGTCGGAGGCGGACTCGCTGAAATACCGGTACGAGTGACGAGGCCGCTGGGAGCGGCTTTCCGGCTTACAAGGCCAAGGTTAGGCGCAGGTCCCGGTCGAGGATGGCTGCCAGGCGGCGGGTTTCCTGCTCGATCGCCTTACGGGGCCGGCGTCGCTCGTCGAGCCAGCTGACCGTGATCTCGTCGTCCGCTCGGGCCCATGTTCCGCGGACGACACCGCCGGCGATCACCGGGTTGGCCTTGCGTGTCATGAGGTCTCGCCGCGCCGGCGGAGTGACGTGGACGTCTTTGGTGCCAGGACCCATCACCCACTGGTCGTGCCCGGGCAGGAACCGCACCGCCTCCGACGGACGTGTGCCAACGAGGGCGTCGATGTCCTCGCGCGCGACATACCCCACGCTCCCCTCGACGTCGACCGCCACTAGCCGGTCGGCGAGCCCTGCGAACCAGGAATCGAGCCGCTTACGCCCCGCGCTCAGGCCTTCGCCGAGCCAGTAGTGAAGATTGTCGATCGTTGCCGGCCCATACGTCCGGAAGTACGCCAAGACGGCACGCGGTCCCGCTTCCTCGAGGTCTGGGATGCCCCGCCACCTCGGATTGCTGTCCAGGCGCTGCAAGGTGCGCTTTCCGTCGCGCGGCGGGCCGAAGCTCAGGTCTCCCTGCCACGACAGCGGCTTGATCAGCGTTCCCGCGCCCTCGTCGAAGACCGGCTTCAGGTGCCGATATGCGCGGTTCCTCGACAGCGCCTGCCCCAGCTCGGCGACGGTCAACGGCCCGTCGCTCAGGGCCGCGCGCACCGCGGCCCGGAAGCCCAGCCAGTCCGAGGCGGTGAGCCGGTAGTAGTCCACCCAGCTCTTCAGCTCCCACTGCCGGCCGGCCGATCGGATGGCCAGGTACATGCCGCCTTCCTCGGGACACAGATAGTGCATGGACCCACGGAACGTGAACGCCTTAATCACCTCGCCGTCAGCCAGCGCCTGCGCCAGCTCACCCGGACGTGACGTCGAACAACGGGTCCGGACTGCCAGCTCAGCCAGCGACTCGTCCATCGAGAGCACCACGCCGAGCCGCCTTACCACCTCCGCGACCGGCCTAGCCGCTACTGGGTCCAGCAACTGCCGCTCCAACCGCCAGGCCAGCGCCTGTGACCACGTGACGGAAGCCTCGGTTTTCCTGCCCATGTAGGTAGCCTCGCATCCATTCCGGACGAACGACGTCCGGCTCCCCGAGCTGTGTTTCCCGGGTTCGACGATATTCAGATGCCTCGACGTTGTCGGCCCAGCATGCTTGCTCCATGAGCCCGCTGACTCAGGATCAGGTACACCGCTTCGCCGATGACGGCTTTCTGGTCGCCCCCGGGCTCATTGACGCCGATCGGGTCGAGGCAGCCCTGGCCGTGGTCGACGGCCTCATCGCGTCGAGCCCGCCGCCAGCCGGTCATACCGGGCACCATTTCCATTGGGACCAGGAGGCCATGGCGCTGCTGGCGACACTGACCGAGACGTCGGCATGGGACGCGGCGTGTCAGCTGACCGGTGCAGACCTTCTTGCACCGCAACAGGTCCAGGTGGCTCTGACCTATCCGCCATACCCGCACCTGCCCGGTGGAGGACACCTCGACGGCTTCCATGCGCTAACCGAGCATGGTGGGCCTTTCTCGTTCACGCTTCTGGCCGGGGTGATCCTGTCCGATCAGAGCCGCGACAACATGGGCAACCTGTTCGTGTGGCCGGGAAGCCACCGCGAGATCACCGCCTACGAACGCACCCACGGCACGGGCACCGCGGTCGAGGCCGTGATCGCCAGCGGCACGGCCCAGCCCGCAATGATCCGCAGCAACCCGGTTCAAGTACACGCCTGCCCGGGAAACGTGGTGTTCGCGCACTACTTGCTGGCCCACAACATTGGCGGCAACACCTCCGACATCATCCGAAAGACCATCTACATGCGACTGTCGCGTCCGGGCAACCGGGAGCATTGGCGGGAGATCTTCGCCGACCCGTGGTACGAGTACGACGGTGTCCGGACCGCGGCCGCCTGAAAGTCCACTGTGGACACTCGAGCCGCAGGTGCTGGAGGTCGCGGCGGTCGGTGGTCTGACGCGGCCGGCCACGGCGCGGTTGCGGTGGCCGCAGCCTGCATCGGCGCGATCAAAAATTGAAGGACCGGCGGTTGGTGGGACAGGTAGCGTGGCGGCATGGCGACGTGGCGGCAGTCCGGTGAGGATCCGCGCGGGACCGACGAGTTGTTCCGGGTTGCGCTGACCGAGCTTGATCTTTCGGACGAGGAGCTGCGGTCGGCGACGGCCGCGGTGGTCGCGCTGCAGTCTCGGCCCACCCGCGAGGTGCTCGACCGGGCGTGTGAGCTGTGTCGGTCGGCCGACGTCGACGAGCGTCGGCTCGGCGTTGCGGTGCTTGGCGAACTGCGCGATTTCGCCGACGTGGCCTCTGCCGGGCCGGCGTTCGTCGAGGAGTCTATGCAGATGCTGCTCGCCCTTGCCGCGACGGAGCCGAACACAGATGTCCTGGTCGAGGTGGCGCGGGCGTTCGGCTTCCGGATGGATCCGCGGGCCGTCGAGCCCCTGCTGGCCTGGCGGGGCCACGTTGAGCCGTCGATGCGGTTGTTCGTCGCGTGTTCCCTGCGCAGCTGCCGTACCCCGGACAACGAGGCACGGGTGGTCGATGCGCTGATCGAGCTGACCGGCGACACAGACGGCGAGGTCCGCGACTTTGCCCTGTTCGGACTGCGCGAGCTGGAGGTGGACAGCGCGCAGGTCCGCGAAGCCATGCTGCTGCGGGTAAGGGATCCGGACGTCAGCGCGGCCGGCGAGGCGCTCGTCGGCCTGGCCATGCTGGGCGATGAGCGTGCGATCGCGCCGTTGATCGAGTACCTGGAAGACCCGGATCCGCACGGCGCCATCGCCTATGGGCTGGATGCGGCCACAGCCCTTGCCGACCCACGGCTGCTGCCCACGCTTCGCGCGCTGGAACAACGCCTTGGTGATCGATCCGACCTTCGCCAGGCGATCCTGGCCTGCACCGAAGGATCTTGGCGTGCCGCAGGGTGAGGCGACGCGGCCGGAAGGGCGACCAGCAGGGAACTCGCAATTATCCGAGGCGCCGTAGCGCTGTCTCGATAGCGACCTCGACCCGGGAAGTCATGCCGGGCATATCGACGGGACGGCGCCCGGCGACCTGACTACGGATCCACTTCGGCCCGCTATCGTCATAGTGCAGCAGGGCATACAGGTCCCACCACGGATCGAGAGTCACCCCGGCGATCGACTCATAGAGCGACCGAAGCTGCTCCGACCACTCGGGCGAGTAGAGCGCCGCCAAGTATCGCCGACAGTGCCCGACGTCAATCGCGCGCGACCCCCGATGGATGGAGTTCCAGTCGGTCAGTCCAGTAATCCTCCCGCGCGACCACAGCATGTTGACAGGCAGGAGATCGCAGTGCAGAAAGACGGCGGTGTCCGTTGGCGGTGGCGCCGCCATGACACCAAACGCCGCCTTCCACACAGCCGGCTTCTGTGCGCCGGCCGGCACCTGAAACCCGTCTCGAGGAGCGATCCAAGAATCCGCCCAAGGTCTGAACATCTTCGCGGGGAGATCGAGGGAATGCAGCGACACAGCAATCTCCGCGATCCTCGTCATCCACGACCGAGGTTCCGCCGGATTGAGGTCAAGATGCCCCTGCAATCGTGTCATCAGCAACGATGGCGCGCCCCCCGTCGAAGCACCAGCAACATCGGTAGCCAGGACGATCGGAACCGGGAGCCCGCTTCCCGCCACCACACCAAGGTTGGCGATTTCCTTCTCCAAGCTGAGCCGTAGGCCAAGCCCGCCTGGGTACTGCCGCAGTACGACGAACGTTCGCATTCCACGCCGCTCGACAGTCAGCCGATTCACGGCGGAGCAGACGCCACCGGTCAATCGGCGATAGCCAACGATGCGACTGCCCCCACCCATTGACGCCGCAACCCAGGCGAGAGTCTCCGCGGAGGGCCGACGCTGCCTGAACCCGCCATCCCTCCAGTCGCCGCCGGTCATAAGCGCGAGCCTATTCGGCAGGGACCTACGGCGACACGGGTTTCTAACCCGTAACGGGATTGCGCAGAACTACGGATGTGGGACAAGCGTTGCCACACATAAGTTTCATCGACTGCAACGAGTGGTCGACACCGAAATACTCATCGGAAGGGAACTTATGAACACCAGATCGACTCCATTCGCCCGGCATGCCGGCGGAGCCGTCCGGGCCGCGGCGACACTCCTGCTGACGCTGGCCACCATGGCCGGCCTGCTGGTGGTCGCGACGCCCGCCCAAGCCGCACCTGCCGCCTCGGTCAAGCCCACCCGGATCGCCGTGCCGATGGTGGTGAAATCCAGCAAGGGCGCCGCCGTCGCGGCCGCGGAGCCCTGCGGCACCTTGTACATCACCGTCACGCCGGAAGGCCCCACCCTCCTTCAGGCGCGGCTCTCTTACGGCTTCAGTGTCACGATCGGCAGCAGAGTGATCTACCGGGACATCTTCGTCCTCTATTCCAACGCCGACAGTAACTTCCAAGGGAGCTTCACCGACAACAGCTTCATGTTCAGTTTCGTCTACGACAATTTCAGGGTCGTGAACACGGGTGTTCTCCCCGGGACGATCCTCGCCACGATCGGCGTCACGGTCACCCTTACCGATTTCTCGGTCTGCGTGGGCATTGCCACCGACGACCTCCCCTACCCGTAGTGGTCAACCGAGGTAGGTCAGGCACTACCGAAATCGAGGCGGTCAGCGCTCGGCGGCCGAGCGCTGGCCGCCTCACTCTGACGCACCCACGCGCATAGCGTCCGTCATCCATAATCGGGGCCATGACATCGCAGCTTCCCGAGTGGATGCGCAACCCCCAGCCCGGTCGCACCACCCTCAGCTGGAAGATCCGCCAGGCGTGGCGGCGTACCCCTATCTGGCGGTTCTTTTCGGCAATCAACGCCTGGAACCCGAGGCGCTTCAGGATCTCCCAACGGTTCCCCACGACCTGGGCGATCTTGACTTGGTTCTTTCTTGTCGCCGTGTCGTTGACCATTGCCTTCTGGGCGTGGATCACCTACGGGGAGATCGTCTACTGACGCACCTCGAGGCCCAAGATGCGCGGCGGATAGGCTGCGGCATGCTCATCGACATGGCACCCGAACCGATCAAGGGGGTCATCTTTGACTTCCATGCCACCCTGGTTGAGGGCCGCGACCCCGGTCGCTGGATTGAGGCCGCTTTTCGCCGTCTGGCCGAGCAGGGAAACGCGGCGCCGGATCTGAGCGCCGAGCAGATCACTGGGCTGGGTGAGCATCTTGACCAGATCTGGGAGCACGCCCACACGATCGCCCCCGGAAGCGAGCGCGATCTCAGCCAGGAGCGCCACCGGGACGTCTTCCACAGGACGGTCGCGCTTTATCCCGGCATCAAACCCGATCTGATCGCCGCCCTGTACGACGTCATGCCCGATCTGTGGGTGCTTTTCGCCGACGCCCTGCCTGTCCTTCGAGAACTCAAGTCACGCGGCGTCAGAATCGTAGTGCTGTCCAACATTGGGCTGGACATCCGTCCGCTCCTCGACCGGGTCGGTGTCAGTGGCCTGCTCGACGGCGTGGTGCTGTCCTTCGAGGAGGGTCTGGTGAAGCCCGACCCGGCGATCTTTGCCCGCGCGCTGGAGCTGCTTGCCGTTGCGGGCAGCCAAACCTTGATGGTCGGCGACAGTCCCAGAGACGACGTCGGCGGAGTTTCGCTACAGATTCGAACGTTGATCCTGCCTCGGACCGATGGCCCGGTTCACGGCCTGGGAATGGTTCTGCAGATGGTCGGCAACGACAAATGAACAACACCGAATGGATAACCGCCGACCAGCTTGGCGATGCGCTGTCTGACGCCGGTCTGCCCGCTGGCGGGATCGTCATGGTTCATGCTCGGCTGTCGGCATTCCCCTGGATCGTCGGCGGCGCCGAAAGCGTCGTGCACGCGCTGCTCAAAGCCGTCGGACCGGGCGGAACCATCACCGCATACGCCGGCTGGGAGGACAACCCCTACCATCTCGGCTCCTGGCCGCCGGAAAGGCAGGCCGCGTACCACCACGGCATGCCCGCCTTCGACCCCGCCATCTCCGAAGCCCGCCGCGGCTACGGCCGACTCCCCGAACGCATCCGCACCTGGCCACAAGCCCACCGAAGCGCCCACCCAGAAATGAATCTGGTCGCCATCGGACCCCAGGCCGACTGGCTGACCCGCAGCGACCTCGACGACGACCCCTACGGTTCCGGCTCCCCCTTGGCCCGGCTCGTGCAGGCCAACGCCACCATCCTCATGCTCGCAGCGCCATTGGATTCACTCACACTGATCCATCACGCCGAACGGATAGCCGACGCCGAACCCAAACGCTGGGCCACCTATCGGATGCCGGTCCGCCGTAACGGCGAAACGGTCTGGCATCCCTTCACTGCCATCGATACCTCCCGCGGCGCCTACGACTACGCGACGCATGTCGGCGCAGAAGGCTACATCGATACCATCGCCCGTTCCGCCCTTGACCACGGCATCGGCCGGCAAGCCACCATCTTCGGGGCCGACTGCCACATGTTTGCAGCCAAACCACTCGTCGATCACGCCACAAGCTGGATCGATCAGAGATTCAGCTCCGAGTGACCGAAGTCGACCACGCTGGGGATCGATACCTGTTTCGCGATTGGTGCCGCCGCGATGGGCGGGCTGCCCGGCAGGTCCGTTCAGCCACTTAGGATTCGCCTATCGCGAGCTACCTGCCGACGGCGGCGAGTGCCGCGGCAATCGTCAGGGAGCTGGAGGGTCAGTTGTAGGTCGGTCGGGTCGGCTCGCCGAGCTCTTCAAGCAGAGCGTTTTCGGTCAGGCCGTAGGGGTGCCTGGGGTCGAGCCGGTCGGGTGTGTGCGGGTTGTGGTCGTGGTCGATGGGAAGGCCGGTGACCACCCGCTCGAAGTTGTCCACTCCGGTATCGATGCCGTGCCCGTGGGTGCCGGTTGCTGACGTGCCGTTCATGAAGTCGTAGACGTGCCCGAATTCGTGGTAAAGGATCGTGACCGGCGGCTCCTGCATCTGGCCCCGCACGGCATTGGGGTATTGGTCATAGTGTGGGTTGTAGTCGATGGTGTTGGCGGTGCCGCTGAACGAGGCCGTCGAGTTGTCCGGGTCGGCGGGATTGTTGTATTCGTTGATGGTCAGCGTCCCATGCGAACTTGCCTGGGCAAGCTCCAACCCGGTGAGCATCTCCTGCCCGCGTGGCGACGAGCGCAGCATGTCGAGATCGGCCTGGACCCGCTCCTGAAACTCGGGTGTGCCGTTGACGGTGATGAATCTGGCCGTGTCATTGATTGCCAGGTTGGTACGCCGCTCGACATCGCCCGTGGTGGTGTCGCCCGCCTCGCCGAAGAACCGGTCACGCCCCGAGCCACCGGCGGCGCTGTCGTTGCCGAGCCCGCCGTACATCACGTCATTGCCGGCGCCGCCTCGCAGCGTGTCGTTGTCGCGCCCACCCGAAAGCATGTCGTTGCCCGCGCCGCCGTCGAGGGTGTCGTTGCCCCGGCCGCCTTCGAGATAGTCGCGGCCCTCGCCACCGACCAGACGGTCGTCGCCGCCCAGGCCGTAGGCGGTGTCGTTGCCCATGCCGCCCGAGATCCGGTCGTTGCCTGCCTGACCTTCCAGGTAGTCGCGCCCGGCGCCGCCGGAGAGACGGTCTGCGCCTGCACCGCCATAGATCTGGTCCCGGCCGTCGCCGCCGACGAGTGTCTCGTCGCCACCGCCACCGCGCAGGATGTCTCTGCCCTCGCCACCGGTGATGCTCAGATTTAGCCTGGTACCGGGATCGACCGTGACCTCGTCATTTCCCGCGCCGGCCCGGATTGTCAGCTCAGCGTTGGGCGGATAGCGGTGCTGCACTCCGTTGACGGTCAGCAGCTGCTCGTTCGTGGCCGGATCGACCGAGACCCGCACCGTGTCGTTGCCCGGCCCGGTGTTGACGACGACCCGATTTCCGTCGCGCAACACCATGGTGCCCGCGGCCTCCGCCGGCATCTTGAAGTCGTCCCGGACCCCCTCGGCGACCTTGCGCCACTTGCCGGCGATGTCTACGAATGCCTGGCGCACAGGCCCGAGCCGGGCCAGCTCGCGGGCGAGGGTCTGATCGAGCTGCTCGCGGATGCGCCGGCTGTGTGCGTGCGAGGTGCGCACCAGCCGAGCCTGCTCCTCGGTCTGCGGCTGCCACATGATGGCGTTGGCCCCGGCGGCGGTGTGGTTGACCGCAGACGCTCGGGTCCACTCGGTGCGCAGCTCGCCTTCGGCCCGGCGCAGAGCGGTGACCGCATCGGACAGGGCGTCGACCACCACCTGTGACTTGACCGAGGCGGTGTGCAGGTCCTGGGTCAGCTTGCGGCGATGCCGGTCGTAGGAGTCGGCGCATTCGCCGGCCCACGGCCCGTCGTAGGCTGCTTTGCCGAGCCGATCGACATCGTCGGCGACGGTCTGCGTCGCCTGGCAAAAAGTGCGCCAGGCAGCCGCGGCATTGGTCAGTCGATCGGCACGATCGCGCGCTGTCCAGACGTCGGCGGTGCGAAATGGCGGCGGCGGATTCGACATCGAACACTCCTCAGTGGATGCCGAGACGGTCGAGAACCAGCCGTATGAACTCGGCGGCGGCCCGCTCATCGGCCTGCTGGTAGGCGAAGGCGACCCGCAGGACACGGTCGTTGTCGCCCTCGAGAACGGCCGCCAAACGGCCGAAGGCGACGTCGGCGGCGCCGGTCGTGGTTTGGTGCCCTCGGATGAGATCGTCACCGTGCGAGGTGTTGCCCGCGTCGGTGGACTCCAGTTGCAAGGCGGCCTGCGCGGCCTGCCATGCCTCGGTGAGCTGTTGCGACGATCGCAGCAACTGTTCGGCCAACCGGGCCAGCTCGGCTGGGTCGGCGCGGACCTCAGGAACAGCCATCATGGCACCTCCGTCGCGTCCCAGTGTGCGAGCCGACCTGTCACCAACACCATGGGGAAACCCCTGCGCCACCATGGGGCATTCCCTGTCACCCGTTCGGTTGTGACGATCAGTCCAATGTGGACGGTGTTCGATCAAGCCTCGGGTCACCCGAACGGATTACCGGGCACAGAAGGCAGCGTGGCATCTCCCTATAGTCCATTTCTGACCGATTTACAACTTATATACAACTTGAGCTAGTTGGTCTATAACTGTCGGTAGCAATACGCGGACCTGCCCGCTAACGCGACCGCCGGAGCGAAAATATGACGAACTGGTCACCACCGATGCCGACCGGTATTGGCACCTCCGCCTTCCGCACCCTCCGCGCCGACCTCAGCCCGGATTCCACATCGGACAGACCGAAGACCGCAGACCCCTTCGCCGATCTGTACTGCCCCGAACCGCTCCGCATCGATGAGCCGCTCGGCGAGCGGGTCAACGAACGGGTGCTGGCCTGGGCCACAGAGATCGGGTTTCCGCCGTCGGTGCTCAAAATGTTGCGCACGGCCGGTTTCGGCCGGTTCGCGATGCTCGCCCACCCCGACAGCAACGACGTCGACCGGTTGTTCGCGACCGCGGCATGGACGGCCGCGCTGACCGTCATGGACGACTACTACTGCGACGACGAAGCCCTCGGCGCCGACCCGGACCGGCTCGGCGCGCGGCTGACCCTGGCACTGGCGGCGATCGACCGCGGCCGGCTCGTCGGTGAATACCAGACCAGGCTCGATGCGGCTGTGGCCGCCGACCCGCTGCTGGCCGCGTTGCGCTCCAGCGTTGACGAGCTTTCCCGCTATGGCACGCCGTCGCAACTGGGCCGTGCACTCTTCGAAAACGACCACTTTTTCATTGGTACCACTGGAGAAATGAGCTGGAGAACGACCGGTGAAATGCCGCCGGTCTGGCAATATCTTGCGGCCCGGCAGGTCAATAGCTTTTTGCCGTGCATCACCACCACGGACCTGGTCAGTGGCTACCTGCTACCCGCCGATCTGTATTTCGAGCCCGGGGTCCGCCGGGCCTGCAAGCTGCTTGGCCTGACCACGGTCGTCGTCAACGACCTGTACTCCATGGCCAAGGAGAGCGCCCAGGACAGTCCCGACGGCGGCCTGCCGCTGGTGGTGTCGGCCGAGCGTGGCTGCTCGCTGGAGGAAGCCGCCGCGATCAGTGTCGGCATCCACAACGATCTGATGCACGCCTTCGACGACCAATGCCGCGACCTGGCGGCCGTGCCCTCAATCGAGCTTCAGCTCTTCCTTGCCGGGATCCGCAACTGGGCCGCCGGCAGCAGGGAATGGCACCGCAGCAGTATTCGCTTCCAGCCCAACGAGTAAGGAGAGTCCCGATGACCACCACCATCCAACCCGAACTAGCGTTGAGCGACTACCAAAAGGAGGTCGCCGCCTATTGGCGGGTGCACACCACCGATCCGGTCAACGAGGAGCTCGGCAAAGTCGACGGCCTTTACCATCACCACTACGGCATAGGCGAACCTGAACGGTCGGTGCTCAAGGCCCCGTGGGCAATCCGCGATCAGGAGATCATCAAGGAGCTGCACCGGCTGGAGACCGCCCAGGCCGACTTTCTGCTCGATCAGCTCGGCCCGGTCCTGCCCAGCGATCGGCTCTTCGATGCCGGATGCGGCCGGGGTGGCACGAGCATCATGGCGAACGCCCGCTTCGGTTGTGAGGTCGACGGAATGACGATTTCGGAGGTGCAGGCCGACTTCGCCAATCAGCAGGCCTCCGAGCGGCAGATCGCCGGCAAGGTTCGCTTCCATCTGCACGACATGCTGCACACCGGTCTTCCCGACAATTCCATCCGGGCGCTGTGGACCAACGAGACGACCATGTATGTCGACCTTCAGGACCTGTACCGCGAATTCGCGCGCATCCTGCGCCCCGGGGGCCGATATGTGAACATCACCGGCTGCTACAACGACGTGCTCGGCGCCAAGTCCGCCGCCGTTCGCCAGATCGACAACCATTACATCTGCAACGTGCATGCCCGCAGCACCTACTTCAAAGCACTCGCCGCCAACGGGCTCGTCCCAGTCAAGGTCGTCGACCTGACCCCGCTGACCATCCCCTACTGGCAAATGCGTGAGCAGTCCTCGGTTCGCAGCGGGATAGAGCAGGCGTTCCTGTCTTCCTACCACGACGGCAGCTTCCAATACCTGCTGATAGTCGCCGACCGGATCTGACCCGCGTGCTGCCGGGCGTCTCGCGGGACGCCCGGCAGCACGGTGGTGGTGTGGTTTCAGGAGAAGCGGATCCAGTCGAGGTCGGCGATGTCGCTGCCGTCACCGGCGCGGAAGACCACGGCGATGCTCGCCGTTGCGGTCGGGCCGGAGTCTACGTTGTAGGTGATTTCGTGGTAGGTGCGCCAGTCCCCTGTACCCAGAAGGCCGGGAGATGCCAACAAAGCGCCTGTGGCGGAACCGGAGCGGAACTCGATGGTGAACGCCTGACTGGTGGGCCGCCCGGAAGAGTAGCGGAACGTGACTTGCACCGGGCGGCCACGCCCCGGCGGACTTCTGCTATGCCACCCTGCACCCCTAGGCTGGGTGTCTGCGGCCACCACGCGGTCTGGTTTGGACAGTTCGCTGCCGATCGCCGGGTCTGCTTTGAACCGGCCGACGGCAACATGCGTATATGTCGATGTGATACGCGGCGATGCCCACGATGGTGGCGTGGGCTAGTTTGGTCGGGGGCAACCAGACGGGATTGGCGGTGGCGAGGTGACGGGACAGGTGGGCAGCCGTGGCGGCCCGGCAGCCATGCCGCGCCAGCTTCCACTGGTACCCAGACACTTTGCCGGACGGGAAGACGAGCTTCGCCGGCTGGAGAGCATCGCGCAGGACACCGCGGCGGGCACTTCGCGCATCGTGGCCATCGAGGGCAGTGCCGGCATCGGCAAGACGACCCTCGCGCTGCATTGGGCAAGCAGCATCGCCCACCGGTTCGCCGACGGTCAGCTCTATGTGGACCTACAGGGCGCCGACCTGTCCAGCGATGTGGTCAGCGCCGATGATGCCAGCTATGGGTTCCTGATCGCCCTGGGGATCGCGCCGGACCGGATCCCGGCCTCGCTGACCGAACGGTCCGCGCTGTACCGAAGTGTCCTGGCGGACAAGGACGTTCTCATCGTGCTGGACAACGCGCGCGACTCCGAGCATGTGCGGCCGCTGCTGCCCGCCTCGGCGGGATGCCTGGTCATCGTCACCAGCCGAAGCCGGCTGACCGGCCTGGTCGCCACCGGCGGGGCACACTCCCTCGCGTTGAGCCTGCTCACCCCCGCCGATGCCAGGCAGCTGCTGGGCCACGCCATCGGCCTGGAGCGCCTGGAGCGGGAGCGGAGCGCGGCCGATGACATCATCGCGCACTGCGCCGGGCTGCCCTTGGCGCTGAGCATCGTCGCGGCCCGCGCGACCACCCGCCCGGGTTTCACACTTGCCGCGCTGTCGGAGGAGTTGCGCGACGAGAGCCGCCGGCTCGACGCCCTCGACGGTGGCGACTCAGCGACCGACCTGCGTTCGGTGCTGTCATGGTCGTACAGCAACCTGCCCGCCGACGCGGCCCGGCTGTTCCGTTTGCTGGGCTTGCATCGCGGGCCTGATGTCGACCCGCCGGCCGCGGCCAGCCTCGCCGCTGTGCCCGTGGCCCAAGCGCGCCGGATGCTGATCGAGCTGTCGCGCGAATATCTGCTCACCGAAGTCCGGCCCGGCCATTACCTGTGTCACGACCTTTTGCGGGTGTACGCGGCGGAGCTCGTCCACGCACACGACGACGAGCAACAGCGCCAAGCGGCCATCCACCGTTTGCTCGACCACTACCTGCACGCCACGGTCGCGGCCAGCCTGCAGGTCTATCAGCATCGCCGCCAGGTCGCGCCCCTTCAGCCGGCCCAGCCCGGCGTGGCCGCTGTCCAGTTCGCCGACCACGATCAGGCCCTGGACTGGCTGGCGACCCAGGCCCCGGTGCTGCTGCTGGCGATCCAGCAAGCGGCCGCCGCGGGCCTGGACGCCCACGCGCACCAGCTCGCCGACGCGGTGGCGGTGTACTTCGCCCGCCGCGGCAGATGGCGGGAAATGATTGCCGCACAACGATTCGCACTCGACGCGGCGCGGCGGCTCGACGATCCGGCGGGCCAGGCCCACGCCCACCGAAACATCGGCCTGGCCGCCGCGGAGCTGGCCGACCACGACGAGGCCGGCCGCCACTACCAACGGGCGCTCGACCTGTTCGGGACGCTTGGTGACCTGACCGGTGCCGCGCAGACCCAGCTCGGCGTGAGCCGCGCTCTGGACAAGGTCGGCCGCCACCGGGAGGCGCTCACGCACGCCAAGAAAGCCAGCGACCTTTACAAAGCGGCCGCGGACAGCATCGGTCAAGCCAACGCGCTCAACTCTGTGGGATGGTGCTACTCCCAGCTCGGCGAGGCCAAGCAGGCATTGGCCGCCTGCGAGGCAGCCCTGATCCTTGCCCAGACCAACAAGAATCGCTGGGTCGAAGGCGCCATCTGGGACAGCCTCGGCCGCGCCCACCGCCTGGTCGGCAACTACGACCGGGCCAGCCATGCCCATCACCAGGCCCTCGGCATCTGCCGCGAGATCGGCGACCGCCCACACGAGGCGGAAACCCTGATCCACATAGGCGAGCTGGAGCTGGGCGCGGGCAAAGTCGACTACGCACGCGAGGCGTGGCAGGCCGCCCTGGACATCCGCACCGAGCTCGGCCATCCCGACACGGCCGAAGTCCGATCGATGCTCGAAAGCATCCCCCGCCGCCGGTCACGCTAGCCGCCGCGGCCGCCGCGGCGGCGGGTCACGCCACCGCGACGGGTCATGGCAGGCCTGGGGTTCAGCCGAGCCGCCAGATCTGGTTGGACTGCCCATTGCCACAGGTCCAGATGATCAGCTCGGTGCCGTTGCCGGTGCCCCATCCGGCGGCATCCAGGCACTTGCCCGAGTGCGGGTTGAACAGGGTGCCGTCGGCGCGGTGCAGCCACTGCTGGGCGATCCCGCCCGGAATGCAGCTCCACAGCCACACCTCCGAGCCGTCGGCGGTGCCTGCGCCGCGCACGTCCAGACACTTGCCCGACTGCGGGTTGACGAAGGCGTTGCCGTCGCGCCGCCACTGCTGATTCCAGCGGCCGTGACAGTCCCACAGGATGATGTTGGTCCCGTCGCCGCTACCCCAGCCGGCCAAGTCCAAGCAGCGGTTGCTGCCCTGCCCGCGAATCGGGGTGCTGCCGGTGCCACCGCCGTTGACGGTGAACGCGAACTGGTTAACCGCCAAGCCGGCCCCGCCGATCCACGGCTCGAACCCGGCCTGCACGCTGGTGAGGTACCAGTTGGTGTCGATCTTTCCGCGGGCGACGGCGTCGTTGGTGAACGCCTTGACGCTGAAGTTAGTCATCGTGTTACTGGGTGTGGTGCGCACGTAGGAGATGACGTTCCAGCCGATGTTGCCGAACCAGACGTCCCAGCTGCCGCCTTCCAGGTTGACGGTGCCGACGCGGGTCCCGATCGGCTGCGGGCGGCCACGATGGCTGGCCCAGATCATGACCTCGGCACCGAAGTTCTGCCCGGCGGGAAACGGGTTCGCGTCGTACCAAAGGTCCAGCGATGCGTTCCACTCCCCCGCGTTCGGTGTGCTGATGTGGTACGTGGCGCGCGGATCGCCGAACTGGTTGACCCGCAACGGCAATCCGCTGCCGCTGGAGCAGTTGCCGTAGTGGCAGCCGGCGTAGATCGATGGATAGGCGGCCGGCGGACCGCTGGTGGAGTTGTTGTGGTCGGCCCGGGTCACCCGGAACGAGGCGCCCTCCACGCTGATGCATTGCGTCGTGCTTGCGCCCCAACGATTGTTCTGCACGATGTAGCGGTCACCGTCGACCCGCAGCGAGCCGAACTGATCGCAGATCTCGGTGGCCGCCAGCGCCGCGCCGGGAGGCGAGGCGAGCAGCCCGCCCGAGGCGAGCAGGATGGCAAGCAGCATTGGCCTGAGCTTGGGCATGAAGTCTCCAAAGGACAGACGTGATGGATGAGCGTCTGCCCTCGGCCATATCCCGCGCATTGCCCGGCTCCCGGCGGGCTGGCCCCTAACGCTTCGTTGCGCCGATTGTTCCCTGCCACCCGCTCGCCGCCCCACAGTTTTCGAAACCCGGCGAACAGCCGGCGCCGGTCGCCCACTGTTCGCTCCACATCGCAGCGAGGTATCCCGCACGCGGTGCCCACATGACACTGAGGTATCGAAAAGTGTCGACACCACGGGGAGGGTCCGGATACGTTGCGGCTCCTTGTCCCTCACCGAGAGGAGCCCTTGTCATGGCTCTGCGACGACGGCCGGCCCTGGCCGGCCTGGCCGCGCTATTACTGCTGGGCGGGCTGGCGGGGCCTGCGGGCGCGCAGCCCGCCGCGCCCGCACCCGACCCCCGGCTGCCCGCCGACGACGCCGCCCGCGGCCTGGTCTACCGCGGGCTCTCCGTGGCCGCCAACGATATGTGCCCCAGCGGAATCCGGGTGAACCTGGTCGAGCCCGTCATGTGCACGCACGGGCCGGACAGCCCGCCGCCGTATCTGGCCGTGCATCGCTCCGTGACGCCTATGCCACTCTTGTCCGGCACGGTGTCGGCTGGGCCGCAGGCGCTCGCGGTGTGCGAGGGCGATGGCACGTCGGGGCGGCGGGTGGAGGTGGTCTACGTACACGGAAATGTCAATAGGTATGGCCAATTCCTGGAGACCTTCCGCACCATCGCCGAAGGCATGGACGTCATCTACAACGAGTCGGCCCGGGAAACCGGCGGGCAGCGTCACATCCGCTTCGTCACCGAGAGCGTCAACGGCGCCTGCCGCCCGGTGGTCCGCGACGTCCAGGTAGCACAGTCTGCGCTGGCCGATCTCGGCGCGAGCGTCAACGCCATCAAGGCGCAGGGCTTCAACCGCACCGACCGCAAGTACGTCATGCTGGTCGAGGCCAACGTCTATTGTGGAATCGGCGGCTTCGCCGGTGACACCCGCAAAACCGACGCCAACCGGTCCAACTTCGGGCCCGAATACGGCCGCTCCGACAACGGCTGCTGGAACGCCAGCGTCGCCGCGCACGAGCTTGGTCACAACCTCGGCGCGGTGAACAACAACGCCCCCAACGCCTCCGGCGGCGCGCACTGCACCGACGAGTGGGACGTCATGTGCTATTCCGACGAGCCGAACCACCCGCCGATGCGATTCCTGTGCGGCGACCGGGCTCACGACGCGCGCCTGGACTGCAACCACGACGACTACTACCACACCAACCCGCCTGCGGGTTCCTACCTGGCCAACAACTTCAACGTGGCCGACAACCTGTTCCTCATCCGCGGTGGCGGTGTTGCCGCCCGCTCCATCATCAACCCAGTGTCGGGCCGCTGCTTGGACGTCTCCGGCGGCAGGACCGAAGACGGAACCAAAACCCAGCTGTGGGACTGCCTGAACAACCCCGCCCAGATGTGGCAGCAGGTGGGCAACACGCTGGTGAACCCCAACTCGGGCAAGTGTTTGGACGTGGCCGGCGCAAGCACCGCCAACGGCACGTCGGTGCGGCGGTGGCGCCACCGGCCACGTCGAGACACTTGCCCGAGTTCGGGTTGACCAGGGCGCCGTTGGGCTCGATCCGCCATTGCTGGGCGGGGTTGTTCAGGCAGTCCCACAGCTGCACCGCCGTGCCGTCGGTGGTGCGGCCGCCAGTCGAGCCGCAGGAAGAACTTGGCCTGCGGATTGGCGTTGATGAAATTGATCAGATTGGTGAACTGCCCGGCGTGCTGGCCGTTGGCGAGCTCCTGGGTCACCGCCCGTGAGCGCGCCGCCTTGGCGGACTCATCGCCGCCGGTGAAACCCGGCGGGTTGTCCTTCCAGCTGATTCCGATCTTGACCATCTTTGCTTGCTGGGCAAGGAAACCGGCGTAGTCGCGGTGGGCCGGGTTTATCCAGTTGCCGGACTTCACCTCGTAGTAGACCGAGCCACCGGCGGGCGCGGCGGCGAACGAGGTGTAGTCGTTCCACGACGATTGGGTGGACTGCCCGATGAACAGCAACCGGCCGCTGGCGGGGGCGAAGGTCGCGGCTGCCGCCGGGCCGGCGTCGAAACCGGTCGCGGCAAGGGCGGCCGCGGCCAGCACGACGCCGGTCAGGGCGCTGGCGAAACGTCTCACGGTGAGGCCTTTCGTGGGAGCGGGGACGCATAGATGGCCGCCACGTTACGAACCGGCCCGCCGAAAGCCGTCAGTTTTCGAGAATCCGAGCGTGATCAACACGGATCTGAACCGGCGCTGTCGCCTAGCGGTCAGCCTTGGGATGTATCAGACGGTCTTTCAATTCGCTCATTCCCGCGTGGCTCGGCGAGATCCGACCGGCCACTCCCACAGGGAGGAGCAAGGATTCATGTTGCCCAACAGGTTCACCAGCCGCGCCATCGCGGCTCTGACGGCACTATTCATCGGAGCGGCAGGCGGCGCGGCCGCGACCGGCATCCCGGCCATCGGCGCGCCGGGCGGGTCTGGCGTCGGCAATCCGACCCAGCCGGGCGTGGTGCCGACCGCGGCCGTGCCCGCCGGTGTGAAAGCGGCCCAACCGGTTCGGCCGAGCGGGCAGGGCATCACCGCCGCCACGTTGCCGGCGTCCACCCGGATCGCACGCGCAGGCATCGACGCCGCATGCGACACCCGGGTCAAGGGCAATTTTTCCTACCTGGACCAGAACGCGGTCTGGCACAACTTGATGAACATGCAGGTGCAGGTCTGGGATGTCGATCCGGAGACCGGCGACGATCTGCTCGCGGCCGCCGTGACCGACTACTTTGGCAACTACAACATCTGCTTCGACTCGGCGTCCGAAACCGCACCGGACACCGGCACCGCCGATGTCCGCGTCAGGTTCGTCTCCGAGGTCTCACAGTGGCGCGTGGGCTCCGACGCCGGCCCGTACATGTTTCAGACGGGCACCATCGACGACGTAAAGCCCGGCGCGGTCCTCGACATGGGCAGCCTGACCACCGGTGCGCCAGGCCTTCACCGGGCGCTGCACGCCTACGACATCGTCGACTTCACCTGGCTGTGGATCCCGAAGCCGGTCAACGGCTGCTTCGACCCGAAGGATGCGGTGTGCCGGCAGATGCGGATCCGGTGGACTGAGGATTCGGTCGACGGGCCGTACTACGCGGCCGACACCAATACGGTGCGCCTGGCCGCGACCGACCCGGACACCCCGATGGCCGTGACCCGCGAGCTCGCCAACTCGCTCATGGACGACGTCTACAACGACGCGATGCCCGCGACCCCGAACTGCGCCCCGCACACCGTCACGATCGCCACGTCCACCGGCTGTGCCTGGGTGGAGGGATTCGCCCACTGGTTCACCGCCACCATGTACAACGACCCGTTCGTGCGGCTGCCCGGCGGGACGTCTCTCAGCCTGGAGGGCCAGCGTTGGGGTGACGGCTGGGGCGAGACGGACGCGTCCGAGTTGCGGGTGGCCGGGGCGCTGCTCGACATCACCGACACCGGCAACGAGACGTTGTGGGATCGGGCCGGTGAGGGCTGGTCGAACATCTGGTACACCTTCACCCATCACGTGAGCAACACGTTCGCCGAGTTCTGGGCCCACCGGGCGACCGACGAGTTCAACGTCGCCGAGACCGGGGCGATGGCCTGCCTCTACCAGAACGCCATCGACTACCAGTTCCGCGACCCGCTGACCGACTACACCACGCTGGCCCGGCCACCCGCGGTGCCGTCGCACAACTTCCAGTACCGGACGACAAGCGTTTACTGGTCGGCGGTCGCGTTGCGGCCGGCAGCCGGTGCCGACCACGACCTCTATCTCTTCGATGACCGGGCGCAGACCGCCAGTCTGGGCGGGAGCTGGTTCGGCGGGTCCACAGTGGACATTGTCGCGGTGGACACCAACCGCCGCCCGATGGGCGACTACTACCCGCAGGTTCGGCTCTGGGGCGGTGCAGCCGATTACCAGATCCAGCTGGCCCAGGGCCCGGCTGTCCTGAACCCGGGCAACAGCAACATCCTCGCCATGAATGCTTCGAGCATCGTGCAGGTCATGGACACCTCACTGAGCGCCGGTGTCCCGGTGACCCTGCGAGTCACCCCATCCAACATCGGCCAGAACCCGGAGCTGTTCCTCTTCGGCAGCGACCCGGCCGACCCGAACACGTTCGTCCGCTCCCGGGGACAGGCCCTCGCCTCGTCGACCGCCGGCGGGCCGGGCGCCGCCGAGACGATCACCTTCACCCCACCCCGCAGCGGCTGGTACGGCGTGGTCGTGATCAACGCCGCCGGCGCGGGTAACTACACGATGACCCGAATCTAAAGACGAGCAAGTGCCGGGGACGCGCTACCCGCGCGTCCCCGGCACGATGGTTTCGCGCCATTGAGCGGTGGCGTCGGCGCTCCATTTGGCGTGTTGGCGGCGAAACAGCGCTGCCGCCCGAGCTCCGCTCCAGCGTTCGGGCAGCAGCTCGGCGGGCAGGGCCGGGTCGATTTGCGGAAACCGCCGCCAGGCGTGGACGAGCTGGATGACGCGGACCAGCCGATCCCGGGAGGGCTGGCGGGCGTACTCGACGAGGAACTCCTCGTAGCGTTCCTCAATCGCCTCGAGATCCCACGCCTGGCGGATCATCGTGGCGAGTTCTCCTCCGCCGTGCCGTTCGGCCAGGAAGATCTGGGCGTCTTTGAGAAGACCAGCCTCGTTGAGTACCCGCTGGGCCTCGGCAACCCGATCGAGGTGGGTGCTGATCCACACGCCGGGTGCGGGGCTGCCGAATCCGGCCCAGGTGAGCCGGGTGCGCAGCAGGTGACGCGCGGAGCGTTCGGTCTCGGGCACCCGGACCAGGACCAGCAGCCACCGCCCGTCCCAGCCGACCTGCCGGCCGGCGAAGGAGTAGATCCGCTCGGCGCCGTCGGTGAGCAGCTGGACCGCACTGTCGCTAAGCGACCACAGGGTGCGCCGGCCGTGTCGGGCCGAGACGAGCCAGCCGTCGGCGGCCGTACGGGCGAGGGCCTGCCGGGCGGCCTTCTCCTCGATGTCCAGCCGGCCCAGCACGTCGATGATCGCCGCGGTGGGGATGGGCCCCCGATGCGGCAGGGCGAACTCGCCGAGCACGGTGAACAGCAGGCCGCGGGCTCCGTCGGCACCGGCCGCATGCCGGCGCGACATGGTCGGGGATCCCTCGCCGACGGCGTCTGCGGTGGTCGGCGTCATGGCCCCATGCTACGGGCGCGGCATCTGCGACAAAATATTGATGTACTTGCAAATCTTTGTAGAATTTAGGGGTCACGGCCCGACCCCGGCAGGAGAGGCGATGCAGGTCGAGTTCCGCACCCACCCGTCGCGCTACCGCCACTGGCGGCTGAGCATCGACGGTCCCATCGCCACCGTGGCCATGGACGTCGACGAGCACGGTGGCCTGGTGCCCGGCTACGAGCTCATGCTCAACTCCTACGATCTGGCCGTCGACATCGAGCTCTACGATGCCGTGCAGCGGCTGCGATTCGAGCACCCCGAGGTCGGCGCGGTCGTGATGACCAGTGCCAAGGAGCGCATCTTCTCCTCCGGCGCCAACATCCGCATGCTGGCCGCCGCCCCGCACACCTGGAAAGTGAACTTCTGCAAGTTCACCAACGAGACCCGTAACGGCATCGAGGACGCCTCAGCCCACTCCGGCCAGACCTGGATCGCCGCCGTCAACGGCACCGCCTCAGGCGGCGGCTACGAGCTCGCTCTGGCCTGCGAACACATCATGCTCGTCGACGACCGCTCGTCGATGGTGTCGCTGCCGGAGCTGCCGCTGCTGGGCGTGCTGCCCGGCACCGGCGGGCTCACCCGGCTCGTCGACAAACGGCATGTGCGCCGCGATCTGGCCGACTACTTCACCACCAAGGCCGACGGTGTTGGTGGCCGCCGGGCGGTGGCCTGGCGTTTGATCGACGAGGCGGTCCCCCGCACCCAGTGGGCATCCACAGTGGACGCACGCGCAGCGCAGCTCGCCGCCCGGTCCGCCCGTCCGGCCGGGGCGGGCATCGAGCTGGCCGAGCTGGAGAAGACCCGAACCGACGACACCATCGCCTACCGCCACGTGCGGGCCGTGCTGGACCACGACCGCGGCTGCGCCGAGATCACCGTGTCGGGGCCAGCCTGTGCGCCGCCCGCCGACGCGGCCGGCCTGCACGAGCAGGGCGTCGCGTTCTGGACCCTGGCGATGACGCGGGAACTCGACGACCTCATCCTCGACCTGCGTACCAACGAGACCGAACTGGGCACCTGGCTGCTGCGCACTTCAGGCGACCCGGCGCTCGTCCTGGCCCACGACGCGCTGCTGCTCGACAACGGCGCCGATTGGCTTTCCAACGAAATCATGTTGTACCTCAAACGGACCCTCAAACGCCTGGACGTGACCAGCCGCAGCATCCTGGCGCTGATCGAGCCCGGCAGCTGCTTCGCCGGTTCGCTGCTCGAGCTGGCGCTGGCCGCCGACCGCTCCTATCACCTGTTCGGCCTCTTCGAAGACGGCCCGGCCGGCACGTCGCCGGCCGCGGTCACGGTCGGGCCGATGAACCTGGGCGCGCTGCCGATGGGCAACGATCTGACCCGGCTGCAGACCCGCTTCTTCGGCGACCCCGAGGCGCTGGCCGCAGCCGAGGCGGCCGTCGACATGCCGCTGGAAGCCGAGGCCGCCGAACGGCTCGGGCTGGTGACCTTCACGCCCGACGACATCGACTGGGCAGAAGAGGTGCGCATCGCCGTCGAGGAGCGGGCCAGCTTCAGCCCGGACGCGCTGACCGGCATGGAAGCCAACTATCGCTTCGCCGGCCCGGAGACCATCGAAACCAAGATCTTCGGCCGGCTCTCCGCGTGGCAGAACTGGATTTTCCACCGCCCCAACGCTTCCGGGCCCGATGGCGCCCTGCGCAAGTTCGGCACCGGCCAGCGCGCCGACTTCGACCGAAGGCGAGTGTGAGCATGACCGCCGGCGATTACAGCGAACGCATCCCCAACAACGTCGACCTGCGCGAGGACCGCAGGCTACAAAGGGCTTTGGAGTCGTGGCAGCCCAACTTCCTGGACTGGTGGCAGTTCATGGGACCGACCCTGCCCACCCGCGACGTCTACCTGCGCACCGCCATCAACGTCGGCCGCGAGGGCTGGGCCCACTTCGGCCACGTCGCCATGCGCGACTACCGGTGGGGAATCTTCCTGGCCGACCGCAAACCCGATCGGCGTATCGGTTTCGGCCAGCACAAGGGCGAACCCGCCTGGCAGAAGGTGCCCGGCGAGTACCGCGCCGAGCTGCAACGGCTCATCGTCATCCAGGGCGACACCGAACCGGCGTCGGTGGAACAGCAACGCAACCTCGGCGCGACCGCGCCCAGCCTCTACGACCTGCGCAACCTCTTCCAGGTCAACGTCGAGGAAGGCAGGCACCTGTGGGCCATGGTCTACCTGCTGCACGCCTACTTCGGGCGGCAGGGCCGCGAGGAGGCCGACGAACTGTTGCGCCGCAACTCCGGCAGCGAAGAGTCACCGCGAATCCTGGGCGCTTTCAACGAGGAGACACCGGACTGGCTGTCGTTTTTCATGTTCACCTATTTCACCGACCGCGATGGCAAGTATCAGCTCGGAACCCTCAAGGAGTCCGCTTTCGATCCGTTGTCGCGTACCTGTGAATTCATGCTCAAGGAAGAAGCCCACCACATGTTCGTCGGCACCACCGGCATCGACCGGATCGTCGAGCGGACCGCGCAGCTGATGGTGGAAAACGACACCGACGACGTCGGCCCCTACGGCGCGATCCCGCTGCGCACGATCCAGAAATACCTCAACTTCCACTACTCGGTCTCGCTGGACCTGTTCGGGTCCGAGACGTCTACCAACGTGGCCAACTACTTCACCGCCGGGCTCAAAGGCCGCTGGTCCGAGGAGCGACGCAGCGACGACCACCGTCTCACCAACGACTCGATCATGGTGGACACCGTCACCGACGAGGGCCAGATCGGCTACACCGAGGTCGCCGCGCTGGTGGGGCTCAACACCGATTTGCGCCGCGAGTACATCGGCGACTGCCAGATCGGCCTCCAGCGCTGGAACAGGATCCTCGCCGAAGCTGGCCTGCCGCAACGGTTACAGCTGCCGCACATCGCTTTCAACCGCCGGGTCGGAACCTTCGCCGGCATCGAGTCCACACCCGACGGTCAGCTGCTGTCCACCGAGGAATGGCAGCGGCGCATGGGCGAATGGCTGCCCACCGACGTGGACAAGACCCATGTGCGGTCGTTGATGCGGCCGGTACACGAACGAGGAAAGATCGCCGCCTGGATAGCGCCGCCGCGGCAAGGCATCAACGGCAAACCCTTCGACTACGACTTCGTCCACCTCGCCTGAGCCGGAAGACGGTGCCGCCATGACTGAACCGTTCAACGCCAGCACCTACCTGCTCGACCGCCACCTTGCCACCGGCGACGGCGACCGCGTCGCCCTGACTGGCAGCGCCGGCACGCTGACCTATGCCGAGCTGCACGATCGCACCGTGCGCACCGCAGGCGGCCTGCGCGACGCCGGCCTGCTTCCCGAGCAGCGCCTGCTGATGGTCATGGCCGACGGCCCCGACTTCGTGACCGTCTTCCTGGCGGCGCTGCGCATTGGAGCCGTGCCCGTACCGGTTTCCACCATGCTGCGCGCCGATGCGCTTACCGAGCTGCTGCTGGACTCACGGGCCGCGCTGGTGGCGGTCACCGCCGAGTTCGAGCAGCTGGCCGCCGCCACCGGCACCGAAACCCCCATCGCCGGCCCGGCTCGGCTCGCCGAGCTCGCCGCCGCAGACCCCAGCCACACCGTCTACCCGACCGATGCGGACTCCCCGGCGTTCTGGCTCTACACCTCCGGCACCACCGGCAAACCCAAAGCGGCGATGCACCGCCACGGCGCCATCCGCGTCGTGTGCGAAACCTACGGCGCGCAGGTGCTGGGCATCCATCGCGAAGACCGCTGCCTTTCCGCGGCCAAGGCATTCTTCGCCTACGGCCTGGGCAACTCCATCCTGTTCCCGCTCGCGGTGGGCGCCACGGCCGTCCTCGAACCCACACCGTCCAAACCGGACACTCTCGCCGAACGCGCCCAGCAGTTCGGCGCCACGTTGTTCTTCGCCGGACCGACCTTCTTCGCCAACATGCTGCGAGCCGACCTGGCAGCTGACGCCCTCGCCGGTGTTCGCCTGGCCGTCTCCGCCGGTGAACCCCTGCCGGCCGAGCTCTACCGCCGCTGGACCACCCGATTCGGCATCGACGTCATCGACGGCATCGGCATGACCGAGATGCTGCACATCTTCTTGTCCAACCGCCCCGGCCAGGTGCGCCCCGGCACCACCGGGGTCGCTGTACCCGGCTACGACCTGCGCATTCTCGACGACGATGGCCACGACACCCGCACCGGTGTCCCGGGCACCCTGTTCGTGCGCGGCGACTCGACAGCCACCGGCTACTGGGCCCGCTATGCAGCCTCACGCCAGGTGTTCCAAGGCGAATGGCTGCGTACCGGCGACACCTATGTCCTGGACGCGGCCGGCTACTACACCTGCCTCGGACGGACCAACGACATGCTCAAGGTCAGCGGCATCTGGGTGGCACCGGCCGAAGTCGAACACCGCCTGCTGGCCCACCCGGCGGTGGCCCAGGCCGTCGTCGTGGGCGCTCACGACAGCGATGGCCTGGAGAAACCCGTCGCCTTCGTTGTACCGTTCCCCGACGCCACCGCCACCGAGGAGGAGCTGATCGACTTCTGCCGCGACGGCATCGAGTCGTTCAAACGCCCCCGCCGCGTGGTGTTCGTCGACGCCTACCCCACCACCGCCACCGGCAAGGTCCGCCGGGTCGAGTTGCGTGACACCGCACGGCGAGTGCTCGACCCGGACACCAGCACGGTAAAGTGACCTAGTTGGCCTGTCCGTTGATCAATGGGGATACCGTGGCGAGCACAACTATGGGGCAAGTGCTGCTGAAACAGCGCGTCTTTGTGAGCCATACCGCCGACATGGCGGACTATCCCAGGGAGGTCTCGTATGTGCAGGCCGTGATTGCCGCGGCCAACCGAGCCGGGCTGGTGCCGGTGGACATGAGTCACTTCCCGGCGCGCGAAGGCAAACCCGTCGACTACTGCCTCGAGAGGGTGCGCGAGACCGAACTCTACGTCGGTGTTATCGGGTTCCGTTACGGCAGCCTGGTTCCGGGCACCACGATTTCGTTCACCGAAGCGGAGTTTGATGAAGCCGGAATCGCCGGCCGGGAACGATTCATCTTCTTGCTGGACGACAACGCCCCGATCCCGACCAGCCTGGTCGACCCGGATCGGCGCAACGTGGAGGCTTTCCGCCGAAAGCTGCGAGACAACGCCAACGTGATCGTGGCCACCTTCGATACCGTTGCCAAGCTGGAGTTGGAGGTGCTTCACGCCTTCACCAGCTATTTGCAGCGAACGGGCGCCGCCACCCTCAACGGTGGCATCTCAGCGGAAGCAAACAGCGCCGACGAGGCGTCCTACATGGACCGCGTGGCGAAGGCGACCTACTTCAGCTCACGACGGGTAGCGGACTTCCGGGCAAAGATGCTGCCCGACATCGCCGGTAATATACCGCAGTTGATGGAGGCGGAAGAGTTCCTGCAGCAGTCAAACTTGTATCGCGACGGCCACCTGACCAACGCCGGGGTTCTGCTTTTCGGCGAAGACCCCGAGGCTGTCATGCCACACGCGATGGCCCAATGCGCAAGGTTCGACGGTCTGACGAAGACGTCTCCACTGGAAGCCAGAAACATTCGCGGAACGGTGCCGGAGCTCATCGAGCAAGCCCGTGAATTCGTTGCGGCGCAATGCCTGCGGGGCCAGGCGCCGAGCAGCACCGATGCCTACGCCGGACACGTCTACGACCTTCCCATGATCGCCGTTCGGGAAATCATCGCGAATGCCTTTGTGCACCGCGACTATGAGCGGACAGACTCGTGTGTCCACATCAGAGTGTTCGCCGATCGCGTCGAGGTGGTCAACCCGGGAACTTGGGGATATCCGCAAACCGTGCCGGACGGCAAGTACAAGCTGCACCAGCTCATCCAAGAACCCAGCAGACGCAACTTCCGGCTCGCCACGGTGCTGCGCTGGTCCGCGCTGGTCGAAGGCGAGGGCACCGGCGTCATCCGGGCCATCGAAGACAGCAAACGCTCCGGGGTGCCGGAGCCATCGGCGACCTTGGCGAACAATCTGGTCACCGTGACGGTGAGCCGTCAACAGCACAAGCCACCAAACCGATGGCTGCAGTACCGCCGCCGGCTTCCGTTTGCGGTCGCCGGGCTCGCCCTGAGCGTCGTTCTGGCCCTTCTTGTTGTTCCGACGTGGTTCGCCCCCGCTCCCCCGGTCTTCGGCTCAACCGTCAACATAGGAGTTTATTCATCCTCACCCGGATGGAGCAGCCAGGATCAGGCCGGCGGCCGCAGCGGTTTCGACTACGACTTGGCCAACTGGCTTGGCCAGTATCTAGGTTTCACCCCGGTCTTCGTCGATGTCACCACCTCGTCCCGCGAGAGCAAGCTGCAGACCGGTCAGGTATCGCTGGTGATAGCGAACTACGTCATCACCGACAGCCGCCGCGAACAGGTGGACTTCGCGGGCCCTTACATGATGACCCCGCAGGGTCTCCTGACCAGGGCCAGCGACCAGGCGAATTACCGCGATCTTGCCGACGTCACCGGCAAGACGATCTGCGCTGTGGCCGGCACCGTCTCGCAGCAAATCCTGCCGGCCGGCGTCGCGGTCAAGGCCCAGTCCACTAGAGATCAATGCCTGAACGACCTGCGAGTTGGCAGGGTCGATATGGTCACCTCCGACCAGCTGCTCCTCTACGGCCTGCAGCGCACCAACGGTGACCTGTCCGTTTCGGATCTCAGCTTCGGGCCTCCGGTGCGCTACGGCGTCGGGCTGCCTAAAGGCGACATGAGGAAATGCCGGGTCATCACCGATGCACTCAAAGCCTTCATGGACAACGGTTACTGGGACGCGATCTTCGCCAAGAACCTCCCCGGTATCGCCCCACAAAACTACAAGCCCAATTCCGCGGTACTCGACGTATGCCGCTGAACACTGGGAAAGCAGCCGCCGCCGCGAGCCTGATGCTTGAGTGGCTCGCGACGGCGGGTGGGTGCCGGTTAGGCGTAGGGTGCCGCGGCCTTGCCCGCCGCGTACATCAGCATGGGTTGTAGTTTGGGCCAGAAGGTACTGGTCTGGCAGGAGTAGGCGGGAAGGAACCCGCTGCAGCTGCCGCTGTTGGGGCCGATCTCCCACGTGAAGCTGGGCGTGCCGAGCTGGTCGTAGATCCAGTCATCGCTGGTGCCCGAGGCGTTGTAGAGGACATCGCCGGGCTGGCCGGATTGCCAGCCGCTGCCGGCCAGTGTCCTGATCTGCGTCGCCATCGCGCGCAGCTTGGCGTCGTTGCCGGTACGCACGGAGTTGCTGAAGCCCCACGGGAAGAGCACCAGGTTGGCGTAGGAGTGCAAGGTCACGAAGATGCCCTTGGTGTTCGCCGATGCGGCTGCGGTGTCCCCTGTCCCACGCGTGTCCGCAAAGAGACTGCGCTGCAACGCTTCCAACGCCCGGGTCTCGGTCTCGGAGTCGGCGGCGGTGCCGCGGTAGGTCTGCGCGCAGCGGTTGGTGGAGGTGCTCGCCCCGCCGTAGTGTGAACCGGCGTTGCGGTTGAGGTCCACACCGGACTGGCTGCTGCCGGTCAGGCCGCAGTTGGTGCCGCCCACGTCGTCACCGTTCTTGCGCTGCAGGAATGGCGAGTTGCCGCCCTGCTGCACGATGTCCACACCGTCCGGGTTGGCGATCGGGATGACCCACAGCTCGGTGGTGTTGAGCAGGTTGGTGACGGCCGGTACGACACCGTAGTTGTTCACCAGATAGTCGATCCAGCGGTAGGCGACATCGCCGGTGGTGAGCTCGCGCGCGTGGATCTGCGCCATGAGCAGGAAGCGTGGTTTGGGGGCGCTGGTCGAGCGGGCACAGTCACCAGAACTGATCTTCGTGATGCAGATAACCCGCAGGTCGTAGCCGCCCCGGTTCTGGGTCTTGCGCCACGACTGGCCGTAGGTGTAGACCGTGGCCAGATCGGGCCGGGCCGCCGCCACTGCCGCCAGGTGGGCATACTGGGCGTTGACGGTGCGGTAGCCGCCGTAGAAGGTCTCCTCGGCTAGAGCGTTGAAGCCCTCGGTGAGCAGGGTCGGCTCGTCGGCTTGCCACCGGCGGGCCACCGGTGTCCACTGTGGAGTCTCAAGCACCTGCTCGATGACGGCCGGGAATCCCGCGGCGCGCATCTTGTTGCCGGCGATGCGGTCGCCCATGACGAACAGGTCCTGCCCGTCGCGGCCCTCGAGCACGTCAAGGTCGAGGGCGAGCAGCTTTTCGGTGGCCGCGCCGAGTGGGGCGTTGACGCGGTAGACGTAGGTCGGCCCCTTGGCGACCGGGCCGGCGGCGGTCACCGACGATCCGGACGCCGGGCTTAGCAGCAACGCTGCTGCAAGGAGGGCGGTGGCGGTCGTGAACGCGACCGCGTAACGATTTCGGGACATCGATGGATCTCCTTGACTGGAGGTCGGGTTCCCTTGTGGGGGTTCACGAACGCTACCATCGACATATTTCCAATTCCACTGGCGACGATCCCGTCGCATCATCTCGCGTTTTCAAGTACTTGGCGGCGCGGTACGAAAAATAGGCAACGGGCCGGCCGGCGCGGGAGCTAGACTGGAGAGTGGCTTTGACGCATAAGGAAATCTTCGAACGGTACATCTACGCCGGCGCGATCTCCCGGAACCCGGAAGCGATCGCCGCAATGTTCACTGAGGACGGCGTCTACGAAGCGCCCCTCGCCCCCGACGGTCATCCGCTGCATCGGCCTCTGGTGGGCCGCGACGCGATCCGGGCCGGAATCAGCCTGTACCACCAGCAACCGACCTATCAGGGCACGGTGAACCTGCAACGGACCACCGTCGTCCTCCACGACACCGCAGACCCTGACGTCTTCATCGCCGAGATCGACGTCGCCTTCGACGAAGCCGACGGGCGGCGCACGACCATGTCGCTCGTGCAGATCTTCCGCCTGCGCGACGGGCAGATCGCCATGCTTCGCGACTACTTCTCGGAGCTGCCGAGCTGAGTGCTACCACCCTCAAATTTCGATGCCGCTGTTAAATTCGAGCAGTTCCTTGAGGGGGATGACATCGCGAGACACGTGGTTCAGATCCTTGCCCTCCACAGTCGATGGCGGCGGAAAGACGTGTATGCCCTGATCGAGCCGGGCCGCCGCCGATTCGGCTTCCCAGCCTGTCCAGCGCAGCGAGCTGTAGAACTCTGTCATCGCACCGCTGAGCATGGCGTGAAGCCAATCGGCGTAGCCTCGCTCGAGATCCTCGTACTCCAGAGTGTCCAGGGCGAAGTAATGAATCGTGGGTGGCGCCCCAGGCTCGGCGGCCGTCCACGTGAAATGACCGCCCAACACGTCGTAGGCCACCAAAACCAGGCCCTGCTCCGGCTTGGACGCGGACACCACGTCGGTCTGCAGGTCGGTTCCGCTGCCGAGCACCCGCAGCCAGCCGTGATCGATCGTTAGCCCACCGCTGTTGAGGGTCACCGCACCCAGCCACGAGCGCTCCGAGATTTCCAGCCGCGCCAGGCATTCTCGCGCACGGCTCGGATCGGCCGGCAGCACCTGCACCGGGTAGGGCGCCGCGCCTACACACTCTATGATCTCGTCCCACGCCGACTCCGCCACGCACGGATCTTAGCGGATCATCTGATTGATTGATGCCGATCAGGCTCACACAATGTGGGAGCGATCCCACGCCGGTGTCGCCCGGAGCGCCGGGTCGATAGAAGGGGCCGAGGCGGATGTTGAGCATTGCCATGGCGGCCTACAACAATGGCTTCATCCTGGAGCTCACCCTCGAATCGCTGACCCGCCAGACTCTGCCGGTCGACGAGTTCGAAGTCATCGTCGCCGACGACGGATCGCAGCCGCCGCTTGCCCCTGTGGCGCAACGGTTCGCCGACCGGCTGCCGCTGGTGTGTCTGCGGCACGAGCCGAACCGGGGCCGGGCCTATGCCCGCAACCGGGCCATCGACGCCGCCCGGGGCGAGGCGGTGCTTTTCCTCGACGCGGACAGCTACGCCCACCCAGATTTGTTGCGGCAGCACCGGGACTTTCACCGCCAGCGCGCCGGGCGACCGGGTGTTCTGCTGGGCCGGCGGTACGAGATCGACTGGGCGGCGCTAGGAGCGCTGCGGGCGGGCCGGATCCCGCAGCCGCCGCTGGTCGGCGAATACCGCGACGATCAGCGCGACTACATCTTCGCCTCGCCGTACAGGCGCCGCGACTGGGTGAAGGTGCCCTGGGTCTATGCGTTCACGCACAATGCCTCGGCGGATGTGGCGACGCTGCGAGCTGTCTCCGGTTTCGATGAGCTGTTCGTCGGGTGGGGCGGCGAGGATCGCGAGCTGTTCTACCGGGTGTTCCATTGGTACCACCGCGATGGTGAAGTGTTCGCGATCAGCGATGACGCGCTGTGCTACCACCTGCCGCACCATCGGGCCTGGCCACAGCTGCTCGGCGAGCTGCTCGCCAATCACAAGGTCATGCTCGCCCGCCATCCCCGGTACGACATGGAGCTGGTCGGGGCGGTGCTCGGTCATTCCAGTCAGCTCACCAAGCGCATCATGTGGTACGACGGGGCGATCGAGGCCTGCCGCGAGCTGGACCTGGGCCGGCCGTCGATCCTGCCAAGCCGCTTGGCCGATGCGCTGTCGGATGACCCGGGTGTGCTGATAGCGCTGGGAGCCGCCAAGCTCGCCCGTCACCGCGATGGGGTCACCTGTGACTACGACGCCCCGCTCACCGAGTCCAACTCTCATCTCGCGCTGATGAAAACGGCATTTCCCGACCAGCGTTTCACCAGGGTGGTCAATGTGGATCTGTGGCGCTTCCTCACCCCAGACGACCTGGGGGGCCACCTCAACGAGGCGCTGCGGGTGTCGCCTCAGGTGGATCTGGTGGCGACCACCTGCTCGCTGCGGGCCGAGCAGATGCTCCCGCTGCCGTTCATCGAGGACCTGGAATACCTTCAGTGGATGCTCGCGGCGCATTTCGAGGTCGTCGTCGCGCACACCGGCGCAGCCACCGTGCTCACGGTGCGGCGCGGCCCGGCGAAGTCGTAGAAATCGCCGGGCCGCAGCCACTAGTTGCTAGTCAGCAGTCCGTCCGGGAGGCCTTCGAGCTGTGTCTCGACCGCAATGGGGCGCCAGTTCTTGATTTCGTGGTAGCGGCGCAGCTCCGCCAGGCCGGACAGCGCACCGAGCCAGCCGTCGTAAGGCGGCTTTGCCTCGTCGAATCCACTGTGGACAAACGTCAGCTGGGTGCGGCCTTCCGAATCGGCCAGTTCCCAGGTCTGGACCATCTCGCCCCAGTCGATCGACATCGAGTGCCCCGGCTGGATGTCGATGATGCGCGCGGGGTGGGGGTTGGCTTCGAAACCGCCCATCGCCCAGCGGCCGCCCGGCTTCAGCTCGGCTTCGACCATCACGCCGGACCATCGGGAGAACTGCTCCGGCTCGGTCAGCGACTCGTAGACCGCCAGCCGATCGGCGTCGATCAGCACCTCGTGGCGCAGCACCGCACTGGTGAAGTCGCACAGCGCCAAGGGTTCGCGCCCCTCGGCGTAGTCGGCCAGGTTCGCCAGGACCAACGCCCAGTAGGTGTGCATCAGGCTGCGGTCGCCCGGCGTGGTCAGCATTTCGGGCCAGCCCGGCACCTCGGTCTGGGTCAGCGTCAGCAGGGTCGATCCCGACTCGGCGATCAGTCCAATCTCGACGGCGGTGGTGACGCCGTCGAGCTCCCAGTCGAAGCGCAGCGAGTTGTCGTCGGAATGCTTCAGGTGCTGGTGCGGCGCTTTGCCGTCGGGGGTGAAGCGACCCCAGAACTGGTACCGGTCGGGCAGACTCACCTCAGCATGTTCGGCGAGCCAGACCTGCAACGCCGCCGGGTCGGTGAGCGCACGGCGTACCTCGCCCAGCGGGGCAGCGATCCGGATGCTCTTCTTCATTGTGGCCATCAGTTTTCTCCTTGCAGACTTTTGTCTTGTACGTCGTGGGGCCGGTCGGGATAACAGGCGACGGCGAGTTTGAACGCGTCGCCTTCAGCGCCGCCGTATCGGGTGAACAGGTCTTGCAGGGCAGCCTTCAGATCGGCCATGAATTCGGCGCGACGCTCAGGTCGCACCCGGATCTCGCCGGAGACGCCCAGCGAGGGCAGGTCCGGCTCGTCGGCGTGGCGCCGGGTGGCTCGGCGAGACGCTTTTTGGGCCGCTTGGCGGTGCAGGACGGCGACGTCGGATTGGACCTCCTCCATGAGGTCGAGGAGGTAGCCGAGGCTGGCCTCATCGCGTTGCTGGCGCTGGCCGATCCGGCCGACCAGGCGCGGCGAGAGCCAGTAGGCGCGCGCGCTGGCCTGGTAGACGCCCTCGTTGATGCCGCGCACCCGGCGCTCGGCGACCTGCGTGGCGAGGCCGTGCTCGACAAGCCGCTTGACGTGGTAGTAGACGCGCTGCTGGGTCTGGTCCAGGCGAGTGGCGAGCTCGGTGCAGGAGGCAGGCTCGGCCAGCTGCCGCAGCACTTCGATGCGTTGTGGTTTGAGCAGCGCCTCAGCCTGCTCGACGCGCTCCAGGTACATCAGATCGCTCATCACAAAAATAATCCTGTACGCAAAAAATGTTTTTGTCAATCGCGTACGACTTGAGTCGTACGCGAGATGCAGCCTTGAAGTGGACGCGGCCTGTCCCCCGCCCTCACTACCGTCGGCGAACATGACGTTGTCTGTGACCGGCTTGACGAAGGTGTACGGAGCGGGTGACACCGCCGTTCGCGCGCTGGACGGCGTCAGTGTCACCTTCGGGCAGGGGCGGTTCACCGCCATCATGGGCCCCTCCGGGTCGGGCAAGTCGACGCTGATGCACTGCGCCGCCGGGCTCGACACGGTCACCGGCGGTTCCGTGCTCCTCAACGATCAGGACCTCACCAAACTCAGCGACACCGCCCTGACCCGGTTGCGGCGCACCCGGATCGGGTTCGTCTTCCAGTCGTTCAACCTGCTGCCCACGTTGACGGCGAAGCAAAACATCCTGCTGCCGCTGGAATTGGCCGGGGCCAAGCCGGATCCGCGGTGGATGACAACGGTGATCGACACCCTCGGTCTGGCCGACCGGCTCGGGCATGTGCCGAGTCAGCTTTCAGGTGGGCAGCAGCAGCGGGTGGCGTGCGCGCGGGCGATGCTGCCGCGTCCGGATGTCATCTTCGCCGACGAGCCCACCGGCAACCTCGACTCCCGGACCGGGCACGAGTTGCTGGAGTTCTTGCGGCGCAGTGTTCGCGAGCTCGGCCAGACCATCGTGATGGTGACGCACGACCCCCACGCGGCCGCCTACGCCGACCGCGTCGTGCTGCTGGCCGACGGGCGGATTGTCGACGACATCGAGAACCCGACCGCCGACGCGGTGCTGGGCCGGCTGCGGACGCTGGGAGTCTGACGATGTGGCGGTTCACCTTCGCGTCCCTCACCAAGCACGCAAGGCGGCTGGTGGCCACGACGATGGCCGTGGTCCTCGGCGTCGGCTTCACCGCCGGGACGCTGATTTTCGGCGACACCGCCCAGGCGGGTTTCGACGAGACGTTCGCGCGGACAGCGAAGAACGTGGACGTGGTGGTGCTGGCCGGCGACCATCCGCTCACCGCCGAGCAGCTGCGGGCGGTGTCCGGTGTCGGCGACGTCGACCACGCCGAAGGCCGGATGGCGGCCTCGCTGCCGATGCTCGGCTCGAGCGGCAGGCCTTTGCTCAACAACGGCCGTTCTGGGTACGCGGTCTCCGTCGCCGAAGACGAGAGCCTGCGCGGTTTCGACCTCGACGGACACGCGCCCGCCGCCGGGGAAGCCTTGCTGGACTTGGAAACAGCCGCCCACGAACATCTGTCGATCGGCCAGAGGATTCAGGTGCTCGACAAGTCGGGCGCCATACAGTCGTACACCATCTCAGGCCTGGTGGATTTCGGTGTGTCGAAGAAGTACTCCGGGCTCAGCGTCGTCGGGCTCCCGCAGGCGGAGATCACGCGGCTCACCGGGGAAAGCGGGCTGGAGGAGATCGTGGTCCGGGCCCGGCCCGGCACCGATCAAAATGAGCTGGCCCAACGGGTGCGGTCGGCGCTGGCCGACGGCGTGACGGTCAAGACCGGTGCCCAGCGCCGCACTGACCTGGCGAACGAGGCGACCTCGGTGGCCACCCAGTTCACCTTCATCCTGCTCATTTTCGGCGTGATCTCCCTGGTCGTCGCCATCTTCGTCATCTACAACACCTTCGCGATCCTGCTCGCCCAACGTGTGCGCGAGACGGCTCTGCTGCGGTGCATCGGCGCGACGCGGCGGCAGATCTTCGGTGCCACCCTGCTCGAGTCGGCCGCGATCGGGCTCATCGGCGGGGCTTTCGGCGTTCTGGCCGGGATCGGGATCAGCTATGGGCTGCCGCTTCTGCTCAACAACGCGCTGCACTCCGGGGTGCCAGATCATCCGGTGGTGGTGCGTGCGGCGCCCGTCCTGATTGGACTGACGCTCGGCGTGGTGGCGACGATGGCTGCCGCGGCGATTCCGGCGCTGCGGGCCACCCGGACCAGGCCGCTGGCCGCCCTGCGGGACGTGCCGAGCGCGGCCACCACCAGCCGCCGTTCCAAAGTGGTGCGGGCCATCGTCGCGCTGGCCGCCGGGGCGGTCGGGGTGTTCATCACCGTCCGGGGTGGACAGACCGACGACTCCGAGACGGCCACGTTCATCGTGGTGGGTGGCGGTGTCGTGGTGTTCCTTGGCGTGCTTGCCGCGTCGCCGCTTTTCATCGGGCGGCTCACGGCTCTGGTCGGGCTGCCCGCCGGTCGGCTCGCCGGGCCGCCCGGGCGGGTGGCCGTCGCCAACGCCCGCCGCAATCCGGGGCGGACCGCGGTCACCACCGCTTCCCTCATGATCGGTGTGGGGCTGATGGCCATGTTCAGCATGCTGCTGGGCAGCATCAAGGAAACCGCCAAAGACCAGCTCTCAAGCCACTATCCGGCCGACTACATGGTCGCCGCGGTGCGCGACGGCAAGACCGGGGAGCCGGGCCGGATTCCGATGGCCTACGCCGACCAGCTCAAGGGGCACAAGGAACTCGCCACCGTGGCGACCATCCGGAGCGCGAAGGCGAACGTCGACGGCAAGGTGCTGCACCTGGGCGCCATCGACCATCCGGAACTGTTGCCACAGCTGCCGGGAGGGCTCACCGACGGCGCGATCGTGGTGGACGACAAGCAGCCCGACCCGAACCTGCCGTCGCTGAGGACACTGGCCGCCGCGGACACCACGATTCCCGGCGCGGGCCGCTTCGACGGCATCGTGACCTGGAGCCAGTTGGAGAAACTGGCCGGCCCCGGCGACGGCAGCCTTGTTCTGGTGAAGGCGGCCAGCGGAGTCAGCCCGGTCGAGTCCAGAGAAATCCTGGATCGTGTCGGCTTGGCGTATCCATTGACCGTAGTGAATAGTGTCGCGGATCTGTCCAGCGGCCTGGAAACTGCGGTGAACGGCTTGCTCGGGCTGTTTGCCGGCCTGCTGGGCACCACGGTTCTGATCTCCTTGTTCGGCATCGCGAACACGCTGTCGCTGTCGGTCATCGAGCGGACCCGCGAGTCGGCCACATTGCGTGCGCTGGGGCTGACCCGAGGCCAGCTGCGCGGGATGCTGCTGGCCGAGGCGCTGCTGATGGGCTTGGTCGGCGCCCTGGTCGGGATCGTTTTCGGCCTGGTGTACGCGCCACTGGTGCTCCAAGCCGCATTGCGTGACGTGGTGCCCGTCATCGTGACGCCATGGGACTGGCTGGCCGGGCTCGTCCTGCTGGCCGCCGCGGCGAGCTGCCTGGCCGCAGTGCTGCCCGCCCGCCGGGCCGCCCGCGGCGCCATCGTCGCCGCCATGGCCGACCGATAACCGCGCGGGCCATCGTCGCGGCCATGACCGACGCGGGTGGCCGCGCGGGCCACCGTCACGGCCTCGGCCGACGCGGGTGGCCGCGCGGGCCACCGTCACGGCCTCGGCCGACGCGGGTGGCCGCGCGGGCCAACGTCGCGGCCTCGGCCGACGCGGGTGGCCGCGCGGCGAGGCCTAAGCGGGCGGGCGGACGAGGCCGGATTCGTAGGCCAGGACAACGATCTGGGTGCGGTCGCGCAAACCCAGCTTGGTCAGCACCCGCCCGATGTGGGTCTTCACGGTCGCCTCGGCGACGACGAGCTTCGCCGCGATCTCCGCGTTCGACAGGCCCTGCGCGACCAGCAGCACGACCTCGCGTTCGCGTTCGGTCAACGTGGCCAGCCGCGGGTCGGCGGTCGCGACGACGAACCGTCCGGCGAAGTGGTCGAGCAGCTTGCGCGTGACCCGAGGGGCGACCACGGCGTCGCCGGCCGCGACGGCGCGGATCGCGCCCAGCAGCTCCTCCGGCGGGGCGTTCTTGAGCAGGAAGCCGCTCGCGCCCGCCTGCAGCGCGGCGAACGCATCCTCGTCGGTGTCGAACGTTGTCAGGACAAGCACTTTCGGCCCGTCCGGCAGCTCGGCGAGCTGACGTGTGGCGCTCACGCCATCGAGGATGGGCATGCGGATGTCCATCACCACGACATCGATCGGCTCGCCGCGGCGGGCAAACTCGCTTACCTGAGAAATGGCGGCCGCACCGTCTCCGGCCGATCCGGCCACCTCGATGTCGGGCTGCGAGGACAGGATCATCTCCAGCCCGGTCCGTACCAACGGCTGGTCGTCGACAATGAGCACCCTCATGCGGCCACCGCCGCCGGCAGCATGACGGGCAACGGCAGCGATGCGCGTATCTGCCAGCCACCGGCCGGCGCCGGACCGGCCAGCAGCGTGCCGCCGTGCACGCCGACGCGTTCGCGCATCCCGGTCAGGCCGTGCCCTTCGTTGTCGAGCAAGCCGCCCCGGCCGGTGTCGGTGAGGATGATCACGACCTCGTCGCCGTCGCGGCGCAGATCCAGGTTCACGGCAGCGTCCGGTCCGGCGTGCCGCAGCACATTCGTCAGCCCTTCCTGAACGATCCGGTAGACCGCAAGCTCGACCGCGGGAGCGTCCACCGCCCCGAGCCCGTTGGCCACCGTGACCTTCAGTCCCGCCGAGCGGGCTCCCTCGACCAGCGGATCCAACTCTGCCAACGTGATTGGGCGGCGGCTGGGCGACCCGTCGGCGCTACCCCGCAGCACACCCACCAGCCTGCGCATGTCTTCCAGCGCGGCGCGCCCGGTCTCGGCCACGGTCGCCAAGGCCTGCCGTGACTTCTCCAGATCGGCGTCCAGGGCATACCGGCCGCCGTCGGCCTGCACGACCATCACCGCGAGGCTATGGGCGACAACGTCATGCAGCTCACGGGCGATCGCCGCCCGCTCGTCGGCCACCACGATCCGGGCCAGGTGCTCGCGCTCGCGCTCCAGGCTCGCCGCACGTTCCTCCAAGCCCGCGACATAGATGGCGCGCTGTCGCACCGTGTAGGCCATGAGCCAGATGCCGCCGCAGACGCAGACGTAGAAGAGCGCGAGCTGCCACCAGGCGCCGCTGGCATGCCGCATGATCTCGATGGCGATCCCGATGGCCACGACGCCACCGGCGATCAGGCCGCCGCGCAAGGTCCGGGAGTACTTGACGGCGCTGTACATGCCGATGAGCACGGCAACGTCGAACGGGAGCGGCTCATAGCTCAACGGCCAGAACAGAACCTGCATCAGGGCCAGCACCGAGATGACACCCATGCTCCACAGCGGGCGGCTGCGCCGCACCAGCAGGGCGGCCGCCATGATCATGCCGAGCCACGCCAGCGAGCGAGGCGTCTGCCGAAGGAGAATCTCCAGGGTGGCCAGGCCGGCGACGCCCGCCGCGACGAGCGCGTCGAACGCGAGCGACCTCCGATTACGCATGCCCGCCAGCCTAACCGCGCCGTGGGTGGCCGCGCTTAGAATGGCGGCGTGGGTCAGCGCATCGCGATGGCGACCTCGCCCGCGGGCACGCGGATCGGGTATGCGGTGACCGGATCCGGGCCGCCTCTGGTGTATGTGTCAGGTTGGCTCAGCCATCTCGAGCTCAGCTGGGCGTTGCCGGCCGAGCGGGCCTACTACGAGGCGCTTGCCGATGGACGCACGCTGATCCGGTACGACAAGCCGGGCTGTGGGCTCTCCTCGCCAGCCAGTTCGGCGCCTTATTCGATGGCACTGGAGATCGAGGCGTTGCGGACGGTGATCACCGCGGCCAAGCTGGATCGCTTTGAACTGATGGGTGCTTCGCTCGGGGCGGCGGTCGCGGCCACGTGGGCCGCCGATCAGCCGTCGACCGTGTCGAAGCTGGTGCTCTACGGCGGCTGGGCCTACGGCCTGGAGGTCGCCAGCCCGCAGATCCAGCGGCACGTACTCGGCCTGGTGCAAGAGAATTGGGGCCTGGCCACCGACCTGCTGGCCGACATCTTCGCGCCCGACGCCGACGCTGCCACCCGGGCCGCGTTCACCCACTACCAGCGTGAATCGGCCACTCCCGAAACCGCCGTCGCGATGCTGGAGATGGCCTACGGCGTGGACCTGCGCCCGATCCTCGGCCAGATTCACGCACCGACTTTGGTGATACACCGATCCCGGGACAGGGCAGCCCCGCTCGCGCAAGGACGACGGCTGGCCGACGCGATAGTCCCGGCCCGGTTTGAGGAGATCGGTGGCCGATCGCACCTGCCCTACATCGGCGACGCGGCCACGCTGACCCGCACGATCCGCCGGTTCCTCGGCCTGCCCGCCCGGCGTCGGGGGGTGCTGCCGGCCCTGACCGCCCGGCAGCGCGAGGTGGCCGCGCTCATCGCGCAGGGCTGCACGAACCGCGAGATCGGCCAGCGGCTGGGAATCGCCGAACGTTCAGCGGAAGCTCACGTCGAGCGGATCCGGCTGCGCATGGACTTCCGGTCGCGGGCGCAGATCGCGGCCTGGTACGTCGCGACCGGTGGACCTAACTGAGGTATTTTCCGGCCTGTGCCGCGGCCGTCGCGCGACGACGATTTGGGGTATGACCAAACGCCTCGCCATCGCGACCTATGCCGTTCTCGCCTACGCGGCCTTCCTGCTCAGCGTCGTGTGGGCGGTCGGGTTCCTGGCCGGTCGCGGCGCCGTGACCTCTGTCGACGGGCCGGCCGCCATCCCGGCCGCGGCGGCGCTGGCCATCAACGGCGCGCTGTTGCTGGCCTTCGCCGCCCAGCACACGATCATGGCCAGGGCCGGTTTCAAACAGCGCCTGGCCCGGCTGCTCCCGCCGGCCGCAGAGCGCAGCACCTTCGTACTGGTTTCAAGCCTGCTGCTGTTCGCCCTGTTCGGCTGGTGGCAGCCCGTGCCGGCGACGATCTGGCATGTTGGCCCGCCATGGTCGGCGGTGATCTGGCTCGGGTACGCCATCGGCTGGGCCATCGTCGTGTGGTCGACGTTCATGATCGATCACGCGGATTTCCTTGGCCTGAAACAGGCTTACCTGAATCTGCGCCGGCGCTCCCACGGCGAGCCGGCCTTCACCGAGCGCTGGCTCTACGCCTGGTGCCGCCACCCGATGATGCTCGGCCTGGTGATCGCCTTCTGGGCCGCCCCGACCATGACCGTTGGCCACCTGTTCTTCGCGGTCTCGTCGACGGCGTACATCCTGGTCGGCATCCGCTTCGAGGAACGGGCCCTGCGAGCCCAGCTCGGCCCCGTCTACGAGGAGTACGCCGGCCGTGTCCCCGCCCTCCTGCCCCGCCCGCCGTCCAGCTAGAGCATCTGGGCAGTGGGCGATGCGGCCGCTCTGAGCCGATCGGCGAGGGCCGCGACCTCAATGCGAAGGGCGTCAGGCTTTTCGATGGTGAAAGCCCAGCCGAGGCCGGCGAGGAGTTGGGCCATGCCGTCGAGCCGGTCGGCGCGAGCGGTCAGCCGCACGCCGCCGGATACCGGGGTGAGGGCACCGACAGTCAGCGGCAGTCGCCGCCGCGCCTCGGCAAGGGTCGTGTGAAGTTGGACAACGACCTCGTGTTTCCAGCCTGCGGAACCGATCCCGGCCAGAACCTGCGCGGCCGAGTCGAATCCGGGCGGCACTTCGTAGGTGCCGTCGGCCGGCCAGGTCTGCGCGATGCGGTCCAGCCGGAACGTGCGGACTTCGCCGCGGCTGTGGTCGTGGCCGGTGACGTACCACCGTCCGGAGTGGAATACGAGACCGTAGGTGTCGAGCGCGCGCTGGCTGACGCGCCCATCCCACGCGGTGTAGTCGATGGTGACCGTGCGGCGGTGCTGGGCAGCTTCAGCCAGTTCGAGCAGGACCGGCACACCCGGCGGCACACCCGCCCGGCTGGGCGTGGTGAACTCGACCGTGGACAGCAGCGAGGCCAGCCGTTTGGCCAATGCGCTGGGCAAAACGCGTTGCAGCTTGGCCAGCGCGCTGTCGGCTGCGGCCACCTCGTTGGCGAGCAGTCCGGAGCGGCGGCCGACGGTGAGTCCGAGCACGACAGCCACGGCCTCGTCATCGGTGAGCATGAGCGGTGGGAGCTTGTAGCCGCGGGCCAGCTGGTATCCGCCATACCGGCCCCGTCGGGCCTGCACCGGAATATCGAGGTCAGCAAGGTGTTCGGCGTAGCGGCGCACGGTTCGCTCATCGACTCCGAGCCGCTTGGCAAGCTCCCCCACGGTCGACTGCCCGCCCACCTGTAACAGCTCCAGCAGGGCAAGCACGCGCGCTGTAGGCCGGGTCATAAAACTCTCCACTAAACCGGGCGGATCCTGTCCAGTATTGACCCTACGTTGAGGGCATGACAACTTACGTACTGGTTCCCGGATTCTGGCTCAGCGCCTGGGCCTGGCGCCCCGTGACCGAGACCCTGCGTGGCCGGGGGCACGACGTGCGCCCCGTGTCCTTGACCGGCATGGGTACACCCGTAAACGAGGCGCGACCCGAGATCGATCTGAACACCCATATCGACGACGTGGTAAACCTGCTGCAAACCGAGGACCTCAACGACGTGGTGCTGGTCGGGCACAGCTACGCCGGCCTGGTAATCACTGGTGTGGCCGATCGGGTCACCGAACGTATCGCGCAGCTGGTCTATGTCGACACCGGCCCCCTGCCAAACGGTATGTCGCAGAACGACTTCACGCCTCCGGAGCAGCAACGCGCCAACGCCGGGCTCGTCGCGGAACACGGCGACGGCTGGCAGTTGCCACCACCGCCCTGGGCTGCCCTGGCCGCAGACTTCCCCGATGTCGACGACGTAGCGATCGAGGCGCTCACCACCCATGCGGTCCCTCAGCCCTGGGCGACGGCTACCACGCCGACCGACCTGACGGGACGTTGGGAAAAGCTGCCCCGACTCGGCATCTTCTGCAGCTTCACCGTCGAGCAGGTACGGAGCATGGCCGCGATCGTGCCGGCCTTCCGGCACATGGCCGACGACGGTTGGCGGTACGTGGAGCTGCCCACGTGGCACTGGCCGATGTTCAGCCGGCCGGCCGAGCTGGCGGACATCCTCGACAATGCCGTCAGCCGACCTGGACTTGGGTTGGGCTCCCGTTCACAGGCGTAGTGTCTGCCGCCCCTTGTGCCCGTGACTCGGGGCCATGCCTTGCCCCCAGTCGCGGCGCGTTGGGCTCGGCCAGGGTGCGAAACAATAGCCAGCTCAATACGGGCATCACCACGAGCGGGGCCAGCGCGGTGCGCAGGGAGGTCGCGTCGGCGAGGCTGCCGACCAGGGGGCTGGCCAGGCCGCCGATGCTGACGGTGAGCCCGAGGGTGATCCCGCTTGCGGTGCCGATCCGCGACGGCAGATAGTCCTGGCCGAGCGTGACCTGAAGCGAGAACGGCACGTACAGACCCGCCGAGGTCATGGCCACGAACACGTACAGGGCCGGGCCCGGGGCGACCAGCACGCCGGCCACCGCCGCGATCGTGATCAGGTATGACCAGCGGGAGACTGCCACCCGGCCCCAGCGACCCGCCAGCGCGCCGCCCAGGACGGAGCCGACCGCGCCGCCGAGATAGAGCACGAACAGCGCGGCGGTGCCCGCCGCGGTGCTGCCGCCCATCCGCTGCGTGGCATAAAGCGAGATGAAGGTGCTCAGTCCCACGAACACCACGGAGCGGCACACCACGGCCAGTGACAGCCGCACGAATGACGCGGTGTCATCCGGCCCGGCCGGGGCGACCGCAGCGGATCCGGCGACCTGCCGCTTGCCCAGCTCGCGCAGCACCGGCAGGCACAGAACGCAGGCCGCGAGCGCCGGCAGCACCAGCACTGGCGTCAGGCGCAGCCCGCCGGTGGCCACCACCGCGCCGACCATGAGCGGGGCCACCGCGAAGCCGAGGTTGCCGCCCGTGGAGAACCAGCTCATGGCGCTGTGGCTGCCCTGGCTGGCGATCCGGGCGATCCGCGCGGACTCGGGATGGTAGGCGGCCACACCGATCCCGGAGATCGCGACGAACAGCAGGGTGAGCCCGTAGGAGCCGCTGACCCCGGCCAATGCGATGCCCACGCCGCCCAGAAGCGTGCTGACCGGCAACAGCCAAGGCATCGCCCAGCGGTCGGTCAGCGCTCCGAACAACGGCTGCACCACCGAGGACAGCAGGGACGCGGCCAGCACTATGCCCGAGACGGCGGCATAGCTGTAGGCGCGTTCAGCGACGAAAAATGGGACCAGCGACGCCACCGCGCCCTGATAGACGTCGACGCAGGCGTGCCCGACCGCGAGCAAGGTGATCGATATTCTCCTTCGCACCCCCTCATGGTTGGGGACTGCCGCCGTGTCGCGCTTCCGATAAACTGACGGGTGATGACGCAAATCCGCCACATGTCGGTCGCTCCCACCCGCACCCAGCGGCTGGTTTCCGGCGGCGCGATCGATGCGCATCGCCACGACGATCACCAGATCGTCTACGCCGCAAGCGGAGTGCTGACCGTCACGACCAGCGCGGGCACCTGGGTCGCGCCGGCCACCCGAGCCATCTGGATACCGGCCGGAATCGTTCACGCCCACAAAGCCCACGGAGAGCTCGACCTGCATCTGGTCGGGCTGCCCACGATCGACAACCCGCTCGGGCTGGCGGCCCCCACCGTGCTCGCGGTCGGCCCGCTGCTACGTGAGCTGATCATCGCCTACACCGGCGCCCCCGACGACGACAGCGCCGAACGGACCCGGTTGCGCGCGGTGCTGCTCGACCGGCTGCGCGCCTCCCCCCAGCAGCCATTGCACCTGCCCACACCGGCCTCGCCCCTGCTGCGCACACTGTGCGAAATCCTGCAGGCAGACCCGGCCGACACCCGAACCCTTGCCCAGATGGGCCATCAGGTCGGCGCGAGCGATCGGACCCTGTCCCGGCTGTTCCGCAGCGACCTCGGCATGACCTTCCCCCAGTGGCGCACCCAGTTGCGGCTTCAGCGCGCTCTGGTCCTGCTGGCCGAGAAGACCCCGGTGACCACGGTGGCCCACCGCTGCGGCTGGTCCTCGACCAGCGCGTTCATCGACGTCTTCCACCGCACCTTCGGCCACACCCCGGGCTCGCACCCCACCGCCTCCACATAGGAGCCGGTCGCGGCGCGTCATCGCGCGGGCCCCCGGGGGGCTCGCGGCACAGCTTCCGCGAGACGCATGGCCTGCACGCCTAATCGCCCAGGACACCCCGACGGCTCGCGGCACAGCTTCCGCGGGAGACTCATGGCCTGTATCGGGCAAGCCGACGGGAGACACGGGTGTGGCGACGGTTCGGGTTGAAGCGACCATTAGCGTTGCCGCACATCGGGTTTGGGATGCCGTCGCCGATGTCGGGGCGGTCCATCGCCGGCTGCTGCCGGGACGGGTCGCCAACGCGCGGATCGAGGGCGACATCCGGATCCTGACCATGCCGGACGGTTCGCAGATCCGTGAGCTGATCGTGTCGATCGACCATTCCTTGCGCCGCATGGCCTACACGGTCGTCGAGGGGCAACGGCTGCCGCTCGCCTACCATCATGCGGCCTTCCAGGTTTTCGACGATGGTGAGCGCTGCCGTCTGGTCTGGCTGACCGATGTGCTGCCGCACGCCATGGAAGCCGCGGTTCGCGCCCGCGTCGAGCGTGGCATAGCGGAGATCGCGCAGACCCTCGAAGCCGGCGACGCCTGACCCACCCGCCCGGCCCTTGCTTCCGGAAATGTTTCGCTCCATACTGCGAAATGTTTCTTTCGATCGCGGCTTATCGATGCTGTGGCAGGTGGTGGAGGCATGGCCCACGCCCTGGGCCACATTGCACCGCTCGGCATCGGACGGCCGCCGCTCCCACTGAAAGGGCCACCCAATGTTCGGAAACCTCCGTCCTCAATGGTCTAGCCGCACCGCCAGGCTGGCCGTCCTCGCCGTCACCGTGGCGATGGGCGGCGTCGCCATGGCGCTCACCGCCACCCCGTCCAGCGCCGCGACCTGCAACGGTTACGTCGGACTCACCTACGACGACGGGCCCACCGGCAGCACCAGCGCCCTGCTGAATGTGTTGCGCGCCAACGGCGTGAGGGCCACCATGTTCAACGTCGGGCAGAACGTCCAGAACAACCGGTCAGCGGCTCAGGCGCAGGTCGCGGCCGGCATGTGGGTCGGCAACCACAGCTGGAACCACTCCCACATGACCTCGTTCAGCCAGAGCCAGATGCAGTCCGACCTGTCCCAGACCAACCAGGCCATCCCAGTCGGCCACCGGCTCGGCGCCGCGACTGTTCCGGCCGCCTTACGGGGAGACCAACTCCACCCTGCAGTCGGTCGCGTCGTCGCTGGGCATGCGGCAGATCATCTGGGATGTGGACTCCCAGGACTGGAACGGCGCCAGCGTCAGCGCGATCGTGTCGGCCGCCGGCCGGCTCCAGAACGGGCAGATCATCCTGATGCACGACGGGATCCAGAACACCCGTGACGCGGTACCGCAGATCATGGCCAACCTCACCAGCCGCAACCTGTGCCCGGGCATGATCTCGCCGACCACCGGCCGCGCGGTCGCCCCCGACGGAACCACCCCGCCCACCGGCGGCCCCACCACCCCGCCGCCCGGCGGCGGCAGCTGCACCGCGACCATCACCCCCGGCACCGTCTTCGGTGACCGCTACAACACCTCGGTGACCGTCACCGGCGCCAACACCTGGGCCGTCGTGGTGGCCATCACCGCGCCGCAGAAGATCGTCACCACCTGGAACGGCAACCCGACCTGGGACAGCAGCGGCAATGTCATGACGATGCGGTCCAACGGCAGCGGCAACACGTTCGGCTTCACCACCATGTTCAACGGCAACAGCAGCGCCCGACCACAGATCCGGTCCTGCACGGCCGGCTAACCCGCTGTGCCATGCGCGGTCATCCTGTTTGGTGGCCGCGCATGGATCTTGCGATTTGTGCGCCTCCACGTACCGTGTAGCGAATGACGATCGTCCGTCCCTATCGCGCCGAGGATCGCGAGGCGGTGTACGACATCTGCGTCAGCACCGCGCACCACGGCGGCGACGCCCGCGGCCACTACCGCGACCCCGGCATTCTGCCCGAGATCTTCGCAGGCCCCTACCTGTTCTTCGAGCCGCAGTTCGCCTTTCTCCTGGCTGACGAGAGCGACCGCCCGGTCGGCTACGTCCTGGGTACCGGCGACACCGCGAAGTTCGTCAAACGTTTCCGCGACGAGTGGCTGCCCATGGTCAGCGACCGATATCCGCCACCGCAGGACGAACCCGCCGACGCCGACGGCGCGATGCGCCACGAGCTGCACCTGCCCGAGCGGATGATCGTGCCCGAGCTGGCGGCCTACCCGGCGCACCTGCACATCGACCTGCTGCCCGGCTACCGCCGCCAGGGCCACGGGCAGGCGCTCATGCGAAGACTTGTCCAGGCTCTGGCCGATGCCCGGGTTCCCGCGCTGCACCTGGCCTTGGTCACCGCGAACACGGGGGCGCGCGCCTTCTACGACAGCATCGGCATGCATGTCATCAACGTGGCCAGCCCCGGTCGGCTGACCTACCTAGGGCTTTCCATTGGCCCGGCTACTGTTTGAGCTCACTTTCCAGGCGGGGCTTGAGCCAGGCGAGGAAACGATTGAGCATCTCGGGTGTGCGCGGCCAGGTGCGCCTTCGCTGATCGGTGCCGGGACTGAGCGCCAGGTGGGCAGTCCGTTCGCCGGCGTTGTACAGGTCGTTGAAATTGTCGATCCTCTTGATCATCGCTGGTTTCCAGTCTTCCAGCCAGGTAACGGTTTTGGCGGCGTCAACCTGATACGTGATGCCGTATGCCGAGCAGAAGGTCTGGAACCGCTTGCGCACCCCACCGGTCTTGGGATCGTAGAAGGAACTCAGCGCCTGTGACAGCTTCATGTTCTTGCCCGGCTTGAGGTTCTCGGTGAAGCCGTGGGTGTCCACATCGCCCAGCAGATCCTCCGGAGACGCCGAGATGTTCCAGTAGTCGTCACCGGTCAACCGCTGGCTTGACTTGGGCGCCTGCGGGTGCGGGCTCAGATTCTGTTCGGTCCGTTGCGGATCGGCCGCCTCCTCGGCTCTGGTCTGCCACACCGAGGCGATGCCGACATCGGCTATCCAGCCGGTGATGTCCAGGCCGGACACCCCGTAAGAGGTATAGGGATCCTCGATGCGCGGGTGCAGGATCGCTTCTGCCCCAAGCACAAGATGCCCGAAGTCGATGCGTTCCCCGCCGGGCAGCAGGATGAACGGCGACGGGTTCTTGATGTTGAGCGGTTTGTACTCCACAGCCTGGCTCTTGAGCCGGGTCTGAGCGTCCTGCGGCGCCTGGTCGATGGTCATCATCGAGGGGTACACATCCCGCGCCCGCTGCTCGGGAAAGGCGCTGTTCCAGCGGACGCCGCTGTAGTAGAGGCTGCGGATCCGGGTCAGGATGCGGTGCGGGTCATCGACCGGATAGGCCGCTTCCACGGCGGCGATGTCCTTCACCAGCTGGTCGAGGGGGATGACGCCCTCCTCGGCGGCGGGATCCGGAGCGCACTGGATCATGGCCGTGGACCTGTCGTGCTGTTCCACGACGTGGGCCAGCTCATGGGCGAGCAGCTGCGCCCCCTGCGCGCTGTGTGGCGAGTAGCGGTCACGGGCGAAGGCCACCTCGGAACCCATCGTGAAGGCCTGGGCCCCAAGGGTTCTAGCGCTCGCCTGCGCCCGGGCGTCGGTGTGGATGCGCACGCCGGAGAAGTCGAAACCCAGCCGCGCACCCATCTCCTGGGCAACGTCTGTCTCCATGGGACGGCCGGGGTCCTGCTCCAAATCGTTGATCAGTTTGGAATGGACCGGCGCGGAAACAGGGGTCTTAGGAGCATGGACCGCCTCATCACCCATCTCTTGACGATAGTGCCTAGGTGGTGGGGGTTCCCCCGACGGAAACCCGACCGAGCTACCTAGGCCGTATCCACACGAAGCAGAACCACGCCAGCAGCAGGCTGACTATCGCGAAGATGACTGTCTCGTAAGCCTGAAACAGCCAGAACCGCTCCGCCGGATGGTAGGTCACGGACTGCCGGTAGCCCTCGGCCGCGAGCCGTTGCAGGCACTGCTGTTGGACGGCTTCCCCCATCGGCGAATCCGGCGGCGCGCACCCGGCGGCCCAGGCCGGCAGGGCGACGACGGCGTGCCCGGTGGCGTCCACGGTTTCGTTGCCGAGCATCCAGGCGCCCGGCGGGCCCAGATCCACCAGCAGCCCACGAATGGTGCCGTCCTCGGCGAGGTCGAGGCCGCCGACGCGCTCGTTGGTGGTGATGGCGGATTCGAGGCGCTCCGGTGCGGCCAGATGGGGCCGGACAAACGTCGGCACGAGGATCAGCACTGCCACAAGGACGGCGAAGGTGACGGCCATAGCGGGCAGGGTGCGGCGCAACAGCAACCCAGCGGCGGCGCCGAGGGTCAGGGCGAAGGCCGAGTGCCCGATCACGACAATCCCCCGGGCGTCGAACACGATCGGTGTCATGCGGTTGAGGCCGGTGATGGCCGTGGCGTCGAGCGGATGTGACCACCAGCTCACCGCCACCACGGTCAAGGCCGCGGCCGCGATCGTGGCCAGGCCGACCAGGCCGAGCTTGACGGCCAGCCAGCGGCGGCGCGAAACGCTTTGCTGCCACACCAGATCGTGCGTGCCGGTCTCGAACTCGCGGCCGATCAGGGGCGCTCCCCAGAACATGCCCACCACCACGGGCAGGACGGTCACGAGCAGGATGAGCCCGAAGTAGGCGCCGACGTGGGGGAAGAAGAAGTGGTCGTAGGCATCCCCGATGCAGGTTCTTGCACACCGGGTGAGCAGGGCGTCGTACTCGCGGTACAGGTTGGGGCCGGTGATTGCGAGGGCGAGGGCCACCGCGCCCAGCACGCCGAACACCGCTGACGCCGAGGCCCGGAACTGTCGCCAGGTGAGCCAGATCATCGGGCCATCTCCATCGGGGAAAGGTTCGCCGCATCCGCCTTCATGTACGCCAGGACCAGGTCTTCCAGGCCGACCTCGGAAACGGTCCAGGCCGGGTCGACCGGCTGATGCGCGCGTACCAGCAAAGTGGTCTGCCGCTCGGTGTGGCGCTCGGTGATCACCTCGGCGCCCGGCAGCGTGGCGGGGTCACGGCGTGGCCCGACCAGCTGGCGGTGGGATGCGAGCAGCTCGTCGATGCCGCCCGCGAGGCGCACCCGCGACGCGACGAGGATGACGAGGTGGTCGCAGATCCGCTCGAGATCGCTGATCACGTGTGAGGAGACGATGACGCTGACGCCCGCATCGACGGTGGACTCCATCAGGCCCTGCAGGAACTCGCGGCGCACCAGCGGGTCGAGGGCGGACAGGGGCTCGTCGAGAACCAGCAGATCCGGACGCTTGGCGACGGCCAGGGTGAGGGACAGCTGCGCCCGTTGCCCGCCGGAGAGCCGCCCGGCGCGCTGCCGGGGATCGAGGCCGGCGCTGTCGAGGCGAGCCCGTGCGGTCTTCCAGCACCAGCGCGGGTTGAGCCGGTCTCCCAGCATCAGATGCTCCTCGACGGTCAGGCGTGAGTAGACCGGTGTGGACTGCGCGACGTAGCCGACCCGGCTCAGCTGCGCCGCGCTCGCGGCGGGCCGCCCGCCGAGCACCTCGATGCCGCCGGTGGTCGGCTGCAGCTGGCCCACTGCCAGCCGCAGCAGGGTGGTCTTGCCCGCGCCGTTGGGGCCTACCAGCCCCACCACCCGGCCGGCCGGAATGTCCACTGTGCACTCCGACAGCGCCCATCGGCGCCCAAATCGCTTGCCCAGCCCGGCGGCCCGCATCACCGCGGTCATGTCATGTCCTCCTTGCTGGCGGCTTCTCGATGGGCTGCCCGGAATGTCGTCCAGAACAGCGCCTCGATGCTGTCGTCGTCGAGGCCCTCCCCGCGTGCCCGATGCAGCCAGGCGCGCAGGTCCACCCGCAGCGGCTCGTGCGCGGCGACCGTGTCGTCGGCGAGGCTGCGCAGCACAAAGGTCCCGGCCCCGGGCCTGGGTTGCACCAGACCTTCGTGTTCGAGCTCCCGATAGGCCTTGAGCACCGTGTTGGGGTTGATCGCCAGCTGGGCCACCACCGCCTTGATGGTGGGCAGCTGATCGCCCTCGCGCAGCACGCCCAGCCGAAGCGCCTGGCGCACCTGCTGAACGATCTGCAGGTAGGGCGCGACGCCAGAGCCGGGGTGCAGCAGGAACTCGATCACCGATTACTCCATTGTCTTAACCTGTTAGCACTTTAAGGAAACTGACCGATCGACGTCAAGGGGCAGTTCGCGGCCCGAGCGGAGGTGTATAACTTCCAGATGGCTCAGAAGATCTGCATCGTCGGTACGGGATACGTCGGCCTCACCACGGGAATCTGTCTGGCGTTCCTCGGTCACGAGGTCACCTGCGTCGACGTGGACCAGGCGAAGATAAGCGCGCTGCACGCCGGCGACGTCCCGATCTACGAGCCCCACCTGCGCGAGCTGATGGCCCTCGCCGCCGAGAACCTCAGCTTCACCACCTCATATGCCGACGGCGTCGCAGATGCCGACGTGGTCTTCATCGCGGTCAACACGCCCACGGCCGCCGACGGCAGTCCCGACCTTCGCTACCTGCGCGCCGCCGCGCAAAGCATCGGCGAAACCCTCGGCGACAGGTTCACGGTGGTGGTGAACAAGTCCACCGTGCCGATCGGCAGCGGCAACTGGGTCGGCGCCATCGTGCGCGACTTTTTCGAGGCCACGCACCCCGGCACGCCCGGCAACTTCCAGCTCGCCTCCAATCCCGAGTTCCTGCGCGAGGGCACCGCGATCGGCGACACCCTCTACGCCGACCGGGTGGTGGTCGGCTCCGACGATCCCCGGGCGCTGGAGGTGCTGTCGAACGTCTACCGGCCGATCCTCGACCAGACCTTCACCCCGCCGGCGTTCCTGCCGCGGCCGGAGAACTTCGGCGTGGTCCCCCTTGTCTCCACCGATCTGGCCTCCGCGGAGCTGATCAAGTACGCGGCAAACTCGTTCCTGGCCTTGAAAATCAGCTACATCAACGAGATCGCGCAGCTCGCCGAGCGGGTGGGCGCGGACATCGCCCAGGTCGCGCTCGGCACCGGCCTGGACACCCGCATCGGGCGGCGATTCCTCGGGGCCGGCATCGGATGGGGCGGCTCCTGCTTCGGCAAGGACACCGCGGCGCTGATCACGACCGCCCGCGAGTACAAGCTCGACATGCCGATCGTCGCGGCAGCGCGGGAAACCAATCAGCGCCAGCGCGAGCTGGTGGTGGAAAAGCTGCTGGAAGAACTGCGCATCATCAAGGGCTGCACCATCGGCATCCTCGGGCTGGCCTTCAAGCCCGACACCGACGACCTGCGCGACGCCCCCGCGATCGACATCGCGCAGCGGCTCATCAGCCGCGGCGCCCGGGTGCGCTTGCACGATCCGGTGGCGATGGGCCGGCTCGCCCGCGAGTTCCCGGAGCTGGCCGACTGCTTGCGCGACGAACCGGCAGAAGTGGTCACCGGCGCGGACGCGGTGGTCCTGGCCACCGAGTGGGCGCAATACCGCCAGCTGGACTGGAAGGCGCTGGCGCCGCTGATGCGCTCGCCGATCCTGCTCGACGGCCGGCACACCCTGGACAGGCAACGCTTGACGGCGGCCGGCTTCCGCTACATCGCGGTCGCCGCGTGGAATCCGCCGCGCTGACCCGGGCGGGCTATGGCGCTCGGAACTGACTGATCAGCCGCTCAGTTCCGAGCCCGCTGATGGCCAGTCGCTCCTTGCGGTTGTTGAGCAGCTGCGCGGTCCAGTCGGTCAGGCCGCCGTCGGTGAGCAGAAACCGTTGCCGCTGAGGCGTTGTGGCGTGGATGAAGAAGCAGGCGTCGCGGTAGTAGCCGCGCCCGGCCTGCCGCGAGTCGTCGAATTCGAACGTCACCGCAGGGAACTCATCCGCAAGCGGCGCAACGACTTCCCGCTGCAGCAACGGCTGGCGCGCACCGCCGGTCAGGTCCGTCAACGACACCGCCACCGCGTCGATGGCGAGCCCTTGCCCGGTTGCCGCCTCCAGCAGCCGCAGATGGGCCAGCACATGCTCGCGCAAGGCCCGCACCTCGAATCCGAAGGAGTCCTCGGCGCGGCCCGCGGTGGTCAAGGCCATCAACCGGAAATGCGGCAGCATCCCGGGCCCGTGGAAGAGCTGGCCGCGTACCAGCCGATGCGAGGCACACAGCCGCACCAGCTCCCGGCTGCGCGGGTCGCGGCGCAGCAGCGCCCGGCGCCGTGACGCCGCTTCCAGCGCCAGCACATTGGTGGAGTCGGCCAGCACCTCGCTGTTGCGGCTCGTGGTCAGCACCTTGTTCTGGTCGACGGTCGACACCGCCGCGACCGTGCCCAGCGGGCTGACCGGGGACAGCTCGAGGCCGTCAAAACCCAGCTGCGCCAACAGCGACAGCCATCCGGCGTCGAAAGCCGACATGGCCGCCGCATCCACCACCGCCACCCCGGCGAACCGGCTGCTCTCGAACGCCTCCAGCACTTTCGCCGGCGTCAGGCCGGCGGCTCTGCGCCGGTAGACCTCCAGCAGCAGCGAGGTCAGGTCGGCCGGTGCCAGCCGCTGCGCGAGCACATCGACAAGGTCGGCTATGCCGCTCTCGCGAGCCAGCCGCTCCAGATGGCCCTCATTCACCCGGCCATCGTGCCAGAACCCCACATCGGTGATAGTGGGTGGTATGCGTCTGGGGATAGCCGATCATTTCGGGTGGGCTGTGGCGGTGACGGCGTCGGCCCAGCATCGGGTGGTGGACCGCCGCCGGCTCGAGCTGATCGAGCCCGGATTGCCTGCGGCGCCAATACATTACGAGGGCTCACGCCTTGACGCCGCGGCAACGGCCACTCTGGTGGCGAAGGTGCGGGCCTCGGTCGTGCGGGCGGCTTCGGCGGCTTTCGATGAGCTCGCCCATGCTCTGCCGGGGCCGGTGGTGTCGATTCATCTGCGGTCGTGGCCGATGGACTTTCCCGCCGACATCGCCGTGCAGCGCCGCGCGCCCTACGAGAGCCGCGCCGACGCCATCATGTACCGCCATGTGCTCGCCGAACTGGCTCACGGCCGCGGCTGGCAGGTCCACTTCTACGAGGCCAAAGACGTGGAAAGCCAGGCGGCCGGCCTGCTGGCGGGCCGGGCCGACGAGATCCTGCGGGGCCCTCGGGCAGCGCTGGGGCCACCGTGGACGAAGGATCATCGGGTCGCGCTCGCCGCGACGATCGTGGGCGGCTGACCCTTGTATCAAGGGGTTGACACAAGCGGTACCCTTGTATCAACCTCTCGATACAAGGAGCATCTCTCATGCTGATTCGCCTCCTGGGCATCGTCTTGGGCGCGGTCGCTGCTTGGCAGTTTGCGCAAAGGCTTCCCCTCGGGCGTGGCTATGCGCTGGCCGGGCCGGTGTTCGCCGCGGTGCTGCTGTGCACCGCCTTGCTGGCGCAGCGATTCGCGCCGCGGCCCGCAGCGGCCGGCCCCAGGTCCGCGTCGCTGACGATCCGCAGAATTCGCGACTATCTGCCCCGCTTCCCGGCCTACGTGGCGGGCATCAGCACCGTGCTGCTCGTTCTTCTTCTGGTGGGTACCACCACAGCAGGCGGCCCCGACTCAGAAGGCCGTCTCGGGCGCGCCTTCACTCGGGTGTGCGGCGAATTCTCCACCACCAACGGCCCTTGGCCCGGCAGCTACTACTCGATCCCGATCCTCACCGCGACCGGCGTTTGCCTTGTCCTGACGCTCATCGCGCTTCAGGCGGTCGCCCGGCGGCCACGGCTGCCAGGCGATGAAGGCACCCGCCGCCGCGCCGCGGAAGTGATCGTCAGCGGGTACGGGATCGCCGTGCTCACCCCGCTGGCCGGATGCGCCGCGCTTACCGTCAACGTCATCAGCGCCGGCCAATGCGGCCTGCACCGCCTCGACGCGCTGGCCGTCGCCGCGGGCACGGGTGTCGTCCTGGTGGGGCTGTTCTGGATCTACGTCGTTTCGGTGTTGCTGTTCGGCCGCAAGGCGCCGTCGTGACCGAGCCCTTGGAGATCACGGTCGATCCGGGCCTGCACGTGCCGCCCTACGAGCAGATCCGCCAGCAGCTGGCCGATCTGATCACCGGCGGTGTCCTCAAGACCGGTCACCGCCTGCCCCCGATCCGGCAGCTGGCCGCCGATCTGCAGCTGGCCGCGGGCACCGTCGCCCGCGCCTACCAGGAGCTGGAGACCGAAGGCCTGGTCCAAACGCGACGCGCCGCCGGAACGGTGGTCGCCCCGCGGCATCCGCCGACGACCGAACACCGCACAGAAACCGTTGCCCGCCAATATGTTGAGGCCGCTCAGCGACTGGGGCTGACCCTCAGCGAGGCGACCGAGGCGGTCAAACGCCACTGGCACCCACCGCGCTGAGTCGCCGTGCCGTGAAAAGCCGGTGGCGCGATCCGGCTCGGACGGCAAGGATGGGGGTATGTCTGCTGTCAGCTCCATCGACGTGACCGTCGACCTGGTGATCAAACGTCGACCTATCCGTTGGAGCGCCAGGAGAGACAGTGAAGAATACGCAAACGTCAATCGAGCATGCCCTCGAGATCGCGTGTGACGAGTCGGGCTGGGAAGGTAGCAACCTCGCAGCCGCAAACTCCGACGTCATCGCGCACGCCAGCATCCGGCTGGACATCGATGCGGCGGCGGAGTGGATCCGCGCGCTGCGTCACCGATCCGGGCATGACAGCTACGAATACAAGGCCTCACACCTATTGCGGGCCAGGGGCGGGCCGCGCCTTGCCGAGTTCCTCGGCCCGTCCGGCCCGGTGCACGGCCAGGCCCGGGTCCATCTGACCCACAAGTTCTGCTTCATCCTCGGCCGGGTGCTCGACCTGTTCCTCGGCGGCTTCGCCGACACGGCGAGCCTCGGTCTGCGCCCGGACCCGAGCCTGGCCGACGCGGCGGCCAGGCTGTGCCGGGCCGGCCCCGGCACCTTCGGCCCCGAACCCTGGCAGGCGTTCCTGGCAGCGACCAACGTGGTCCTGCGCGCAGACCGCGGCTGGAAGGTGCGTCCTCCGGTCGACGCCTTCTTCGGCCAGGTCGAGGTGCTGCGGACCAGCAACGCCGACAGCCCGGTCGGGCAGGTCCTCGATGACCTGCGCGAGCTGCGGCGCAGGGATGCCTATTCCGCTCGCGAACGGCTGCTTGAGGGTCATGTCCTACAACCCGTTCTGGAGCCGCTGCTGCCCGCCCTGGCCGGCACCGTGCTGCACTGGAGCCGGGGACTGCATCCGGTCGCGGTGGTGCACGACGAACAGTCCGCGCTGACCGAGCGGCGGATGCGGCTTCTCGAACAGATCCTGGCCGCGCCGCCGCTGGAACTGATCCAGCTGCCGGCTCACGGTCACTTCCTGCACTTCCGTCAGACGGATTCGCGAACCGACCCTCGGGTCCAGGTCGCCGACCTGCTCGCCGGGGTGGCCCGCAAGATCGCGTCCGACGAGCTCGCCGGCCGAAGCGATCCGCAGCTGACCGCGTTGCTACGGCCCTACCTGGATCCGGCGTCGCGCTGGTGCGCCGAGCTCACCGATCCAAGCCTGCGGGCCGCGGGCTAGCACGAGCTGAGGGCGCCCCAGCCGCGGGCGCCCTCAGCTGCCGAGCACCAGGGTCAGCTCGCGAGCGGCACCGTTGTTGCGCGGGTAGACGTCGTACTCGTAGTAGGTCGCGCCGGCGGGGAGCTGTCCCTCGCGGTTGTAGAAGCGGCCGCCGGCGAAGTTGTAGAGCCCGTTGCTCCACCTGTACCACGCCCGCGTGGTCGGGTAACCCTTGGCGGACCAGCCCGACCTGGCCGTGCGCGCATCGGCGCAGCGCGAAATCGTGCAGCTGGTCGCACAGATCACCCCAATCCATCGACATATATGACTTGAATTTGCCGTGACACCCCGGCATCCAAAAAGGATCGCCGTCGAGGTGACGGGCGCATAGCAGACGCAAAGCATCCGCAAAGCACAAACCACGATGCTCGAACCCAGCCGGGACAAGCAATCCCGGCCGACGACCCACGACCAGTGGACCAAGTGGACAGGGAGAGGCTAACTATGCGTGCCATCCGCTCAACCATCGCCACCTTGGGCATCCTCGCCGGGATGCTCGTGGCCGTTTCCGTGGCCGGCCCGGCGTCGGCGGTACCCGCCAAAGATGCCCGTGGCGGACAGGTTCTCACCGCTCCGGCGGCACCGCCTGGTGCCCTGGCCAAGGGGGACATGGCGATTGCCGTGGTCGAGCCGACCACCTACCCGTCCGTGACGACACACCCGGTCGCGCCGGGCGCGATCTACACCTGTGGGGCCGGCTATTTCTGTGCCCTGGTCTGGAATCCGGTGACCAACCTGTGGAAGGTCTTCTTCTTCTACTACTGCCAGACCCAGTATGTGTACAACTGGCTCGGCGGCGGCGCCTACCTCAACAACCAGAACCCGCCGGTCCAGCCGACGCAGATCTACGGCCAGTACGGCGAGCTGCTGGCCGCTCTCGTGGTGGAAAACCCGCGGCGGCAGCGTGACTTCGACTGGAACCCGGTCTGGTCGCTCAAGCCCTGCTGACATCGCGCGGATCGGCCGCGGTCAGCAACGACCGCGGCCGATCCGGTTGCTACTTGAGCAGGTCGCGGGTGGCCTTGGCGACCGCCGCGGCCTGACGGATGCTGGAGCGCACGGCGAGCAGCTTGGCCTTGGCCCCTGCCACGGCCGAGCGGATCCCTGCGGCATCAGGCCCCGGCTTGACAGCCAGCAACCCGTCGGCCACGCCGGCCAATCCTTTTGCGGCGGCATCTATCTGGGTACGAAGCACAGCCAGCTGTGCCTTGGCGGCGCTGACATCCTTGCCGGCCTGCTGCGCCGCCTCGATGGCGGAAGAGAGCGTGGCATAGGCGTCCTCCAGGGCCGCGATCGCGGAGCCCTCCACATCGGCGACGATGGTCAGGCGCACCTGTGGAGTCACCAGAAGGTAGACCCGGTAGCCGTCGACCATCACCCTGGTGTCGTCCTTGACCGCCGCCAGTGTCGTTTCGCCCTGCACCTTGGAGCGCAACGCATTGAGCCCTTCGGTGCTGCCGGCGAGGATGCCCTCCAGAGTCGACTTGTGACCGGCGCTGAGCCGCGTCGCCGCCCGCACGGCCACACCTTCGGCCTTGAGCGTGGCGAGGCGTCCGTCGATGCGCGCGACGGTGACCTTCTTCGCGGCATCCAGCGCGCCGTCGGTGGCCGCGGACGCCGCCGCGGCCGGGCTCGCGGGTGCGAGCAGCAACACGGCCGCAACGGCGGCCAGAATCCGTGTCATCATGTGCCTCACTCGTCTGCATCCGGGGTTTTGTCCGCCTCGGTGAGCTGCTTCTCCAGCTCGGCGAGCATGCCGTCCACTTCGGACAGATTCACGGCCACCTTGCTGGAAGCCACCTGCGGAGCCAGACCCGCAGCCGGGGTCGGGCTGACCACCGCGGCGGGCCTGTCGGCGGGAGTGGCTCTGTCCTCGCGCGCCCGGCAGCCCGCGGCCGCGAATGTGGTCAGCAGCACCGTGACGATCACCAACGTGCGTTTCATGCCCGCACTCTGACCCGCTCGGGTGAGCGGCATGCTGGCCTTGTGTAAGGGTCACGCAAATTGGATCCGGGCCGCCGATCCTGTCACCATGCCTGGGTGACTTCCTTCATCTCCCACACCAGCGTGGACTGTGCCGACGCCTACAAGCTGTCGCGCTGGTGGCAGACCGTCCTGGACTACGTCGAGAACCCCGATGATCCCAACGAGCCGGGGCACGAAGAGTGCATGATCTACTCGCGCGACGGGTCGCATCGCCTGCTGTTCATCGAGGTGCCCGAGTCCAAGCAGGTCAAGAACAGAATCCATTTCGACCTGCGCCCGGCCGAGGGTTCACGCGACGCCGAGCTGGCCCGGCTGACCGAGCTGGGGGCAAGCATGGTCGCGGATCGGCGCAACCCCGACGGAACAGGCTGGGTCGTGCTCGCCGATCCCGAGGGAAACGAGTTCTGCATCCTTCGCAGCAAATCCGAGGTGGCCGCGACGCAATCCTGAATTGCCCGAAAGATCGAGGTCAACCAGGTTAATGTGGCTGGTGCGCGGCAACGAAGAGGAGAGCACCATGCCAGCCCTGATTGACCTCGACACTCAAACGACCTTCGTGACCGATCCGGTCAGCCCCTGCGCGAATGCCGACTTCACCGTCTCGTGGCGGGAGAAGAACGTCGGCGACGAGGCGTCAACGGCTTACGAAGACATCTTCGACATGAACGATCAGGGCACTGGTGCCAGCCAGAAACTCCCGTGTGAGGCGTTGCAGCCCGGCGATGCCGCGATGCGGTCGCTGACTTTCAACCTGCAAGCGGGCAACTACGACATGAACCTGGTAATCAACGGCCGGGGTCCGGTCTTCCTCGGCAACGTCAGAATCGGCGAGTGCGTCTGACATGGCCGGTCAATTGGAGTTCGCCGAAGACTTTCCACAGCTCCTGCCCGACCCGCCGCAAGCTCACGTCCAATTCTCGGTGAAGTGGAAATGTGAGAACACCGGCGACGAACCGACTCCCGAGGCCGGCGTACAGATCGATGTCCTTGACTCAAGCGGCAATCCGCTACTCACCTCCATCGGGAGGAACGTTGCGGCACTGTCGCCGGGCCAGACCGACGAGGACACCGTTGGTGTCGGCGCGGTCGGCAGTGGCAGCGGCACGGTAAGGGTGACGATCAACGGCCTGGTAGCCACCATTCCGATAACGGTCAACTGAGCGCTACTACACGGGCGCCCATGTTCCTGCCTGTGCGGTCATATCCACCAGCGCGCCTTCGATGAGGCGTGCGTGGTTGTAGACGCCGGTGACGCCCAGGCAGCACATGGCCTGCAGCTGGGCGCGGGCCGATTCGCGGTCGCGGTGCCCGAGGAACGCCAGATGCAACAAAGTCACCGCGTCGGCGGCGGACCCGTCCGCGACGCTGGCCGGCCCGTTGGCCGGCTCGAACCCGGCAGCGAAACGCTTGACAGTGCTGGCGTTGGGCAGTGTCTCCGGCATCGCTGACGGCGCTGCCAGCCAGGGCAATGGTGCGATGATCCCGTCTGCGGCGGCACCGGCGACACGGTGCAGCTGCGGGCCGACCGCCTCGGGAAGGACGAACACCGGGCCGGTCCATCCCGCCGTCCGCGCGTCACGCGCCGCGGGCCCCGCGAAAGGGCTCGGCGCGTTGACGATGAGGGCTTGCGGGTTCTGCGCCACCAAGGCTTTCACCGCGTCGACGAAGGAGGTGGCGGTCGCCGCGAACGTCTCGATCCCGGTGATGGTCACCCCCCGCGCGGCCGCCTCGCTTTCCGGCGTTGGCTGGCCTTCCAGCGACAGCACAGCGACTTTGTCATGCTGAGCGTTCTTCACCGCGAGCATCAGCGCCCGGTCCACCTGCTCACGGGTCGGGCCGGCCTGGAAAAGGTAGGGCATGGCCGCGCCTGGCACGGGCACCGTGCTCACCAGCGGGGTACAGGCGGCCTGCGCCTGGGACAGCACAGCCAGCCCGGCAAGTGTGGTGCTCACCAGCGCATGGACGCCCGCGTCGAGCAGCGCTGCGGCGGCCTCCCGCGGATCGGTGATTTCTTCGCGAGTCAACAGCTCCGCCGCCGGTCCATGTTCCGCGCTCGCTTCGAGGGTCCCTACGCGGTAACGGATACCCTGCAGCTCATTTCCGATCACGCCGATGCGCAGCGGCCCGGATGAAGCCATCGCTCGGCCAGCCAGCACGGATGTCGCGAGAGCCGCGACGCCTCCAGCAAGTGCGGCTCGCCTGGTCAATGAGTTATTCATGCCACCAATATGTCGGCATTAGCCCGATTTTCACCTAAATAGTCTGATAGCAGACACAGGTCAAGGCCTTGCTCGCACCTTCCACTGAGCTTCAGCCTCCACGGACACCACGACCATGCCCGGCTCCAGATCGCCGAGGGTCAAGCAGCGCTCCCCATACTCTGAAAGGCTGAGATGGGAAAGGATTCCCGTCACCGGCTGACATTGCTCGGCCCAGCCTCGCGAGCGCAGCATCTCGCGTAGCTCTGCGGCTGTGCGGTCGGTGCGAAGAGTCACTTCGCGGACGCACGTCGCGCCGTCCACACCGCAGCTCGGTTCACCGGCCTCCACGACAGACACTCCGGCCGATAGCAGCGCGGCGTCGTTGGCGGGGATATAGACGCCCTCGCCTTCCATCGCGATCGTCAGCGTTGCCAGGCCGGAGACCACAAGCGTCACCACGGCGAGGGCGACCGCGGGTCCAAGCCGCCAACGGCGAGCGGCCACCATCGCCACGACGCAGATCACGATGGCCCCCGCGGTGTAAGGCAGTAGCCAGTCGATCGGCGAGGCGACGGGTCCCTGGCTGAACACCACTCGCGACAGCCACATGCAGGTGACCAGCAATGCCACCAGCAGCCCGGAAACCCACCAGCCGCCGGTCGGTCCGGGCGCCGCGAACGCCCATGCGGCCAGCGGGGTCAGCACGATGACCGCCGTCATCAACGCTGACACCGCTTCGGAAGATGGCGGCCAGCTGTCTAGCAGGACCAACAAGACGACGACGATGACATCGACCGCAATGACAATCCGGCGCCAGGTCATCCCCGGATGCTAGCGGGCTCTCCGGTTTCGGGTGGCCCGCTGCACCCCTGGCTGGATGTTCTTGACAGTCTTGGGATCCGCCGCAATACTTAGGTATGTGCCTAAGTATCAGGAGGGCCTCGACCGGCTGTTCCACGCCCTGGGCGACGCCAGCCGCCGGGCGATGGTCGAAAGGCTGGTTCGCGGCCCGGCATCGGTGAGCGAACTGGCCCGCCCGTTCGACATGGCGATGCCCAGCGTGGTTCAGCACCTCGGTGTGCTGGAGGCCGCCGGGATCGTGGTATCCACCAAAGTCGGCCGGGTCCGCACCTACCAGCTGGCACCCAACGCGCTCAACCCGGCCGCCGAATGGATCGGCAGGCAACGCCTGCCCGCCGAGCGCCGCCTCGACCGGCTCGGCGCCTTCCTCGACCCAAGTACTGACAAGGAGAAATAGTCATGAACGACATCACCGAACGCAGCCAGACGCACGCCACGTTCGTCGTCGAGCGCACCTTCCACGCACCGCTCGACGCCGTCTGGCACGCTCTGTCCGACAACGACGCCCGCGATCAATGGTTCGGCGGCGGGCCCGCATTCGACGTCGCCAACAAGGCGCACGACTTCCGCGTCGGCGGGGGCGGCATCGAGGAAGGGCAATGGCACGGCGGCCCGCGTTCGCGGTTCTTGTCGACCTATACCGACATCGTCGATCGGTGCCGCATCGTGTTCACCTATGACATGTGGGTCGACGACAAGCATCTGTCCACCTCACTGACCACCATCGCGGTCGAGCCAGACGGCGACGCCACCCTCCTGACCTACACCGAACAGGCCGTCCATTTCGACGGCTTGGACAGCGTCGAAGGCCGCGAAGAAGGCACTCGGGGCATCCTTGACGGCCTCGGGGCCTTCCTGAGTAAAGACGCTGCGCATGACTGACACCGAAATCGAGCCGGCCACGACACCAACCACCGCCGGCCGGCTCGCTGTCGTCTCCGCTGCGCTCACCGGCCTGCTCATCGCGAACCTGGCCATCTACGCGGCAGGGCGCGCATTTGGCGGCACGTTCGTCTACCTGCAGAACGCCACCCCGGTCGAGGTCGGCCCGCTCGCGATCACGATCATGTCACTCGTGCCGCTGGCAACCGGGCTCGCTGTGATCGCGGCACTGTCGCGCTTGTGGCCGGCCGCTATCCGCGTTGCCCGCATCGCCGGCCCCACACTCGCCGTGGCCACCATCGGCCTGATGACTGTCCCGGCCGGATTCGATACCACAAGCGCGGTGTCGCTTGCCGTCATGCATCTGACGACCATCCCGGCGACGCTTATCGCGCTCAATGCCCTTGCCCGCCAATAGCCGGAGTCAGGCCTGCTGCTCGAGCCGTTCGTAAAGGTCGATGACGTCCTGCACGGATGCTCCGCTGGGTACCGGTTCCAGCTCGGGATTGTCCTCCGCCATCGCCAACGCGGGGGTGCCCGGCGGCAGCAGCTGCAGGAACCAGACAATCGTCTCGGCCCAGTCCTGCGGGCTGCCCTGGGACAGGGTCAGGTGGCTGCGGCTGACGTAGGTGCCGTAGCGGGGCATCCCGCCGACCACCACATCGAAGCTGAGGTAGGAGCCGCCGGTGACCGCCGAGGACGGACGCTCGAAGCGGGCATTGGGCCACCGCCGCCGGATGCTGGCTTCCGCGTCGTCCAGATCGATCGGCCAGGTCTGGCCCTCCGGAGCGGCCACGTACAGCTTGCCCATCAATGTTCCCTTCGTCGGCCGCAGCCTACTCGACGACCCGCACGTTGGACGGCAGGTGGTTCTTGGCCGCCAGGAATTGCCAGTACCCAACGGTGGAGGCGTCGTTCGTGTCGATCTCCACGTACTGCGCGTGGTTGTCCGGATTGGAGATACCGGCCGCGTACTTGCGCATCTCGTTGTCGTCGTCGGCCAGCATGAGGCCGGTCCGGAAACTGTTGGAGGTCAACCCTTCCAACGTTCGCGGGCTGCAGTCGAGCTGGCGGACGTGCTTGGCGTCGACCAGCGCGCCGTCCTCGGGCCGGAATCCGTCGGCCCAAATGGTGGTGCCGTTGGCTCCGGTGACGAGGCGTTCGGGTGATCCGGCCACCCGCAGCTGGTATGCCCGGTCCTCGGGCGTTCCGTAGTTGGGGTCACGCGAAGGCAGGGTCTGCGCCCAGGTATTGGCCTCGGCGGCCTCCAGCGGGCTGTACATCCGGAGGTTGGGTGGCATGACGAGGGGCGGCGCGATCGGATCCCGTGCCGGAGTCAGCGCGGCCGCTTCGGCATCGCTGGGCGTCAGCAGCGTGCCCGCCCCCGCTACCAGCGTGACCCCGGCCGCTATCTGCGTGATCGTGGCCGCGGTCTCGGCGGCCGCTCCCCTGGCCGCGAGGGCGATGATCTGACCCTCGATCACCGGTACCGATTCGGCTGCGGCGATCGCCACCGTGTCAGTGACCACGGCCGCCTCCAGCGCGGTGACGGTCGCGGCCGCCTCGGCCACCGCGGCGGCATCCGCGGCCGCGGCGGCCGCATCGGATCCGCCCAGGGTGAAGACGGTCAGCGCGATTCCGGCCGCGGTACACACCGCGATGACGACCCCGATCTCGATGAGCTGCCTGCGCACGCTTTCGGTGTGCTGCGCGAAGTTGTCGCACATCTCGGCGAGCCGGCGGGCCTCCGCCGAGAGGTTCTCCAATATCGGCCGGCCGTCGTTGACTTCTGTTGCGCCCGAAGGAAAGTCGGTATACAGCGACTTTCCGAACTGCTCGAAGGCGTCGATCGCAGGTCCGTCGCAGTTGACGGTGACGATCTCCTCGGCCTTGAAGGCATTGCGCTGGGCGTCGTCGATGAGTTCGGCGACCTTCTTCCAAACCCGTTCGGCCACCCGCAGTTTCTCGACGTTGGCCTCCGGCCAGTACTCGCCGATGAGCCACATGTCGTGCACCTGACGCGAGCCCGTCACCATTTCCAGAGCCCTGTACGACTCCTCCGGCTCACAATTGACCTTCGACTTGGCCAGCGGCGAGGCGGCGTTGACCCCCTGCATGAACATCCGGCTGATTTCGTCTTCTATATAGAGGTAGTTAAACGCCATGTCCAGAAGCCGGCTAGCGATCGCGGCCATCGCCTCGCCCGCCTTGCCGATTCCCTTGACCACCTCCGTGGCCGCCGGCTCGTACCGGCGCGCGAACTGGTGCGCGGCCGTGTTGTCCCCGGCCATGCCCTTCGTCTGCGCCAAGTCGCCGGCCAGACCTGCCGCGATGGCGAACAGATAATTCTTGACGTCGAGGTACTTCGTCGACCCCGTATAGAGCACGTCCGAGTCAGCTTCGAAGCCACCGCCGGTGTACTGCCGGCTCTGCAGCGACGGAGTGGGTAGATACGACATGTTTTCGGCCGAGTCAATCGACATGCACCAACGTTAGCGCCACGCGCAAACCTGCGGAACATGCCCATGCCGCGTTCCCAGCGGGGTTCGGCGACGCGCTCGGGCTTCGCAGCCGACCGATGGCTATCTGTGCGTCAATGTCGGTACATGGCAAGCGCTCGCTGCTGCTGCCTCCTGCCGTGTTCGCGGAGGTGATTGAGCTCGAGCGGACAGACGCCCTTACGGCGACCGTTTCCCGGGGGCAGCGATGATGCCGTCTGTTCCGTTGACGCCGAGGATGCCCGAAACGATGCTGAGCGTCCCCGCGTCGAGGTCCGCAACATCCGCGTAGGTCTTGGTGATGCCGTACTTCCGCAGAATGCCTTCTGCGATCGCGACGAGCTCGCTAAGCCCCGGGCCTAGCGGCCCTCCGTTGGCGATTTTGATGTCCTGGTCGTCAGCCCCCTTCAGAAGGTCGGAGATGATGTCGAGCCCGAGCTCCTTGCGGGGCTCCGGTCCGGCGCCCTGAGCCGGGGTCGCCAGGAGCAGGGGCATGGCCGCGAAGGCAACGGCTCCTAGTACCGCGCGTGGCTTCATGTCGTGATCAACGATCAAGGCGATCGCGAGATACACCTAGCCGTTACGCGAACACCGTCTTGCCTGCACCTAGCGGCGGTGACGAAGGATCGGCCAGGTCCTGGGGACCGAGCCGATGGCGCAGCGTCAGTCTCCGCGAACTAGTGCGCCACCGGTTGCGGCTATGGCGTGGAGCACGGCGGCGGAACGGTGCCCGTGACGTGGTTGGACGCCGACGGCGTGCTTGTCGAGCTTGGTTTCATCACCAGGTCGTAGGGCTGTCCGATGGGTGTTCCGGTGTCGAACCGGCTGCCCACATCGACGGACACCGTCCTGGATTGGCCGGGCGCAAGTGGCGAGCCGCCGATCGGCTGGGGGTTCTTCGTGAGCTGAGCTCCTCCGGTGACGGTGAACTGGCCGTATACGGTGGCGCCGACGAAATCGGCGGTGTTGGCCCAGCCGCTGAAGACCGTGGCGGTGCCATGGAACTCGGCAATGGTGCCGCCGGAACAGCGCACGGTGCCGGAGACGGTGAAGAACAGCCCGGTGCCGCAATGCGGGATGCCGTTCCAGGATCTGCTTGCCTGCATGGAATTCGGCGCGGTGGACCTGACCGTCGCGCTGCCGTTGCTGACCGAGCTGGTGCTCGACAGCTGAATCGTCTTCTGGCCCGCCTCGGTGAACGACAGGGTCTTCGTGCCGTCCGAACCACCGTTGATCTCGGTTTGCAGGCGAACCTCGGCCGGGCCGGAGACGGTCACCCTGGCGCTGATGGTGGCCTTGCACGAGGGCCCGTCGGCGACGTTGGACAGTACCTGGATCGCGGTGACCTCGCCGACCACCGGCGCGGCCGATCCCGACGCGGCCGGGCTGGGGGAAGCACTGGCGCTTGGGCTTGGGGTGTCGGAAGGGCTCGGTGACGTGCTCGGGCTTTGGCTCTGAAGCGGCGCGGCCGTGCCGTTCGCGCCTTTCCCTCCATCTAGGACCTGGGTCAGCACAACCGAACCCACCAGCAGCAACACCACGGCCAGGGCGACGGCCAGCACGATGCGGCGGCGATCCAGCTCCTTGGGCGGTAACGGTTCCAGCTCAGCATTGTCTTCGATGATCGCGGGCGCCCAGGCCGACCCCAGCGGTATTTCCATCGGTGGCGGCAGCGGCACCGCGATCGGCGTCGCACGCGGCGGCGGCGGCACCGCGACCGGCGCCGGAGCGTCGGAACCCGGGAAGTGTTGCTGCACATGCGCTTGGAGGTCGGCCAGGGTGGCCCGTTCGCGCGGATCCTTGATCAGCAGGCGATCGATGATGCTCGCCATCTCGCCGGCCCGCTGCGGCGGGTCATGCTGCCTGATCGCCGGCGCGAAGGCGCCGGTGACCGGATCGTCCGACGCGAACGGGCTGACTCCTTCGGCCGCGAAATACAGGGTCGCGCCCAGCGCGAACAGATCGGCTTCCATGCCCACGACCCCGTTGAGGATCCGCTCGGGGGCGATGAAGCCGGGCGTACCCAGCAACATCCCGGTGTTGGTCATGGTGCCGCTGCCCAGCACCTTGGCAACCGAGAAGTCCGTGAGCAGCGCCCCACCGGAATCCGGAATGAGCACATTGGACGGTTTCACGTCGCGGTGGATCAGGCCCGCAGCATGCGCGGCGGACAGGGCACCGATCATCCACGACGCCAATTGCGCCACCCGCTCGGGCGCCCAGGCTCCTTCCGCATTGATGATCTGTTCCAGAGATCGGCCCTCGACCAGCTGCATGACGATCCACGGCCGCTCGTTGTCGGTCACCACGTCCTGGACCCGCACCACGTTGGGGTGATCGATCCGGCCGGCGTGCGACGCCTCGGCGACGGCACGCTGCACCACCTCGGCATGCTGCTCGTCGGTGAGGCCCTGCGAGAACCGCAACTCCTTGATGGCGACAACCCGATCCAGCAGCATGTCCTGGGCACGCCACACCGTGCCCATCCCACCGGCCCCGAGTCTGGCCTCCAAACGGTACCGGCCCGCGACGATTTGCCCGATCTCACCCATCGATGCTCTCCCCTGGCACGAATCCAGCCAAAGGCACTGTGCCATCGACCAAGCCCGCTGGGAAGGCACCGGTTCGTTTTCCGCCGTCGGTGGTCTACATGGTGACAGCGCAAACCGAACAAAGGAGCCCATCCATGCCGAGCATCCAGTCTGAAGCGGTCCGAAGGCATTGGACAGCGTCCCGCTACGCGATGCAGCGGCGGGGCAGCCCGCAGCCGGACGGCTCGCAGCCCGACGGCGAGTCGTGGGGTGACCTGACAGCCGAGCCGCGTGAGGTCGACTATCTGGAAGTCGACGCGGGCGGTGTGCCCGCCATGTGGGCGACGCCGAAACGTTGCGCGCCCGACCGTGTCCTGCTGTGTATGCACGGCGGCGGGTTCATCAGCGGCTCGATCTACACGCACCGCAAGATGTTCGCCCATCTCGCCAAGGCCGCCGGGGTACGAGCGCTGATCTTCGACTATCGGCTGGCTCCCGCGCACACCCATCCGGTTCAGGTACAAGACGCGACCACCGTCTACCAGTGGTTGCTGGACCAAGGTTTGCGCGCCGACCGGATCGCGTTCACCGGCGATTCCGCGGGCGGCGCACTGGCCATCACCACTCAGCTGGCCGCCCGGAAGCGGGGCCTGCCGTTACCGGCTGCGGCGATGCCCTTCTCGCCCTGGGTCGACCTGGAGGTGCGGGGAAAGTCGTACGACACCAACCGGGACCGGGATCCGTTCTTCGATCGCGAGACCGTCCGCCAGATCGCGGCCACGTTCCTGGGCGAGCGCGGCGACCCGCGAGATCCCCTGGCCAGTCCGCTCTACGCCGAGCTTTCCGGCCTGGGGCCGATCTACATTCAGGTCGGCGGGGACGAGACGCTGCTCGACGATGCCCGAAGCCTGCACGCGCACGCGAGCCGGTGCGGAGTCGAGGTGCGGCTGGACGTCGTACCCGCCATGTTGCACACGTTTCAGATGGCCGCGGGCCGAGCACCCGAGGCTGACGAGGCGATCCGGCAGATGGCAGGCTGGGTCCGGACCAAACTGGACCTTCACCACGAGGGACAATGCGAGCGGTGAAAGCGACTTCCCAGGCCGACGAGTTCGCCAGCCGCGCCGAGCCGTTTCGGCGCGAGCTGATCGCGCACTGCTACCGCATGCTCGGATCGGCCGACGAAGCCGAAGACCTGGTCCAGGAAACGTATCTGCGGGCGTGGCGGTCCTACGCCACCTTCGAGGGGCGCTCCTCGCTGCGGGTCTGGCTGTATAGCATCGCCACCAACGCCTGCCTGACCGCGCTGGACCAGCGCAAGCGACGGGCACTGCCGTCCGGGCTGGCCGGTCCCACCGGCGATCCCGATGCGCCGCCGGTGGCGGCCCCCGACATCGCCTGGCTGCAGCCGATTCCCGATTCCGCTGCGGATTGGCAGTCGGCTGATCCGGCGGCGATCGTCGCCGGGCGGGAGAGCCTGCGCCTGGCCGTCATTGCCAGTCTCCAATATCTGCCGCCGCGCCAGCGGGCCGTACTGATGCTGCGGGAGGTGCTTGCCTTTCCCACAGCGGAAGTCGCCGCCATGCTGGACACGACGACGGCAGCGGTCAAAGGCATGCTGCAACGGGCACGCCTGCGTCTCGACGAGGTCGCCCCCCAGCGCGAAAAGCTCTGCGAGCCGACCGAGCCACGCGCCAAGGAGCTACTCGACCAGTACATCGCGGGCTTCGAAAACGCCGACATCGCCGCGCTGGAGCGAGCGCTGCGCGCTGACGCCGCCATCGAGCTCGTCGGCACCAGCACCTGGTTCTCGGGTCGTGGCACATGTCTGCGTTTCCTCACCCACGTCATCGGAACCGCCGGAGATTGGCGGATGATCCCGATCGCCGCCAATGGGCAGCCTGCCGCGGCGGCCTACCGGCGCGACGGCGACGGAGTCCACCGCGCGTTCGGCATCGGCGCCCTCACCACCACGGACACCGGCATCACCCGCATTGTCGTCTTCGGTGGAGGGGCGGACCTGGTGGCGAAGTTCGGCCTGCCGCCCGCGGCCTAGCCCGGGACCACGCATCCGCGGCGGCTGGGGCACGATTGTGGCATGCGTCCCTTCCGTTTCTTCGGCCTCGCGGCCGCCGGTCCGGTCGGCATCGGCGAGATCGCGGAGACTGCCCGCCGGGCCGAGGCGGCCGGGTTCACCGGACTGGTCCTGCCGGATCATCTGCTTAAACAGCACGCCCCGATACCTGTTCTGGCCACGGTGGCCGCCGTGACCCAACAGTTGCGGATCATGCCTTTCGTGCTCAACGCCGCGCTGCGCCACCCGGCCGTGCTGGCGCAGGACCTTGCCAGCCTCGACGTGCTCTCCGGCGGCCGCCTCGAAGTCGGCATCGGCGCCGGGTGGAATCGCCTGGAACACGAGGCTGTCGGCATACCTTTCGAGCCGGCCGCCCGCCGCGTCGACCGGCTCGCCGAGGCGGTCGACGTGCTCAAGGGCTGTTTCGGCCCGGATCCCTTTTCGTACCAAGGAAAGTTCTACGCCTTGGACCACCATGACGGGTACCCGAAACCGGTGCAGCAGCCCCATCCCCCGCTGTTCATCGGTGGCGGCGCGCGCCGGCTGCTCACGCTGGCGGCCCGGCACGCCGACACGGTCGGCTTGGCCCCGCGTGTGCTGCCCGGCGGCAACGGAGTCCCCGCACCCGATCCGGGCAGCCTCACCCTTGCCGCGGCGCAGGAGAAGGTCGCCTGGATCCGTGCTGCGGCGGGTGAACGCTTCGAAAGCCTTGAGCTGAACCTCTACCCCAGCGGCGGGCCGCTGGTCGTCACCGCGAAGGCCGCTGAGCCGGCGCAGCAGCACGTCGACAATTTGCGCCGGGTCACCGGGGTCGAGCTGACCACCGCCGACGTTTTGCAGTCCCCACACGTGTTCATCGGAACGGTCGCCGAACTGGTCGACAAAATCCGCTCGCTTCGCGCACTGCTGGGCGTCAGCTCGTTCATGCTCGGCGAGGTCGACGCGGCCATCCCCATTGTCGAACAGCTCGCCGGTCAGTGACCGCACCGGTCAGGGCGCCGCGCGCAGCTGCAAGCCCTTTCCGTTGGCGTTGCGCAGCTCCAGCAGGTCGCCGTCAATCTTCGCGGTCACCTGCCCGCTGAGCGCGCCGAGCATCGCCGCCTCCACTGCCGCGCCGTCCCCGGCACACGCCTTTTTGGTGGTCTTGAGGTCGGAGAAGGTTATGGCGCCCGGGGTCTGGACGGCCTTGCCGCTCAGCTGGTTGCAGCCGGCGTCGCCGGTGACCGTCTCCCCGTCGAAACGCAGGAACGCCGGTGTGCCCTGCGGAACGGACCCCGCCGACTGGCCGTCGACCAGTGACTGCACCATCCATTTCGTCCCCTGCAACGGCTTGTCCGGCTGGCTCGCCGACTTGTCGACGAGCTTGATCGTCTCTGTCTCGCCGGTGAGGACCAGCTCGTCGCCGTTGACGGTGAATTTGGGGCCTGCCTTCAGAAACGCCGACAGCCAGGCGTCCTGCTTGTGCCGGGCCTCGTCGCAGCCCAGCGTGGTGCTGCCCATCTCGGCGACCTTCATGTGGTCGCCGTCGAAGCTGACATCGCCGAACAGGTGGTTACATCCGGCCTGCGCGGTCAGCTTGCCCGCTTCGGGGAAGGCGAGCTGCAGCCGGGTGCTGTCGGCCAGGGTGTGGCCGGTGACCTCGGTCGACAGGAACGTGCGCCCGACGAACTGCGAGCCCGCACCGCCACCCAGGCCGCTGCACGCCGACAGCACCAGCAGGGTCACGGCCAGCCCGGAACGCATAATCATGATGACTTTGACCTCCTCGAAGCACTGCGAGTTCCCTTGGTACCGCGATATAAAGTGGCCAAGGCGGAAAGCCAACCTTGGCCACCGTTGCTTCCTGCGAAAGGCTATGCGGGTGAAGCGCTCTCAGCCGAGTTCACCAGGGACTGAGTGTCGCCGTCGAGCCGAGGTCGCGCGCACGTGGCAAAGCGCTTCGCGGCCTACCTGAGCACCGCGCATGAGGAATGAGTTGGCGTTGCTCGCGTTCGGAGTACATTGGCTGGCGGACAGGAGGCGGTGAAACACATGGAAGATCATCTGAATCCGTTTGTCATGCAGATCAAGGCAAGCCGCAAGGAACGCCACGGCACAGTGGACCTCTACCTGCCGGAGGCGGATGAACCCCGGCCGGCGATCGTGTTTGTCCACGGCGGCCCGCTGCCCGCAGCGGTGACACCGAGGCCACATGAATGGCCAGTCTTTGCCGGGTACGGGGCCATGGCGGCCGCGGCTGGCGTGCTCGGAGCCGTTGTGGCCCATCGGCTGCACACCCCGGCCGACTACCCGCTCGTCGCGGCGCAGGTGCAGCAGGCCATCGACACCGTCCGGGCCGATCCCCGGGCCGACGCAGACCGCGTGGCGCTATGGTTCTTCTCCGGCGGCGCGTTGCTGATGGCCGATTGGGTGAACCGGCCGCCGGACTGGCTGCGTTGTGTCGCCGCCACCTACCCGGTGCTGGCTCCCCTGCCCGGCTGGCCCGTCGAGCCGCGTTTCCACCCCACCACCACGGTCGGCGACTGCGGCAAGATGCCTATCGTGCTGACCCGGGCCGGACGCGAACATGAGCTCATCGCCGCCGGGGTGCAGGCCTTCGTCGACGCCGCCGACGCCGCGAACTGTCGTCTTGAGATCATCGACGTGCCGAACGGCCGACACGGATTCGACTACCTCGATCCCGGTGAAGAGTCACGCGACGCCGTCGAAACAGCCCTGGGCACCGTGCTTTCCAGCTTGGCGTGACCGGCTGGGAAAGGCCGAGCCTTTCCCAGCCAGATGTGGCTAGACGGACGGCCGGATGGGCGACCACCGGACCCACACCGCGCCGGCCACCACACCGAGCCCGAGCAGCACGGTGACCAGTGGGCTGGCCAGCGGAACCACTCCGAGAAGGACGAGGGCCAAGCCGAGGAACAGCCCCAAGGGCAAGCCCAGCAAGGCGCCGGAGACGATGCGGCCGGCGCCCGGTGGTGTGCGCGACCGGCCGAGCAGGGCCAGCGCGGCCGCGAAGAGGACGAGCCCGGCAAGCGCGACCCAGATGAGCGGACTGTCGAAGGCCCCGCCGGCGATGACCACACCGACCTGCGCGGTGCAGTGCCGCTGACCGTTCTCGTCGTGGGTGGCCCGCAGGTCCAAGACCACCCCGGCTGGTACCACCGATGGAAGGTCGTAGGTGTAGGTTCCCGACCGTTGCGCCTCGGCCGCGTTTCCTTGCCACCGGCCCAGATCGATTGAGCCGAACGGAGGCGGCAACGCCAGCGCCACATGCCCGGCCACCTCCCGCGAAGCCGCGGCCGGCCCCACCACAGTGCCCTGCCACGACACCGTGTCGGCGCGCGGGATCTCGATGATGTCCTCGCCGGTCAGCGCGGTCGAGGTCTTGCTCACCCCGCCCGTCTTCCAGGTCGCGCTCGCCACACAAGCCCCCGCCGGGCTCACGATGTCGGCCGCGTGGGCCGTCGTCGCCGCACCCACCGCCAGCACGCAACCAGCCGCGACCGTCAACGCCACGCCCACGGGTCTGCGCATGGCGCTCACCGCTCGATCGGGACGCCGACGAGCGACCCCCACTCGGTCCACGAGCCGTCATAGTTGCGCACGCTCGGGTAGCCCAAAAGCTCGTGCAGCACAAACCAGGTGTGCGCCGAACGCTCTCCGATGCGGCAGTAGGCGACGATGTCGCGTTCGGAGGTGACGCCGTGACCCGCATAAAGCGACCGGAGCTGGTCACCGGCAAGGAATCTGCCCGACTCCGGGTCGACCGCCTTGGCCCACGGAATGTTGACGGCACCGGGAATGTGGCCCGGTCGTTGCGCCGCCTCGTTGGGCAGGTGATCGGGGGCGAGCCTCTCGCCGCGGTACTCCTCCGGCGAGCGGACGTCCACCATCGCCGCCGCGCTGTTCCCGACGTAATCGGCCCGCACCTGGTCGCGGAACGCCCGAATGCTCAGGTCGGGCTGGGCGGCCCGGTATCCGCTGGTGGCGGCGGCGACAGGCGCTTCGGTGACCAGCTTGCGTCCCTCCAGCTCCCACGCCTTGCGCCCTCCGTCCACAATGCGCACGTCATCGTGGCCGTAAACCTTGTAGTACCAATAGGCGTAGGCGGCGAACCAATTGTTGTTGCCGCCGTAAAGGATTACCGTGGTCGAGTTGGTGATCCCGAGCCGGTCCTGCAAGGCGGCGAACGCGTCGGCGGAGACGAAATCGCGCCGGATCGGATCCTGAAGATCGGTGGTCCAGTTGACCGCCGCGGCGTTGGGCACGTGGCCGCGATAGTAGGCCTCGGTGTCCTCATCCACCTCCACGATCCGCACGAGCGGATCGTCCAGATGTTCGGCCAGCCATTGGGTTGTCACAAGTTTGCCTGTCACCATTCGCTCCTTACCACGGCATTAGAACGTTGCGACGGTACTGAGCTGGGCGTGATCCGCACATCAGAAGATCTCCCTATTCGAGCCCTGAGTCGCTTCGCCGACAGATCGAGACGGCCAATGTCACGAATAATGAGTTGTGCGCCAGCGCGTGACTTGCCCGGAAATGGTCGGCCGCTCAGCGGAGCTTGACCGGCTGCGCGACGGCCTCGCGCGCGCGCAAAAGGGCTCACCCGCCGCCGTGATAGTCACCGGCGAGGCCGGAATCGGCAAGACCCGCCTGCTCAACGAGTTCCTGGCCGGTGTCGGCGACAAGGTCAGGGTGGTCCGCGGCGGGTGCGTCCCCCTGGCCGAGGGCCTGCAGCCCCTGGCTCCCGTCGGCGAGATGCTGCGCTCCCTGGCACGCGATCTGCCAGAACTACCCCAATCCGAAGCCACCGTCCTAGCCGCGCTGCTATCCGGCCAGCCCCCACCCAATCCCGCCCCCACCACGCAAAGCCAGGAGGTTCTGCCCACGCCGCGCCCACCGATGCCCATGCCGCAGCGCCTCACCCCTGCCACGCCGCGTGAGGCGTCTACCGGCGAGGCGCACGAAGCGGTTTCTGGTGTGGCGCTGGAAGGGCACGCTGATCAGGCGCGTTTGTTTGCGACGTTGCGGCGTCTGTTGTTCGCGGCGGCGGAGAACGCCACGATGGTGGTGGTGCTGGAGGACCTGCATTGGGCCGACGCTTCCTCCCGATCGCTGCTTTCCTATCTGGTACACGGAATGCGTCACCAGGAAGGCAGGATGCTGCTCATCGGCACATGCCGCAGCGACGAGCTGCCCGATCAGCATCCGCTGCGGGCGTTGCTGGCTGAGCTGAGCCGGGCCGGAGCTGAGCGGATAGAGCTCGGGGGGCTCGGGCCGGGGCAGGTCGCTGATCAGATGGCCGGCATCCTCAGTGCGCCGGTCGCTGACGAGCTCGCCGCGAGGATGCACGCCCGATGCGGTGGAAATCCTTTTCTCGTGGAAGAGGTTCTGGCTGCGGGTGCGTCGACCGGCCCGCTCCCGCAGGGTACCCGCGACATTCTGCTGCAACGCGTGCGGCGCCTCAATTCCGCGCAGCGCCACCTGCTGCTGGCCGTCGCGGTGGCGGGCCGCACCGCCCAGCACGAGCTGTTGGCTGCCGTCCTCGGCACTGCCGAGGAAATGTTGTTGAGCCAGCTGCGAACCGTCGTCGACGAACATCTTCTGATCGCCGTCGAGCGGGGCTACGCTTTCCGGCACGCGCTGGTGGCCGAAGCCCTGGTGGCCGAGGCGCTGCCGCAGGAACGGGTCAGGCTGCACCGGGCATACGCCGAAGCCTTGACCGGGCGGGCATCCGACGCGGCCGAGACCGCCTACCACTGGTGTGAGGCTGGGGATCCGGTGCGCGGGCTGATCGCCTGTGTCGAGGCCGGGCTGGCGGCGGAGGGTTTGTTCGCCCAATCCGAAGCGTGCCGCCATTTCGATCGCGCCATCCAGCTGTGGGACGAGGCGCCGCCGGCGCATTCGCTGTCGCCACTGGATTTTGTCGAGCTGTGCCGGCACGCCGCCGAGGCGGCATTCCTGGACGGCGACACCGGCTACGCCATCGCGGCCACCCGAAACGCTTTGCGGCGGTGCGCGGCGGACACGGTGCGGGCCGGGACGCTGTATGAGCGGCTCGGCCGGTACCTGTGGGCCAACGGGAACGCCGAGACCGAGTCGATCGGCGCCTACGAGTCCGCGGTGCAGCTCGCTCCGGCGGGCGCTTCGGCGCAGCGGGCCCGCGCGCTCACCGGGTTGGCCGGGGCGCTCACCTACGCCGACCGGCCTGACGCCGCAGCGTGGTGCGAGGAGGCGTTGCAGGTGGCGCGTTCCGCTGGCGCGCAACGCGAGGAAGGCCGGGCGTTGCAGTCGTTGGGCTACTGCGAGGCGATGGCGGGCAATGTCGAAAGTGGACTGTCCGCATGCCGAGACGCGCTCGGCATCGCCACCCGGCTCGGGCACAGCGAAGACCTGTACCGGGCCTACACCAACCTCGCGGGCGTGCTGCGGATGGCGGGCCGAACGGCCGAGGCGGCCGCGACCGCCATGGAGGGCGCCCACGTCGCGCGCAGGCACGGCGCGGACCGCACCTATGGAAACCTTCTGCTGGGTGACGCCGTCGACGCTCTGATCCTGTTAGGACGGTGGGACGAAGCCGACGCCGCGCTTCCCGACGAGCCCGACATCGCCGCGCACGGCACGCCGGTGATCGCGACCAATCTGTGGCTGTCTGCGGCCGGCCTGCACACGTGGCGGGGCAGGTTCGATCGCACCCGGGTGTTCCTCGACGCGTGCATGCAGGCCTACGCGACGCACGGGCACGGCCACGTGCGCAGCATGTTGCACGCCAACCATTCCGAGCTGTGCCTGTGGCAGGGCCAGTACGAGCAGGCCAGCCGATGGATCAGCACAGAGCTGGACCTGTTGGGGCCCACCGAGTTCACGTCGCTGCTGAGCCGGCTGGTGTTGCAAGGGCTTCGGGCCGAGGCTGGGCTGACCCGCCCCGCCGACCTGACCCGCCTGGTGGGCCTGCTTGAGGAGATGTCCCGGCGACCCGATCCCCCGCCCGACGCGGCGGCGCTGATCGCGATGTCGTGGGCGGAGCTGGGGCGCATCCGCGGCGACTGCGATCCTCGGTTGTGGTCGGTCGCGGCGCAACAGTGGGTCAAGCTGGACATGCCGTGGCCGCTGGCCTATTCACGATGGCGTCTGGCTGAGGTGCTGCTGGCGCGCAGGCCGGATCAGGTCCGGCGGCGGGCAGGCGCGGACGCGCTCGCGGAGGCCAACGCGATCGCCGCGCGGCTGGGCGCGGAACCGTTGCGGCTGGGGATCGTGGCGCTGGCGCGCCGTACCAGGCTGCTGTCGGCCGTGACCGATCGCGGGACCGCCGCGGCTCACCCGCTGCTGACCGACCGGGAAAGGGAGGTCGCCGCGCTGCTGCGCTCGGGCGCCACCAACCGCCGCATCGCCCAGCAGCTGTTCATCAGCGAGAAGACGGTGAGCGTGCACGTGTCGAACATCCTGGCCAAACTGGGCGCGGCCAACCGCGGCGAGGCCGCCGCCATCGTGCATCGCGACGGCCTATAGCCCCGCACCGTAGGGCCGCGTGATGATCTCCAGGTTGTGCCCGTTGGGATCGCTCCAGTAGAGCCCTCGCCCGCCGTCGTGGGTGTTGATCTGTCCCGGATGCTGGTGGAGCGGATCGGCCCAGAAGGTAAGCCCGCGCTGCTTGATCCGTTCCCAGATCTGGTCAAACTCCGCCTCGCTGACCAGAAACGCGTAGTGCTGTGGCTTTACCGGGCCACCGACCTGCATGACGTCGAGCGACACCTCGTTGCCGAGCTCGACCACCCGGAACATCCCATAGCTGCCGGCCGGCGCGAGCCCGAGGAGTTCGACGAGGAAATCGGCGGTGAGGTCCCGGTCGTCGGCCTCGACGAGGGTGTGATTGAAGTGCACTGCCATGACAGCCTCCTCACGGTCTTCCCCTCAGGCTAACCCGTCAGGCGGCACCGGGGCCAAGCGATGTGTCCGATGTGGACGGACCTGGCTCCTTGAGCTCGACGAAGATGGCGTGCGTGTCGGTGGTCCCGATGTTGTGCCCCATATGGTCTTGTGCGCCCACCCACCGGACCTGCCCGGGCGTGAGATCGACGTCGACGAAGCGGTCTCCGCTGGAAACGCGCCGCTGGAAGGAGCTCAGCGTGTACATGACGCTGTCCGGGTGACGGTGCGGATGGGTCTTGTCGCCGGGTGTGTCGCGGTATTCCAGGACGCGCACCCGATCGTTCTCAAAGACCACCCGATACAGCTCCGGATCGGTGATCGTGGGATCTTCGCCGCTCATGCCTTTACCCCTGCCTCGGTCTATAGTCGCCGCTTCGTGGGACTCCAGTCCCATGGGACTACGGTACCATGACGGTGATGCCGATACCATATGAGGCGAGTGGCCGTACCCAGCAGAAGCTGCGCACGCGGCAAGCCCTCGTCGAAGCCACCCGGGAGCTGCTGGCACAGGGCGCGACCCCGAAGGTGGAGGACGCGGCCGAGCACGCGGGGATTTCCCGGACCACCGCGTACAGATATTTCCCCAATCAGCGCCTGCTGTTGCTGGCCGCGCAGCCGCAGCTCGAGCCCAAGACCTTGCTCGATGCCGACGCGCCCACCGAGCCCATGGCCCGCCTCGATGCCTTCATGACGGCGTTCACGCAGTACAACTTCGACTGGGAGCCGCAACTGCGTGCCGCGCTGCGGCTATCGCTGGAGCCCGACGCCGAAAAGCCGTTGCTACGCCGGGGACGCGCCATCGGCTGGATCGAGGACGCCCTGGCCCCGTTGCGCGACAGCCACCCACACCTCGACATTGGACAGCTCGCCGTTGCCATCCGCTCGGCAACCGGCATTGAGACATTGGTATGGCTGCTCGACATCGCTCAGCTCAGCCATAGCCGCGCGGCAAAGACCGTGCGTGGCACCGCACAGGCACTGCTCGCAGCGGCACTCGACCGCCCGGCTACCGGTCAGCCGTCCAGATGATGGGTAGCGCGTCGATTATCGCGATCATCGCTTTTCTGTTGCGCGACCAGCGGATTTCGTGCGGTTCGATGGCCAGCTGAAGGTCGTGCAGGTGTGGCAGGAGACTGGTCGCGGCGATCGTGGCTTCCAGGCGAGCCAGAGTGGCGCCCGGGCAATAGCGGTGACCGTGGCCGAAGGCGAGATGGTGCTTGTCGGTTCGGCTGAAGTCGACGAGGTTGGGCTGCGAGAACTGCGCCGGGTCACGATTGGCGGCACCGAGCTGGACATCGATCACGGCACCTTCCGGAATGGATACCTCGCCCACCGTGACCGGGATAGGGGTTCGTCGCAGCGCCGCGTGGAAGTCAGGAGTGCTGTAGCGCAGCATCTCCTCCACCGCCGCCGGCACCCTGTCCGGATGTTGCTGCAGATAGCCGCGTTTGTCTGGGTCGATCAACAGGGCCAGCAGGAGATCGCTGATCAGGCGGGTGGTCGCCGGGTAGCCCTGGATCAGCGTGATGCCGGCACCGCGGATGGCCTGATCGAAGGTGAGCTCGCCGCTGGCGATGGCGGCCGCCAGCTGGGCGCACAGGCTCGTGCTGCCTTCAGGGTGGGTGGAGTGCAGTAGCCCGTGCAGATGGGCGCGCAACGCCTCCCAATGCGGACCGGGCGCGGAGTAGACCTCCGGCTCACGCGGGATGCTGTCGCACCACTGGCGTATCGCGTCGCGCTGGCCGACGGGAATCCCGACGATGGTGAACAGCGCGGTGTAGACGATCGGCGAGACAAACTCGTCGATAAGGTCTGCACGGCCCTGGGTGCGGAGGTCCTCGATTAGGTTTTGGGCGGTGTCTTCAAGCTCGGAGCGCAGAGCTTGGCACGGGCGCTTGCCGGACGCGACGCCGATGAATCGGGGCAGCTCGTCGGCGACCATCGGATCATGTTCCGGGCGGCTCTCCAGCAGCCGCCTGATCCGGGAGTCACCCAGAATGTGAAGGGCCCCTTCGTAAGTCGAGACGACGCAAACCCCCGGTTCTGCCTGGCTGTCCCCTTGACGGGCAGCCAGCGACGCGGCCTCACGCGAGCTGTCATCCGAGGTAGAGATACGAGTCATTCTCAAGGTCTCCAGACGCATTGCCGGTGGGGAGTTGCCAACCAGCTGGGGAAACCCCCCACGACAGGTTGCCGATTACCAGGGCCAGATCCAGCGACCTTCCTGGATCTCCTCTTCACTCCCGGCGAAGATCTGCTCGAACATGAAATCACCCCCTGCCCCATCCGACTAGGCGTGTGTTCGCGGAATGCTATCAGACACATTAGCGCATGTGAATGTATAATAATGTTTGTTTAGCGTAATGGAGGCCGGTCGTTCATCCTATGGCGACTCGGCGCCGGATCCGTTGCCGTCGCAGCAAAAAGCCGCAAACGTCACCGTCTGACCGGGCAGCAAGTAGTCGAGCACACAGCTGAAGCCTCCTTTCGTCGGCAGCGTGCGCGCGAAACATTTCACACCGTCGAGCAACGGGCGGATGAGCTCGGTGCCTGAAGGAACAACGACGTGCAGACTGTGCTTTCAAGACACGTTCCGCATTGCCCGGGCGTAGCGCCAGGGCCGTTGTTGCGCACGCTAAAGCTGATCTCCACCTTCTCGCCCACTTTGGCCTTGCGGGTGGAGCCGAACACCTCAGCGTCCCAGGCGAAAGGATCGGCCGGGGGTGGGGAGGGCGACGGCGGCGACAGAGTGGATCAGCCAGGACGCGAGCATGGCTCACCCTCTCACGATTTGGTTGATCAGGTAATTTCAGTCGATCTATACCCAAGACCTGCACTGCCAGCAACATCGCCAACCACAAGCGCATCGAGCGCGCTGAGGGCTGATAGCCTCCCGAATATGTTGATCATCGTTCACCCCGCTGCCGCGTCCGGCAAACCATGACGCCGAACATGCGCCGTTCCGTCCGTGCGATCGTGCTCGACGACGAAGACCGCATACTGTTGTGCCGGTTCGTCTTCCCTCACCCGGCAGTGCCAGGCCACGCGGAGGGCGTGTGGGCGGCACCAGGCGGCGGCATCGAACCCGGCGAGGACCCGCTGACGGCCTTGCGCCGCGAACTTCGCGAAGAGACAGGTCTCACGATCACCGTGAACCCACCGCACGTCTGGCACCAGGAAGTCGTCACCGATCACGCGCCCGGCTTCGACGGCATCATCAATGACTACTTCCTCATCCGCGCGAGCCACTTCCAGCCCCGCGGCGAAATGAGCGACGACCAACTCGCCGCCGAGGAGAATCTGACCGCGTTCCGCTGGTGGCAGCTCTCGGAGATCGTCAGCTACACCGGTCATGATCTGTTTTCTCCCCGCGATCTCGCCACACCGTTGACGGCGCTTCTCACCACAGGCACGCCGCCGCATCCGGTCCAACTCGGCATCTAGCAGGCCTGGGCAGCAACCACCAGCACCTGTGTCCAAGCTGGACTCGAGGTTTAAGACCAGATCGGCGTGGCTGTAGACGATCACACCCCGAGGGCGCCGATGGGCCGGCCTGGAGGCGGGCAGCTCCATTAATGAGGATCACTGGTTCGGCCGTATGGACAATGTTCACCGTGTCATGAATCCGTCTAATGTCGGCGATGACCATGGCCTTCGAAGGGGATGAATCTCATGACGGCTCGGATGAGGATCAGCAAGAAGGTAAACATGGTCGCGGTGGCCGTGCTGTGCTTGGCGATGCTGCCGGTGACCTCCGCGGCGGCTGCCTCGTCGCAGCAGGACGAGCTGTGGCAGAAGATCGTCGGGGCGCAGGCGCGCAGCAAGGACAGCCGTCAGCCCGACATCGACGCCAAACGCTACGGCGCCTACACCCTCGACCGCACGGCGATGGAGGCGTTGCTGGACAGCGCGCCCAGCGAGGCCACCTCGCGCAGCCGCGCCGCGGTGGCGCCGGCCACGATGTCGCTGCCCGTGCCGGACGGCGGATTCGAGCGGTTCGCGATGACCAACTCGCCGATTATGGAGCCCGGGCTGGCGGCCCGGCATCCGGAGATCCAGACCTACTCCGGCAGGGGGATCGACGACCCGACTGCCACCATTCGCGCGGACCTGACGCCGCTTGGCTTTCACGCTTCGGTGCGCTCCTCGCGCGGCTCCTGGTACATCGATCCGTACTATCACCTGGATCAGAGTGTCTATGCCAGCTACTTCGGCCGGGATCTGACAAACGCGCACGATCAGTTCGTAGAGCGCGAAGACGTCGAGTCGACCGCGCAGGAGCTGCAGGGCGCGATCGCCGACGTCCCGCCCGGCCCCGTGGTGACACTGCGCACCTACCGGCTCGCGCTGGTGACCGACCCGTCCTACGCCACGTTCTTCGGGGCCGCCAACGTCACCGCCGCCAAGGTCACGCTGATCAACCGCGTCACGCAGGTCTACGAGGACGAGACCGCCATCCGCCTGGTCCTGATCGACCGCACCGATGAGACCAACCTCAACACGGCGGCGATGGCGACCGAGCCCAACGGGCCGTGCGGTGCCGCGGCCTGCTTCACCCCGGCTCAGCTCGCGGGATGTGGCGGCGGAACCCTCAACCGCAACCGGATCGTGCTAGGACAACTGGTCGGCGCCAGCAGCTACGACGTCGGGCATCTGGGCCTCGGTGTCAACGGTGGCGGCGTCGCCGGGCTCGCGGTCGTCGGCGGCGACGGCAAAGCGCGCGGCTGCACCGGCCTGCCCACGCCGGTGGGCGATTTCTATGCCGTGGACTATGTGGCTCACGAGATGGGGCACCAGTTCGGCGGCAACCACACTTTTAACGGTACCCAGTCAAACTGCTCCGGAGGCAACCGCAGCGCAGCCAATTCGGTGGAGCCGGGCAGCGGCTCGTCCATCATGGCCTACGCCGGGATCTGCCGGCAGGACGACCTGCAGCCGCACAGCGACCCCTATTGGTCGCAGCGCAGCTACACCGAGATCACGACCTTCGCGACCTCCAGCCGTCCGGCCATCAACGAGGTGCAAACGGTGTCGTTGCGCGACTTCGACGCCAATGGCGACCAATTCACCATCGCCTACAACGATGTGGACTCGACGCCGATCGTGCGGGGAACCAACTTCACCACGGCCGACATCAAAGCCGCCATCGAGTCGATCGCCGGCTGGCCCGCGGGCGCGACGGTCACCGTTGCTGCGTTCGGCGGCGCAGGGGCGCTGACAGATACCGGATTCCAGGTCACCTTCAACGGCGGCCCGCTCGCCGCCGTCAACGTCTCCGCCCTGGGTCTGACCAATCCCGTTGGCGCATCAGGCTTTGTCGGCGAGACGGCCAAGGGCGGCCCGATCGACAACGGCGGAAACCTGATCGAGGTCACCACGAATCACGCCCCCGTGGTCACCGTGCCCGAGGCCGTGACCATCCCGGTGCGCACCCCGTTCGCACTGACCGGGTCGGCCACCGACTCCGACGGCGACACGGTGACCTATATGTGGGAGCAGAACGACCGAGGCGGGATCTCCGGCGGCAGCACCGCCGGCACCGCTCTGGTGAGCAACACCAAGACAAGCGGGCCGCTGTTCCGCCAGTTCGGCACGGCCGCGATCGTCAGCCCCACCGACACGCTGAAGTACTACTCGCCCGGCGAGAACGCGGTGTCGACCGACCCGACACGGGTCTTCCCCGACCTGGCGCAGATCGCCGCCGGCAACACCAACGCCAAGACGGGCACCTGCCCCATCGCCCCACCGGCTCCCGATCCCGTTCCCGCCGCTGTGGTCGACTGCTACTCCGAGTTCCTGCCCACTAGCGACTGGGTCGGGTTCGCCGGAGACCGCACGATGCATCTGCGGCTCACCGCCCGCGACGGGCACCCCGGCGCCGGTGGCGTCGGCAACGCCGAGGTGGCCCTCACCCTCTCCCCCACCGCTGGACCGTTCCTGGTCACCTCGCAAGCGGTTGCCGAGACGATCGAAGGCGGGACCCCGCAGGCGATCACCTGGGATGTGGCCGGGACCGATGCCGCGCCGGTCAGCACCGGCAATGTCCGCGTACGGCTTTCCGTCGACGGCGGCGCGTCCTTCCCCTACGTTCTGGCGGAGAGCACTGCCAACGACGGCGCCGAGACGCTGACCTTCCCCAATGTCGCGACCACCAAGGGCCGGATCCGGATCGAAGCCGTGGGCAACATCTTCTTCGACCTCAACGACTCCGACCTCACCATCCAGGCCGCGCCGCAGGTCACCAGCGACGCGCCGGGTGGCATCGCCAAAGTCCAGTACAGCGACGCTTTCTCCCCGGCCGTGACGATCACCGCCAGCGACGCCGACACCGATGGCTCCGCGCTTACTGCGGCGGCAACGGGTCTGCCCGCCGGCATGGTGCTCACGCTGGACCAGACCTCGCCCGCGGACACCCGCCCCGGCACCAGAAGCTGGACGGTAACGGGCGCCACCGTGGCAGCGCCGGGCGACTATCCCGTCGTGGTGACGGTGACCGACGACAAGGGCATCGCCCGCGCCACATCGTTCACCATCGCGGTGTCCAAAGAGGACGCTGAGGCTTCGTACACAGGAGATAGCCTGGTCTTCAAACCCAGCGGTGGCACGGCAGCGGTTCAGCTCAGAGCGACTGTCCGCGACAGCGCCGATGGCGCTGCGGGCGAGGTCACCAACGCGACCGTCACCTTCAAGGAAGGCGGCACGACCCTGTGCACCGCCCCAGTCGGCCTGCTTGGCAGCGCTGCCACCACCGGCTCCGCCAACTGCTCCGCGGCACTGCCGATCGGCTCGCACACCATCACCGTCGAAGTCGGCAACTACTACACCGCAAGCACTTCGGCCCAGGTGTCGGTGGCAAGCCCCGAAGCCGGATTCTTCACCGCGGCCGGTTTCCTCTTGCCAACCTCTTCGGCGGGTACCTATCCAGCCACCCCCGGCTCGAAGGTCGACTTCGCCATCCTCGCCGCGCAAAGCAGGAACAGCACAAGCCCGTCGGGCATCGTCGCCGCCAACTTCACCTCCGGCGGCCGGGCCTACCTGGTCGTCGGCACGGCCGTGAAGTCGCTGGGCGTGAGTTCCTCAGGCAGCACAGCCAAGGCTGACCTGCGTGCCACGGCAAGCCTGGTCGACGTCACCGACCCGTTCCATCCGGCCACCGTGGCCACGGGCTTGACGTTGCAGGTGACCGGCACCGACCGCAGCCTGCTGGGCTCGCGCGACGCGCTGGCGATCACGCTGTGGAACGGCAACACCCTGCTCTTCTCCTCAGACTGGACAGGTGCCAGGACCCAAGAGCTCACTCTCGCTGGAGGAAACGTCTTGGCCCATCAATGATGACCCGGGACCGGCTCGCCCCTTCGTGAATCTGCACTCATGGCATGAGATGTAGTCATGCGTAAATCGACTACGGCAATAATGGCGGTCATGATCGCAATGGCCGTGACGGGGATCGATTCCCGACCGGCAACCGGCAATCCGGCGCGCCCTCGGATCACCTTTGTTGATCTGGGCCACCTGGGGGACAACTACGCACTGGCCACGGCAATGAACGAGCGAGGCGATGCCGTCGGGCTGGCCTCCGTCCCCACTGACACCCTCGTGCATCTATTTCGATCGCGCGATGGGGTCATGATTGATATCGGCGTCAAGGGTCCTTTCGGCCCGACCTTCGCCGCCGGCATCGACAACGATGGCCGCGTCATCGGCACCTACGGCACCCAACATGGTGATATCGGATTCCTCTGGGAGGAAGGCCAACTCACCGTGATGCCCTCTTCGCCGCGAATCATCAACAACCGGCGTCAGATCGTCGGTGGCGAGGGTTCATACGTCTGGATATGGGACCACGGCACCGTAACCGACATCACGCCGCCTCTGGGCAATGCGCGTGTCCGAGGGTTCAACGACCGGGGTCAGGTCCTTCTTAACGCCGCGGCACCGGATCCCGGCGATCCTAACTCCCCAGTGGTCTCGCGCGGCATGCTCTGGGACCACGGCGTGCTCACCGACATAGGCGACCTCGGTGGTGCCAACACCGAAGTCACCGACCTCAACGACCACGGCTGGGTCACCGGCAGCAGCGAAACCGCCGACGGCCGATTTCACGCCTTCGTTTGGCAAAACGGCATCATGCGCGACATCGGCCTCCGCCAAGCACCCGGCTCCCTGGGTTCCGCGATCAACAATCGTGGGCAGGTCGCCGGCCGGGCCACCTTCGACGGAGCTACGTGGCGGCCCGCGGTCTGGCTCCACGGCAAGATGATCGACCTTGGTGTGGACGGGATGTACGGCGACGCCCACTCCATCAGCGAGCACGGCGACACCGCAGGCGTGAACACCCACCTCGAGCTTGTCTACAGTGAACCGTTTCTGTCGCGGCACGGCGCGTATACCGCGCTACCCCGCCCGGCCGGTGCCGACAGAGGCCAGCTTGTCGGCATCAACCGCGCGGGCACGAAGATAGTCGGCACCATGTACGTGAACGACCGCGCAAAAGCGATCCTTTGGCTTATCGGATAGCAGCGCTGGGCAGATCCGCCCGCGCGGGGTCTGCCCACCGCCGCACTGCCGAGTTCATGTGTACTTCGCGGCGCTGCCGATCGCTCGGTTACCACCACCGTCGAGGTCGGCAACTATTACACCGCAAACACTTCGGGCCAGGTGTCGGTGGCAAGCCCCGAAGCCGGCTTCTTCACCGCGGCGGAGGAACCTGATTGCCCATCAGTGAGCCCGGTCCCAGCTTGGGGCGTGATCGCCCTCGGCGTTGACCTTGAGGCGGTGACGCCAGGTGCGCGACACGGCCCACTCGGGCGAGACGAGCAGGACGAAGGCGCGGGCCACGCTGCCCATCGCGGTGCGCGGCCAGTCCATCTCGAATAGCGCTTGGGAGGCTCGCTCGTTCACCTTGCCGTTGACGCGCACCTCCGCCTCCTCGTGTCCTTCTCGCCCACCGAGGAAGAGCTTGATGCCGTTGAAGCTGCGTCTGTCCAACTCGGGCTTGATCAGCGGCGCCAGCCAGCCCAGCAGCGGCCGGTGCATCGCCCACATCTGCACCGCGGCGTAATCGTCGCCGCCGCCCCAGCCAACGACACCACCGGTGACCGATCGCCAGCCGGGGAAGGCGAGGGTGAACTCGTCGTGCTGGCCGCCGAGCCCGTGCCGCACATACTCCATCACCGACATGGCCGTGGTGTCGGCCCACGCGTGCAGGCCGGTGGCCATCGCGCAGTCGCTGATGACGACGCCGTTGTCGAGCACAAAGTCGATGTCGAGATGGCCCGGCCCGTCCGAGCCGCACGCCGATCCGTGCCGGATCGCCACCCCCGGCCCGCGTACCTCGTCCGCGTCGACCTCCCACGGACCGGCGAAACGGCACATGTGTTCGGCGATGAGTTCAAGCGACACCGGAGCACGGTAGCGTGGACCAGCGGTTTGCCGCGGCCCCTTTTCGGTAACGGCGCACAGGCCACCCGGGTGATGTGATCATGACGCTGGGTTGAGAACACTTGCCGACAGTCCCTTGAGTGTCCGCTTGGGCGACACCGGGTGCCTACGAAAGGGAAACGGCATATGCGCGTTCTGACGCTTTCTGCTGTGGCAATGGCCCTGATAATCGGTGCGGCGTGCTCCAGCGGGGAACAGACACCGCAGCCGGTCCGCTCCTCCAGCCGCCCCAACCCGGTCGTCACCACCCAAAGCGTCGCCTCCGGCTGCCATCCGCTTTACCCCGTGGGCCTGAACGTCAGCACGCGAGACCCAGCCGAGCTGCCCTACCTGCGTCAGGTGACCGCCTGCACCAACCACGCCGGCTCCGCCGTGCTGCTGCGTAACACCGGCGACGTCATCTGGACTCCCCGCACGACGACCACCCAGCGGGTGACCGTGACAATGATGAAGGACACCTTGCGGGCGCAGTCGTTTCGCACGATCTTCGACCAGACAGCCCTTCTTGTTCCCCTGACCGACCTGGTTGTCCCGGTGGCGCCGAACCTCGTCGAGTGGACCCTGGAACCGGCGCTCACCGCGGCCTGGCAAGCCCACGACCACGTCGCCGACCTGATTCAAAAGCATGGCGAGCAACAACTCTCGGACGCGCTGGCCGGCAATTCCAAGCGGCGCCAAGCCTTCGCCACCTGCACCCTGTCCGGATATCACGCCTACGAGCAGGCCGGCAACATCAGGACAGGCAGCCCGACCGAGGCGATGCTGGCCGGCTGGGGTCTGGCCACCGGCACCGGCGAATGTGCCCTGGCCTGGCGCGCCGCCGACCAGGCCGACGCCGCACGCAACATCCGCACCGCGACCTTCGCCGACGACCTGGCCCGCATGCGTACCAACGTCGCTTGGATGAGTAAAACCGACGACCTGCTCACCATCCTGGGACGCCTCGGCAAAGCCATCGTGCTGGTGCGCTGAGGCGTCTCACTCAGCTTCGAAGCCACCGCGTTCTCGGGCCAGCGCAAGCCATTCCAGCCAGCTGGCCCACCGCGCGTTGGTCTCCAGAATCGCTTTCTGTTCAGCCGGCACTTCGGCATACGCGGCCAGCGCCTCATCGATCTCGTAAGCCGTCACCAGCCAGCGATCGTTGGACAGGAGCTTGAACGAGGGGATCCCAGTCTTCCCAGGCACAGTTTGCATTCGCCACCGCAGAAAGACCTGATGCCGTGACGGCTCGCCGGCGTCGCGCAGAAAGTCAAGCCACGGCACGGGTTCGGCGTCGTATCCCATGCCGGTCAACTGCATTGTCTCGTTGATGTCGTAGAAACGGCGCACCGGGAACTCCGATGGACCAAGACTGAGCAGGCGCCACAGGTGCGCTTCGCAGTCGGGCTCATGGCCGCACCAACCGCCCGCAGCCTGACAGTCGCGAAGCTGGTACTTGGCGGCGGCGACATCGGCCAGCTCGAGGTCGATCCCCACGCGGCCATAATCGAGGGCTGGCCCCTGCCCGCGCAAACGGCTTTCTGCGCGAGGCTACGGAAAAATGAGCTCGACACCGTTCTCGCGAAGCGAAGACACCGCGATGTCCACACACGGCATCGGGCCGTCGCCGGTCTGCACCACACGGGTCATCGACTGGCGCGCCACCTCAAAGTCGTGCCAGATGAGGGTGAGCGCTCCCTCGACGCCGTGGCCACCGAGCAGGCAGTCGGTCACGGCCGCGAAGTTCGCCCCGAAGTAGCCGCCAGGGCCGTTGACCGCTTCGCCGAGCGCCAGGAAGTAGCCTGCCAGATCGGTTACCTGCCGGCCGTCGAGGTGGATGACTCGATCTCGCGAGTCGGAAGCGACGGGGGAAGCGCCGACTCGAACCACTTCGAGCCATGCTTCCCTGCCCTCCTCAGGCAACGCGGCCCACGAGTTGTTTTCGGTCGGCAGGCCCAGCCGCCTGCTGTCCCACATGGCCTCCGCCAGCCTGTGCGCCAAGAGTTGCGCATAGGCCGTGACGACGACCAATCCCGGCTCCTGGTAACGCATCCGGACACCCCAGATCGGATACGCACCGACAACCTCACCGGAGTGATCCAGAATCTGGACCGAAGCGTCGCCGGCCGAGGTGTCGACCGCATCAGCGGTGGAGATAGCGGGTCGAAGGGCACCGATCGTGAACTCGATGCGTAGCGGCGCGTCGTCGCCGGTGTCATCCCACCACTCGTAGGAACTGTAGGCGCCGGTGAAAAACCCGCGAAGGTCGTCGAACTCTATACGCCGCCATGGTTCCTGTTCGAAATCCAACGCGTATGTCGGGCCCAACAAAGTCTCCTCAGCCAAAACCGGGTGTGCGCAGGTTTCCAGCCTGCACACACCCGGGTGATGCCGGTGCTACGGCGTGTCGCAGAGCTCCGGGGGAAGTGTAGTGATTTTTACGTACTTGTTCGAGGTGTATCCGTACGAGTCGTACTTGGGATTGTGCAAGATCCGGAACTCGTCGGCGTTCACCCGCTGGCGCATCGCCGGGACTTCCCACTCCGTAGATTGACCCCAGCGTGCCGCATGAGCAGGCGACTCATGGCCCTGATAGATCTTTTGAACGGTGCTGGGTGGGGCATGTGTCCGTGGCGTTCCGTTGCCCGCCTTGATCCTTCTGATCTCGTCGACAGCCCAGTTCGGGTGGACATTGCCGGCGTCGTCAACGGGCATGTTGTGAACGAGGACGGCGGCGTCGCCGACCATGACATAGAAGCTGTGCGCCCCATTCACCGTGAGGTCGCTCATCCACTTCTCGCCCAGGTAGTTGTGCACCGCGACAACCTTGACCGTCGCCGCGCCCGGGTTGTGCAGAAGGTGACCCGGCTCCAACGACCCCGCATAGGTCCAGGCGCCCACGGTGAGGTCCAGGATCAGGTGATGCTGGGTCGTGCTGATGGTGTCGGTGTACTCGTCGCCGGTCTGGAAGAGATCCGGATCCACGCGCACCATCAAATCGGTCAACTTGACGTCAAGGTTGAGGAACCGGGCGGTGACATCGTATGAGCCGTTGATGCCGGTCTTCGGGTCCATCGCCAGGACCTGCTCGCCCTCGATGATGTCGCCGATGGCCTTCTGGGCACCGTTGGCCATGAGCACAGGCGTCTTCGGGTCAAAGCTGCGGCAGCCGCCGCCCTTGGGTTTGGCGGGCGGGCCGTCGCCGGCGTCGACGTCGGGACGCCTTGGCCTGCCCGGTGCGAGCTTGTTGGCCTTGGCCAGGTCGGCTGCCTCATCGGCGTACTTGGCTGCCTTGCCCAGCGCGCCCAGAGCCCGGCCGCCCGGGATGAGATCGGTGATGCCCATCGCGCAGTCCAGCGACATGCCTTCCTTGCATGTCTTGAAGGTTTCGATGGCCCCGATCGCCGTCGACGCCGCACCGAGGAACGGTGCGACCGCCTGAAGCGGTGGAACCACCGCACAGACCATCGCGGCCACACCCAGCACCGTGGAGATGGTGCCGGCGTTGTCGTAGACCCAGGTGCCGGCCGCCTTGACCGCGCTGGCCACGGAACTGACCTGCTGCTGCACCACGTTGTTGACAGCACTGAGCGCCTTGTCGGCCCACTTCGGCCACAAACCGTCCGGATCGGAGGCCGTCACCGGAGAGTTGTTGGCGTAGGAATAGCCGTGCATCTGCTGCGGGTCTTTGCTGTCGATCACCGGGTCGACCGAGATGAACCGGCCGATCAGCGGGTCGTACTCGCGGGCGCCCAGATGGGTCAGCCCGGTGTTGTCCTTCGTGCCACCGACGAAACCCTTGTCCATCGCCGACGGCCAGGTGCCGGTGGTCGACCGCAGCTCACCGAAGGGGGTTTGCCGCCGGATCGACGTGGCCTGGCCGACCGCGTTGACGCTCAGGTTCGCGGTGCCGTGGTGGTCGGCCGCCAGCCACACCAGCCCGCTGGAGGTGCGGGTCGCGATGGTGCGCTCGGCGTGGGTGTAGTAGCGGGTGCATTTCTTGACACCTGACTGGTAGCGCAGCTCCTGACCCGGAAGGTAGAGCGTCTTTCCGGTCGGGTCCTTGCGGATCAGCCGGGAGCCGTCCACGTCGTAGAGGTAGCTGGTGGTGCCGGTGGTATCGATCGACGTGGCCAGGTGACCCTCGACGTCCCAGCTGAGAGTCTGGGTGCCGGCCGTTGCCGTAGGACGCTTTTCGGTGTTGCCGGAGGCGTCGTATTGGTAGGTGCCCGCCTTGGTGCCGGTGTCGTCCACTGTGGACGTCGCGGTCAGCTTGTGGGCGCCGCCGGGCACGGTGTAGGTGGTGGTCTTCTCGCCGGTGGCGGTGGTGTGCTCGATGAGCTTGCTACGGGTCCCCGTCGTGTCATATTCATACGAGTGCCAGTACTTGGCCGGCCCGCCCAGCGCACCGGCCGTCGGGTCGAGCACACAGTTGTCGGTGTCGGGTGTCCACGCCTCGGTGAGCCGGCGCAGGTGGTCGGTACGGAAGCACTGGCGGTCGCCGACCGCCTGATCGACGATCTTCGTGACATTGCCCATGCCGTCATAGCTGAACCGAACATCGATGTCGGCGACGGAACCCTGCTGGCGCTTGGTGATGATCTGAGCCAGCCGCCGGGTTTCGGTCTCATACGTGTTGCCGACATCGACCCAGTCACCGGCGTTGTTGCGCAGGTGCAGCGCGGCGATCTCCCCGAAGCTGGTGTATTCGGTCTCGGGGGTGTTCGGATCCGGCTTGTCCAGATAGGTTCCGCCCACCAGTGAGGTGTTCAACGTGAGCGGCTTGCCCAAACTGTTGTAGCCGTAGGTGAGCGTCTCCTGGCCCAGGCTCAGGTCACCGAGGGCCGGCATCCGCAGGGTTTCCGGTGAGCCGTCCTGATAGTAGGTGTAGACGTAGGAGTAGGCGCCGTTGAGCCCGGTGGCGAAGGCGCTGTTCGGGATCGTGTACTTGACGCTGGTCGGTTTGTAGTCCTGCGTGTAGCCGACGTGTTCCTTGATGTACTGATCGGTGCCGTCCCAGCGGATCGTCTTGGTGACCTGCCCGTAGACGAAGGTGCCGTTGGACAACCGGTCGTAGACCCACTCGGCGCGCTTGGGGCCGGTGTCCGAACCCGAGCGCAGAGTTGTCTTACGCCCCACCGCGTCATAGGTGTAGGCGAGGACCTCGTTCTTGCCGTTCTTCGTGGTCAGCACGTCGCTGGAGTCGTTGAACGTGGTGGTCGTGGTGCCCTTGTCCGGGTCGATGCTCACGGTCTGGCGGCCGGCGAGGTCGTACTGGTACTCCCACTTGATGTTCGCCGCATCGGTGACCTTGGTCAGCTGGTTCTTGCGGTTGAAGTCGTACGTGGTCTTGTCATAGCCCGTCGTGCCGCCGACCGGATAACCCGGCCGGTACTGGCGCAGCTCGACGACGTTGCCGCGGGCGTCAGTGAGGCTGGAGGTCGATGTGCCGCCCTGCGGTGGCGTGACATCGGTGCGGTCCCCGCCGTAGACAGTGGTCGTCTTCCACATTTCGGTGCCGCCGGGGCTGCCCGGAGCACCGTCCTTCTGCTGGATCTGGGCGACATCGCGGCCCGCGCCGTCGTACTGGGTGACCTTCAGCGAGGGGATGTTTCCGGTCGCCACATACAGTTCCGTGCTCGGGGCGACCCCGGCGACGTACTGGTCGTGTGTTTTGAAGGTCCGCCCGGCCGAGTCGTAGAAGGTCTCGGTGACGACCGTCTTGTTGGGGTTGCCGGCATGGTCCGGGTCTTGCGTCTGGCGCATCCGCAACAGGTTGTCGTAGAGCTTGTACGACGTGATGTAGCCACCGGCCGGGTTGAGGCGCTTGGTGGTGACCACGGTGGGAGCGGCGTTGCGGATCAGGTAGTCGTAGACCACGTTGGCCGGCTGCGGCGCCTCGCGACCCGGATACCACACCGACGTCAGGCGTCCCAGGCCGTCGTAGGCGAAGGTCACCTTGCGGCCGTTGACATCTGTCGTCGACGTCGGCACACCCCAGGCGGGCTCGTTGACCGTGGACTTCACCCAGCCGAGGTGGCTGGTCTCGGTCCGCGAAATCTCCGGTCCGCCTGAAGCCGGCGTGTAGGTCGTGGTCGTCTTGGCGCCGCGGGTGTCCCACGACTCATGAACGCGGCCGTGAAGGTCGTAATTGGTGATGCTCGCGGTGAAGTAGGTCGGGCTGCCACCGTTGAAGGTCTTCATCGTCTCCGTTTTGGTGACGTTGCCGACGGTCGGTGCGACGTTCCAGGCCAGGCCGTCATACGAGGTCAGATCGTCGCTGACGGCGTCGTCGTCGGTGAGGCCGCCTAGCCCGACCTTGGTGCAGTCGACGGCGTAGGTGCGCGACCGCGCCACCCGATCCACCAGGTTGATGGCGGTGTTGCGGATGTAGTCAGTCAGGGTGCACTTCTCGTCATCGGCCTTGGCGGTGTCGCCGAAGTCCTCCACCTTCGTGGGCATGGCATAGGCGTCGAAGGTGGTGACCGTCTTGGTCAGCCGGGGCGCACGCCCGCCATCCATCGCAGTGCGTGAATGCGACACGGCGAGGTTGATGATCCGGGCGTACACGGTGGTGCCGTCGAGGGTGCGGGTCGCGGTGGGCGCCGACATCCAGGGCTCGCCCGCCGTCGCCGACACCTCGGCGCCGGCGGGGCCGTTGTAGGTGATGGTCTCGCGCACCAGGCCGTTGTAGGGGTCTTCGTCGTTGACCGCGGGCACATTGCCGATGGCGATCGCCGGCATGACGATGTTTCGGGTCCCCGACGGCAGGTGATCGCCATGCATACCCCGGAAGTAGCGGGTCTCCACCTTGGTCTGCACGTCGGTGCCGTCGCCCTTGGTCGTGACGACAGCGCCATAGCCGCGCCATCCGGCCCAGGTTTTCATCTCCTTCTTGGTCATGCCGTCTTCGTCGCTGTAGTGCCAGGACGGGGTACCCACATAGTCGTAGTGGGTGATCGCACGCCCCGATGATCCGGTCAGATCCGACTCGGTCACGTCTTTGACCACATACTTGTGGAAGTAGTCGTTGATCGGATCGGTGTAGCCGGGAGGCGCCCACTTCACCGGATAGCAGCGCAGGTTGTTGTCCTGCAACGCATCCTTGTTCGGTATCCGGCCGGAGTTCTTGTCGCAATCCGCCGGGTAGTAGGTGACCCCGAGCTTGCCGCCCGACTCGGAGTTGACGGTGGTGACCCGGAATTTGTTCATGGCCGGGAACTGGTCGCCGTTGGTGTCGACCCGGTTCGGCCGCAGCTCACCGACGAAGGTCACGTCGGGAAGGTTCTTCTCGCCGCCGACCAGGCCCACGTGGGAAATCTTCTCCAGCCACAGCGCCGGAGTGATGCCCACGCCGCCGTCGAGCGGGTCTGGGAACGTGTGGGTGAAGCCCCACCGCTCCACCGGCCGGTAGGCCGAAACGCCGTCCCACACCTCGGTCTGGATCGAGGAGATCCGCTTGGTCATCCAGAAGGTGGGCGAGAAGTTGTTGCAGGGGCTCGCCGCGCAGTCCTTGTCGGTCGGCACGTCCGGGAAGTTCGTCGCCGTCCTCGGTGCGGCACAGTTTGCCAGGCAGCGGTCGGCGAGGTTGAACAGCACCCGCATCGGGGCGCTGCCGGTGACCGCGGTGTGCGTGCCGTATTCGATCTTCTCGAGGTAACCGGCCCGGTCGTAGGAAACCAGGTTGGTGGTCGAGTTGTTCATGCCGTACTTGTTGGTGTCCTTGGTGTACGTGTACGACATCGTGTTGCCGTGCAGGTCGACCACGTAGTCCAGATACCAGCGGTAGGTCTGCGTGCAGTGCGACGCCGCGAAGGTGCTCAGGTGGCACGGCTCGTTGACGTGGTTGCCGAAAACCTCGGTGTTCAGCGTCGAATTCGCACCGGCCCGGCCACCGAACCAGTACTGGGTGCCGTCGGTCGTGGTGGCGACCCACCACTCACCGTCGTTGTCCCCGTTGGAGGCGCTGTACTTGCGCTCGATGACAGTGCCGTCGTCGTTGCGCAGATGCCATTTGTTCTCCACGGCATTGTCCTTGATCAGCTCACCGGCGTGGCCGGAAAGCGAGATCATGGCGTTGTCGGTGTCCCAGCACTGGTCGCCGGTTTTGGTGCTGTTGTTGGCTCCGGCGCCCATGTCCTCGGCGCAGCTGTTGTAGCGCCGCTCGATCGAGCCCGGCTGCCAGTCGAAACCCTCACCGAACCAGGAGGGCTGGCTGTTCGAGGCGGCCATCCGGCCGTCCACACTGGCCGAGGAGTAGTTGACGCTGATTTTCGGCGTCGGGCCGCCCAGGCCCGGGGGTGTGCGCAGCGGGTAGCTCCATGAGAAGTCACCCGAGTTGGAGCCGCCGGTCCAAGTGGCCGAAGGCGCAAGCGACGTGGCGCTGTAGTCGCCCGCCGCGCCGGACGCTCCGGCGGTCAGCGCCACCAGCGTGCCGCCCGAGCCGCCCAGGCTGGTCGCGAACCGGTTGGAGGTCTGCGTGCCGGACGCCGCCACACTGACCTCGCCCGAAATCACGCCGCTTCGCACATCGTTGCGCGACTTGACTTCATACCCTTGGCATTGGGCCGCCGCCGGTGAGGTCAGGAAGCAGTCCGGCAGCACCCGCAGCTGAAGGCGAGTGGCCCAGTCGCCGCCGTAGGCGTACCGGAAGGCGCTGTAGTCCAAGCCGAACTCGGCCGAGCCCGCCGAAGCCACCCCGTCGGCCCGTGAGAGCCGCACCAGCAGGCCGTCGACTCCCAGCGACTTGCTGACAGCTCGATCGTAGGACTGCACCTGAATCTTCTCAGGCCCGTTGGTGCTGCCCTTTCCCAGCCGCACAGGCAAGCCTGCCGCCGCGACCATGGGCACCGAGGCCGACCCCTGAATCCGCGGCGACGGCAGCGCCACCTCCGCGTTGGTGGCGGTGGGCCACACCGGCGCCGGCGGGCTGAACGGCTGTCCCGTCTTGACGCGCTCGATGAGCTTCGACTTCACCGTGTAGCCGTCGACTACGGATTCGGCCTGTGGCTTGAGGTGTTCGGCCGGCTTGGCCGATGCCGGCGGCACATGGAAGGTGGATGCCAGCAGGACACAGCTGGCGAAGGTCGCCAATCGCCGGGTCCACCGGCTGCCCCGTGTGTGTGTCATCAATAAACCTCGACCTCGTAGATGCGAGCGGCAGGGTTGCCGCTCTGAGCGGGGGTTTGCACCGCAAGGCGGACATAGCGTTTGGTGACAGTCGCGAATGGATGGTCGGTCAGGCCGCGCGTGTTGCCGGTCACGGTGGCCACCGTGGTCCAGACGGCGCCATCGTCAGACACCTCGATGGTGAAGTCGCGCGTATTGGAGTCGGTGGACTCTCCGCCCTGCTCGGCATGACGGATCGTGATCGCGCGGAACGGCCGGGCCGTACCCAGGTCGATGCGCAGCCACTTGGAGGCGCCCAACGAGCACCACTTGTCCACCGAGGAGGCCCACCTGCCGTCGACGGCTTTGGCCGCGCTCTCGTCGGCGTTACAGGTTGAGTCCGCGGTCGCGGTCCTGTTCAGGGCGATGTTGGGTACGAAAAGCCCCTGGTAGGCAACAACTTCATCGATGTTGCCTGCCCAGTGGTCCACCTCGTGCGCGAAGTCGCCGGGTGCCGCGCTGGTCCACCAGGCGCGTCCCACGCTCAGCGATCCGGTGGCGTCCCAGCCGGCCAAGGCCCGGGTCGCGGTCGCCACCAAGGCGTCGTTGACATGCAGCGTCATGGCGCCGGTGGAGGCGTTGTAGCTTGCCGTGAGCTTGGTCCACACGCCCTGATCGGCGACGGTCAACGGGGTGGGCGAGCTGGCCGCGGCCCATGCCGCCGTTACCTCGTCGGTCTCCTTCATGGCGAACGACCACCGGGGTGTGCCCGAGACATTGCGGTAGCCCAGATAGAACCCGCTGAAGAGCTGACCGTCCTGCCCCAGCACCTGATGGTTGCCGGTCATGTCCGCACCGTTCGCGATCTTGGCCCACGCCGACACGGTGAACGACTGATCCGTGTGCAGCACCTGGCCATCGGTGACCATCGAGTCATCGACGCCGTCGAGTTGCACGCCTGTCCCGGTCTGGCCCGACTGTCCCAGCGGAATCGTGACACCGTTCTGGTAGTTCAAGTCGTGTCCGTAGGCCGACGAATCCGCTGACGGATCATAGCCGGCGTCGAAGTGCCACAGGCCGACCTTCGAACCCCAAGCCGCGTCGTCGGGATTGACCAGCGCCCGCACCTCGTCGGAGGTGATGGCCCTATCCCAGGCCTGTACCTCGGCCAGGTTGCCGACCCAGCGCTGCGGCGAGCTGCCGCCGAGCAGGGTGGGGCCGTTGGCGTCCCACATCACCACGTTCGGCTCGGCCCGCTCCAGCACGCCGTTGACGTAGATGCGCAGCTCTCGTGCGGCCGAGTCGTACTGGCCCACCAGATGGGTCCAGACATCCTTGCGTGGCAAGGTGCGGGCGATCGCCGCCGCATAGCCGGGAGTGGAGCTGTCAGCCGAGGTCGCGGTGAACTTCCATTGCCCCGCCCGCTCGTATTCGAGCAGGAACGCGCTGGTGCTGGTGCCACCCTGGCTGATCACCGTGTGCGAAGTGGCCAGATCGCCCAGCTTCACCCACGCGGCGACGCTGAAGCTCTTGCTGGTGTCCGCGATCGCCGATGAGGCCGTCGCCGCGTTGTCGTCGCCGTCGAAGCCCGCCGAAGGCTGACCGCCCACGATGCGGCCCGGCTGCTGAAGCGTGGCCCCGGCGACGGTGGCGGTCCGGCCGTTGCCGGTGTCGTCCACGAAAACCGTCGGTGTGGGTGGGTCGGCCGGCACGTCGTTCATTCGCCAGCGGGCGATCGCGTTGGTGGGCGCGGCCACGAAGAACTGGAATATCTTGGATTCCTCGTTGCCGGCTCGATCGATCGCTTTGACGTAAAGCGTTTTGAGACCACCGGACTGCGGAGTCCAGTCAATCGACACGCTGCCGCCCAACGTGCCGGGGGTGAGCGTGTTGCCCGGCGGGTCCGACCAGCCCCACTTGAACGTCTTCGTGTCCGATGAACTGGAGAAGGTGAATCTGCCGGTCTTGCCGACTGACCCGCGGGTCTGGCCTTCCACATAGATGTCCGGGATCACCGTCGGCACCGCGGGTTTGGTGGTGTCCACTTCGAACTCGCACAGCGCCGAGGTGCCGCTCCAGGCGTAACCGTCGTGGCTGCGCGCTGTCCAGACGTAGCGCACCGCGTCCGACAGACCGAGGGTCGCGATCGTCGACCTGGCCCCGCCGGAGGTCCGGGCGCCAGAGCCGGGATAGGAATACCACGTGCGCTCGCTCAGATATTGCGCGATCAGGTCGGCATTGCCGTCGCCGTTGAAGTCCGGCATCACCTTCGCGGTGTACTCGGCCCAGCCAGCGCCGATCTCGTATCGGTAAGGGCTGCCGGAATAGTAGCTGCGGGTGCCGCTGCCGAGGTAAAGCCACAGCTGACCGGTGGACGGGTCGCGGGCGATGACATCGGGTGAGCCGTCCTTGTCCCAGTCGATGGTGCCGAACGAGGTGTAGCCGCCCCAGCCGGCGCCGATCAGCGCCCGCGCCTGCCCCGACACGGTGCGCTTGCTCTCACCGGGATAGAGCCACTCGTCCCCGTTCGGGTCGCGCGCGAGGATGTCCTGGTGGCCGTCGCGATCCCAGTCGGCCAGGCCGAAGAACGTATAGCCACCCCAGCCGCCGCCGATCACGTAGTAGCTGCCGGTCCAGCCGCTCGGCCCGCCGACGTAGAGGCGAAGCTCGCCCGTGGTGTCGATGCGCCCGACTGCATCCAGATAGCCGTCCTTGTCCCAGTCGACCCAGCCCGCGAACGTGAATCCGCCCATGCCGGTGGCGATCTGCTGGCGTGGCTTGAGCACCGTGCGGTCACCGGGCAGCACGTACAGGACGCCACCGGTGTCACGCACCAAGACGTCGGTCTTGCCGTCGCGGGTCCAGTCCGCCGCGCCCACGATCTCGTCGCCGCCTTCGATCACCCCGGCGGTGGCGTTGATCGGCTCGGAGTGTCCCGGATCGACCAGCGTTTTGGTGAAGGCGCCGAACGAACCGTAGCTGCCGTCGTTGCGGATCCGGGCCCACTCATAGCTCGCGGTCAGCTTCTGACCCTCGTAATCGGACAGATAGGCGCTCAGCGCCGGCGTCGCAGTCTTGACGAAGGGGCGGTTGCTGCCTGTGACGCAAGCCTGGTTGTCGGTAGTCAAAGACGTGGGGACACCCGGAACGTGGTTCACCCCGACGATGAGCCGTGCCGTTTTCGCGTCGAACTTCTTCCAGTCGCCCGAGTCGGTCTCCGACTCGCCTTTGAGGCCCCACGTCACCGACGCCCAGCTGTCCCGGGCGGCGATCTCGATGATTTCCTGCAGCCGGCTTCCGGCGAACTCGGTTCCCTTGCGGGCCTGGTTGCAGGTGTCGGCGTTGCTTGAGCCGGCGTCGATGGAGTCCCAGCTGCCGCTGTTGTTGGCCCAGGTGGTGCCCGACCCCAGCCCGGCGTTCACCCAGCGCAGCTGGGTCCAGGCGGTGCCGTTGTTGCACAGCGACGAGTGCAGCAGGTCGATGGTGAATTTGGTGCTCGTGATCTGCAGCCCGACGAAGTCGGCGGTGGAGAACTGCCACATCGACCGGTAGTCCATGGTGTAGCCCACCGCTTGCCCGACCTTGGCGCAGTCGGTCTGATAGACCGCACCGCCCTTGCCTGGCTCGGGTGGACAGTCCTGCTTGTCGTAGCTCCAATACGACTGCGTGGTGAACTGACTGTTGATCATCGTCCAGGTGGGGGTGCTGATGGTCGGGTCGAGGAACAGCGGGAACACCGCGCTCGGATTGTCCAAGAGCGATACATCGGGCGTCAGCGTCAGGTGATCGCCTGAACGCGACACCGCGATGGGCGCGGTCTTGGCCTGCTTGCTCGGTTTGGCCGCCGTGCTGCGCTCACCCGGCTCTGCCGCCGAATCCCACATCCGAGGCGCATCCGCCACCAGCATCGCCCGGCCTTGGGCGTCGACGGCAGCCAGCGCGCCGTCGTGCTCTGTCCAATGCAGACCTTTCAGCTGGGTACCAAGGGAAAGCTTGCGCAAGGCCGGATTCCTTGCCGCAGCGCGATCCCTGACCACCAGCACCTCGCCGAAGCCGGTCTCCGTGGCGGTCACCACGAGGTCGACGCCGGGCAAGACGTTCGGATAGGTGGCCGTGTTGCCCGACAGCTCGGGCGCCGGCAACGCGGAAGGCCAGCTCAGCGACACCTCATTGCCGCCGCGTTTGCCGACCACCAGCGGTGCGGCGCCGCCGCCGGAGAAGGTGCTGTCCACCACCGACGCGCGGGGCGATATCGAGCCGTCCGCACGGCGTTGCAGGGTGGCGTCCAAAGAGGACCATTGTCCGTCGCGAAGCTTGACGCGCTGCGGATACGCATAGGTTTCCATCGTCCCACTCCCGTCGGGGTGGACGAAAACCTGCGAGGTTTCGGTGCGCCTGTCCAGCGCCTCCACCCGGCCCAGACAACGGCGCGCGTGCGCGAGTGCCGCCGGAGTGCTTGCGGCCGTGGGCTCGCAGGGCATCGAGGGCGCGGCGTGCGCGGTGCCCGGCGGGCTGACGAAGGCAGCTGGAACCAGCGCCAGTGCTAAAAGCACTGGCGCGAGTCGGATATTCATCAATACACCTCGACCTCGTAGATGCGGGTGACCGGATCGCTGTTCTGGGTGGGGGTTTGGACGCTCAATCGGATGTAGCGCTTGGTGACCGCGGCGAAGGCGTGGTCGGTCAGACCACGGGTGTTGCCGGTCACGGTCGCGATGGTGGTCCAGGCCGAGCCGTCGTCGGAGACCGCGATGGTGAAGTCTTTCGTGTTGGCGGTGGTGCTTTCGCCGCCCTGGTCGGCGTGGCGGATGGTGATCTCACGGAACGGCCGCGCCGTCCCCAGGTCGATCTGCAGCCACTTCGAGGCGCCCACCGAACACCATTTGTCCCCGGTGGACGCCCACCGGCCATCGACCGCCTTGGCCGCGGTTTCGGTGGCGTTGCAGGCGGAGTCCGCGGTCACCGGCTTACCCAGAGCCAGGTTGGGGGTGAACACCCCTTGGTAGGCCACGACTTCATCGATGTTGCCCGGCCAGCCGTCCACAAGAACTGGCGCGCTGCCCTGCTCCGACCACAGGGCCCGGCCGACCAGGAAGGTCCCCGTGGCGTCCCAGGCGGGTGTCTGCTTGACCGCCGAACCCATCAGCACGTCGTTCACGTAGAGCTTGAGCTGTCGGCTGTTGGCGTCGTAGCTGCCGGTGAGTTTGGTCCACACCCCTTGGTCGGCGGCGGTCAACGCCACCGAGGACGCCGCGTTGACCAGCGCACTGGTGTCGGTGTCGCTTTCCGGAATCGAGAACGTCCACTTCGCCGTCCCGCCGCCGTAGTGGCGTGATCCGAGCCAGAACCCGCTCTTGGCCACGCCGCTTTGGGTCACCGCCTGATAGTTGCTCGTCAGCGCCGTGCCCGGATTCATCTTCACCCACGCCGACACCGTGAACGACTGGTCGGTGTGCAGCACCTGCGCATCGGTCTCCATGTATCCATCCGGACCGACCTGCAGACCGGTGCCGAACTTGCCCGACTCCCCCAGCGGGATCGTCGCGCTGTTGCGGTAGTTCAGGTCGTGTCCGTAGTTGGAGGAATCCGCCGACGGGTCGTAGCCCGCGTCGAAGTGCCACAGACCGACCTTCGAACCCCACGTCGCATCGTCGGGGTTGGTCAGTACGCGGGCCTCGTCGGAGGTGATGGCGCGGTCCCAAACCTGGGCCACCGCAATCGATCCGTCGAACCAGGTGTTAGCGCTGCGCCCGATCCGGAACTCACCGGTGGCGTTCCACAGCGAAATCTGGTTCGAGACGCCTTCCAGCACACCGTTGACGTAGAGGTAGAGCCGCCGTTCCGCCGAGTCGTAGACGCCGGTCAGGTGGGTCCAGACGCCGAGCTGTGCCGGGCCGGTGGACACGGCCGCCTCCCAAACCGGCGCGGGACTGGTGTTCGGGCTGGAGGGCGCCCGCAGCGACCACTTCTGGGTCGCCTGGTCGTAGCCCAGGTAGAACGAGGAGAAGTTGGTGCCCGCCTGGGAAATGATGGTGCGATCCACCCCTGCGGTGTCCATCTTCACCCATGCCGAGACCGTGAAGCTCTTGCTCGTGTCCAACGTGGCCGCGCGCGCCGCGTAGTCGTCCACGCCGTCGAGGTCGAGCACGGGCTGACCGCCCACGATCGGGCCGGGCTGCTGAAGCAGGCCACCGCCGTGAAGTGTCAGCGGCTTTCCGCTGACCGGGTTGGTGTCGTCGATCAGCGTCTCGGTCGAGGCCGGCGGGTCAGCGGGCACGTCGTTCATCCGCCAGCGCGCGAGCGCGTTGGTCGGCGCGGACACATAGAACTGGAAGGACTTGGTCTGCTCATTTCCGGCCCGGTCGACCGCGGTCACGTACAACGTCTTCAGACCGCCCGACTGAGGAGTCCAGTCGATCGATACCGTGCCGCCCAGCGAGCCCGGCGTCAGCGCGTTGCCCGGCGGATCCGACCAGCCCCACCTGTACGACGTGGTGTCCGCGGAACTGGCGAAGGTGAACCGGCCCGTCTTGCCCACCGACCCCTTGGTCTGGCCCTCCACATAGATGTCGGAGGTCACCGTCGGCACCGCGGGCTTGACCAGGTCGACCTGCCACTCGCAGTTGCCGGGCATGTTGGTCACCGCCGAGGTGCCGTAGTTGCCGTACACCACGCCTCTGCTCGGATAGTCGTTGGCCTGTGAGCGGAACGTGTAGATGCTGTTGTGCCACAACGGAATCGTCGTCAGATCGCCAAACGCGTTGTTGTCGACGCCGCTCTTGACGCCGCTGCCGATGTCGGCGAAGGCCTGCCCGGTGCCGCCGAGCCCGGTGGCCAAGGTGGCGTTGGTGCCGCCGGTGTAGCGCACAGTCCAGGCGCCACCGTTGAAGACGGCGATGTCGTCCTTGTTGTCAGCGTTGAAGTCGCCGATGACGCCTTCATGGCTGCCGTCGCCGAGGTTGGCACTGAGCTGGGCGGTGCTGCCGCCCGAATACCAGACGTCCCAGGCCGTGGTGGCGGCGCGCCAGATCACGAAGTCGTCCTTGTTGTCAGCGTTGAAGTCGCCGATGAACGGCCGGTCGCCGGCGCCGCCGAAACCCACCCGTTCCCGAACCATCGCGCCGTCGGTGTAGGCGAGCCACCAGTCGCCGGTGGACGGGCGATAGATGATGATGTCGTCCTTGTTGTCGCCGTTGTAGTCGGCGACCAGCGGAACGTCCTGAGAGTTGACGTCGCCGTACAACTTGAAGAAGCCTGCGCCTCCATTGGTGTAGGCCAGATACCACTCGGCCGTGGACGGCCGGAAAATCATGGCGTCGTCGACGTTGTCGCCGTTGAAGTCACCCACCAGCGGAATGTCGCCGTTGACTCCCCACACCCGCAGCTGACCGGCGCTGCCGCCGGTGTGGGCGACATACCATTCGCCGCTGGAGGGCCGCCACACCACGAGGTCGTCGCGGCCGTCGCCGCCGAAGTCTCCGGTCAGCGGGATATCCCCGTTCAACCCCCATTGTGTGGTGGTGGTGGCCGACGACCCGGTGGCCTTGGCTGTCCAATCCCCGGTCGCCGGTCGCCAGAACATGGCATCGGCCTTGCCATCGGCGTTGATGTCGCCCGCCAGCGGCCTGTCGGTGTACTTCAGTTGGGCGTAGGCGAACCAGTCGTCCTGCCGGTCACCGTCCTCATCCCACACGTGCGAACGCAGCGTCGGTGTCGCGGTCTTGATGAAAGGCCGGTTGGCGCCCGAGGCGCACGCCTGGTTGTCCACGCTCAGCTGGTCGGGCGTGTTGGGCGGGGTGTTGAGCACGACGATCAGGGTGGCGGTCTTGGCGTCGAACTTCTTCCAGTCGTTGGAGTTGCTCTCGTCCTCGGCTTTCAGACCCCACGTGGTGTATCCCCAGCTGCTGTTGGCCGCGGCCTGCAACACCTCGTTGAGCCTGCCGCCGGCGTATTCGGTGCCTTTGCGCGCCTGCGAGCAAGACGACACGTTGCTCGCTCCCGCGTCGATGCCGTCCCACGCCCCGGCGATGCTGTCCCAGGTCGTCTCCGAGTCCAGATAGCCGTTGACCCATCTGAGCTGGGTCCAGGTGTAGTTGTCGCAGACCGAGGAGTGCAGCAGGTCGATGGTGAACTTGGCGCTGAGCACCTGCTTGCCCGGATAGCCTGCGGTGGAGAACTCCCACATCGACCGGTAGATCATCGAGTAGCCGACCGCCCGGCCGACCTTGCCGCACTCGGTCTGGTAGACCGCGCCGCCCTTGCCCGGCTCCGGCGGGCAGTCGGTCTTGTCGAAGTTCCAGTACTTCGTGGTGTGGTACTGGCTATTGATCATCGTCCATTTGGTGTAGTTCGGGCCTGGGTCGACGAACAGCGGATACACCGCCCTGGGATCGTCGAGAAGCGAGGTGTCGGGCGTGATCGCCAGCGTGGAGCCCTGCCGTGTCACGTTCACCGCGGCGTCGCGGGCACCGGACCCCGGCCCGCGCGGCGAGCTTTCGCGACGTGTTTCGCCCTCCTCGGCCAGCGTCGCGCCGTATTTGGCGGGCTTCGCCGTCGTCGGCGCGGATTCCCACATCCGGCCCGAGTCGGAGGCCATGATGACCCGTCCGTCGCCGTCCACCGCCCGCAGCCCGGCTTTGTCGTCCCAGCGCAAGCCGGTCAACGCGACGCCCAGCCGCAGCGACCGCACCGCGGGATGCCGGGCGGCCTGCCGGTTCTTGACGATCAGGACCTGGTTGAAGCCGGTCTCCGAGACGTTGACCACCAGATCGACATCCGGGTAGACATTTCTATACGTTGCGGTGTTACCGTCCAAAACAGGCGCTGGCAAGGTGTCCGGCCAGGACAGGTCCAGCCGGTGTCCGGAGCGGCTCGCCGAGGCGAAGACGCCCGCGCCGCCTCCGGACAGCACGATGTTGACCACCGATGAACGTGGCGACACCGACCCGTCGGTGTTTCGGATCAGGGTCGCATCGAGCCCCGCCCAGGTCCCGTCGTTGCGGCGCACCCGTTGTGGATAGGCGTGCTCCTCGGCGACGGCCGTGCCGTCGGGGTTGACAAAGATCTGGCCGGTCTCGGTCCGCTGGTCCAGCGCCTCAACGCGTGCTCCACAGCGCTTCGCCATGGCGAGCGCTGAAACGGAGTCGACGGCGCTCTGCGCGCATCCGGAGACACCGGCGGCGGCAGGGCTCAGGACAGTAAACGGCACCAATGCCAGCGAAACGAACAAAGCGAGTAAACGCGTAGCAACGCGCATCTGCACCAAGCCCCCGTAGCTCGTAACGGATACGGCCGAAGGCTAGTTAGCGGAAAGCCCGCTGTAAATACGTAACGTTCGGTAGCAATCTAATTCCGGAGAGCGACACGCGATCTCGATATGCGATCAAAACTTTTGTATACGTCCAGCGACAGTCCAATGTGGTGCTTGCTTTCTCACCGTCCACAAAGGACCAGAGTGAGGATCAGCGACGCCATTTTCACAGAAACAGTCAAACGGCCAAACGCGAAGCGAAGACCGCCTAGGCTTCGTATGGTGGTCGGTGTTCGGCAGTGGTTGCTGCGTCGGGACGCGGGCCTGCTGGCGGTGCGCCGGGCGGTCCGGGTGGCCGCTGTTGCCTGCGCTGTCTTCTATTTTTGCCGGTACCTGGTCGGCGACCCGGCCATGGCCACCTACGCGATTTTCGCCACGGTCGCGCTCGGTTTCCTTTCGCAGATTCCCGGATCGGCGACACAACGTGCGCTCACCCTGCTATGGTCCGCCCCGGTCGCCTGCCTGCTCGTGACCATCGGCACTTTGCTGGCCGGCCACCTGTGGGCCGCCACCGCCGGGATGCTGGTATTCGGTTTCTTCATTGCGTTCGCCGGTGTCGGCGGGCCTCGCCTGGTCGGGCTCGCCTCGGGAATGCAGCTGCTGTTCATCCTGCCGTGCTTTCCGCCGTATTCGCCTGACGCGCTGGGGTCACGGCTCATCGGCGTCTGTGTGGGACTGGGCGTGCTGGCGCTTGCCGAACGCACGCTGTGGCCCGCGCCCGACCCGGTCGGGTACCAGGAACGCCTCGCCGACGCCTGCCAAGGACTCGCCGGCCACCTCGCCGCCCGCGCCGCAGGCGACCCGCAAGCCATCGCGAGCACGCTGGCCGCAACGGAGAAGGCGGCTCAGGAAATCCGGCCCTCACACCTGCCGCCCGAAGCGCGCCCCGCCTCGGCGGGCCGAAGCGACCAGGCACTCAGCGACGCGGGTGCCATGGTGCGCTTCGCGCTGGCCCGGCTGCGCGAGATGCCACCCGGCATGGCCACGCCGGCCGCCGCCGGTCTGCTGGACACCTGCGCCCGCACCGCGCGGGCGGCCGCGAAGGCGTTGCGCGGCGCGCCTGCGCCCGACACCGAAGAACTCGCGGACGCCTTCTCCGCCTTGCGGCACTTCCCTCACGATCGGTCCGCGCCCGACGAACCCGACGAGATCCGGATGACCACGCTGGCTCTCGCCGCCGCGGACGGGGTGTGGACGAGCGCCACCGCGATACGCATCGCCCTGGGCGCCCCCATCGAGTCCGGCATCGCCAGCAGGCCGGTGCGCCGGGAGCGCTTCCCTTACGCCTACATGAGCACCATTCGGTTGTGGTGGCGGCAATTCGCGCTTCATCTCACGCCGAGGTCGGTCTACTTCCAGGGCGCCGTGCGGGTGGCGGTGGCGCTCGCGGCGGCCCGGCTGGCCGCCGGGGTGCTCGATCTGTCGCACGGCTTCTGGGTTCTGCTGGCCACGCTCACCCTGCTGCGCAGCCGCGCCATCGACACGCGTATCGCGTTGCGCCCGGCCATCGTGGGCACGGTGGCCGGGGCGGCGGCGGTGGGTGTGCTGCTGGTGGTGGTCGGTCCCCATCCCGGCCTGTACGCCACCCTCATGCCACCGATCATGGTGGTCACCTTCGCGGCCGGCACCGTGTTCGGGCCTGCCTGGGGGCAGGCTCTGTTCACCGTGCTCGTGACGCTGATCTTCACTCAGCTCGCACCGGCCAACGCCGAGCTGGCCGGGGTCCGGGTGCTGGATGTCTTGATAGGAGCCGCAATCGGGCTCGGCGCCGGGGTGCTGGCCTGGCCGCGTGGCGGCGGGGGCGAGCTGCGCCGGTCGGCGGCCGGTTTCCTCGACGCCAGCGCCCAGCTGGTGCGCCTCACCGCCGAAGCGCTCACTGGGCCGCCGCAGTCGCAAGACGGCGACCCGTCGGTGGCGGCTTTGGCCCGCGCCAACCAAGCCAAGGCCCTCGCCAACGCCTCGTACGGCATGTACCAGACCGAGCGCCACGCCGCGGCGGAGTCCACAATGGACTGGCAGGCCGTGCTGGCGGTCGGATACCACGTCGTGCGCGGCTGCGAATGGCTGCGCGACACCTACGCGCCGGGCGCGCTCAGCTCGTGGCGGCCGCTTGTCACCGCCTCGGCAAGCAACGTCCACGACGCCTGCGATGCCGCGGCCCATGCCGTGGGCGAGGGGCGCGCTGTTCGCTTCCCACGCGTGCAGGTTCCCCCACCTCCCGACCATCAGGTCGCCGACATGCAAATCTGGCTCGCCGGCGTCGCCGACGACCTGACCCGGCTGGACACGCCACCTGCTCCGGCGCGTCGGTAACCTCACATGCTGAGCACCCACCGGCGCAGCAGCAGCACCACGAAGAAGACCACCACGAACGACATGTCGAGGGCGACCGCGCCCAGCCGCAACGGCGGCAGCAGCCGCCGTACCGGCGCGAGGACCGGCTCGGTGAGCTTTTCCACCACGGCCGACAGCCTGCCCCGCACCGACTTGGGCCGCGGCGGCCGCGACAGCGCGGCGGCCCAGTCGAGCACGGCCCTGGCGATGAGCAACAGCTGGAAGACAAGCAACAGGGTCGCGATCATCGTGAGGACAAGGGTCATGGGGACAATGATGCCCCAATCCGCTGAACGAGCGCTGAGTCCGCGCGGCGCGATGGCGTCCAATAACGAGCGCACGTGAAACGATCACGGGAACTAGGCTGTCCGGATGCAGAAGGTGGCATTGGTGACCGGGTCTGCGTCGGGGATCGGGGAGGCGACGGCGCGGCGGCTGGCGGCCGACGGCATGACGGTGGTGGTCCATTCCCGGTCCAGCCGTGCCGCCGGCGTCGCCCTGGCGGCCGAGCTCGGCGGAACCTACGAGCAGGCGGACCTGTCCGACGAGGCGGAGGCGGCCGAGCTGGTCCCCCGGGTGCTGGCCAGCCATGGCCGGCTCGATGTGCTGGTGAATAACGCGGGCATCAGCTGGCCGGTTCCGCATGCTGACATGGCCGCGCTGAGCGCCGCCGACTGGCGAAAGCTCTTCGACGTCAACGTGATCGCCCCGTGGCTGCTGTGCACCGCGGCCCTGCCCGCGCTGCGGCAGTCGCAAGGCTGCGTGGTGAACGTGACCAGCCATGCCGGGGTGCGCCCCAAGGGCAGCTCGATCGCCTACGCCGCCAGCAAGGCAGCGCTCAACCACGTCACCAAGCTGCTGGCCGCCGCCCTCGGCCCCGACGTGCGGGTCAACGCCGTCGCCCCCGGGCTGGTCGACACCCCGCTGACCGCCGGCTGGGCCGACGCGCACGCACTGTGGAACGCGTCGAGCCCGATGCGCCGCCCGGCACAGCCTTGCGACGTCGCCGACCTCATCGCCGCCGTCATCGGCAACTCCTACCTGACCGGCGAGGTGATTATTTTGGACGGCGGCCTGAACCTTCGTTAGCTGGGCGGCCAATTCGGCTAGGGGATCGGTCAATCCGCGTAGCCGACGCCAACGAGGCCGGGGGCGTCGGGGTCGCCGACCTTGGCGATGCTGGTGAAGGTGAGGCGCGCGTGATCCGGGTCGTCAGGGTCGCCTTCGCAGTCGACGGCCGCGATCTGCCCGGGACGCAACTCGTTGACCAGAATGCGTTCGGACAGGAAGTCTTCGATCTCACGCTGAATGGTGCGCCGCAACGGACGAGCCCCCATCAACGGATTCCAGTCCTTCCTGACCAGGAAACGTTTGGCGCTGTCGGTGAGTTCCAGGCCCATGTCCCTGTTGCGCAACTGGTCGCGCACCCGCGCGGTCATCGTTTCGGCTATCCGCAGCAGCAACTCCTCGGTCAGCTGGTGGAAGACAATGGTGCCATCGATGCGGTTGATGAGCTCCGGGCGCAGGTGCTGTTCGAGCTCCTTGCTCACCTTCTGCTTCATTTGCGCGTAGTTTGCCTCCGAGGTTTCCGACACCTGGAAACCCAGCTGCACGGCTTTGGCCACGTCCTGTGTACCAAGGTTGGTGGTCAAGATGATCACCGTGTTCTTGAAGTCGACGACCTGGCCCTGACCGTCGGTGAGCCGGCCGTTCTCCAGGATTTGCAGCAACGTGTTGAACACATCCGGATGTGCTTTCTCGATTTCGTCGAAGAGCACCACCGAGAACGGGCGCCGGCGCACCTTCTCGGTCAGCTGGCCGCCTTCGTCGTACCCGACATATCCCGGCGGCGCCCCCACCAGCCGCGACACCGTGGACCGGTCGTGGTACTCGCTCATGTCCAGCTGGATCAGCGCATCCTCCGAGCCGAACAGGAACTCGGCCAATGCCCGGCACAGCTCGGATTTGCCGATGCCCGACGGCCCGGCGAAAATGAACGAGCCCGACGGGCGTTTCGGGTCCTTCAACCCGGCCCGCGTGCGGCGAATGGCTCTGGCGACCGCCCCGACCGCGTCGCGCTGACCGACGATTCGTTTGTGCAGCTCGTCTTCCATCCGCAGCAGCCGCAGCGTCTCCTCCTCGGTGAGCTTGTAGACCGGGATACCGGTCCAGTGCGCCAGCACTTCGGCTATCTGCTCATCGTCCACTTCGGACACTACGTCCATCTCACCGGCCCGCCACTGAAGCTCCCACTGCTTGCGCTGTGCCAGCAGCTGCCTTTCCTGATCCCGTAGCCGGGCTGCCAGCTCGAAGTCCTGCACGTCGATGGCGGAATCCTTGAGCCGGCGCACCTCCAGTGCCTTCTCGTCGAATTCGCGTAGCTCCGGCGGTGAGGTCATCCGGCGGATCCGGGCCCGCGCCGCGGCTTCGTCGATCAGATCGATCGCCTTGTCCGGCAGGAATCTGTCGGGCACATAGCGATCGGCGAGCGTGACCGCGGCAACCAATGCCGAATCCGTGTAGGACACCCGATGGAACGCCTCGAACCGATCCCGCAATCCCTTCAGGATCTCGATCGCCTCAGCCTGGGTCGGCTCACCGAGCTGGATCGGCTGGAACCGGCGCGCCAGTGCGGAGTCCTTTTCGAAGTACTTGCGGTATTCCTCGGTGGTGGTGGCCCCGATGGTCTGCAGCTCGCCGCGGGCGAGCATGGGCTTGAGAATCGATGCCGCGTCGATGGCGCCCTCGGCCGCGCCCGCACCCACCATGGTGTGGATCTCGTCGATGAACAGGATGATGTCGCCGCGGGTGCGGCACTCCTTGACCACCTTCTTGAGGCGCTCCTCGAAATCGCCGCGGTAGCGCGATCCGGCGACCAGTGAGCTGAGGTCCAATGTGTACAGTTGTTTGTTGCGAAGCGATTCGGGCACTGTCCCCCGCACGATGCGCTGGCACAGCCCGTCGACCAAAGCGCTCTTGCCGACACCGGGCTCGCCGAGCAACACGGGGTTGTTCTTGATCCGGCACGACAGCACCACGATGACGCGCTCGATCTCGCTGTCGCGGCCGATGACCGGGTCGAGTTTTCCCTCGCGCGCGGCACGGGTCAGATTCCGGCCATACTGGTCCAGCAGCGACGAGCTGGGCGAAACGATCTCCTCGCTCGTCTTGGCCGTTTCGCCGGTCTGATGCCCGGCCAGCAGCTGGAGCACCTGCTGGCGCACCCTGTTGGAATCGGCGCGCAGATTCTGCAACACCTGCGCCGCAACGCCCTCACCCTCACGCAGCAGACCCAGGAGGATGTGTTCGGTACCGATATAGTTGTGGCCCAATTGCAGTGCTTCGCGCAGCGACAGCTCTAGCACTTTTTTCGCCCGTGGCGTAAACGGCATGTGGGCCGTCGCCGCCTGCCGGCCTATCCCGGCGATCTCCTCCACCTGGCGGCGGGCGCCCTCGAGCGTGACTCCCAGCTCCTGCAAAGCTTTCGCGGCCAGGCCCTCGCCCTCATGGAGCAGGCCGAGCAGAATGTGCTCGGTGCCAATGCAACTGTGGTTGAGCATCCTGGCCTCTTCCTGCGCCAGGACCACCACTCTGCGGGCACGATCGGTGAACCGTTCAAACACGACACTCACGTCCTCACGGCGAGGCCCCACGCACCCCACCCGATTCAGGCACGCGAACGCGCAACGAGGGTGGTGTGCGCTGAGTCTGAGCCTCTTGGCGTTGACGCGCGGCCCACGTGGGAGGCCTCGCTACGCTCATGCCGGCGCGCGGCTGTTTCAGAGTACAACGCCGCGGCGTCGCGGACTTACCATGGCCGCCAAGGAGGACACGATGACAGGCAAGCAGCATCGACGATCCGTACACGATCGGGCCCGCCGGCGTGCCATCCGGGCCCACGCCGCCAGCCTCGGCATCTCCTATACCGCCGCAGCGCGACTGCTCAACGCCGGGAACGCGGCACCGGCCGGCGGCATCCCCGGCGGCTTTCCCGTTGGCACCGATGAACACAGAGCGTGGTTGTTCGCCATGCGCGAACAGCGCTCTTTCCGCCTGCGGCTGCAAGACACGCGCACGGCCGTGGACCTTCCGCTGGGCCGGGCCGCGCACCTGACCGAGCGTTTTCCGCCGTTGCGCCTGGCGCACACCACTCCGTCGAGGCCGGCCGCCCGGGGCGGGTCCGCCGATTGCGGGGCGCTGTATGCCGGCGAGCGCCGCCAGGTCACCCTCGGCCTGCTCTACGCCCTGCTGCGCCACGAGACGCCCGCGCTGCTGCCCGCCGCCGAAGAGCTGAGCTGGGTCGCCGAGCTGGGCGAGGAGACGGCCGTCGACTTCGTCTGCGCCCAGCTCGACCGTGCCGCGCGGCTGCGCCTCGACGAGGACCGCTGGTGCCTGTGGACGCGGATAGAGGCGGCGCTCGTGGCGGGTGAGGCCAGCTCCGACCGTGCGGTGCGCGATGCGGCGATCACGCTCGCCCGGGAGTTCCGCACCATGATCCCGCGCCGGTCGATCGAGGGCGCCCGCAACATCCTCGACGCGCTTCTGGTCGCCGTGCACGGCGGCTATCCACCCGGCGCCCGGGTGCGGATCCTTGCCGGGCCAGGAAAGGACGCCACCGCCACCGTCGTGGGCGCCTGCTGGCAGCACACAGGCCCACCGGCCCGCTATCGGGTGAGGCCCGACACGCTCACGGCCATCCTCGTCCTGCACCCCGACGACATGGCCCCACCCGACCAGCCGGCCCAACCGGAGCCCGCGCTGGCCTGAGCGTCCACATTGGATTGGCTTACCGGGCGTCAGATCACGGCTGGCGTTTGGGCGGGCGGGCGCGCACGTGCATCCGTTCGCCCTGCGGGCCGAACAGGTTGAGGACCTCCGCCGGGCCCGGGCCCGGGTTGGTGACGCGGTGCGGGATCCGGCAGTCGAACTCGGCGACCTCGCCTGCGCTGAGGATGAGGTCGTGCTCGCCGAGCCACAGGCGGATCTTTCCGGAGAGCACGTAGAGCCACTCGTAGCCTTCGTGGGTTTTGAGTTCCGGGTCGCCTGCGGGGGTACGCGGCGGAAGAATCTGTTTGAAGGCCTGCACCCCACCCGGACGGCGGGTCAGCGGCAGGAAGGTCATCCCGAAACGCTCAATCGGGCGCGGGTGCACCCGCGGATCGCCGGTGGCGGGCGCGCCGACCAGCTCGTCGAGCGGCACCTGATAGGCCTTGGCCAGCGGGAGCAGCAGCTCCAGGGTGGGTTTGCGCCCGCCGGACTCCAGCCGCGACAGGGTGCTCACCGACACCCCGGTGAGTTCGGCGAGCTGGGCCAGCGTCGTGCCGCGGCGTTGCCGCAACGCCCGCAGCCGCGGGCCGACCGCCGCCAGCACGGCGTCATCGCTGTTTGCCATAACGGCAACGTTACTTGCCGTTATGCACGATCGCGTTGGACAGTTGCCACACAGAGGCAAAGGGGGATCACCGTGGAGGCGAAATACGACGTCGTGATCATCGGCGGCGGCGCGGCCGGGCTCAGCGCGGCACTTGGGCTGGCCCGGGCCAGACGATCGGTCCTGGTCATCGACGCCGGGCAGCCGCGCAACGCGCCCGCCGATCACGTGCACAACTATCTGGGGCGGGAAGCCACCCCACCGGCCGACCTGCTGGCCGCCGGCCGTGAGGAGGTCACCGGATACGGCGGGCACCTCGTGGCAGGGCAGGCCGAGGCGGTGACCCGTCACGACGACGGCTTCGACGTCACGCTGGCAGACGGGCGCCGCGTGCTGGCACGGCGGTTGCTGGTGACCACCGGGCTGGTCGACGAGCTGCCCGATCTGGCCGGGCTGCGCGAGCGGTGGGGCCGCGACGTGCTGCACTGCCCGTACTGCCACGGATGGGAGGTCCGCGACAAGCGGATCGGGATCCTCGGCACCGCGCCGGTGGCACTTCACCTGGCCCAGCTGTGGAGGCAGTGGAGCCCGCAGGTGATGCTGCTGCGCCACGGCATGGCGCCGCTGGACGCCGAGCAGGCCGAGCAGCTGGCGGCACGCGAGATCGTCGTCATCGACGAGCCGGCCGCCGGGCTGGAAATCTCCGGGGACAGGCTGACCGGCGTGCGGCTGAGCACCGGCGAGGTCGTCGCGCTCGACGCCCTGGTCGTCGCCCCGCTTTTCACCGCGCGCGGCGGTCTGCTGGAATCGCTCGGGCTCAAAACGGTACAGGTGGAAGGCAACGGGCACCTCTACGGCACCCAGATCCCGGCCGACCCCAGCGGCGCCACCGACGTGCCCGGGGTGTGGGTGGCAGGCAACGTGGCCGACGTTCGCGCCACGGTGATCGCCGCCGCGGCCGCGGGACTCAACGCCGCCGCGGCCATCAACGCCGACCTCGTCGCCGCCGACACCCGCGAGGCCGTGGACAGCTACCGGGAGCGGATCAGCACCATGTTCACCGAGCAGGCATGGGAGCAGCGTTACAGCGCCAAACCGATGGTGTGGAGCGGACGCCCCAACCCTCAGCTGGTGGCCGAGGTCTCCGGGCGCAAGCCGGGGCGGGCGCTGGACGTCGGCTGCGGCGAAGGCGCCGACGCGGTGTGGCTGGCCGAAAACGGTTGGCAGGTAACGGCTGTCGACATCTCCCGCACCGCCCTGCAGCGTGCCGCCGAACACGCCACGGCCGCCGGAGCCGATGTCGCGCAACGCATCGAGTGGCTGCACGCGGACCTGCGAGATCACCTGCCCGCGCCCGGCGCCTACGATCTGGTTTCGGCGCAGTTCATGCATGTGCCCGGCGAGGTTCGCCGCGACCTGTATGCCCGGCTGGCCGCCGCCGTGGCCCCGGGCGGAACCCTGCTGGTGGTGGGCCATCATCCGTCCGATCTGCGGACCTCCGCGCACCGCATGCACTTTCCCGACATGATGTTCACCGCCGAGCAGCTGGTCGCCGAGCTCGGCCTGGCCGGCTGGCAGATAGCGGTGGCCCAGGCCAGACCGCGCGCCGCCGTCGACCACGACGGCAACGCGGTCACCATCCACGATGCGGTGCTCGTCGCCCGCCGTCACGATCAGACATGATTGCCGCTGGGGAACTGTAGCCGCCCGGCACTGTCGACGGTGGGATAGTGCGCCGGGGGCAGCGGGTACCTGAAGAACGGATCGTCGCGGGTCAGCGGATACTGCAGCAGTCTGTCCACATCGGACTCGAAGTGGCCCTGACCCGGGTGATGCGTGCGCCGCCAGGCCTCAAGCACGCCGGGCTCGCCCACCCGAACCGTGGGCTGCGGCAGGCCCAGCATCGGGCCTAGACCGGCCGGCAGCGCATCCTCCGGGCGCTGCAGCAGCGCCACCACCGTTTCGTCGTGCCGCTGGTACACCTCCCACGACGGAAACTGCGACACCTCGCCGCTGACCGAAGCCGGCGCGGCATGCGGGTCGATGACCAGATCGCTGCGCACGCTGAAGTTGGCAGTCTGAGCCAGGCCGGGGGCCAGCGGATTGGTGGCCTCCATGCGCAACCTGACCCGGCCCGCGCCGTCCTGCTCGACGCCGACGATGGGGTCGCCGACCTGCACCTCGCCCCGCTCGTCGTGCGAGGTGTTCTGGCGCGCCACCACCACACCGGCCTCATAGTCCACATAGAACGAGGTGCGGGACCGCTCCGGCCCTTCCTCGGGCGAGAAGCCGCGATTGTCGCCGCGATCGAACAGGCTGGCGTTGGGGCGCGGGTTGAACACCTCGTCGCTCGCGATGAAGGCGGCGCCGTGCACCAGGCCCGCACCCGGCACCTTCTCGATCCGTACCACGACCACCCGGGCCTGCGGGTCGTGGCCGTCATCTCCCGCGGTACGCAGGTCGAGCGCCCGTGCCATCAGACGATCGCTGCTGCCGCCCGGCTCCCGGCCGTAGACGCTGCGGAACAGCGCGACCTGACGCAGCTGCGCATCCCCCGGCGCGTCCTCGGGCCCGGCGTCGGCGCGCACCGCGCCGGGCATGCCCGCGAGCACGGCGGCCTGAGCCCGCAGCACCGCCTCGTATTGGCGCACGGCCGCGTTCATCCTGGCGTTGATGCCCACCACCCGCTTGCGGATCTTCCGGGTGCCTCTGACGATCAGGTCCGCCGCGAAGGACTCGACGTCCACCCCGGTGTAGTTCTCGATGACCACGCCGATGTCTTCCAAAGTGGAATTCAGCTCCTGATCACGGCGGGCGGCCTCCAGAACCAGGCGCTTACCCACCGCCTGCGCCCGCTTGAGCGCCCCTGCCACCGCGGCGAACGAAATCATCGAATCGCGCAGCTGCACCGCCTGCACAGCATGTTTGGCCGCAATCTGTTTCAGCACGGCCAGGCCGAGCGTCGCGGTGACACCGTCCCACTGATGTTCCAGCTGGTGATGCCATCTCGACAGCTGATCGGCGACCTGCGCCACCTCGGCCGCGGCACGCTGGCACACCTTGGCCCGCTGCCTCAGATCAGCCGGGTCTCCTTCCAGAACGCGCTGCGCCGTGACGCGGACATCCTGTACTCCGAAATACGCCGCAGCAACGGTGGTCTCGCCGGCGCTGCGAGCAACCTGCCGCGGCGGCTGCCCTGTCCGGCGGGCGGCGATCTCGCGCAGCCCGTCGGCCACCTTGGTCAGCGCGGCATGGCCGGCCATCAGATCCTCGAAACGCGTCTGCGCCCACCCGAAGTGCGCCTGCTGGTACGCCGCGGCGGCCTGGACGTTGCCCACCTTCGGTGCTGCCTGGCAGCCCAGCTGCAGCCGGTCGCCGATGGCACGGAACTCCGCGGCGAGCCTGTCCGCCCAGGCCGCGCCGGCGGTCAGCTCGGCCGGGGAAACCTCGAAGGTCACGGCGGCCAGCGTCTTTGAGAAATCAGGACCAGCGCCAGCGGGCTGACCCTGCGCCGCGGCAGGGAAAACCCTGTCATCGACGTAGTTGCGGATAGGGAGGACAATAAATGGATCTGAGGAGGTCTCCGATGGCAAACCTTCGCCAGACCCGGGTGCTGGCTCGTCGCGGCAATCGCGCACTGCTCTTTTACACCCCCGCTTGGGCCGTCTTCATCATTGTCGGATTGGTCTGTGCGATCGCGACGACCGCGATCGTCACCGGCTACCTGCTGGCCGCAGCGATCGCGGCCGGGGTGGTGGTCCTGGCCTGGCTGGGGCTCTCCCTGCAGGTGGCCCGGCTTGCCCCCGCCGGCCGTGGGCCTGACCGGCCGGCCCCGCCCGGTGGCGCCGGGGTGCGCGAGCCGCTTCGCCCGCTGCCGAACTCTCCGGCGGGGGCGGCCGCGATGCCGATCCCGGACGAGCAGGCCGCCGCATAGGGCGCCGCCGTCACAGTACGGTGTCGGGGTGGCGGTCATTGAAACCTCGGCATGTGTTCGTCTCGGCAACGGCGCTGCCCTCGAGCGTCTGGTGTGCCATCCCCGGCTTCCCTTGGTCGCAGGATTGGATTCCGAACGCCCGGCGGTTCATGTCTGGGATTGTGGGGCAAACGGGCTGCAGTCGCTAGGCACCGTCGGCGGCGGCTCGGCGGTCTACGCCCAGGATGCCGGAATCCTGCGCGGCGATTGGACACCCGCCGTGGCCTGGCACCCAGATCAGCCGCTGCTTCTGGTGGCGACAGAAGGCGGGGTGGTGAGGTGGACGCCGCAGGGTGTGTCCGCATTGGAGGGTGTTCCGCCCACAGCCGACTACCGCAGCCTGGCATTCAGTCCCGATGGTCACACGCTGTGGGCCTCGCCGTCCTCCGGCGACGCCGACGAGTGGGAATCCTCTGACGTGCTCACCTTGACGCCGGGAACCGTTGGTACCGGCCCGCCTTGGGACACCGGGGTGGAGGTGCACCCGGCCGGAGGCCTGGTGGTCACCCTGTGCAGCGAGCAAGGCGCGACGCTGGTCATCTTCGCCCGGGTCGACCAGGACAGCGTGCCGGCCAGGATGCGCGTGCAGCGCCGGGCGCTGATGCTTGACGGCGACTTCTACCAGAAGCCGATCTTCAGCTCGGACGGCCGTTACTTCGCCATCCGCGGCAACGCTCACGACAACCTCCTCGAGGTGTTCGAATTCCCTTCGCTGCAGCGCGCCTGGACGGCGACGCTCGGCGAACCCAGGCCAAGCTTTCTGCGCCAGCAGGGGTGGTGGGAGCGGATGCGAATATGGTCGCGCCACAACATCGCCTTCGGGGTCAGGCCCGCCGTGCTCTGGATCGGCACTCCGGCCGGAACGCTGGTGGAGGTCGACCCGAAAAGTCAACGCACGGTCGAGCACCCCGTATTGGCCGGCTCACCGGTGACCGGGGTGGGCGTCACGGCGACAGGCGATCTCGTTGTCGCGAGCGGAGGGGGCGATCTTGTGCTTCTGTCGGTGGCCGACGATGCCGCGGACGCCACCGCCGCGGACAGCGACACGTTGCAGGCCATGGTCACCGCCTTCCTGGACGCCACCAGCGAGGTCCCCGACTACGGCGACCTCGCCACCCAACTGGTCCTGACCGACATCGAGCCGCCCTGGGAATCGGCCGCCGCGGCGACCGCCTAGGCCGCGCCAGCCGTTGGCGGGCAATGGTTCCAGCGGGCCGGCCCCGCCCCCAAGGGGCCGGCCCTGGTCTGGGACGAGCTAGCTGTTGGAGGGGACTCGCGCCGGGTAGGCGCGGGTGCACGCGCAGTGAAGGCACTTCCAGGTCGGCTTGCTCGAGTCCTGCGACGGATGGTGGTCGGTCTCCGCATGGCCGCAGACGCAGTCCTGGCCATCAGTGTTGTCGTTGGGCGGCGGGGCGGAGACTACGAAGTCCAGATGGTTGTGGGTGTCCTGATTCGGCAGGTGCGAATAGTTCATGAACGCTCCTCGGTCCGCGTGTTCGTCGCGTCAATCTTTTGCTGGGCATAGGCCAGCCATCGCTGGTCGCCCGTCTGCCTGGCCAGACTCGCCGCCTCGCGTAGCTGGCGCAGGCCCGCATCGGTGTCGCCCCGGCCCAGGTAGGCAGTTCCGAGCCCGCAGAGCGTCTCGGCCCGGGTGAAGTTCTCGCCGATCGCGCGTTGTAGATCCAATGCCGTGTGGAGGGTCGTAATCGCCAAGTCGTATTCAGACCGTCTGATATGGAGGGTGCCAAGTGCTGTCAAGGTGATGGCCTCGTCGCGCTGATCGCCAAGCTCGCGGGCGATGGACAGTGACTGCTGCAGACACTGCTCGGCGGCGTCGTGGTCGCCCAGGATGTTGTGCAGCTCGCCCAGATTGTTGTAGGCCACGCCCAGCCCGCGGCGATCGTCGGCCTGGGAGAGAATCGCAATGGCTGTGCGGTAAGTAGCCATCGCCTCTACGTAGCGTTCGAGGTCGGTGTAGGCGATGCCGAGCTGGCTGAGCGTGAACCCGGCCGCCCGCTGATCGCCGATGGCCTGCTCCGCCTCGAGCGCCGCGGTGAAATGGCCCACCGCCGCCTGCGGATTGCCGGTGCGCCGGTAGGCGACACCGAGATTCTTGCTGGCGACACTGATCGCCACCAGATCGCTGGTCTCGTGCGCTGCCCGCAACGCGGCCTGGTGCACCGGAACCGATTCGGCGGCGTGGCCGCGAAAAAGGAAGTAGGAATTGATGAGATAGCCGAAGTGCCAGGCGGCCGTCAGGTCGCCCTGCGCCTCGGCGTGCTGGATGAAAGGAACGAAGTTGAGCTGTTCGGTGTCCAGGAATGCCAGCAGCCCACCGGGCGGGTCGAACTGCAGTGCCATGGCCTGCACCCGTTTGCGCTGCGGGGTCAGCTTCTGGTTGGCCAGCGCCGCGAGCCCCAGGTACCACTGGCGCAGCCGATGCAGCGCATTGTCCAGATCGGACAGTGATTTCGCCCGTTCGGCGGCGTAGATTCTCACCAGGTCGTGAAACGCGTAACGCCCGTCGGACACCTCGACCAGCAGGTGCGCCTCGGCGATCTCGTCGAGGATCTCGTCGATCTGCGCCTGGCCGGTCTCGATCAGACACGCCGCCAGATGGGTACAGAAAGCCGGGCCGGGGTGCAACCCAAGGAGGCGGAACGCCAGCGCGGCGGGTTCGCTGAGGGCCTGATAGCTGGCATCGAAGACGCTGCGCAGCCCGTAAGACCCTGAATCCTGGGAAACCATATCGATCCGTGTGTCCTGCCTACGCAGTTGGTCGGCAATGGTGGCCAGTGGCAGACGTTTCCGGCTGGAAAGGCGCGCCGCGATCAGCCGCACCGCCAAAGGCAGGCCTCCGCAATGGGTCACCAGCTCGTGCGCGGCATCGAGCTCGGAGTCCAGGCGAGGGCCGACGACCCTTCGCAACAGGTCGAGGGATTCGTCGCGGTCAAGTACCTCGAGGGTGGCCCGTTGCACCGCGTGTTTGAGTGTCAGCGGGCTCAGCCGGTGGCGGCTGGTCAGGACCAGGAAACTGGACCCGTCCGGTGGGACCAGCGGCAGGATCTGCTCGACCGAGCTGGCATTGTCGGCGATGATCAGCAGACGCCGACCCGCCGCCAGGCTCCGGTAGAGATTGATCTGACCGTCCAGGTCGGACGGCAGCGCGGAGCCGGTGACACTCAGGCTCCGCAGCACATGCAGCAGGGCATCGCTGGCCGTCAGCGCCCCCATCGGGTCGTGCCCGCGCAGATCGAGGAAGATCTGGCCGTCGGGGAAGCGGTCTTTGACCTGGTGCGCAAAGTAAACGGCCAGGGCGGTCTTGCCGATGCCGCCCTGCCCCGCGATCAGGGCGATCTGCGACTCGTCCACCTGGCCGAGACCGTCGTGCAACTGCGCCAGCTCGGCGCGCCTGCCGGTGAAGTAACCGACGGGAGGCGGCAGCTGCAGGGGAATGGGAGCCTGCTCGGAAAGATCGAGTTTGCGGTCCCGGCGCAGGATCTGCTGCTGCAGCTCGTTGAGCCGGGCGCTCGGCTCGATGCCCAGCTCGGCATCCAGCGTTCTGCGGGTGTCCTGATAGGCGGCGAGCGCGGCATCGGGCTGCCCGTTGCGGTACAGCGCCAGCATCAGCTGATAGCGGAAGCGTTCCCGCAGCGGGAACCGGCCGATCACCGTGGTGAGCTCAGCCGCGACCTCGGCGTGACGGCCCAGCTCCAGTTCCGCATCCACGCACCTTTCCAAGCAGGCCGGGTATTTGTTGTCCCAATGGATGGCGCCGAACCGGATCGACCTGCTGTCAATGCCCTCCAGCGCCGGCCCGCGCCACAGCCCGAGCGCCTCGCGCAGCAGGCGGGCCTGCTCACCACGGTCGGTGGCGGCATCGGCCCGCGCGATGATCGAGTCGGCCTGCAGCGCATCGAGCTGATCATCCTCGACCCGCAGGCGATAGCCGTTGCCCGCCGTCTCGAGTACAGATCCGATCATCCGGCGCAGCTGCGAGGCGGTGTTGCGCACCTGCCGCACGGCGGTGTCGGGAGACTTGTCCTCCCAGATCGCCTCGATCACCGCATCGGTGGAGACGATGGCGTTGGGACTCAACAGCAGACAGGCGAGCATACGCTGCTTCTTCACCCCCCGAACGGTGATAGATTCGCCGTTGATCTTCAGCGCGAGCGGGCCGAGAATTCCGTACACCCGCACATTGTGCGCGGCGGCCAACATCGGTGCTCGGCGATGGTGGGGTGACCAGACCCCCGCATCCCCAAACCCCCCGATCTGTCTGGCCACCCCCGGGTTTCGCACTAGGTGCCTTCCGTGGGCGGCCCACCCGGACGGGCTGTTCACGTGAGTCGAAAGTTACTCCCGCCCGTTCATCGACTCGTTCATCGTTTCGCACCGATGCACGGCTTCCATCCGGTCGGTAACCATGTGCGCACTATGCGATGCCGACGCTTGGTCACCTTCGGTAGCCGGTGCAGTAATCCTGCGGATGTGCCTGGCCTGGCCTGCGATCGAGACTTCTGGCGTCATGTCGCGTACACGAAGGAGAAATGATGCGCAAGAACGAGGCGGGCGGAGCCGCGGCCAGCCGCAGAGCCCTGCTGCGTGCGGCGGCGGTCGCGGTGCCGGCCATGGCCACGACCGGCCTGTGGACGGCACCGGCGTCGGCCGCCGCATGGTCGGGCTACGCCGAGGTCCCCGGTGGCCTTTTCACCATGAGCTCGCCGTTCGCGGTCACCTACAACTCGGCGGAGTACCTGTTCATCCGCAGCTCCTCCGACCTGGTACACGTCAACAGGTTCGACGGTTTCTCGTGGAGCGGGTACACCCAGCTGCCGGGCAGGCAGACCCGTGTCGCGCCCACCGCCGCTGTCTACAACGGATTCCTGTACCTGTTCGTCACCGACAACGCGGGCGGCGGCAAGATCTGTGTCAACAGGTTCGACGGCTCCTCATGGTCGGGCTACTCGGAGGTCCCGGGCAACGGGCGCGCGTTCCTGTCGATGGGCACCGCCACTGACGGCCAGTTCCTCCACCTATTCCATGTCGGCACCAGCGACCGCAACGCCAACACGATCTACTTCAGCCGCTTCGACGGTTCGTTCTGGACTCCGCACGCGGAGGTTCCGCCCTTCCGCGCCCAGACCCGGGCCGGGGTGTCGGCCAATTTCGCCAACGGGTCGCTGTACATGTTCCACGCCGGCCTGAGCGGCACCGGCCCCGGAACCAGGGTGTACGTCGACCAGCTCAGCGGCGGATCCTGGTTCGGGTACTTCGAGATCCTCAGCAACACGGTCGCCACCTTCGACACCCCACAGGCGACCACCCTGGGCACCAGCCAGCTGCTGGCTCTGCGGACCACCAACAACCGCATCTTCATCGGCCAGCAGGACGGCGGCGTGTGGGGCCAGTTCAGCGAGGTGCCCGGAGCAGGCTCGACACCGGCCGGGCCCGCCCTGAACGCCTTCGGCGGCGGCCTGGACCTGTTCATCCGCGGCCACGACACCCGCGTCTACCGCAACACATTCCGCTGAGCGATCGCCGGCCCCTTGCCCGAGCACCGGTGGGCGAGGGGCCGGCCGTCGCGGCGCTAGCATGGCCGTATCGGATCTTTTGAGGATGAGCCCTTCGGCGCCATGGAGGCACTGCCGCCGGCCACCGGCAGCCGCCGTATCACCTGGGCCGACCTGCCGGCGGCAGCCGCATCGGGCATCGAGTCGATGCTGGGTTCCAAAGTGGTCGATGCCGCGAGCCAGTCCGGCGGCTTCTCCGACGGGCTGGCGGCGCGATTGGTGCTCGAAAACGGGCGCAGGGTTTTCGTGAAGGCCATCAACGCCAGCACCTCTCCCCACGTCGGCCGGTTCCACCGGCGCGAGCGAGCCGTCTCCAGCGCGATGCCGGCCCATGTCGCGGTGCCCAGGCTGCTGGACGCCTACGACGACGGGCAGTGGGTGGCGTTGGCGTTCCAGGACATCGAGGGCCGGCTGCCGGCCCAGCCCTGGCAACCTGAGCAGCTGCAGCGCATTCTGGCCGCCGCGGGTGAGCTGGCCGCACAGCTGACCCCCGCCCCGGATCTGGTGGTGGAGAAGGTGCCGCCCCGCCTCGGCGGCTGGCATTACCTCGTCGATTCCGAGCAGCCACGCCAGCGCCTGGCCGAGGTCGCCCCGTGGGCACACCAGAATCTGCAAATGCTGCTCGCCCTGGAGCAAAGGCTCGACGAGGCCATCGCCGGGGAGACGCTGCTGCACGGCGATCTTTACCCGTTCAACGTTCTTGTCAGCGACGAACGCGTCTTCTTCGTCGACTGGCCACACGCCTGGGTGGGCGCTGGCCACGTCGACGTCGTCACCCTGCTGATCAGCGCCGGGCTGTCGGGCATCGACCCGCAGCCGCTGCTGGAATCGCTGCCGCTGACCGCGGCCGTGGACCCGTCGCACATCGACGTGCAGCTGGCGGCGCACTCCGGGTTCCTGCTGGCGACGCTCTGCTATGCGGGCCCGGACGCCGATCCGCACCTGATGGCCATGATGAAGGGCCTGGGCATGTCGTCATTGCGCTGGCTGGCCCGTCGGCGCTCCACATAGGACATACGTTCAGGGTTTGGGCGTCCACGGCCATGGCGCGGCGTGGAAGGCCGCCTGCACCAGAAGCCCTTCGACAGCGCGCAGGAACAGTTCGGCCCTGGGCGGTGGCAGGTAGCCGGTGTCGCCGGTCAGGGCGAACCCGATGCCGTCGGCGGCATCGATGATCTCGACGCGCAGGCGCCAGGTGAACTGGTCCAGCCCCTCCCCCACGGTGAAAGTGCTGCGGCCCATGCTTTTGCGCACCGCCTCCTCGCCCGCGTCGCGCCCGAACAGGTCGGTGTCGGCCGGTGCCAGCCGGATGTCGTTGAAGTAGCAGTGCGGGCTGACCCCGGTCGCGTAGGGCAGGCCCGCCTCGGCGAACGCGGCAGCCATCTGCGCCGGGTCGTAGTAGGCGTGCCGGTAGGCCCGGATGGCCGCCTGCCACACCTGCGGCAGGGCCTCGGCGAAGCTGGGTTTGCCCGACAGGTCGACCACCACCAGGCCCAGCTGGTTGAGTTTGGTGATCGCCTGCTGGAATCGGTCCAGGGCACGGTTATTGACCATGGTGTGCATGCCGCAGGTGTCCGTGCCCGACCAGGTGGCCAGCACCCCGGCGACCGCGCTGAGCAGCACCGTCGAGCTGGTGACCCGGTGCTGCTGGGCGATCAGCCGCGCGGCGGTGTCGGCCGCCGCCGAGACCAGCACGCAGCGCCGCCACCGTGGCTGCTGGGCGGGCCCGACCGGTGCCAGCGTGTCGACGGGCAGCCGCCGGAAACCGTCCACCCAGTAGGAGACCGCGCGCCGGCAGCGGCGCAGCGACGCTTCCTCCTGTTCGGCCTGGCCCACATCGGCCGACTGCGGTCCGGCCGGGGTGGGCACCGCCCCGCGCAGCAGCAGCAGGCGCAGGTCACGCAGGACCAGCTCGGTGGCCTGGAAGTCCACGGTGGTGTGGCTGAAGACCACGACGATCTGGCACACCGCCCCCAGCTGCGAGACGACCAGGGCGATGCGCTGTGGCAGTTCGGCTGCGTGGTCGAAAGGCTGCTCCGCAAGCGTTTTGGCCAGCCTGGCCGCGGTCGCCGAACCATCCGGATCGGACAGATCAGCCGGGACCACCAGCACCGGCTGCCCGCCGCCGGCCACCACCTCCTGCCGCCCCTGCTCGAAGAAGATCAGCGTGCGCAGCGAGCTGTGCCGTTCGATGAGCCCGCCGAGGGCGCGCAGCACCGAATCCACATCGGCTGGCGCCCGCCGCGGCATGCTCAGCACCCGGCGCATGCTGATGAGGGTGGCGCTGGATCCGCGGCGCTGCGCGGCCAGCCAATACGCACGCTGCCCCCAGGTCAGCGGGGCCGTGCCCGGAAACGGCGACCCCGCAAAGGCTGCCACGGCCGCGGTCACGCTGCGCACCACTTCTGATCACCAGGAGACCGCCAACCCGCCAGAGCCATAGAGCAGTATCGACACACGGACAGCGCCGCGTACCATCGGCAGGAAAGCGCTTTCCATCAACCCGTTCGGCCAATATCGCGGCTTCGCTGGCCCGCGGTCACGGCGCACCGGGGTGCCCCACGGCCGGGCCGGTGGTGGTCTAACCTGATCGGCGCCACCGAACTCGGGGAGACCCTCTCATGGAGACGACCAACAACGGCCAGCAGGATGCCGGGCCGACGACGACGTGCTTCAAGCACTCCCGCCGTGCCACCAGCGTGCGATGCACCCGCTGCGACCGCTTCATCTGCCCGGACTGCATGCGGGAGGCGCCTGTCGGATTCCGGTGCCCCGAGTGCATCCGCAGCGAGAGCAAAACCGTTCGCGCCGCGACAACCGTGTTCGGCGGCCAGCTGTCCAGCCGCCCCTATGTCACCTACACCCTCATTGCCATAACCATCATCGTGTACCTGGTGGAGCTCGCCGATCCGGGAGTGGTCGGCCGGTTCAGCAACCTCGGCATCGGCCTGGTCGGCCCGGATGGCGGCCATTTCCTCGACGATGGGGTGAACCGGCTCGGCTTCACCCAAGAAGGTGTCGCATATGGACAGTGGGAGCGCCTGCTCACCTCGGCGTTCCTGCACCTGTCCCCCAGCAGCGGCGTGTTCAGCATCGCCCACATCCTGCTGAACATGTACTGGCTGTGGCTGCTGGGCAGGATCCTGGAGGAACAGCTGGGCTGGTGGCGCTTCCTCGCGGTGTACCTGGTGTGCGCGCTGGGCGGCTCGGTGCTCGGCTTCCTGGTCGATCCGGCGCAGTCCGCTGTGGGCGCCTCGGGCGCCATCTTCGGCTTGGCATCGTGCTACTTCGTCATCGCCTCGCGGATGAGCCAGCAACCCATCGACCGCCATCGCCTGATCACCATGCTGGTGATCTGGATGGTGATCTCCGCCGGCTTCACCTCCTGGCAGGGCCACCTCGGCGGCCTGCTCACCGGCGGGCTGCTCGGCGCCGCCCTGGCCTACGCCCCGCGCCAGCACCGCCTCGCCGTGCATGTCAGCGTCTTCACGGCCACCACCTTCGCCCTGCTCGTGACGACCGGCCTCCAGGCGGCAAACCTCACCACCTGACACGGCGAGCCGCTGGCACCGGGCTGCGGCTCGGCTCGGTGCCGCGCGGCTTTCGGTAGCTGTATCCCGATTGGACGGTTGCTCAGGGCTGCTGGAAGTTGGGTGTTTCCCAGATGCGCTGGTTGAGATAGTCCTTGACCCGCCCGACATACTGCTCGCTGGCCTCGGTGTGCCAGCGTCCGGAAAACCAGCGGCCCACACAGCCCCAGGCGTCGCCGGCGGCATATTGCTGGCCGCGTTCCACGGTGTTGAGCCAGGTTTCGTGGCCCTCCATGCAGATGCGCCAGATGCCGTAGGCCAGATCGGCGCTCATTGCGGTCGACCTCATCGCGCCGGGGAACGCGGTTTTCATGTAGGGGTAACGGTTTTGCAGGATGCCGTAGCTCTGCGGGCACTTACCGGCCTGCCCGTCGGCGCCCAGGCCGTGGCCTTCCGGGCAGGCGCCGGCATCGGTGCCGAAGTCGCCCAGCGTGTCCTGACGCCACCAGCTCTCGATCGCCGCCTGCGCCTTGACAAGGTCCTCGTCGATGCCCCATTTGCAGGCCGCCCAGCGCAGAATCTCCTCGGTGGTCCCGGTGAACTGCCCATCGACACGCTTGGCCAGGCCGGCACCGCCCCCAAACGTCGACGCATCGACATGCTGGCCGGTAACGGAGTTGGCGGCGCGGTTGACGCCCTTGTTCTCCTTCTTCGGCCGAGCGCGCACCCAGCCCGCGCACTGATCGCCCGCCGGAAGCCGCGCGCCCGGCTGCAAGGTCGCGAAGCGGCTGGGGGCCGCTGTACTGGTGCGCGCCGGGCTCACCGCCGGACTGACCGCAACACCAGCCGGGGACGGGCTCGCCGTCGACACAGGCACGCCCGACGGATCCGCCGACGGCGAGGCCTCGGTCGAGGAGGTGGACGCCGGGCCGTGGCTGCGGTCGGCATCGGCCCGCACGCATCCACTCACGACGATGGCCGCAGCGGCGACCATCGCCAGCTTCCGCACAGACCAACGGTGCCAAATGGCTCGCATGACCCACGGAAGCTATCGCCACCCGCCGAGCAAGTCAATCGCAGCCATCACCGCTGATCGCGAGAAAATTCGTGGTGGCGCACGACCGATGAAGCGCAGATGCGGTCGCGCGAACGATCCGATGTCGGATCGCTGGTCGGCCAGTCGATCGCGGGCATGCGCCCGCCGTGGATCAGTGTTGGCCTCGGCCCGCCAAGGCCGCCAATCTTCGGCGATCAGCCGCCCCGGCCGGGCCGGGATACGCGATGCAAAAGCGGACCGAGACGTCGATCACCTCATGGTCAAAGCGATCCGGTTCGCCCGCGTCGAGGCGCCAGGCGTTGTCCCAGTCGAGGGCCATGCGTGTGCGGCATTGCGCGACCGAAACCTCGAGCAGTCCGGCTGTCAAACCCGCCTCGCTGTCGTGCAGCCGGTCCAGCACCTCGGGTCGTGCGGAGCCGCATGTTCATCCTCTCCAGGACAGTGAGCTTCGCAGGATCCCCGCAGGCGCTGCAAAGCATGAGGAGCCAGGCGTCGAGGAGCTTGTGATCTGCGTTGACGCGAAATTTGATGGTCGCCCGGAACCGCTCGGACACGCAACCGCGGCAACAGCGGATGACGAGCGGCAGGCAGGTGGGCACGACGGCCCTGTTCTTGAGCATAGAAGTACACCGGTTTCAGTGAGATGTCCGCAGCAGGAAGAGAGCGCGCCGCACATGTGCGACACGCGACGAATCAGCGCTCGGGAGGTCTCACAATGTGTACAACGGAACGTCCTTGGCTCGGCAACTTGGCTCGGCAGCACGGTAAAGCCACGCAGCGCCGCCGGTCCACTGGTTTTTGACACCGTCGTCACGAGAAACCGGGACAAGCCCAACGGATTTCAGGCCACTACAAATCCTGGGCAGAGTCCGGATCGGACGTCGGCGGTCAAGGCTTGCGCGAGCGTGGTGGCTCGACTTGGTATAGCGTGTGCTGGCTGAGAGGAGCGCCGCTATGCGATCTCGATGGGGTGCCATGGCCGCCGCCGCGGCGTTCACGTTTGGCTACACACCCGTTGCTGCACAAGCCGATCCCCCGCCTCCGCCGCGTTACAACCTTGGCGCATCTGTGTCGCCGGCGACCCTCACCACTGTGGTGGGATCGATTCACCACATGACCGCCCAGGTCCAAAACAGCGGCCCTGAGTCGACCGCGCCACCGGATGTGCAGCTCAATCCTTCACGCCTCATCGCAGTTGAGCTTCCCGCAGGTACAGAGCTGGTGACCGGTTCGATCTCGCAGCACTGCACACCGGCGATCGTGCTGCCGGCCGATCCCCACCGTTTCAACTGCCTTCTGGGCACCATCCAGCCGACCCATGTCGTGCAAGTCAGTTTCAACATGAAGATCACCGGTCCGGTCAGCGGCGTTGGCACGGTCTCGACCAGAGCGTTCGGCCCGGGCACCGACCTGGACACCGACCCCACCAACGACCAGGCCTCGTTCGCCATCAGCGTGGTCCCCGGCTACGACATCATGGCCCTGGGAACCCATGTGGAAGGCAAGGTCGGGTCCACGGTGCCCGTGACCGTGGGGGTGAAAAACCTCGGCCCAGACACGTCGGCCCCCTCGCTCGGGTCGGGCCAGGCCAAGCACACCCTCCATGTCCGCCTGCCGGCCGGTACCCAGATGGCTCAAACTGAACCCCCATGCTCTCTGCTGACCGGCGTGATCGACCCGACAGGGTTTATTTGCACGCTGCGCCCGCTGGCACCGGGCGAAAGCCTGCTGATCACCTTCCAGGTGCGCATCACCGCGCGGCCCACCGGTCCCGGGACAGTCATCCGTGGCTTCAACGACGTCTTTGGCCATACGCCTGACCTCGACATCAACCGGGGCAACGACGGTGCTCAGATCACCTTCGCTGCCGCGGAATTGCCGCAAACTGGCACGGACACCTCCACGATCGCCTGGATCGGCGCGGGTACAGCCGCAGCGGGCATCCTGGTGCTGCTGGTGATGAGGCGGCTGAGCAAACGCCGTGAACAGCGCCTGCGCGCATTGTCGCGACCGGAATAGGCGCCCAAAGGGCAGAAGCCTGGGACAACCGAGCGCAGGTGCCCGCACCACGACGTCGGAGGCCATGACCTGGCCGGCTGTGACTGCGGGCTGGGAGGTCGTCGGCACGGCGGGCGAGAGTGTGATCTGCCGGCTGAGGTGAGTGGTTGGCGGGCTAGGTGCAGGGTGGCACTGTTGCGACCGGGCGGACCGCGGTGAACTGATAGTGCTCATATCTGGTGGCAGCGAGCAGTAGCAGCCACTCGTCGCAGCCCTGCCACGGATAGAGGTCGGCGGCACCGCCGCGTACCGTCCTGGGGCCGTCACCGGTTCTTGGGCGGGCATCCGCCCAGGCGCCGGCGAAACCGGGAATCCACACGTCGGCGCAGATTTCGTTAGCCGATCCCATTGCCGCCAGCCCGAACGCATTCTCGGCGGCGGCAGTCCGCTGCTCATCACCGAAGTCGTCGAGCAACTGGTCCTCGCCGGGTTTCCCGTCGCCGCGGAAGGTCAAGGTGGTGGTGCCGGCTCGGGCTGCGTACTCCCACTGCGCCTCGCTGGGCAGCTGGAACGGCAACGCCTCCAGCAGGTCGTCCAGGTCGTCCTCGATGCGGGCCGTGCCTGAGTCAGTGTCTGCGTAGTCGTCCTCATACTCGGGCAACCAGTGCCGGACCTGCGCCACGGTCAACGGGTGCCGGGCGATCAGGAACGGTTCCATCCGCACCTCACGTACCGGCTGGGCATTCCCAGCGCTGGCGAAGAACGGCTCAATACTGTCCTCGGCTCCGCCGGCGCGCTCGATCGCCCTAACCGCCGCTAGCTCCGCCTCGGACAGACCCATCTGGAAGGTTCCGCCAGGCACCTCCCGGAAGACCACCCCGGAGGCGACATGACGCCACGCAGCCCGACCGGCGACGATCTCCTCAGCCCACATGACAACGGACACTAACAGCCGCCTTCACCGGACAGATCCGCGTGCAAGGCATGTCTCTTTTCGTGCCGTCCATCGACGCTCGCGACGACGACAATGCCCGAAAGCATTGCCCGTACACGGTTGTCGTCTAACGATTGGCAAAGCTGCGATGCCGTGGTGTCTAGGCCGACCGTCGACTTGCGTGCGGGACTGGGCGCAGTGCGCCGGGTCGGCGACCGTTTAGCTGGTCGAGCGCGGTCGAGGTGGCGTCGTCGGCCGGCAGGTACACCACGAGGCTTTGGCCGTCGGCGTCGGGCAGGTCCAACGTCTCGTAAGCGAGCCGCAACTCGCCCACCTGCGGGTGCGTGAACCGCTCGGTCCCGGTGCGGTTGGGGACGGTGGCTGCGGCCAGCCGGGCGGCGAACGACGCGCCCGCAACGACCGTTAGCTCATCAACCAGTTCCGTGCGGTGTGGGTCGTCGGGGCCGATCGCCGTCGCCAGCGTCGCCGCCCGTTCGTCGGCCACCAGATCCCATTGCGGGTAAGCGTTTCGCGCCCGCGTGTCGGCGAAGGTGTAGCGGGCCAGGTTGGGCGGGTCGGCGTCCAGCAGCCCGACCGGACCGGCCAGACGCTCGAACCCCGAGGTGTAGGCAAGGACATCGGTGAGCCGGTTGGCCACATACGCGGGGGCCGGCTCGAGCCGTAGCAGCAGTGCCTGCACGGTGGGCCGGACTTCCCGCGCCGGCGGCTCCAGCCCGGCACATATCAGCCCGCCACCGCCCCCAGCCACCTTGGCCAGGCCGCGCAGGTGCAACCGTTCCTGCGCTGACAACCCCAGCGCGTCGGCCAGCGCCGCCAGCACCTGCATCGACGGATGCCGATCGCGACCCTGCTCCAGCCTGGTCAGGTATTCCACACTCACCCCAGCGAGGATGGCCAGCTCGGCCCGGCGCAGGCCCGGCGTGCGGCGGCGGGCGCTGGTAGGCAACCCGACCTGCGCGGGAGTAACCGCCTCCCGGCGGCCGCGCAGGAACGCTCCCAGGTCGGTCATATGGGCGAGGCTACACACCATGGCCTTACTCCATCGTGGCCCTGGCAGGGACAGTCTCAGCACGGCCTGGATGCCCAGTGCGCCACCCGGCACGGTGGTGGCATGGATCTGGGACTCACCAACCGCACTGTCATCGTCACCGGCGCCTCAGGTGGCATCGGCCGGCACATCGCCCACGGCTTCGCGGCGGAAGGCGCCGACGTGGTCATCACCTACCGCACCTCCCCCTCCGACGCCGAGCAGGTGGCCAAGGAGATCGGCGGCCGTACCCTGGTCACCGAGTACGACATGAGCGACCCCGCCGCTGCCGGGGCCTTGGCCCAGCGGGTGCTCGACTGGACCGGCCGGATCGACGTGCTGGTCAACAACGCCGTCAACTGGGGTGCCAGCGGCCTGCCGCAGGGGCCATTCGAGGCAGCGCCCGAGGACTACTGGCTGCCGGTGCTGCGCGACAACATCGAGGGCACCTTGCGGCTGACCCGGGCCGTGGCACCAATCCTGCGCCAACGCCGCTGGGGCCGCGTGGTGCACGTCTCGTCCAGTGTCGCCGAGGACGGCATGCCGGGCGGCGAGTATTACGGGGCGGCCAAGGCGGCCCTACACGGCTTCAGCAAATCGGCCGCGATAGGCCTCGGCGGGACCGGCGACATCCTGTCCAATGTGGTGATGCCAGGCCTGACCCGAACCGATCGCAACAGCCAGATCACCGACGCCGTCGGCGAGCACTATCGGGCGCTCACTCCGATCGGCCGCCTCCTGGACGCGTCAGAAGTCGCCAATACCATCGTCTACCTCGGCTCGGCCGCTAACACCGGAATCACCGGACAGGTGATCAGGGTGACCGGCGGCGCCTGACGCCTGCCCGGCGTCGACGTTGGGTCGGGTTGCTCCTTTGGCGTGGCAGGTGCCAGGCTGCGCTGATGGAGCCGCTGAAGCTGATCGAGACCAACCCGGGCAAATACTCGCTCTTGCTGGATGCCGGAACCACATCCGTGGACGGTCTGGTCGAGGAGCTGGGTCACGAACCCGGAGGATACTTCTGGGAAGGTGTCGCCCAGCTACTCGTCAGCACGCAAGCCCCCGGCCTGGAAGGGCGTTTCTCCTATGACCCGGAGGCCAGCATGTTCTGCGCGTACGGCCAGGACCGCCTCGCCCTTGAACAGCTGGCCACGCTGATGGCCGCAGTGGCCAATGACGCCGACCGGATGCGTGAGCTCATCGAGTTAGCCGACGCCGAGGGGTTCGAATTCGACGACTAGCCATGCTCATTTACACCGAGCTTGGTTCATCGCACGCGACCGGCCATGCACCCGTTGCGTGCGGGTGGCATGATCAGCCCGTGACGCAGCAACGGGGACCGTGGACACAGCACAGCACCAGCACCCTCATGCGGCGCCAGCGTTTCGAGGTGCGCTCCGATGAGGTCACCCAGCCTGGCGGCGGCCGCACCATCTACGACTGGATCCACGCCCCTGACAAGGTACGGGTGGCAGTGCTCACCGACGCCGGTGAGCTGTTGATCGTTCAGCAGACCCTTTATCTGCCAGGGCTAACCCTGTGGGAGCTACCCGGCGGCGGGGTCGAACCCGGCGAGACGCCCGAGCAAGCAGCACGACGGGAGCTGCTCGAGGAGACCGGATTCACCGTGTCCACATTGACCTCGCACGGCAGCGTGTGGCCGCTGCCCGGCCTGACCTCCAGCCAGGTGCACCTGTTCTCCGCGACCGGGCTTTCCGGCGAGGGCCGCCCGAGGCTGCAAGAGTCCGAGGCCGATCTGGTGCAGCTACGGGTACCGCTGGAGCAGGCCGTGGCCGCCTGCACCGGCGGCGGCCTGCTGCGCTGCGCCGCCTCCGCGCAGCTCGTGCTCACCATCGCTCGCTGAACCAAGACCACAATCACCGCCGCAGCAGCGCGAGCCACGCTTCGAATTTACGAGCCCGACAGGCGTTGGTCGGCGCTGATGTCGGCGCGATCACCGAGTCGGCCCACCGATTGTCATGTGACACAGCCGAATGTGGCGTATCCGGGTGGAACCCTGGATGGGGTCGACCAGAATCCGCCAGGCTCCGGATACGTTCGGAGTAAAGGTGAAGTGAACCGGTCCGGCACGCCGCTGGTGAGAGTCTGCGGTAAGGCATCTTCGACGTAGGTGAAGCTGACACTGCCAACCGATCCGCCGATGGGATCAACCAGAACAGGCGGAATTACATGTATCGACGACAGGTGGTGGAGCTCATCGCCTAGCCACAGGCCACGCCTGCCCCGGCTGCGGCAGGGGTTCGGTTCGGCGGTGCCCACGGTGGACGGCTGCGGTGAGTGGATAGGGCAGGTCGGCTTCGTTGGTGTACCTGCTGTTGCGCGGTGTTCCAGGGCGGGCAAGTTGTCCCAAAAACAGTTGAGCCGCTGGATGAAGTCGAGGGCGACCTATGCATGCGATCTTGTAGTACGGTGTCGATTGATGACCGGCTCAGAGGGGGTGGCCAGGGACTGTGAGCGAGTTCGAGGTCCAAATTGGTCAGCTGCGGAATGCGGCGACGGCTGCTGGATCAGCTGCCGATCAGGCCAGGGTGGTGGATCCGGGTGCCGGCTTGGCGGCGATCGCGACAGCACTGCCGGGTGGGGCCGCAGCATCGAGCGCGCCCACTTTAGCCTCGACGTTCAATGAGCGCGGGAAGGGATGGGCAGACGAGATCGACCGCTGGAGCACGTCGATGATGTCGGCCGCGAAGGCATATTCCGAAAGTGATGACTCTGCGAGACAGGCCTTCGGGAAATGACTATCAGCTACGCCGATGTCCGTAAATGGGACGCCAACGCGGTCGAGACGGCTGCCACCGACCTTCATGGGCGGCAGTACACACTCATCGGGCTGCAGGACGAGCTCGACGACGCCAGGAGATTGCCCGACTGGCACGGCACCGCGGGCGAGCAGGCACGCAGTTCGCTGGGAACTACCCGCAACAACGCCGAGATCTTGATCGCGGAGCTGGCCGCGGTCGAACGAGCCCTGCAGAACGCGGCCGACGACGTAGCCACCCTGAAAAGCCGGGTCGCCAACAACGACTCCCTGGCCAACACCTACCAGTACGGCATCGCCGCTGACGGCGCGATCGTGGACAACAAGCCCGCCGACCCGCCGCCGAAGTCGCGGTTCGAGGCCGAAGAACGCGCCGAGGCCCAACGGCACCGCGAGACCATCAAGCGGCAGCTGGAGCAGGAAACCAAGGCGATCCTCACGGCGGCGACCAACATCGACACCACCCTGGCCCGGGTGATGCAACTCGCGCAGGACCGCAAGATCAGCGACCATGACGCGACCACCCTGGCCGGCGCGAGCAAGGGCGGGGACATCGACGCCCAAGTGGTCGACATGGAGCAGGCGCTGCGCGACGCCGGGCTGCTGACCGGCCCGCCCGTCGACGGCTTCTACCGGCAGTGGCTTGAGAACGCAGTACGGCGAGGCGTGCCCATCGACACCATCCAGAAGATGGTCTCCGAACACCACATCACCCCGGAGGACTTCAAGATCCTAGACGGAATGGAAGAGATCCGTGAGGACGAGGACGGCAACGGGATCTTCAAGTCCTACTTCATGTTGCCGACCGACATCAGCGGCGACGATGCGGCCAAGGCGGTGCGGATGACCTACATCCTCAACGCGGGCACCGACTACGGCACCGAAGGCGAAGCGACCGACTTCGCACCGACCCCGTACGGATCCGAGGAGCTGCGCCGAATTACCGAACGGCAGCAGCAGAATTCCTGGAGCTACGACGACGATGTGGGATTCGTGCACGGCAACGGCGGGCGGTTGGTGACCACCCCGAACGGCATGATGATGGGCCTGGGCGGCAACCTCATCCAGGACCAGTTCAGCCAGCGCGGCGGAACGACATGGGGCGACACGTTCATGCTGAACATCGACGACCCGCAAGATCCGGCGCAACAGCTGCGAACGGTGGTGAGCTCGGGCCACGCGTGGTACGAAGGCGATACCGGCCCATACCAGGGTGCGCTGGACACCGACCGGCTGCTGCACCACGAGGAGCGCCACTCCCAGCAATGGGCGCGGGAGGGCTACACCGGCTTCCTCGCCTCATACGTGTGGGAGCAGGTCACCGGCGGCAACGAGACCGAGGAAGATGCGGGGCTTTCCGATGGCGGATATTAGACGACTGCGCGTCGCGTGCGCTGCCCTACTGGCGGCAACGATGATCGCGGCGTGTGACACCAAGTCGCAATACGAGCCGTCGCTGCCGCCGGCGGCCGGGTTCCGCGTCGACGACGGCGTCCTGAAACTATGGACCGGCACCCCGTGCTCCGGCGTCATCCGCCTAACGTTGACCTTCGACGTCGGTACCCAGGCAAGTAAAGAGCAGGTGTGGACCGCGCCGCAGCCAGGAGTGACGGTGGAGCGCATGGACCTGCTCGCTACCCCCGGGAAATCCTCCCCGGACACCGGCGGAGATCTCCAAGTCCAGAAACCGCTGCCCGCGGACTACGACTGGACGAAGGCAAGCTTCCTCAACTTCTCCGTCGACGGCCCGAAAGCGTTCGGTGCCCGGGTCGACCTCGCCCAGGTGCTGCGCGAATCGGCCGCGCACCCGTCCGCAAGCTACCTGTTCGGCCAGCGTGGCTGGATGGACGCATCCGACGTTCAGCGCGAGAACGAGAAGTCGTTCCTGACAGTCTGCACTCCCGACCCGAATCGATGACTTCCTGCACAATCCACTGGTGGAGTCAGACATGGACGCGCCCGACGGCACGACCCGCACAGGTGGCCTAAGGACGGTGCTGCGGCGCATCGTGTTCGGCGCGTTTGCCTGCATCGCCATCGTGATCGTGCTGCTCGTCGGCGAGGCGGTGCTCAGCGCCATCGGATTGTCCTCCGACCCGCACGGCTACGGGATGTTCGCAGGCATCCTGTTCGCGATGATCCTGACACCGATCGCGATCGCGCTATGGCTGCTGTACCAAGCAATGCGACGACGCGGCAAATGACGCAATGGCCTCATGAACCGCACCCGATCGGCGGCGGCGCTGCGCGGCCGCCAGTGGTTGCACCAGTCGATGAGCCTTGCCCCGGTTCTCCCGGGCAGCGGTTCACAGTGGCGTCGTCTTGCCCTTGCTGAACCGGGCCTGTTCCTCGGGGGGCAGGTTCTGCACCGGTGTGTACCGGTACATGTCCCCGCGCGGCGTGAGCAGATAGGAGTCCTTGCCGCCCAGCACCGCTTTGCCCTCGTCTGGGTGGGAGAACATCTCGTCGCTGGGCTCGGTCCCGGCCGCGTGTGAATGATAGGTGCCGACGATTTGCGCTCCTGCCGGTACCGGGGAGTCGGCCGCGTAGGACTCGTCGTGACTGCCCCGCGTCGCGGGCGGCGAGAAGTAGTACCGATCTCCGAGCTTGTAGATGTTGCCCGCGTACTCGGCGTTGTGGTCCATCGACGGCCCGTAGATCTCTCTTAGAGCAGCGCGGGCCGCGTCGTCGGGCGAGTCGTAGTCCTGGCGCCCGGCCAGGCTCGCGCCCCCGCCGCCGAATACCGTCGTCTCCGGCAGCACGAACACCTTCTCACCGTCCGGCCCGATCACCGTGCGGCCGCCGGTGGGCTGCACGTCGCTGACGTCGCGCAGGGACACCGCCTTCGTCACCTCGGCCAAGGCCGCGACGGCGGTCTCGGTGGCGGTGCGCTCGGCGTCCAGCGCGTCCTTGCGAGCGTCGATCCCGGCCCGTGCCCGGCGCGCCGCAGCCTGCAACGGCTTGTCGAAATCGTCGCTGTTCACCAGATCGAGCAGGGCGTCGGAGTAGCCGATCCGGGCCGCCTGCCCCTGCGCGTCCCGCAGCGCCGCGATCCCACCCGCGTCCGTCACCACGAGGCCGTCGAGCCCGCGGCTGTAGGCGTCGAGGATGTCGGCGACGCGGGCGAACTGTCCACTTAGGAATGTCACCCGCACGTCGAACCGGTTCAGCGCCTTGGCCGCCGCGATCCCGGCCGCGTCCTGCCAGTCGTTGGGCAAGTCCTCGGCCGTCTTGTGCACGCCGATCTGTACACCGTCGGTGAGCTTCTTGGCCAGCGCCCGGTACCGGTCGGCGAGTTCCCCCGACGCCTTGCCCAAGGTGGGCTCGTCGATGCGCAGCGCCCGCTCGACGACACCGCGCAGGGTGGCGAGGTCCATCAGGTCATCGTCCACAGTGGACAGATCTCGCAGCAGCCGGTCGTATTCGGCGACCTTGACGGAGACTTCGCCGGTGGTGGGCATGATCCCGCTCACGGCCGAAACTCCAGCGCGTCGGACTGCTCGTAGTTGTCGGCGCAGACCCGGAAGTTGTCCACGTAGGCGTCGAGCCGCTCGCCGATGGCGTGCAGCTCGGCGTCCAGCGCCCGGCCGCACTCGTCGTAGCCCTCCAGCAGCGCGGCCTCCAGCGTGCCCAGCTCGCCCTGCCGGGCCTCGGCCAGCCCGGCCGTGATCGGCGTCACCGCAGCGCGCAGGCCGGCGAGCACCTGGGCGTGGTGCCGTAACCGCTCGGGCTCGACGTGGATGCCAGTACCCATACCTGTCACGGTCGCATCGGCACGGCGGCCGGGACTAGGGGGAAAACCCATGGGCGCGACCGGGTTTTCCCCGACGATGGCGATCCGCCCGGCTCGCACCGGGGGTGATGCTACGACGGCCATTTGCCGTTGCACCATCATCTTTCCGGGCTTCGTCGATCCAACGAGGCACGGCGTGTGAATCGTGTCGGCGCCGGCGCTGTCGTGGGAGTTAGACTGCGCCGATGATCGATAACCTCGGTGCCGCAGGTGGTGAGCAGTTTCTCGACCGAGAGCTGGCGGTGATGGCTGATGCCGGAATCGCGTTGTTTGCTGGGCGGCTGGTACTTGGCGCGCAACCGCCGGTCGATGACGCCACACTTGCCGCGGTTGCCGACAGGTGCGCCGGCCCGCTGCCCGAGCCTTTGGTCGCACTGTGGCGCACGACGTTTGGCGGTCGGCTTGATTACGATCTTCGTGTCGACCTTGACGGCCTGGACGTGCCGCTGTCGTTCACGGAGTTGTTTTACCCCGATAGCGGTGGATACCACGACCTGTGGGGCTGGATCGATCACGAGTGCGGCTTGGCCGAGGAGCATCAGCCGGACTGGTCCGGTCGGCTGACCCATTTGCCGATCGGCGGTTTCGAGTACCTGGACCGGATTTACGTGACGACCGAGCCAGGACCGGAACATGGATCTGTCGTGGGCTGGCGACAAGGCCTGCCACCGGGTTGGGAACTAAGCTCCGATGACCGGATGGGACAGCTCGCCGGCAACCTCGCGGAGTTGTTCGGCCTGCTCAGGCTCGAGCAGGACCCCTGGCAGGTACAGGAACCAGATGCGGGCCAGGAGATGCGAGACGCGGTCGATGATCTGGCAGCCGACGGCGACCGATATGCCAAGTCGGCGGCCGGAAAGCTCCGGCACCTGGTGAAGGCGGCCGTTCTCGATTGGCGGACCGCGGTGGATCAAGGCTCGATCGCCGAGCAACGCCGGCTCAGGCGGCTAGCGCTCGAGCACGCGGCGAGCAACGACGACGTCGCCTTGCTCCAGCTGCTTTCGACCCTGGGATGCAGCCTCGGCGAAGAAATCCGCAACGGGCTCACGCCCATCGACTTAGCGCTTCTTCACCGGTCATCTGGTGCCGTCGGCTGGCTGCTCCAACACCACGTTTCCGTCAAGAACTCGCTACAGGTCGGGGCGCACGCCATGAGCCTCGACCTGGCCCGCGAACTGCTGGGCCGCGGCGCAGCGGTCAACATACATGCCATCGCGAGGGCAGTCGACAACGACGACATCGAAGTACTGGACCTGCTGGCCCAATCCATGCCGCCCGAAAGCTGGGCCGACGACGGCCTGGCTTACCGGCTGTCCATGCTGGCCAACCAAGCCGAACTCGCCCGAAACCGCGCCACCGCACAAGGAGACAGCCCCACCGCCGTCCACCAACAGCGACGGCTGACGATACTGGCAGACCTCGCCCACCGGCTCGCTGACCACCCCACCCCGTGAAGCCAAAGCTGCGCCGACGACCGGCCGGTAACTATTTGGGTTGTTGAGATCCAGCGGATCGCGGGCTCGGTGTGGGTTGGTTTGTGAGGGGCGGTCTGCCACATCGACATGCCGCTGAGCGCGATCGTAAATTCGCTTTTGTCCAGGTCTTCCAGCAGCGATACTGGCGCGGGAGTTAAGACGGGAGTTAAGAGTGGAGTGGCCATGGCTCTGACCCGACGAGGCAGCCGTCCCATCGTGGTCCGCGGCATCGAGTACAGGTGGCTCGTGCGAAGTCGGCCCTCCTACGGCCAGGGCACAGGTGCGCCGCTCACCTTGGCCGTCGAGCTCCCCGGCCTGCACGGCGCGGTGCTTGTCATCAAGACCGATGCCGCCCGACCGGACAACTGGATTGGAGCTCGATCAGTGGTGATCCGTCCTGCGCAGGTCGCTGCCTGCATCATGGCGGCGCTGCACAGTGGCTGGCGGCCGGCACAGCCGGGGCCCGCCTTCCGCGTCGACGCGGCTCTGGCATCACAAGCATCTGCACCGACCAGCCGCCCCTAGGTCTGTCCATTCAGGACGCTCCGAGCAGGTTCGCCCGGCAGCGAGGCTTGCTCGCATGGCTGTCTAGAGGCGATCCGCGTGTGTGCATTTCGCTAATCGGCGGTGAGGGTGCCGAGTGTGGGCCACGGCGGGCCTTGGCGAAGCAGGGTAAGGATGTTTCGGCCGTGGTGGTGCCCGTTCGGGAATTCATCGAGGATGTCCCACCGCCAGGCCGCCACCATCGCCAGCACGAGCCGCCGACACTGCGCGAGCACAACGTGATCGAGGTTTCGATAGCGTGCGCTGACTTCCTGCGGCGCGTGGGCGACATCAAACTCGACAGGTCCACGGCAGCACGTCTCGAAGTCGATGAACAGCAGCCCGTCACGGGTGTTGAGCAGGTTGCCGGGATGCGGTTCTCCATGCAGCAGCTGCTCGGCGCCGCCGCGGCCGTGGATCCGTTCCCCAGCGTCGTGCAGCGTGCTCAGCAGAAGCTGCCGATCAGCCTCACCGAGCCGGGGAGTTTCGTCTCGATGGGTGAGCAGCCGTAGCGCCTGGGCGACTCGGTCCAGGAAATGCGGAGTGGCGATCTCGACGCCTCGCATGCTGGCGTGCAGACGCTGCAGCGCATCTGCGTAGGCGCCTGGCCAGCCCAGATCGGCAGCCACGACCTCGTAGTACGTCCACAAGGTCACAGCAAAGCCGTCGCGTTCGTAGACCCGCGGCTCGACCTGAGGCGCCAACGCCGCCACCGGGCTGCCGGTTACGGCCAGCCGCAACGCAAGCTCGACCTCAAGCGCGGCCACCTCCTGCCCTGTCGGTGCCACCCGGGCCAACACGTCACACGGCAACAGACGCAAAGCGAGCTTGTTCGAATTCTGAATCACCACCGCGTCATCGACCCGCAGATCCAGTTGTACCGCCAACGCCGCCACAGCAGCCACCGCACGCGAAACGAACTCCGCCTTCACAACGTGAATCCTCGCATCCAAGGACGGCAAGCACCGCGCCAAGGGCGTGTTGGTTGTCTTCTGCGCTATACAGCGATCCTGACTGTTTCGATCCAGCGTTTGGCCGGTGCGCGAACACTTTCGCTGGCAAGGAATTCCTCGGCCTCAGCGCGGGTGACGAAAGCGTCGACCGGAATGTCCTTGCGCGGTGCCGTACTGCCAAGCATGACGATGTACAAGGTGCCGACCTTCATCCGGGCTGCCAAGGGCACAGCCGGACCGTCTAAAGCCACACTCAGATCGCCGGTGGCGGCGGCCTCGTAGTCAAGCCCTCGATCAATTCCCACCAGCGCCTGACGCCTCCAGGGCGGCCCACCGGGCTCGACCCATCCTTCGGCGAAAGCGCTCGGTGCGTAATTCGAGCGTTCATCCTCATAGAAGCCGGTAGCCAACGCGATGACATGGCCGCCGCCGTCGTTGAGCACAAAGACGTGCTCGCCTGTGCCCAGGGTCAGACCCGGATGCTGTGCCACTACGGCCGATGCCTCATCGGCGGTGGCGCAGCGCACGGTCAGCGACGGATATTGACGCCGCAGGTGCAGCGCGCGGACCGGTTTGAACAGCACATCGACCCGTGTACTCGGCCCCGCTAACCCGTCACCGCCCGCCAGGGAAACAAGCAACAGCTGAGAATGGCTGGCGCTGAACGCCTCAAGCACGAAAGGCCGCTCAAAGCTGAACAACACGGACCCCGGCTGCAACTGCCGGCCGTTGAACCAATGACTTGACCACTGATGCGCCACAGCTGGAGGGTAAGCCATCGTAGGCGTACCGGTGGATTGCTCGTGTGTTCTTCGAGATCGTGGGACGGGAGCCGCTGCCGGAGCATCTTGATCGGGATGATCTGGAGGATGCGACTCGGCGAATCGCCGCCGCGCTCAATGATCTCGGCGTCGGATGGGTAACAGTGCGCCAGGAGGCGTGGCTGGTGGGCCGGCCCGCTTCGGAACTCGTCCGCTGAGACCCCGCGCTTGACAGAATCCTGCCGACGGGCATCGCCCAATGGTCTTCGGACCGACACCCGCCCAGATCCGGGCCGTTTGGATTCGACGGGCCACCCTCGGTCGAGTCTGGGGGTGGCCCGCCTGGATACGTGTCGGCGGTCAGCAGAAGCCTGGTCCGCCGTACCGCACGTTGTTCTGCGCGTAAACCGTTGCGCTGTAAGCATTCGTGTAGGCATGCGGGATGACCGTCAGGTTTACCGAGGGACCGTTCCAGTACCCGATGCCCGTGATCCGGGCGGCGTCGAGCGACGACGCGAGCAGCCCGTTGCCCATGTCAGAACAGGGCGTGGACACGGACGAGGCGACCTCGCCGTACCACTCGACGAGGCCGGCCTGGGTGTACCTGCCGCCCCACCAGTTGTCCGGGTAGTAGCCGATCCACGTGTTGTTGTCGGCGATCCACCAGTTGCCCTGGAAGTGGCGGATCGAGAACTGGTGGACGGACCCGACCGCAAGCGCCATGCCGGGCCAGACCGACGAGCTGACCTGTACGAGACCGCAGTTGTAGCACTGTGGCCATCCGTCCACCCAGAAGAAGGTGAAAAGGCGCGGCAGGTCGTCGCCGTAGAGGTTGCGGTTGACGGTGTAGCCGATCTCGACGGCCTGTTTGAGGTCGGCCGAGGACACGTTTAGCTCCGCCAAGGTGTGCGCGTCCGCCGGGTCCAGCGGCGGTCTGGAAACGGTGTAGTAGCCCCAAGCCCCGTCCGAGGTGCCGTACTGGTACACCGAACCGTAGAAGAAATGCGTCTCGCCGGACGCAGCGACGTATGGACTGCGGCTGACCCGGATCGGCGACGGCCCTTTGATTTGACCGCCACTGGCTAGCGCCGTAGCAGCTGTCCCCTCGCCCACTGGCGGCGCGGACGCACCCGCCGGCTGGACGGCGCTCATCGCCGCCACGAGCGCCACCGTGAGCACCAAGCCCGCTCTACGCATAATCTGTTCCTCCCCACTTGTCGACGATGACTCGACTGTCCAGGATCGATGGATCGAGCAGAGGGATCCCGGACGAACCCGGACGCGAGAAAGCGCCGGAGTGGTTGAGCTGCTGGCTGAAGCTCAACTGCACCGCCCCCAAAACCTGGTGGTATGTATTGAGGCTTGAGCTGTATCGAGGGTGGCTTTGTATGGCAGGAGTGGACATCGGTGTCGAAGCCGCAGACGCGTTGGCGGGCACTTTCAAAAGGGCACTTGATGATGGCGCGGGTGTTGTCAGTTTGGATCAGGCGCACCTCGTGTTGGCAGTTCTCTCGATCGAGGAGCAGCTCGTGGCCGCCGGGCTCTCGTTCGAAGACCGCATCGCGGCTTACAACACGGCGGGAAAGCTTCTGACGAGTGCCGGAGTTAGCCTGGACGCGTCGCTTGTTCAGCCGCCATATGTAGGCACGCTACAAATAAGCTCGGCTGATCTACCGCACCGATGACGGGCGCCAGTACCTTGCGGCGAGTATCAATGCTCGGCCATGAGGAGAGCAATGAAACAGGCAACCGCCTTCGTCTTGTGGGCGACTGGATTCGCCCTCGCACTAATCGATGAGTAATGCAGACGCAACCTCGGCTGGGCCCGTCCCGAGGACGCTGACCTGGCGTACCGATGACGGCCGGTACCTGATGGTGTCGCCGACTGCGCACTTCCTGCTGTCGCAGCGCGCGGCGGGCGTAGCGGCGGATGATCTCGCGCAGCGGTTCAGCGCGCGGGCCGGGCAGCAGGTGACCGAGGCCCAGGTGCAGGCGGCGCTGGCCAAGCTCGACGAGCAGGTGGCGCCGGCCAAGGTCCGCCCCGGCGGGCGCAATCCGTTTGGGCTGTGGGTGAAGGTGCCGCTGCTGCCATCGTCGGCTGTGGTCCGGGCGGGGCGGGTTCTTTCGCCGTTGTTCCATCCGGCGGTGGTGGCCGGGCTCGGGGTTGTCCTGGGGTACCTGGGGTACCTGGTGGCCACCGGCTCGGTGTTCGCCGGTTCCGGATCCACGCTGGAGCGTGGTGGCGTGGTGTGGCCGGCGCTGGTGCTGGTCCTGGTGTCCGGTTTCATGCACGAGTTGGGTCACACCACGGCCAGCATCCGGTACGGGGCGCCGGGCGGGCAGATCGGCTTCGGCCTCTACCTCGTGTATCCGGTGTTCTACAGCGACGTGTCCGCCGCGTGGACGCTGCCGCGGCGCAAGCGGGTGGTGGTGGATGTGGGCGGCGTCTACTTCCAGCTGCTGATGGTGGCCTGTTACCTGCTGCTGTTCCGGTTTACCGGCTGGGAGGCGGCCCGGCTGGCCGCATTGGGCGCGCTGGGTTTGGTGACGTTCGCGCTGATACCGATCTTCAAATTTGACGGGTACTGGCTGCTCTCCGACACGTTGGGGGTGCCGAACCTGTCCGCGCAGGTGGGCCGCGCCTTGCGCCAGGTGCGCGACCGCGTGCTGCGCCGCCGGGTCGACCGGCTGCCGTGGCCGGGCTGGGTGACGTGCGTGGTCGTGGTGTACGGCGTGTTCAGCATGCTGTTTCTCGGCTACCTCCTGTTCCATATCGTCCCCGCAGCGGTGGACGTCGCGGTCTCTTACCCGGCCCGGATCGCCGGGCTGGGCCGTGACCTGTCCGCCCCGCCGTACCGGCCGGCCACCGGCCGGCTGCGCACCATCATCTTTCCCGGGTTCCTGCTGGTCGGTGTGAGCTTCGGCCTGTTCACCATCGGGCGGCGACTCGTGGCACCCCTGTTTCGTATCGTGCGGAGGAAACATGACAAGGCGCCTGCCGGTCCCGCTCCTGCTAGCGGGGCTGATGATGCTGACCGCGTGCCAGGCACCGCCGCCGGTGTCGCTGGACGAGAAGACCGCCAGCTACTCGGTTAGCCTGCAGCTGGACGGAGCAACACTGGGCCAGCGAACGGCCACCATCGAGCTGTCCGGGCCGGAGCCCAGCCAGGTCGTCCTGTCTCCGGCCATGCGGCAGATGGGCATGACCGGTCCGGAAGCCTTGGCCACCAAGGTGGATGAAGGCCGCTACGAGGCGCGCGGGGAGTTCTTCTCGATGCTCGGCGGCTGGGAGATTGCGGTCCGCATCGACGGACCCTCCGGCCAGGAGGTGGCCACCTTCGACGTCGAGGTCGTCCCGTAGCGGGTCCACGGGCCTGAGAAACCCTTATCCCGCAACCAAGCGGGCCCTATATGTAGGGACTCTACGGGTAAGCTCCGCTAATCTATCGCCCGGTCCGGGGCGTCAATACCGTTCAGTGCATGGAGAACACAACTGCCTTCGTTGGCGACCTGAGTCTGGACGACCTTCGCATCGAGACACTGGAAGCGCGGGTCGAGTTCATGGCCGCCGGATATTGCGGCTGCGAGGGGGCCGGTTATTGCGGGTTCTGGGCGGACAACGCCATCGGTGAAAGATTCTTCATTCCCTACTATGTCTGCGGATCCAGCAGCGCGATGTAGCTAGCTGCCGCGGGTGCGCCACCGTGGAACCCGCCGGGTGCTCAACGGTGGCCCACCCCCGGCGGCAGCGGCTACCCGGCCGTGGTATTTCCGAGGTGGACCGGGTGGGCCGATACTGTCGCCATGACGGATCGACCCGAAGACCAGATCTCGACCCGGGCGTCGCTTCTGGCGATACCGCTGCTCATCGGTGCTGTCGTTGCGGTGGGGCTGGGCGTGTTTGCCCGCACCCATGCGGCCCAGCACGTCTCCTGGCACGGTCCCTTCCCGTCGATGGTGTCGATGAAGGTGTGGCTCACCGTGGCGGTGCTGGTGTTCGCGGCCATCCAGCTGGTCACCGCGCTGTGGATGTACGGCAAGCTTGGCATCGCCTCGCCGCCGTGGCTGGGCAAGGTGCACAGGGCCAGTGGCGGCCTGGCGTTCTTGACGAGCCTGCCGGTGGCAGCGGCCTGCCTGTGGGTGCTGGGTTTGCACTCCACCGACACCCGTGTCGTGCTGCACGGCCTGCTGGGCTGCCTGTTCTACGGCGCGCTTGTCGCCAAGGTCCTTGTGCTGCGCGGCAGACGGCTGCCCGGCTGGGCGCTGCCGGTCGTGGCCGGCGTGCTGTTCACCGCCGTCGTGGGCGCCGCGCTGACCAGCGCCGTCTGGTGGCTGAGCACCCACGGCATCCCGACATAGCCCAGACGTCATGGGCCAACATCGACATCAGCGCTCAGCGCCGGGCCGTTCCACGGATAGGCCCGGCGCTGACATCCAGCCATCCGAATATTGGCGACGCTCGCAGGGCAGCGCCGAGGAAGGCGGCCTGTTATCCTGAGGCGCTCTCGGACATCTACCTACTACCCGGGAGGCCGATGTGGGCGGCCTTAAGCCCTGGCACGTGACGATCCTCGCGACTGTCTGCTGCGTCGGCGTGGCAGGCATGATCGCCGCAGCGATACTTCTCACGCGACGCAGCTGACGCGGGGATGGTGAGCCGGTCCTTAGCCGCCGGCGAGCAACGCCTCCACGGCTGAACGCAACTCCTGCTGGAGGACGAAACCTCCCATGCCGTTTCGCAGCACGACCTGGCATGGCGTCACCACGATCCGTACCTCGGATACGGCTGCTGTGGCATCTGCCAGGTGGATTGAGTACATCGCGGTCGGTGCCTGCTGGCATTGGGCCAGGTTGGTTACCGAGGTCGTTCCGCGTTCGTCGGTGGTGGTCTGCACGGTCAGCGCATCATTTACCAAGGCCCGCAACGGTTCCAGGTTGCCGCGTGTAGACCGTGCCGTGCCGAGAACAAGTTTGCCATCGGCACCAGCGGTGTATGCGCATACCGTCACAGCGACGAGAGGGCTGGGCAAGAACGGGTCGCGTTCCTCGGACCGGTTGGCGGCGATGCCGTCAGCCGGCTCGGCGGCCAGCTCACCTCGCACGATCGCCTGGCCGTCCAATGAGGATGAACATTCCGGGTTGCGAATGCTTTGCGTTGGTGTGGCGGCAGCAAGTTGTTCGCGGTAGTACCGCTTGAAGCTGCCGACCGGGTCTGGATCGGTGAACCGGGTACGTCCGTTCGAGTGAGCCGTGCCGCAGTTCTGATCAAACAAGACCACGCTCGGCCGCTGGTTGGGGTAGCTGACCACCAGCGATCGCATCACCGGGTACCCGACTAATGTGCAGGCCTCCCCCAGGCGAATGTCGCCGCGTGAGGGCTGGCGCCCCGCTGCCGTCTCGCGGTCAAAAATCCTGTTCTCCATGGTTTCCTTGTCTGGCAAGGAGTTCAGCGCCCCGATCAGGCCTGCCACATTGCTGGTGAGTTTGCGCGGACCGGCGGGTTTCGCGATCGGTTCCTGCCTGACGGCCAGCTCGCATAGCGTCACCGACGCGGCACCGTCGGCGGGGACCAGCTGTCCGGGCTTGTCGATAACTCCCCAGCTGTCCGCCGGCCACGTGGTGGGGCAGCCGTTCTCGTCCAGCTGCGGTGGGCTGGGGACGACGCCCCAGGTCGCTACGACATCCGGCGGCAGCGCCCGATGCGGCGAAACCGCGTTCACCGCGAAGACAAGGCCGATCACCGCGGCTGCCGCAACGATGGTGGCACCAAACCTCTTTCCCCGGGTACGCCGCACGCGTGCCCCAACTTCGGCGATACGGTCCGGCGGCGCGGGCAGCGGCGGCACAGCTGCGTTCAAAACGACATACAGTTCTCGTTCGGCATCCATCACTTTGCCCCTAACCGGCTCGTGCCCAGTAGATGGGGATCGACGCGCAGCCGTGCCAGTGCACGCGACGCCTGGACTTTGACCGTCTCCGGTGAGCAGTTCAGCAAGGCAGCTGTTTCGGCGACGCTGCGGTCTTCGGCGTACCGCAAAACCACCACGGCCCGCTGCTGCCGGCTGAGCCCAGCCAGCGCCCGCCGAACGGCGTCTCGGCCGGCCTGCTCCCCGGCGAGATCGCTTTGCTGTGTTTGCTCAGGTAATTGCTCTGTGGGTACCTCGTCGCGCCAGCGCCTTCGCCACCAGCTCACATAAGTCCGAAGCATCGCCTTGCGGACGTATCCTTCCGGATCACCAGCGTCGGCCACCCGGCGCCAATGCCTCCAGGTCGCGGCAAGTGCGGTCTGCAGCAGGTCCTCAGCCCGGCCGACGTCGCCGGTCAACAGCCAGGCCGCACGCAGCAAGCCTGCCGATCGTTCGGCGACGAACTCGGCGAACCCGTCCGGTGGTGTCAATGTCTGCATTCATCTCCTCCCACCGGATACACGCGCTGGCGGGAGGAGAAGGTTAACGCGTCGTGCGGCATTTGATCGCACGACCTATCCACAATGCACGTGACGGCGGCCCTTGGTCCAAGGAACACAGGCTGGCTGCGGTCGCGGCGCTGAGCACAGCGTCAGGTGATCCGGTATTCGAGTCCAGCGCGCAGGTCGACCGCCCCAACGTCGATGACTGTGCACGAGCCGAGCAGCGTCTGGCGGATACCTTCGCCGAGGTCGTTGTAGTCGCCGGGCTGGGCCAGGCATTGAAGGCGCGTCGTCCCACCCGGGCGCCGGGCCACGAGCTGATAGTCGGTGAGGCCACCCTTGATCGTGATGAGGCCGTTCCACGGTGAGATGACGGTGTTCTCCCGACCGTCACGCATGGTCCACAGGTACCCGGCCGAAATCCCGGGCCGCTTGCCCCACAGCCGGCTTCGGAACACCGACGCCTCGACCGCGAGGTCACTCTTGCCGAACCCGCTGGCCGATATCCAATGCCATCGATCGGGAAGGCGCCGCCCCCAGTAGTGGGTAAGGCAACCGTACCCGTTGGCGATGTCAAAGCGTTCGCCGGCCACCGTGACGTGACCGCGAAAGTCGACCCGCGGGCGGCTGACAAGCTCGAGGTCGAACGGATGAAGCCGGCTCAGCAGCGGCACGGCCGGGGCCGCGCGACCCGACCGCGGCTCGTACGTCAGATTCCACTCGATGTCCTCGACCACACCGGCGGAGGTCGCAGCGTCGAGTGTGCAGTCAGCCATGGCGACCTCAGCATCGACGCTCCAACGAGGCGTCAACGTGCGGGCGACCCGGCCCTGGCCGCGAACCCAGAGGCTGACCCTCACCTCGGCTTGCTCGATCGCCCGCCGGACAATGAAGTCCACCAGAAACGCCAGATCGCCCGAGTGCACCTTGTAGAACCAATACTCCAGCGGCGCCGCACGCGCAGCCAAATCCTGGGCAACGGTCACCATCCGCGCAGTATAGAAGCGCCAGAGCCGGATTTACGAGCCCCACAGGGCGAGTGCCACGTTGTCTCAAGCGATTTGCGAGGCGATGTCGGCGAAGTGCCGGTAGCCCGACGTGCTGGCGAGGGCGGCCGCTTGCTGGGCGTAACTTGTTGCCATGTCGCGATGGCCAAGCGCCGCACTGACTTCGGCGATCGTGATGAGCGCCTTTGTCTCGATGTACTTGTGTTTGGCTTGGCGGGCGAGTTCAAGACCGCGGTGGGCGTCGTCCAGACAGGCGAACCCTCCCTCACCGGCCGCGCATCGCACCTCGGCCGAAGCCAGCAGGCAGTAGGCGAGTATGCGTTCATCGGTGCTGTCCTTCGCCAGCGCGAGAGCGGCGTTGACCAAGGTGGTCGCTTCGGCAAGCTGCCCCATCATCCGCTTGGCGTGAGCCAATATCCGCAGAGTTGAAGCTTCAGAGGCCTTGTCGCCAAGCTGGCGGTGCACGGCCAAGGCTTCGTGGGCGTAATGTTCGGCCCGGCCGGCATCACCGGCGAGCCATGCCACTTCACCGAGATTGCTCAGGCATGCACCTTGGGCCGAGAGGGATCCCACCTTGCCAAAGATCTCGTGGGCGTCCAGCAGGTGCCTTTCGGCCTGTGCGTAGTCTCCCATCTCCTGGTAGACCAAGGCGAGGTTGCCTAGGTTCACGCACTGGCCTTCCAGCCGGCCGTTGTCGGTGTTGATGCTTAGGCTGCGGTGGAGCAACTCCACCGCGGTCGGGTGGTCGCCACGCAACCGGCGTAGGGCGCCCAGATTGCCCAAGGCGGTTGCCATGCCGATTTGCCAGTCGGCGCGCTGCGCTTGCTCAACGGCATCGGCGTAGTGTGCCTCCGCCGGCTCGTGCTCACCCAACCGCAAGTGCAGATCGGCCAGGCTGAGCCACATCGCGGTCATGGCCTGCACGTCGCCATCGGCTTGGGCCGCCGCCAGCGCAGCGTCTGCCACGTTTTGCCAGTCCACAGTGAACATTCGCAGGAAGAAGTAGCCGCGTAGGCAGTCGGCGATTCTGATTGCCGCGGCCCTTACGTCTTTTGCCTCGTGGACACAGCCGGCGAGCACGGTGGCGCACAGATTGGCACGCTCGGCGTCGAGCCAGCCGATGGCGGTGGTGGCGTCATCGAACTTCATTTCCCGAAACGCTTGGGCACCCACTACGGGCAGCCGCAGCACCTGCGGGTAAACCGTCTGCGCCGCGGCTTCGGCTCGGTTGAGGTAATACGTGCACAGCCGCAACACAACCGCAGGTGTGTCGTCGACGTCGGTGTTGTCCGCCGCCTGCTCGATTGCATAGAGCTTGAGCAGATCGTGCAACGCGTACCGGTCGCCCGGCCGCCGCTCGACCAGATGGGCGCCCGTAAGCGTGTCCAACGACTGCGCCACATCCGTTTGCGCTACAGCACTGGCGGTCGCTGCACTGAAATCCGGCCCCGGCAGCGACCCCACCAGCCCGAACAAGCTTCGTGCCGGGCGCGGGAGATCCTTGTACGACAAATAGAAGGTCGCTGACATCTCGGCCGCTTCGTCGCCTGGCAAGCGCAACGCCTGCAATCGGTCCGACGAGCGGAGCCTGGCGATGTATGCGTCTGCCGTGGGATAGGTCGCCATTGCCGCGGCCGCGATACGAATGGCCAGCGGCAGGTACCCGCAAAGAAGGCAAAGCTCGTCAAGAGACTGCACTTGATGCGAGCCGATGAGGACCGCAAACAGCGTGTGTGCCTCGGCGGGCGCGAGCGCTCCGAGCCGGATCGCCAGCGCCCCGTCCCGGGCGACCAACCCGGCCATCTCTGTGCGGCTGGTCACCACCGTGCGGCAGGAAGGCCCAGCGGCCAGCAGCGGCCGGACCTGGCCGGCGTCCTGGACATTGTCGAGGACTATGAGCAGCTTCTTGCCAGATACGTTGGCGCGGAACATGTCCGCCGCGAAATCCGCTTTCACCGGAATCCGTTCGGGCGGCACACCGAGCTGATGCAGCAGCCGCGACAGCGCATCTATCGGCCGCAGCGGCCTCTCGCGAGAGAAGCCGCGAAGGTCTAGGTAGAACAGCCCATCCGGGAAGTTCCCCACGGATCGATGTGCCCACTGCAGCGCCAGCGCAGTCTTGCCCGCCCCGCCCGGGCCGGTGATCAGTGCCAATCGTTGATTGGATAGCAGCGAATCGAGTGTCGCGAGCTGGTCTGCCCGACCGGCGAAATGCGACGGTGCAGGTGGTAACAGGTTTCGCGTCGGCAGCTGCGCCTGCACGAACTCCAACCCGGTATCGCTGCGCAGGATCGCCTTTTGCAGCTCCTCAGTCTCGCGACTGGGGTCGATGCCGTATTCATTCGCCAGGCCACGACGTAAGCTCCGCAACACTTCCAGAGCGCGCGGCGGCTGCCCCGATCGGTAGAGCGCCATCGCGAAATGCCTGATTAGCGTTTCCCGAAGCGGATGCAACCGCGCGTGGTCGGCCAGCTCCGCCACGATCTCGTGATGGTGGCCCCGCTCCAGCTCGATCGTTGCCAGCAACTCGACCGCGTTCAAACGCTCGTCTTCCAAAGAGGCGCGGGTGGCGTCGACGAAACTGCCTGCCGCGTCGGCCAGGGCCGGCCCGCGCCACAATGCCAGTGCCTCGCGGAGCACCCTGGCGCTGTCGTCCAGATCGGACGACGCCTTGGCCTTGGCCGCCATCGCCTTGAACTGCGAGACGTCAGACTCGTGCGGCTCCACCGCCAGCCTGTACCCGTGCGAGGTCGTGTCGAGCCGGTCGGCAAATCCGTTCGAACGCAATACACGTCTGATTTCCGAGATGTCGGACTGGATCTGGTTGCGCGCGGTGGACGGCGGCTCATCGGCCCATACCGCACCGATGAGCGTGTCGACCTGTACCACCCGGTTGCCGCTCAGTAACAGATAAGCCAGCACCGCACGAGCGCGAGGTCGTGACACCGTAAAGACTCGTTGCTGCGCAACGACCTCCACCGTGCCGAGCAACAAGAATCGCATCGGCTGCCGACTTTACCACGGCCCACGAAAGTTAGGGCTCGGCGAGCAGTCCTAAATGGATCCGGCTAACTTGGTTGAGCTTTCGCCATGAACAGTTTGTAGAGAATCTGTGTAACGCACGCATAGCGGCCGGGCCGATGGTGTGTCCCATGCATTCAACACCCAACCTTTCCCGGCGCGGGCTACTCGCCCTGGGCGCCGCCGCAGGTGCCGGCTTGGCTCTTGGCGCGCAAGCGACACCGGCCCTGGCACACGACACCGTGACCCACAGCGAGATCTGGAATCAGCCGACGTACGTCGAGGATCTCAACACGGGTAGCCACACGCGAACCAGTTTCGCCTACAATGCCGCCTTCTACACCCAGCTCGAAAACTGGCTCATGGACTGGTACGGGTACACCCCGACAAACTGGATAGAACCCATTGAGATCTGGAGCAATGGCGTCCACGTTGACAAGCCGGGCATGCACCAATACGGCCGGGCGATCGACATCTCGCGGATGCGGCCCAAAAACTACAACGACGGCAACGTGTTCAATGGGTTCATCGGCCGGTACGACGTCTGGCGAAGCTACACCGGCAGCACGCTGACCACGGCACGCAAGCGCTACTGGGGCACGGTGGCCAGCCTCAACAAGTACTTCGGCGTCGTGCTGACCTACGCCTACAACTCCGAGCACTACAACCACGTGCACGCCGACAACAGCGAGGCCAACACGTTCAACAGGTCGACCTCACAGGTCCTGATGGTCCAGGCGGTCTGCAACTACATCTGGGGCTACAGCACAACGATCGACGGGGTCTGGGGTTCGCAGTCGGACACAAACTCCCGCAACGCACTTGCCCGGTTCGGCCGCACCGGCGGCCTCACCACGTCCACCGCAAACTGGCATGCATTCTGCATGGTGTCACTTGGACAAGCTACCGGCCGATTCACCTACTGATAAGCAGCGAGGTGGCTCGACCCGAGCCACCTCCACCCGGCCTTCAGCAAATCGATCGCCCACTGAGCGGATACGGATGACGCTGGCCTTGGCAATCCTCGGGTCCTTGCGCGTGTGCAGTGATGGAAGGTGGCGCCGCCACAGGTCCAGGTGGCTTGATGGTGGTGGAAGCATTGCCACAGCCCACTCGGGACGGGTTTCCGGCTGTCGATCCGCGAACGGATGCGGCTCGGCCGTTCCTCTGCTCCGGCTTCGGGTTCCCCGCGGCGGCTCGCGGCGTGACGGTCTGGCGCGGGCGGCTTAGCGTGGCCGGTGGAGGCGACCTCGGACGGTGAGCAGGAGCAGCGCCATCAGCGTCGCCGCTGCCCCACCGATGGTCAGCGCAGGCCCAGCCGTGTCGCAGACCAGCAGCCACGTCGGCGCGTAGCTGCTGCGGGGATTGAGGTACTGAGGATTGGCCAGGTCGCTGTGCAGGGATCGGCCGCTGGCGTAGCCCACGCCACAGCACACGACGTAGGGTGCCGCCACCACGGCGCAGGCGATATGCGCCCAGCGCCGGCGGCGCGCCAGTCCCATCACACAGACGAGCAGGCCGATCACCGTAACCGCGGACACGATTAGGAACGCTCGGCCGAGCAGTACACCGGTGAGGTCGGTCATACCGTTGCGCTTGGCCGCCGCAGCCGGGCTGACCTGGTACACGGTGTCCCAGTGCAGGTCGTCGTACAGGGTCGATACCGCGGTCAGGACCAGGCCCAGGCCGAGTAGTCCGCACCCCGCCAGTGGAGCCAGCCGAGTCCATCTCGGCGGCGTCAACTCGGCATCGTCGGGGATCATCCGGCGAACGATACCTGCCGACTCGGCACGAGCGGATGCTTTCCAAGACGTGGTACGAACATCCGCTCAGCGGCAGATCCGGGTGCACGGCTTGGGTAGCGTTGCGTTTCTGGGTCATCAGCCGATCAGATGACCGAAGGCGATGATCGGCTATTTCCATGTGCGACGGACACCCAGCAACGCTTAGGAAGGACGCATGACCAACGAGCGGACCGTTCCCCTGCTGCCGTGCGCATCCATTGACGACATCGAAACCTTCTACCGAGTGCTCGGTTTCCGCACCACGTACAAGCAACGCAAGCCCAACGCTTGTGTGGGGGTGCAGCGCGAAGACCTGCATCTGCAATTCTTCGAGATCGCCGGATTTGACCCGCAGCAGTCCTACGGCTCCTGTCTGGTAATCACCGCGGATATCGAGGGACTACACCGGGCATTCGCAGCAGGCATGCGCGCCGCGTACGGCAAGGTACTGGTGTCCGGAACGCCGCGGATGACCCGGCCAAGGGCGCGCAAGAACGCCGACGGGTTAGGCGGATTCAGCGTCATCGACCCAGGCGGCAACTGGATCCGCGTCTTTCGGGACCCCGCCACCGCACCCATGCCGGCCGCCACACCCGCCGGGCGGCTGGCCAAGGCCCTAGCCAATGCTGTCGTGCAAGCCGATTCCAGAGGAAGCGTCGAACAGGCCGTTCGGATCCTCGACAGCGCATTGGCCCGCCCGCAAGCCGACGATGACGACCCGGTCGAGCAGGTAGAGGTCCTGGTCTACCGCGCCGAACTCGCGATGGTGCTGCACGATCCAAAGACTGCGGCCGAAATGCTGGCCCGCGCCCAATCCGTCACGCTCACCGAAGACGAATCCGAAAGGGCCGCACTCGCGCTCGACCACGCCGCCGAACTCGCCGCAGCACTGCGGTGACTCACCAAACGAACGACTCCCTCATCGCGGCATGAGCGTGCAGCCGCCGGTACTCTGCAGCACCGCCTGGTTGTCGGCGCGATCGACTGGGGTTGGGACTACCGCACTACGGGTTGTGTTGAAGCCATGTCCGATAGCGTGCCTCGATCTGCGCCTTCATCCGGTCGTAATTGGCCCAGGTGTCTTCGACGTGCCAGACGGTCGGCAGTTGTCGAGCGAGGAGCTGCCGGAAGTCGTCGAAATACTGTCCCGCGTTCCAGCCAACATAATCCTCGGCGAACGCGTACCCGGAATCGTTAAGCGTCTCTTCGTCCAGCATTCCGGCCAGTGAGTGGAACAGTCTCGCAGCGGTCAGCTCTCGGTCACTGAACCTGCGCAGCAAGCCAGAAACGTCATCACCTAAGAGTTCCTCCTCGTTGTGCAGACCGGCCTCTACGGCCCAGCCGAAGAAGAACCCTGCGGGCACGAACGCCCGGTCGGGAGGCAGTCGCTCGGCTTCCACGGAGTCAACGTGCTTCCTCGCGTTGTGGATCATTATCTGCCTCCGCCTTGGCTGCCCACCGGACTTGCCCGTGCTTGCTGCGCCAGTCCATCGATCATCGTACGAAATGGAGGAGCGCCTGCGTCAGCAACCCAACCGATGGCCGGGAAGCCTGCGGTATCCCACCGTGCGAATTTTCTCAACAGCTTGCGCGAAAAGCCCGGGATCGGTGATAGACCGGGCGGCTTGCTCGGCCGCCCCAGCCAGACGTACCGGTGAGGCAGGTAGGGTCACCAGCCATGAGTGCAGATGGTGATGCCGTACTCGCCCGGCTACTTCACGGCTGCGTTAACGAACTGCTTTCGTGGATGGACCACTACCCAGATGATCAGGTCAACTCAACCGCTGTCGCCTCGATCCGGCGGAGTATGGACTGGGTGCTCGAACAGCTTCCAGCCGGGCAGCGCGACCGGCTCGAATCTGGCGACCCGGACCCGGCAGTCTTGGCTACCGTCATCGGTTTGCTCGTCGACATCGTCTGGTGGCTGGACACCTGCACAGACGAAGAGGTCGACCCCGACGTGGCGGTGAAGCTTCTGGAAAGCGTAGGCATTGACGGACTATCAGGCGGGCAGCGCCAGCGCCTGCTGGAGATACTGGGCCATCTGGCCGCCTCGGAACAGCACGATCTCCGACGATACGAGTTGCGATTCTTCCCGTTCGCGATGGGCCTGGTCGTTGACGAACCCGATGATGAGAGGCCGGTCCGCAGGTGGGTCCCACCCGAGGCCCGAATAGCTGGTCCGGCTGGGGACAGCGCTGGCCTCAGTCTGTGGCCGTAGAGACGCGTTGGGGTGCCCCACGCCCGTGTCAACTTCGATAGTGGTCGAGGTATCGGTCGAGGTCTGAGGTGAGGTCAGTGCCCAGATCGGCGTGCAGCGCCTCACAGAGCCGGTTCTCGATCCAGTAGCGGTAGGCGAACTCCTCGAATGATCCGGCGCACCAGGAGAAGTCACCGTTAAGGAGGATCGAATCCTCGAGGTTGGGATACGCCGGTTCGGCGGGGTAGGGATCAACGTCGAAGACGACGAACGTCTCGCCTGACGCGCGAAGGTAGATGTACCAACTAGCGCAGTACTGCTGGTCGCTGAAGATCCGGACCAGAGCGGCACCCGGTTCGGCCGGGCTCCGCGTGGGACCGGCGATATCACTCCAGCTTCCCGTCACGGACGCCTCGTCCAGCTCGAGTCGGTAGTTCGAACTGGTGACGAACCTGACGAAGTCGTCCGGTAGAGCAAGACTCATCGTGGCCAAGGCGGCGGAAATCGGTGCGAGCAAAGCGATCCCGTCCTCGTCGGGCGGCCCCGGCGGGCCCAGCCAATCGAATCGCCCCCGCAACTGAGCCGGATCCAAGGGCGGCAACGACTCGTACGCATAGGCCTCGTAGGTCCCTTGACACGGACGGTAGCTACCAAGGTCTGTCGCATACCAACCACGCGGAAACACCAGCACGCTACCCACCAGCACCTCATCTCGCCGAATACCCGCAGAGTCTACCGATGATGAGACGTAAGCCGATCGCGCTCGCCACGCTCGCGATCATTTCGGACCGGGGAATCGCGCGCGTAGCTGCTGGCACGATGACGTGCATGCCGGGGCTGGATCGCGTCTCGCAAGACGTATGGGATGAGCTGGACCAGCTCCACCACGTGATTTTTGGATGCGGCCGCTTCGCTGCTGGCCAAGAATGCCGAGATGTATCCGATCGCTGCCGTTCTCGACCACGATGGCCGGCCACGCTTCGTCGCCGCCTGGGACGAAACGACTTTCCCACCTCGGC
>NZ_BONY01000009.1 GCF_016862955.1 Rhizocola hellebori | reverse complement strand
TGGGATTGACTCGTTGTCCTGCGCGGCGACGGTGGAGACAATTGAGTCCGCTTATGCCGATGATCTCGCAGGAGGGTTGGGCGATGGACATCACGTCTGGAGGCACGTCGGGGCCGCGTCTTGTCGACCAGCTGGCGGCGCTCGACAACAACGTGTATGGCTCGTTGTATGACTGTCCACCGGCTAGGCAGCTGGCTGAGTCGTTCGTAGCCGCGGGTTGGCGAGCGCGGGCAAGTTCATGGACGGACTACGAGGTCGAGTGCGAGTGGGCATGCATTGAGCTGCAACAGTTGCCCGGCGAGGTGATATTCAACGGTGTGGTGGATCCGTCCCGGCTTGACGAACTCGCCGTGGTATTCGCCGGCCTGGACGTGCGGTATTCGATCGAGCTGTGGAACGCCGAAGGCACCGACCTGATTCGCGAACTCAAGCCGCAGAGCTGAACCGTGGCGCCAACGGCGGATGTGCCGTGCTGATACGGAACATGATCGGCGGCGGTTCCCAGCCGGGTGAGACGCCGATTGATGCCACCACGCCGTCGCACGGTGCCTTTGTGTGATGGATGCGGCGCCCCACCTGTAGCCGGGCCATTGCCTCACCCGTGGTGACGCGGGCTCCTATGTGGTGAATGAAGACCTCCAGCACGGTGACGGCCGCTGTTCGGGTCGCCGGTGGTCGCAGCTCGACGAGGCGGCGTTGGCCGGATGGCGGGATCAGGTCGGCCAGGCCTTCCCGTGAGGCGATCGCTTCGATCGCGTCGAGGGCGAACTGCCTTGTCCCCCAAGGGGTCTTCGCCGCTTCGGAGACGTGCTGCAAGGCGGGCATGCAACGGGCGTCGCCGTGCTCGATGGCAGCTGTGACGGCCGCGAAGCGCACGGATGAGTCGCGGTCTTTCACCAGTCTGGCCAGCAGGCCCGGTACCTGTGGGTCGGACAGCCGGATCAGCGATCCGATGGCATACCGGCGGCCGAACGCGTGGCCGGCGCGGCGCTGGTTGACCGCGGCGACGAGAAGCGCTCGCGCTGCCGGCCGGTCGACCTCGCCGAGAGCGTCGAGAATCTCGATGTCCTCGTGGAGGGCCGGATCTGACAAGACATGCTCAAGGAAACGATCTGGCCATCGCCGTGCCGCGTGGACGAATGCGTGCCACAGGTCCTCCGCGATGTCTCTGGGATGGGCCGTCCGAGCGCCGATCGGAGTGTCACCCGGGCGATCGCGTAGGGCGAAGAGCAGATCGCAACCGATGTCATTGAGCCGCTCGAATTCGGTGAGCCAAGAGTCGTACAGCCGACTGCCGGCCGCCGCCAAGAGCTGATGGACCACGGCCGTCGCATCGAGTTCTGTCACGTCCGCCATTGTCTATCGGACTCCGAGGGCGGTGCGCAGACGGATAGCGTAAACCCGGTCGCGGGGCCCGGGAGCCATCGGTAATGTTCGACGGATGAGTGGGATCGAGGGAATCGTGCTGGACTGTCGTCATGCAGCGGAGCTCGCGCAATTCTGGCAAGCCGCGCTTGGCTGGCGGATCCGGCCGTACGACGAGGCCGAGGTTGCCAAGCTTGCCGCTATGGGCCGGACACCGCAAACCGATCCGATGGTGGCCATCGACTCCCCGGACGGGTCGCAGGTCTTCTTCCTCCAAGAGGTTCCCGAACCCAAGACCGTGAAGAACCGCATGCACGTCGATGTCCGGCTCCGAGACCAGGCTCACCTCGACGAGCTCGTGCAGCTTGGCGCCACCGTGATATCCGGGGATGGCATCTGGCGGCTCCTGGCCGACCCCGAAGGCAACGAATTCTGCGCCGCGGTCCCGCACTAGGACCAGCGATCACCGCAAGCGCCGATGTTCACCTATGGCTGGGAATCGGGATAGGCGGCGGACGGCTCTATCACCAATCTCCGGTCCCTTATGTGCGGAGAGAGCCATCCGGTCACTTCGGCGGGTGGCAGTAGCGACAGCCAGTCGATGTCCTCGGCGGTATTGACGCCGTCTCCGATCAAGAGGGTGAACTGCCAATGTTCCTGTCCACTTGGGCCGCAGTAGGCGCGTCCGTGAACGCCTGGCGGGTCGCCTTGCAGGTCGTAGATCTCCGGAATCAGGCCGTCACACCACATGAACCGCAGGTGCCGGTCATCGAAACCCGCGAGTTCATGGCAGATTCGGTACTCCAGGGCAAGCCAGAAGTGCTGTTCAGCATCATTCAAGGCGATCCTCCGAACTGGATGTAGACGGCCGCCACCGGCACACTTTTCGACGGCCCGCTGGCTATCATCGACCCATGGGTGTGTTGATACTCGTGATTGCCGCCGTCGCGGCGATCATCGCGTGTGTTGTCTACGTCGTGTTGCGCGATCGTCGCACCAGCGGCGAACGTGCCCGGTTTGAGCCCACCCAGCAGGGTGCGCCTTTTACCCAAGAGTCGGGAATCAACCAGCAGGGCAACAGGAACGGAAGCGCCAGCCTGTGACCGGCTACCTCAGGAACGCGGCGATGCGCTCCCACGCGTCGGCGGCGGCTTCGGCGTGGCCTTCTCGGCCGAAGTGGTCCCATTCGATGAAACCGTGGGGCTGGCCCGGATAGACCACGATGTCATGCGGCAGGTTGGCCGTAGCCAGATCCCGGGCGAGGTTCTCGTGCACGCTGCTGGGCACCTCGGTGTCGGCGCCGCCGAACAGGCCGAGCACGGGCACGCGGATAGCGGACCCGAAGTCCTCGGGAAGCGGCGCCGACACACCCATCTGGCCGACGTAAGGACAGATGCCGATCACACCGGCGAGGCCGAGATCGGCTGTACCGGCATAGAGGGCATTGGATCCGCCGATGCAGAAGCCCGCCGCGTAGATCGGGCCGTCGCCGAGCCCGCGCAGGTGGGCGATGGCCGCCGTCAGGTCGGCCAGCACCAGCTCACGATCGAAACTTTCGCTGACGCGCGCGTCGTACTCCTCGCCGCGCGCCGCGGTCCCCAGTGTCCGGCCGTAGTAGTCGATGACCAGCACGTCGGCTCCGGTACGGGCGAAGCGGCGGGCCAGGTCACGAAATGGCGACCGCATCCCACCGACATCGGGAAGGAGCACCAGCCGCACGCCGGACGGCTCGGCGGCCCTGGCCAGGTAAGCACCGAAGCCGGCTCCGTCGGCAGAGGTCAGCTCGATGATCGGATCCGCATCACCCGCGGCGTGGACGTCAGCGTCGAGACACATAGGCTGACCGTACCCGCAAGGTCAAACGCATTTTGACCGACGTCCAAACCGGACGGTCATGTCGGCTGGACCGGCGTTACCATTGACGGATGGACCAGCGTGATGAGCGCAAACCCACGGAAAAGTGGCGGCACCTTCCCGAGCGGATCGAACCCTCTCAGATGGTGGAGATGGTGGACCGGGATCCGCAGGTCGAGGAGATCCAAGCCGTGTCCTTTGGGCAGGACTACATAAGGTTTGAACATCGTTGAAGCACGTCAGGTGATAGTCAGCTCGACGGTGCGGATGTCGCGGGGCCATAGCCGGGCCCATTCGAAACCGCCGATCGACACGAAGAGCTCGCTTTTGACCGTGTCGCCGCTTGTCGCGCCGACCTGACCGGCCCGCATCACCACTCGCACCGCCACCTTGCGGCCCCGGCAGCTTTCGTGGAACGGGTAGGCGGTGAATCCGCTGAAGTAGCCGGAGCCGTCGACGGTGAAAGCCCACTGCGGCAGCGGGCCTTGATGGCAGGCCCCGATGACGGTCAGCGTGGGCGAGGGCACGGGCGGGGGAGTCGGGCTGGGCGAGGGCTTGGGACCGGCCGGTGACGGGGCCGGCGGCGTGGTCACCACTGGCGCAGAAACCTGGGCCGGCGGAGGCGCGGCCGTGGCAGCCGGGGTGGGGGAAAGCGTTGGCGCAGCGGATGGCGGCGGGGTCGATGGCATGGCGGGCGAGGCCGCAGCCTGCCACGAGGGAATGTCGGTCACCGGATGCCCAGCCGGCTCGGGTAAAGCTGGCGCGAGCAGAGAGACGGCGACGACCGCGGTGGCGGTCGCGGCCAGGCGAGGCCGGGTGGCGGCTCGATGCGCGCCGGGTCGGCGGCGCGCGGATCGCAGCTGGCGCAACGGCACCGGGTCGTACACCGGCGGCGGTGCCGGTGGCGCCTGCCCGATGGCGTGCACCGACCACCGGGAGCCGTCGAAGGCGGCGGCTGTGCCCGAAGGCTCCCGGCGGGCCGCCACCAGCAAAGTGTCCAGGGCGGTGCCGCTCGCGGCGGCCATCGCCAGGCCTTGCGCGGCAAGCGATGCCGCGGTCGCGGGCAGACCCGGCTGGACATGGTGCAGCAGGCCCGCCGGTGGCGTGGCCGGTTGGGCGAGTGGGCTGTGCAGCAGTCGCGGCTCGCGTGGTCGCTGCGGTGGGGTGGAGTCGGCATGGACGATGTAGCCGTTGCGCCAGGCACTGGTGAAAACGCCGGGCAGGTCGAGTCTTCCTTCGCCATCGCCTTGATGCGCCAGGGCGCGAAGGCAAGCATCGGGCAGCAGCTCGATGTCGACGTTGGCGAGCCCGGCTTCGGCGGCCGCCGTGTGAAGCGCGGTCAGCGCCGGGCGAGGGCAGACCAGCACGCGAAGTGAGCGGCTCTGCACGGTGTCGGCCGGCCAATGCCGGTACCAGAAAGAAGCAGTGTCCACTATGGACTCAATGTCAGCGATATCGACCGTGCGCACCTGTGCGCCGGCGGGGAAGAATCCAAGGCGCACCGGCATCTGCGCCAGCCCGAACCGTGCGGCAAGGCCGGAAAGCGCACGCGCCAGGCAGTTCACCTCCCGGACCAGGCCATCGACCATCACGCCTCGCGGCAGGCGCTGCCGGGCCCACGCCACGATTCCCACCTCGCCGGTGGCTTGGAAGACCGTCAGGTCGATGCACCGGTCGCGGAGCACCAGTCCGGCTCCGTGTTGTTGTCTCATGCCATCGCCACCTGTACCGTCGCCAGTTCGCCATCGCTGACCAGAAACCCGCGCCCGGGCGGAAAGCGCGGGATGCGCACCGGGAAGCCCACCTTGAACACCTCGGCGTCCCCGGCGGCCGGGCGCAGCGCCATTCCGGCCCGGCTGCGTTGCAGATCCTTGGCCCAGTGGCCGAACCCGCGCAGATCGTCCGGCCGGCCCGCCACCACAACGGTCAGCCGGTCGTCGCGATGCTTGGCCAGGGCCTCGAAAGCCTTGCCCGCCAGCCGTTCCGCGTCGTCGATGAAAGCCCACCGGGCGTTGTCGTCCTTGAGCACCCGTTCGGCCCACGCCTCGGCCTCAGCGGGCGAGGTCGCCAGATCGGCCAGGAATTCGAGCTCCCGCAAGGGGGAGGGCCGCACCGCCAGCGCATGCAACGCCAGCCGCGGGTCAGCGGCGTGCACAGAGCGGGCTATGGTGCACAGCACCGTGCTGCGGCCGCTGCGCGACGGGCCGACCACCGTGGCTGCCTCGCCCGCGTGCAAGGTGAGCACGGCGGGCCGCAGCGAGCCGGCCTCCAGGCCGAGCGGCACGCGCCAAGTGCCGTTGGCCGACTGGGTGGCATCGCCTATTCCCGCCAGCTGTATCTGGTTCGGCAGGGCAAGAATGCGCTCGGGTGCCCCGCCGGGCGCTGCCGCGGCGGCGATTCGCGTCACGGCGGCGGTGAGGTCGCCGCCGCCGTGACGAGCCACCTGTACCTCGGCCCCGGTCGCCAGGTCGATCGCGCGGCCGGTGACCATCTCCGGTACGTCGCGCGGGCGCAAACCGAAGGCGGCGTAGGCCAGCGTGTCGCCCAGGCGCATCACCAGCCGCTTGGGGATGACTGCGGCCAGCGAGCCGGGCAGGGCACGTTCCTGCTTGGCGCTCAGCGCCACCACCACACCGAGCCCGCTGCCGTCGCGAATGATCTGCGTGAGATCACCGAAGCACGCGTTGAGCTCCACATTGTCCTCGGCGGCCTGCCGCAGCGCGCCGAAGTTGTCGATAAGCAGGCACAGCAACGGTTGCGCGGCCCGATCGCCTCGGCGGGAAAGCTCGCGGCGGTGCTCCAGCTGTGTTTGCAGATGCCTTACCAGCCGCCGCAGCCGTTCCTCCTCGTCGAGGCGGATGTAGGCGCCGGTGTGCGGCAGCGCGGCCAGCGGGCTCAGCGTGCCGCTGTCGCAGTCGAGCACGTAGAGGTGGAAATCGCGGGGCGGATGGATGGTGGCTGCGGCCAGAGCCACCGTGGCCAGGGTGGTGGACGTTCCGGCGCCCACGATGCCGTAGCAGGCCAGGTTGCCTTCCTTGGCCGGATCCCATCCGTAGCAGTCCTGGCGCTGCTGATCGGGCAGGTCGGCCAGGCCGAGCGGGATGGCACCGGTACCCAGATGAAGCTGTTCTGCTGCAAGGTGTTGCGGCAACGGAGGCGGCCACGGCACGCGCGGCTCAGGCAGGCCCAGCTCGGTGAAAGCCTGTCGGCACGCGGTCACCAGGATCTGCAGATCGGTGCCCTCGGCCGGGCCGGGCATCGCCGTGGGCCGGGCGTCACCGGTGGCGGTGAACGGCAACACCTGTACCGGGCGGCGGTCGCCGCGTGGCAGCTGGGCACTGACGATCGCGCTCTGGAAGAGGGTGAGCTCGCCCGCGCCGAGCCGGGCGTATCCCCGGCCGGGCAGGCCGCGGGGAAGCCGGGCGGCGTCGCGTGCGCCGATCACGTCGGTCGAGTCGGCGTCTTCTTGCACCCGCAGGGCGATGCGCAGGTTGGTGTTCGCGCGAATCTTGTTGTCCAGCACGCCGGCCGGGCGCTGCGTGGCCAGCACCAGGTGCACGCCGAGACTTCGGCCGCGCTGGGCGATGTCCACCAGCGATTGCAGGAAGTCGGGCAGCTCGGCGGCCAGGGTGGCGAACTCATCGATGATCACGATCAGCCGGGGCAGCGGCCTGTCGCCGCGGAACTCCTCCAGCTTGGCTGCGCCCGCATCGCGCAGCAGGCGCTCACGTTGGCGCACCTCGGCTTTGAGGCATCGCAGCGCCCTTTCGCCCAGATGCTCGTCGAGGTCGGTCACCACCCCCACGGTGTGCGGCAGATCGGCGCAGACGTCGAACGCGCCGCCGCCCTTGTAGTCGATCAGCACGAAGTTCAGGTGGGCCGGGCTGGCCGTCGCGGCCAGCGCCGCCACCATGGTGCGCAACAACTCGCTCTTGCCCGACCCGGTGGTGCCGGCGATGAGAGCGTGCGGGCCGTCGGCGACGATGTCCACTTTGAAGTTCCCCAGCTCGCTCACACCCAGCGGCACGCTCAGGCTCGCCGCGGGGACGGCGGCCCGCCAGCGTTTCGCCACGCTCGTGCCGCCTTCCAGGAGGGTGAGCAACCCCAGCGCGGTGGGCAGCCCGCTGGATCCCGAGGGGCGGTCGGGGTCGTCCAGGCCGGCCAGGGCGCGTGCGCAGACAACGGTCGCGGGCAGCGGGAGCCCTGCGTAGGCGACCTGCTCGAGGGTGAGCCGCCGGCCCGGTTCGTGGTAGGCGGACTGTCCCGCGCCCACCTCGACCATGCTGGTGCACACGGCCGGAAGGGCGGTGAGGTTCTCGGTGATGACCACGGCGCGCACATGTTCGGCCGCGCGGGCCAGCAATGGCCGCACCGGCGAGGTGCGCTTGTCCAGATAGGAGTCTGAGTCCACCACGATGAGGCTGATCGGCAGCCGGGCGTCCTTCGTCAACGCTGCCGTCGGCAGGATCGCCCGCGCCCGTGTTTCCTCGCAGGCCAGCTGGGTACTGCCGTCGACTCCGGCGTGCGGCAGCCACTTGACCCAGTCCCAGTCGGCCAGCCGATCCGGCTCGGTCAGCACCACCAGCCGCAGATCGGCCGGGCCGTGCTGCACCAACAGGTCGATCAGAGCGGCTCGCACCAGAGGCAGCACGGCCTCACGTTCCCCGCAGAAGCCGAGACCGCCTTCGGTCAGATCCGCCACCAGCGGTGCTGCGTCCACTGTGGACAGCTGGTCGAGCGCCGCCTCGGCCCCATCGACGGCCTGACCGGCCCGTAGCACGTCGGCCTGCCACGGCTGGGCGGCCTGACCCAGGCGTACCCGCAGGAAGTCGTGGTCGCCGGGACGGCGTTCCCACAACCGGGAATCGTGCTCCTCGGCCCGCCGCACCAGCTCCGCCAGGTCGGCATGCACGGCGCGCTGGTTGTCGCGCCACCGGAATTGCTGCGCCCTCACCGCTTCGCGCAGCTCGCCCAGCAGCCGGGCCAGCTGCGCGGTGTGCTGGCGCTCGTCCTTGCGCCGGGTGCGCCGCTCTTCGGCGAACCGGGCGACGAGCATCAGCGGGCTCATCAACCCGAAGATCAGGAAGTAGGGCTGCTTGAGGAGGAAGGCCATGATCACCGCGATCGGCAGCGGGATGACGATCGACAGCCATGGCAGCGGGCGTCTCTTGCCGGGCCGCTGTGGCTCCTGCGGCATCGATACCGGCTCGGGGCAGGGCGGCGGGGCGAGGCGGGGTGGGCGGTTGAGGGTGCGCACCCCGGTCACATCCGGCAACCTTCGCCCCGCGACAGGCGTCGGCGTCACGACCGTGAAGGCGTCCGCGCCGGCCAGCTCCAGCGCTGCCCCGCGCGGCAGCGGATCGCCTGGCGCACAAGCGATTCCGTCGATCCTGACCGCCGGGTTCAGCGGCGCCACCGTCACTGTGCCGTTGGCCGTGACCTCGAGCACCGCCGCCACCGCGCCGGGCTGTCCCGCGCTGCCGGCCCTGCGCACCAGATGCCGCCCCGGTTCCAGCCCGATCCGTGTCCCAGCGCCATAACCCGCCACCTGCCGAAGCTCCAGCCGCGCCACACCGGCCTGCCGGCGTTCCTGCATTCGCGGCCCTTGGCCGCCGGTCGCCAGGCCCACGGCCGTTGCTCCGGCGACGGGCGGCAACGCGGCCGCTGGGCCAGCCGCAGGGCTGGTGGCCGTGAGGCCCACCGGGCCGCCGGTGACGGTGGCGGGCACTGGGTCGGTGGCAGGTGGGTCGAGGGTGATGGTGCAGCCGCAGCCGACACCGGCCAGGGCCAGCGGGGTACGGGGCAGCAGGGCGCGGCCGTCGATGGTCACCGGCCCGGGTGAGGGCCGGCCGATGGCGGCGACCACCAGGTCGTCCAGAGTGGCCGCCTCGTCGAGGATCGCCAGCCGCACCTCGGCCTCCACCGCCCGCCATCGCAACACCAGCGGAATCATGGCCACCGCACCCACGGCGGTGGCGACGGCGGGCGCTGCGGCGGATGCGGCTCGGAACGGGTGAAGGCTTCTTCGTTGGCAGCGGCCCGGTCGCGGTCGGCCTCCCAGCTGTCGTGGTCGCTTTCGTAGGCGCCGAAAGCGGCCGCGTAGGCGGCGCGGGCGGCGTAGGCGGCCGCGCAAACCCTTGCCCGCCAAGCGCATTCGTCGGCGAGCCGATCCCAGCGGTCGGCCAGGCTGCGCATCTGCCCGCTGTGGCCGCTGAGCAGCTCGCTGGTTTCGGCGGTGAGCAGCCCGCCCACAAGCACCTGCGGGCCGAACGCGGCCAGCATCGGTGTCACCGGCCGGCGCGCCGTCTCCGCAGCGGCGCGGAAGGCGTCGCGCGCCACGAGAAACTCGGCTTCGGTCGGCATGTGCGCGCCTAGCCCACCGACAGGCCGGTGTTCATGGTGCTGTCCACCGCGGACGCTTGGCTGCGCACCGCCGTGGTCATCGAGCTGCAGCTGCCCTGCGCGCTTTGCATGCTCGAGGTCAGCGTGGTGACGAACTCCTCCACCTTGGTCCTGAAGTCGACATCGATGTAGGCCTTGATCTGGTCGTAGTAGCCGTCGGTGTCGCTCTGCGCGGTTTGCATCGCGGTCTGGAAGTTGCTCGCCGCGCCGAGGAAGGTCTCCCGGTTGGTGCCCGTCCACGAGGCGTCCACCGCTTGGGTCGACATGTCGCGCACCTTGGTGGACATGGCTTCGGTCTCGCCGGTGACCATGCTCACCAGCGTGGCCAAGCGGCTCACCAGATCGCCGATGGCGGCATCGGTATGCCGGGACACGTTGGCTGCCATGTCCAGGCAATGCGTTCCGGTGGCGTCGCAGGCGACCGCGAGACCTTCTAGTTGCTCGATATCTGCGCCGAGCACTGACATGATGGTCCTCCCTATGGGGTTGGAGTGGGGGTGGTCTGGATCTGGTTTTCGTCCTCAAGACGCTGCACGGCTTGGGGCAGCTGATCCGGGAAAAGGGCGATCAGTTCCTGGTACTTGGCATCGGTGAACTGCCATTGACCGATCTGGTGGTAGTCGAGGCGCTGTGCCTCCACGCTGCCGTTGAAGTAGCCGGCCGCGGCCTGCGCCAGCAGCGCGGGGTCGACGTCGCCGGAAAGCTCCGCCGCTTGCAGCCGTTGGGTGCCTTCGTAGGTGGTGATCTCCCAGCCTTCCGGCTCGATGCCGCTGGTGGTGGTCAGGTAGTCCTGAACCTGCTCGTCGTTCATGTCGGCGATCCGATGCTCGGCGGCCCAGCTGATGTCCCAGGGGGTGAGCCCGTCGCTCCATCCGAAGAACCAGCGGGAATTGCCGGTCTGCTGAGCGATCGGGTGCAGGTAGACCTCGGCCCAGGTGCGCAGCACCCCTTCGGGCACCTCGGCCAGCGGAGTGCCCGCGACCAAACCGGTGATCTGTGCGGACGGTGGGTTCCACGGGTCGGCCGGGCGCATGGTCTGCTCGAGGATGGCCTGCCATTGCTCCGCCGGAACATCCACGCCGGTAAGCGTTTTCAGCTCTTGCAGCGCCCGGTCCACGTCGTCGCCCAGGCTGGGGTCCTGCGCGACGGCGATGTTGAGCCGGTCCAGCCCCGAGGCGTCGATCTGGTGCTGCATCTGGGCTTGAGCCATCGCTCGCGGGCTGTCCAGGTTTATCGTGCGTTCGAACTCGATTACCCGTACCAAGGCATCGTCGTCGCCGATCATGAGGGTCGCTTCGTTGCCGGGGATCAGGCTCCACGAATCCTGGGTCACCTTCAGCCAGGTGCCGTCGCCCAGCGGAATGCACAGCGTCCCCGAGTCAGGGAACTGATACCCGGCCACGGTGGCGCGCAGCACCACCTGGCGTGCTTCGCCCCAGCGGTCGAAGACGACGCCCGCCCGCACATCGGCCTCGATCTGAGCCCCGATCGCCTCCCCGAACAGCAGCACCCGGCCGCTGAGGCGCACCTGCGCGTCGCCTTGCGCACGAAGCCACGCGGTGGTGGCCCAACCCGGTGGCTGGGCAAATTCCATACCCGGCACTTGGTACCCGGCAGTGGTGTAACGATCGATGGAGAACCCATACGTCAGCTGCGCCGAGGCCTCACCGTCGAAAGCCAGCGCGAGATCGTTGAGGAACTTCCCGGTCGCCGGGTCGAGCGAGCCGCCGCCAAGGAGCCGGTCGACCGGCGCCCGCAGGCCGAGTCCAGCGACAAACGACAGCTGCTGTCCAAAATCGACTGTGTACCCAATAGGCCCGGTTCCGTAAATATTGGTGTAGAGCTGAGCGAAGGTTCCCATCGCCAGGCCGACGTTGGCGTTGTTGGCCAGGTCCACCCCGTACACCGCAACCTCGTCCACGTAACGCTGAAAGAACGCCTTTGCCGCGTCCTCGCTGGGAAACCAGAAGGTCTGCGCGTAGGTGCCGGTGTTGGGCAGCAGCCGGCCCAGGCCGGGCAGCGCCCACGTGATCGGGTACTGCCAGCGCGCTTGAGCCTTCACCAGGCTGTCCAGGCTCGGGCTGCCGTTGCTCAGCGAAAGGGTGGCGCTGTTGGCCATGCGCACCTCGACCGGCCCGCCGCCGGGTTGCACCCGCACGTCAATCTGCCAGCCCGCTTCGGCGGCGAATCCGAACACGTCCAGGCCCGCCGAGCCCTTGAACTCGGTGCCACGCACGCCGCGGTTCGATTCCCAGTCCGAGGCGACAAACCACACGATCTGGTCCATGAAGTGCTCTCCGGGCACAGGCCTGTGCGGCTGCTGCTGCACAAGCGCCGGACCGGGGGTGAGCGCCTGGGCCACCTCGATGGCGGGCAACACATACCCGCTCAGGTAACCGGCCCGGCCGGTCAGCGTCGTCGCCGCGCCGCGCAGATCCGATGCCATCGTGCGTGACTCGGTGGGCAGGTTCTCGTCGTCGAGTTCGGCCAGGGCGGACGCGGCCGCGGCGTCGGCGGCGGCCTCCTCCAGCGCGTCGGCGGCCTGCGCGATGCGCAGCGCCAGCACGTCCACCGCCAGCGGCGTCAGGCCGAGGAAACCCATGCGCCCATCGTCCAAGGCCGACCTGGCCGGGGGCCTCCGTAGCCGGCTACTGAAATCGACCGCGCCGGGCCACTGAGACCTCGATGTGCTCACCATTGCTGCTGATCAATGCCGCCCCTATCCTTTCCGGGTGACCGGGACGTGGCCGTTTGTGGGGCGGGAAGCACAGCTGGAGCAACTGCGCGGGCTGCTGGCTGGCACGGCGTCATCCGCCGGTTTGGTCGTCAGTGGAGCAGCCGGCCTGGGCAAGACCCGGCTACTGGCCGAGGCGCGTTCAACTGCGGAAGCCGCCCGCAGCCACGCGGTGTCGCTCGCCGCGACCGCGGCCACCCAAGACCTCCCGTTCGGGATGTTCAGCACCTTGCTGCCCCGAGACCGGTCCACGCCACGCGACCTGCTGGGTTCGGACCGGCTCGATCTGCTGCTGGCCACGGCCGATCGCCTCTGTGCCCAGGCCGGCAAGCGGCGGCTGGTGCTGCTCGTGGACGACGTGAACTTCGCCGACCAGGGCTCGGTGGCGCTCATCCATCACCTGGCCATGCAGCGCCAAGCCGTGCTGTTGCTGGCCGTACGCACCGGCGAGCAGCTGCCCGATGCGCTGCACCTGTTGTGGCGACAGGGTTCTCTGGAGTGGATCGAGCTGGCCGCCTTGCTGAGCGAGGAGGTCACGACCCTGCTGGAGAAGGCGCTCGGCGGTGCGATCGAAAGCCGAAGCGCCCTGCGCCTGGCCGAGGCGAGTGGCGGCAACCCGTTGTATCTGCGCGAGCTGGTGCGCGCCGGGCAGGCACAGGGCGCGCTGGCCTGCGAGGGTGGTGTGTGGTCGCTCAGCCGGCTGCCGCAGCTGCCCACCCCGCTGGCCGACATCCTGCGGGAACGGCTGCGGGGGCTTTCCGCCGCGGAGCGCGAGGTGGTGGCCCTGGTCGGCAGTGGCGAGCCGGTCGAGCTGGGCCTGGTGGTCGCAGTGCTTGGAGCGCAAGCAGTTGAACGGGCCGAAGCGCAGGGGCTGGTGAGCCTGGTGACCGCGGAGCGGCGAGCCTACCTGCGGCTGGCCCACCCGCTCTACGGTGAGTTGCTGCGCGGCGAGCCGGGCCAGCTACGCCTACTGCGGCTGCGCCGGGAGCTGGCCGAGGCAATGGTCGCCACCGGCCTGCGCCGCCGCGGCGACGTGCTGCGGCTCGCGCTGGCCCAAGCCGACGGGGTGCTCGATGTGGACGCGGGCATCCAGCTGGAGGGCATCCGGGAGGCTTCGGCCGCCTTCGACCACGATCTGGTGCTGCGGCTGGGCCGGGCGGCGCAGCAGGCGGGCGGCGGGTTCGAGGCTGGCCACGCGATCGCCGAGGCGTATGCGTGGAAGGGCGACGGGCACCGGGCCGAGGAGGCTTTCGCGGCGCTGCAGAGCCAGGCCGGCGACGACGCCCAGCGGGGGATCGCCGCCCGCAACCGCGCGGGGAACCTGTTCTTCGGGCTCGGGCGCACTCGTGCCGCGTACCAAGTGATAGAAGAGGCCTGCCAAACGATCGGCGATCCACATTGGACAGCAGAGCTCGGATTGCTGCGCGCCGGGATAGCCATCTGCAGCGGCCACGCCATGCAGGCCTTGGAATTCGGCGCGCTCGTCCTCGGCGACGGGGGCACCGAGCGCCTCGAGCTGCACCAGATGCCGGGGCTGGTCAGCACGCTGACCGCGCTGGGCAACACCGAGGCAGCCATCATGGCGGGCGAAGCCGCGGTGGCGCCGCTGGAGCACGCCTCCCGTGAGTACCCCTACCTGATCGCCACCACCAAGGTCGCCCTGTCCGAGGCCTACATGCTGCACGGTGAGCTGGCCAAGGCCCAGGAGCTGGCCACGTCCGGCTACCGCGAAGCCCTCAACGGCTGCGCCGACGGGCTTCGCGGCCAATGGGCGCTGGCGGCCGGACGCGCAGCGGTGGCCACCGGCCGCCTGGCCACCGCGGCCCGCTCATGCCGGGAAGCGGCGCTGCTGCTCGGCCAGCACGGCACCCTGCTGGGCCCGTGCGGCCGGATAGAAGCGCTGGGCTGGCTGGCGGTCGCGCAGGCCATCCGGGGCGACGTCTCCGGCGCGCGACAGGCACTGGCCGACGCACAGGCCACCCACTGCGAGGACGCCTTCGTGGTCGCCACCGGGCTCGGCCGCACCTGGCTGGCCGCAGCCCAAGGCGACCTGCCCGAGGCCCGCCGGGTCGCGCACACCGTGGCGCAGGAGGCCGCCGAGCTGGGCGACGGCGCCTACGAAGCGTTGGCATGGCACGCCGTCACCCGCTTGGGCGGCCAGGCCCACGAACGCCTCACCGAGCTGGCGGCCATGTGCCCCTCCCCGATGCACGACGCATACGCCTGCCACGCGCAGGCATTGGCCAATGCCGACGCTGCCGGGCTGGAAAGCGCGGTCGAGCAGTTCGACCGGCTCGGCGCGACATTGCTGGCAGCCGAAGCTTCGGCAGCCGCAGCCGCCCTCTACGAACGCCTTGGCAGCAAAGGCAACGCGATCGTCGCATCGCTGCGCACCCAGGCCCGGCTGGAAGCCTGTGCCCTCAAGCACAGCCCGGCCCTTTCCGCGCTGGCGGTCGGCGCGATCCCAGAGCTGACCCAGCGGGAAAGGGAGACCGTCGACCTCGCCCTGAGCGGAATGTCCAACGCCGCCATCGCCGCTCGGCTGGTGCTCTCGGTGCGCACAGTGGAAAGCCACCTGCACAACGCTTACACCAAGCTGGGTATAGGCAGCCGCGAGGAGCTGACCCGCCTGCTGTCCGAACGCGGCTAGCGCCAACTACTTGCGCGGTGCCTCGTGCAGCTTGCGGTGTGTGCGCCCGGCGCCTACTGCTTGCGTGGCACCTCCGTCTCTGTGTCAGGAAGGTGTGGCAGAGCTGGAGGTGCCACGGAGGCGCAACGCCAAGGCGGGCTGAACGACCGCATGAGTGGCTGCGAGAATGTCGGGTATGACCAGTGCGTTGCAGGATCTGCTCGAGCGGCACGTCGCAAGTGGCACCGTCCCGGGTGTCGTGGCGAGCCTCGGCGCAGCCGAGCCAGAGATGGCGGCCGCCGGCGCGATGGCCGTTGGCGGTGCGCCTGTGCGCACTGACGCGATCATGCGTATCCAGTCGATGACCAAGGCCGTTACCGCGGTCGCGGCCCTGCGCCTGGTCGAGGCTGGATATCTGAGACTCGACGATCCGGTGCAGCGGTGGCTGCCCGAGCTGGCGGATCGACGAGTGCTTAACCATCCGGCCGCCGATCTGGCCGACACCTCACCGGCCGTGCGGGCGATCACGCTGCGGCATCTGCTGACCTGTACCTCGGGCTACGGCATGGAGCTGACAGACGGTCCGCTGCAGCAGGCGATGGCCGACAGCGAGGTCGACGCAGGAGTGGAACCGGTCGGGTTCGGGGCCGACGAGTGGCTCAGCCGGCTGGCGGGGCTGCCGCTGGCTTTCCAGCCGGGCGAGGGCTGGCGTTACCACCACTCCTTTTCCATCCTCGGAATCCTGATCGCTCGCCTGGCCGGCCGGCCGTTGCAGGATCACCTGGCCGAGGACCTGCTCGAACCCCTCGATCTGCGCGACACCGGGCTGTGGGTTCCGGCAGGCGACGTCGCCCGGCTGCCGGCCGGCTACCAGCACACCGACTCCGGTTTGGTGGAGCTCGAACCGGCCGGCGGCGGTTTCTACGCCGGGCAGCCGCCCTTCGACGTGAGCCACGGCGAGCTGGTCTCGACACTGCGCGACTACACCCGCTTCGCCCGGATGCTGGCCGACGGGGGACGGTTCGAGGGCCGCCAGATCGTGTCCCAGGAGCACCTGGCTCTGATGACCAGCGATCAGGTGCCGGCCATCGCCAAGACGCCGGAGAGCTTCTTCCCGGGCTTTTGGGACAGCACCGGCTGGGGCTTCGGCGTCGGTGTCGACACTCAGACAGGCCGCTACGGGTGGTCCGGCGGGCTGGGCACAAACTTTTTCATCGACCGCGACGGCACCGTGGGCGTCCTGCTGTCCCAAGTCGAGATGGGCGAACGGATGCAGCCTCTGCTTGACGAGTTCCAAGCCCTGCCTCAAGCAGAGGCCAGGTGACAGGGCTCGCGCCGGGCGCCGAGGTTCACCGCGTCGGCGGGCCGACATGCCTTCGGCTTGCCCAGCTGGACGCACTCTCTCACCCCAGGTAGTGTCCGGCCACCCCACGAAACTTACGCCGCCGCGCCAACGGAAACCGCGGGATTGTCCTGGTGGTTTCCTGCATGCTGAAACCATGGCCGACTGGGACGGCGCTGGTTACGCGCACATCAGTGAGCTGCAGCGGGCGATGGCCACGGCTTCGCTCGAGTCTGTCACTGTGGCGGGAACCGAGCGCGTGCTCGATGTGGGCTGTGGCGACGGGTACGTGACAAGACTGATCGCGTCCCGCCTGCCGAACGGATCTGTCCTCGGCGTAGACCCCTCGCCACGAATGATCGAGGTGGCCCGCACCTCCGACGACCGGCTCACGAATGTGGCATTCCAGGTCGGGGATGTCTCCACCATGGGGTTCGGGCCCGAGTTCGACCTCGTGGTCTCGTTCAACGCGCTGCATTGGGTCACCGACCAGGAGGCCGCCTACCGCAACATCGCGGCGGCGCTCAAACCCACTGGACCGGTGGTGGACGGGATGGATCACGCTTGTTGACACGGTGATACCCGCTGTGGTGTTGACACCATTGGCCTTTTTGCTCAGCCGCAGGCTCGCGCGAAACTGGCGGCTGCCGGCCGTGGTAGTGGCCGGATGTATGGCGGCGGGGGCGTCCGGATCGGCTGGGGTTCCCGGGCCGGGGATGTTGCTGGGCGAGGTGTTGGCGCCGGCGGTCGCCGCGATCGGGGTGTGGCTGGCGGGCATGCTCGCATTGGTCGCGGTATCCGGCGTTCTGACAGCGCGTGCGCCTGGCGTGGTTGCCGTGCCCGTGGTGACGGTGCTGGCCTATGTGGTGCTGTCGGCGGCCACCGGGGCGTTCGCCTTGACCCTGCGAACGTTCGAGTCCTCGATGTGGGCGTGGTCGCCGCTGTGGTACCCGATCGCGTTGACTGGCGGGGAAGGCATGGAATATGTCCGGGTGTGGCCGGCCTACGACAACACCAAGTTTTTTCCGCAAGTGCTGACGTTGCTGACTGTCTTCGTTCTGGCCTGGCGCCGGCCCCGCTCCCGCGCCGATGTCCCGGCAGATCCCAAGGATCTTGTGGTGGCGTAGCGAAACAAGGTGCCCCTGCCTGTGTCGGATCCTTACAGGTCAAGGGCACCTTGCCCGGTGGGGTGCTACCTCAGGTCACCCGTTGGGCCGGGTCACCGACTCCCACGGCGACCAGCTGCCGGAAATGGGGGCAAGTTCCTTGCGGTGGAACAGCTTGCCCCAGCCGTCGACGCCGAACAGCTCGTTACGCCTGTCCGGGCCGGTGATCGCGGTGATGCCGGTCAACGCGCCGTCCAGCTGCCCCCACGGCGACCAGCTCCCGCCGCCGTTGCTGCCGTTGGGCCCGATGTAGGCCAGACGGCCCCAGATCCGTGCGCTGCTGTCGGTGCCGAACACCACGACGGGTCCGTTCGGCACCACCGTTGCGCTGATCGTCGACGGCAGTGGTAGCGAAGCGCCGAAGTACTCCCACGGCGCCCAGCTGCCGGTGTTGTGGACAAGCTCCCAGCGGTGGTAGACCAGGCCGTCGGGGGCGACGCCGAACAGTTCTATCAGCCCGTTGCCGTTTGTCTGCGCGGTGATCGCGGACAGTGTGCCGTCCAGCTGCCCCCACGGCGACCAGCTGCCGCCGCCGTTGCTGCCGTTGGAGCCGATGTATTGCACACGCCCCCAGATCCGTCCGATGTCGTCCAGCGCAAAGAATGTCAACCCGCCGTTGGCGGCCGCGGCCACGGCCATCGCGGAGGGAGCATCGGACAGAGCGGTGGCGAACACCTCCCACGTCGACCAGCTCGCGCTGTTGGGCGCCGCCTGCCAGCGGTGCCATACCCGGCCGGTTTCATCGGCGCCGAACACCTCGATCAGCCCGTTGCCGTTGGTCTTTGCCACGATCGTGGACAAGGCAGTGGCAAACCGCGTCCAATTCGACCAGGTGCCCGAACCGGGGGCCAACTGTGTGCGGGTCCAGACGGAGTGCCCGCTGTCGGCGGCGAACATCGTCAAACGCCCATCCGCATTCGGCGTCACCGTGGTCGATGTCACCGAAACCGGGCAGCAGAACAGGAGTTTGTCCGGCGAGCCAGAACCCCTGTCCGTCACGACGCCGCCGGTGGCCAGCTCGACCAGAAAATCACGCACGTTGAAGGGTTCGAGCGACGGGTTCTGTGCCAGTGCGATGGCCGCGGCGCCGACCACGTGCGGCGTCGCCATCGACGTGCCGCTTATCGTCCTGGCGTCGCTGTCGCTGCCGTTCCACGCCGAGGTAATTCCTGCTCCCGGCGCGAAGATGTCCACGCAGCTGCCGAAGTTGGAAAACGATGCCCGGGCGTCGCCGATCGTCGTCGCGCCCACCGTGATAGCGGCGGGAACCCGGGCCGGGGACCCTTGGCAGGCATCGCGATTGTTGTTGCCGGCGGCAACGCCGTACACGATACCGTCGTCGATCGATCGCTTCACCGCGGCGTCGAGCAGGCTGTCCGCCGCGCCGCCCAGACTCATGTTCGCCACCGCCAGCTCACCGGGCTGGTGATCCTCGGTCACCCAATCGATACCCGCGATGACATCGGCGGTGGTGCCGCTGCCCGAGGCGTCGAGCACCCGCACCGCAACCAGGGTCACCCCCTTGGCCACGCCGAACGTGCTGCCGCCTATGGTCGCGGCGACATGAGTGCCGTGGCCGTTGGCGTCATCGGCTGTGCCACCGTCGATTTCGTCCACGCCGGAAACGGCCCGTCCACCGAAATCGGTGTGGGTCAACCGGATACCAGTGTCGATGACATACGCCTTCACGCCCGACGCGAACGTCGGATGGGTGTACGCGTTGTTGAGCGGCAGGTTTCGCTGATCGATGCGGTCCAGGCCCCACGACGGGGCCGGTGACTGGGTGTCGGCAACGCGATAGATCCCGTTCTGCTGGACGTAGGCCACCGACGGATCGGCCGCGAGGCGTTTGGCGTCTCGCTGCGACATGCTGACCGCGAAGCCGCGGACCGCGGTGTGGAAGAGGTGGCCGGTCCGGCCATGGAATCGAGCCGCCAGCTCGCTAGCCTTTGCCGACACCCGTTCCTTGGCCACCGTGTCCTTGAAGGCGACCAGGTAGCTGTCCGCGACCACGTCCGCTGTTCCGGCGGCCCGGATCTGTCCGGTGTCGGCACGCGCGTCGGTCGCAGTGCCGAAAGAGATGGCGGTGACGACGGCAACGGCCGCCATCGTCGCGAGGTATGGCCCCCGTCGGCCGTTGGATGGACTAGTCATCTGAGCCCTTTCTTCTTGAGGGATGAGCCCCGGCAGGTCGTGGCCGGATGGCGATTCGACTGTCCGGCGTCTGCGGGGCCGGGTGCTTCTATCCCGGATGAATCCGGATGTGGCGACACCCACCAACGCCACCTGCCAAAGGCCACCCTGATCCGGGCATCGACAGCGGGCCATGGGATTCTGGGTCATGTCGCTCTCGCCCAACCCGGCCAACCCGCCGGCCGAGGCCTTCACCGCGCCGCCCGATCCGGGGCAGGCCGCCACACTCGACGACCTTGTGGTGCAGCTGCGACTGCTGAAGGTGTGGGCTGGTAATCCGTCATACGAGCGCATCACGGATCGGATCAACACCACATGGCGCGCATCGGGGCGGCCTGCCAGCGAACTGGCCAGAAAGAACACCGTGGCCGACTGTTTCAAGACCGGCCGGCGCCGCATCGACAGCGATCTGCTGATCGCGGTCGTACAGACACTGCATTCCGATCTCGGCTACGCAACGCAGTGGCGTCAAGCACTGCGGGTCATCAGCGGGCAAACCCAAGCCGCGGCACAGATCCGGGTCCAAGACGCCCTGCCGCAAGACTTGGCCACCTTCATCGGCCGTACCGGCGAACTGGACCAATTGCGGCTGGCGCTGCATGACGCCCACCGCGATGGCGTCGCGGTGGTGATCTCCACGATCGAGGGGATGGCCGGGGTCGGCAAGACCCAGCTGGCCGTTCACGCCGGTCACGTCATGGCGGGCGAGAAGCCGTTCGACAGGGTGCTGTTCGTCGACCTGCGGGGGTTTCACCCCGACCCGGCGCAACCACCAGCCGATCCCGCTGCCGTGCTGGATGGCTTCCTGCGCCTGCTTGGGGTACCCGGTCAGCAGATCCCTCACGATCTGGCCTCCCGCGCCGGGGTCTACCGCCGCTGTCTGGCGGGCGCCCGTGCCCTGGTGGTCCTGGACAATGCCGCTGACACCGAACAGGTCCGGCCGCTTGTCGCCGGTGCGGGATCTCTGACACTGGTCACCAGCCGGCGCCATCTAGACGATCTGCAGCCGGCGATCCGCCTCACGGTGGAGGTGTTCACCGCGGAGGAGGCCATCGACTTCCTCTCCCGAGCCGTACCGGAGGTCGCCGTCGGCGGGGATCCACACGCGACGGCCCGCATCGCCGCCCGCTGTGGCTACTTGCCGCTGGCGCTCGGCCTGGTGGCTGGGCACATCCGCAACAGACCCGGATGGACGTTGACCGATCACGCCGACCGGCTCGACGAACGCCATCACCACCGCCAGCTCGACGGTGGTGTGCAGCTCGCCCTCGATCTGTCCTACCAGCACCTGCCCGCTGACAGACAACGCCTGCTGCGACTGGTGGCGCTGCATCCCGGCCAGGATTTCGACGTGTACGCGGCCGCCGCCATGGCCCACACCGACCTGCCCACCACCCGAGCCGAGCTGCGCCACCTGTGCGGCGACAACCTGCTGCAGCAAGCCACGCCGGGCCGCTACAGCATCCATGACCTGGTGCGCGTTTACGCCACGGACCGGGCCATCGATCAGGATCGCCCACAACACCGCCACAGCACCCTGTCTCGGCTGTTCGACTTCTATCTGGCCACCGCCGCGACCGCCATGGAGGTGGCCTACCCGCACGAGCAGCAGCATCGTCGTCCGGACTTGCCCGCCGGCGTCACACCCGACCTGTCCGACCGCGACCGGGCCGAACAATGGCTGGACACCGAACTGACGAACCTGCTCGCCACGGCCCAACACGCCGCCATCCATGGCTGGCACGAACACACCTGGCAGCTATCCACCGTCCTGGACCGGCACCTGCGCGCCGTCAGCCGTTTCCAGGATGCGCAAACGCTGCATCAGCACGCCCTGCATCTCGCCCGCCACCTTGGCAACAGCCCAGCGGAGATGAACGCGCTCAACGGTCTGGGCCACATCCACCGCATGTGGGGCCGTCATGAGCAGGCGGGCGACCACTTCGGGCGGGCGCTGCAGATCGCCCTGGCCCTGGGCGAGCGCGCCGGCGAACTGAACGCGCTCAACGGTCTGGGCCAGGTCCACTGGACGCTGGGCCGCCATGAGCAGTCCGGCGACCACTACGGGCGGGCGTTGCAGGTCGCCCTGGTCATTGGCGACCGTGCCGGTGAACGCTACGCGTTGAGCGGTCTCGGCTTCGTGCACCTGTCGCTGGGCCGGCGGGAGCAGTCTGGTGACTACTTCAGGCGGGCCTTGCAGGTTGCCAGAGCTATCGGCGACCGCGTCGGCGAACTGAATGCGCTCAACAGTCTCGGCCACATCGACCGGCTCCTGGGCCGCTACCAGCAGGCCGAGGACAACAATGGGCAGGCGTTGCAGATCGCCCAGGCTATTGGCAACCGCGCGGGCGAGCTGATCGCATTGAGTGGTCGCGGCTTCGCGCACCTGTTGCTCGGCCGGCACGAGCAGGCCGGCGACTGTTACGGCAGAGCGTTGCAGATCGCCCAGGCGATCGGCGACCGTGTCGGCGAACTGTACGCGCTGAACGGTCTTGGCCACGTCCGTCTTGGGCAAGGCCGCCATAGCGACGCTGGCAGCTTCTACCAGCAGGTGCTGGAACTCGCCCAGGAGTTCGGTCACCGCAACTGGCAATTTGAGGCCCTGCAAGGCTTGGGCCGCCTGCACCACGCCTGCGGCCAAGCCGGCCTCGCCCTGATTGACCATCAGCGAGCGCTGGAGCATGCGACCAGCCTGGCCCAACCCACCGATCAAGCCCGTGCCCACGACGGCCTCGCCCACGCCCACCGCACCCTCAATCAACACGACCTCGCCCGCTGGCACTGGCAACGCGCCTTGGACATCCTCACCAGCCTTGGCACCGACCACACCGACGAGCCGGAGGCAAATGCCCTCACCATCCGTGGCCACCTGAACAGCCTTGCGGCTTGAAAGCTTGTTTAGAGTGGGGTTGCTGGCGCGTTTGCCGTGGTAGCCGTAGACATCGGCTCCGATCGGTGAATCAGTCCGGGCCGTTCGGCTGACGATGACTGTCGATAACTGTGAGTGATGGCGTGGGAGGGTCGCATAGCGTGCAAAGGCAATCGCGCATCCGATGATGTGCATTTGACGATGGGGGCAAATTGATCCGTACACTTCGCGCCAGTGCCGTGGCGCTCCTGGTCCTCGCCTTGGGAGCAGTCGTCCAAACGCCCGCGCACGCCACCGGCGGCGGCCTCGACTTGGTCTGTTCTCCGTTTAGCGTGGACAAGCTCTTCTTCACGCCATCGGTGGCCCTGGCACCACAGTCGGTCACGATCGACAAGAAAACCAACTACCGCTACTGCTACTCGCCGAGCGCACCTGACGTGGTCTCCGGCGAACTGGTCCGGCTCTTCACGCGTTCGGACTCGTGCCCGCAAGCGCTGCTCTCCGGCCCCACCTCGCAGACCATCACCTGGAACACCGGTCAAACCAGCACCATTGGCGTCACTCGAACGCCCACTTTGGAACACGGGATCTACAAGGTGACATTCGTCGGTACCGTCACGGCGGGCTTGTTCACCGGGTCGTCGGTCACGCAGGTGTACCTCGCCGACGGAAGGGACCTCGAGCGCTGTCTTGCCGGCGACGGCACGGTGGTCGACTCGCTCATCTCGGTCGTGTTGCTGTCCATCAGCCACTGATGGCCAGCGGCCGGTGACAATCGGTGCCGCCTAGGCGCTCGGCCTCAGTTTCACGGCGCATCCGGGGAGCGGCAGGTATCAAGAGACCTGGCGCTCCCCGGTCTCCTTTTAGGCCGGACATCTGGTGGTGCGCGGCCGTGTTAGCGTCGCGTTCGTGCGGTTGGCGGTGATCGGTGCGGCGGGGCGGATAGGCAGCCGGATCGTCAAGGAGGCGCTTGGCCGCGGGCATGAGGTCACCATGGTGGTCCGGAACCGATCCGGCCTCGACGGCACGGCAGATCGGCTGGTCGAGGCGGACGTGTTCGACTCGGCGGCGGTGAAGGCCGCGGTGGCCGGTGCGGATGTGGTGGTGAACGCGGCGGGACATGCCGCCAAACTTGACGATGCGGGCTTCTACGCCCGTGCGGCCCGATCGGTGGTGTCGGCTCTGCGCGCGTTTGACGATCCGCCGAGGCTGATCGTTGTCGGCGGTTTCGGCAGCGTGCGCGATGGCGCGGGAGGCCAGTACGCCGACCGGCCCAACCTGCCGGCCAATGCGGCGCCGGAGATTGTCGGCCAGCGGGAAGCGCTGACCTACTACCGCACCCTCGACGATCTTCATTGGACGTATGTGAGTCCGCCCCCGGGTGGCATCGCGCCGGGTCAGCGAAGCGGGAAGTATCAATTGGCAGTGGACACCATCGGCGATCGAGAAGCTGCCTCGACGTTGATTTCCATGGAGGACTACGCGATTGCCGTGCTCGACGAGGCAGAGCGGGCAGAGCACCCGCACGCCTGCGTTGTCGTGATGCGCTGATCCACCCTGCGCGGCCGGCCCGAAATCGGCTGGCCGCGCAGGCAAGGAGCGGGTCAGACCGTGCAGCGGTTCCAGAACGGTCCCTGTGCCGGGATTCCGGGACCGGCCACGCGGAACTGGTTGGACGCCGACACTGTCACGCAGTAGAACGCGGCGTCACCCCAGCCGCTCGCTACGGTCGTCCAGTTGTTGAAGTTGTCGTGAACCTGGATGTTGACCGCCTGTGGGCGCTCGTAGGGAGGAACCTCACAGATCTTGAAGTTGTGGGCGAAGATGTTGTTCCCGCCGTCGACGTACCACCACCACTCGGTCTCGCACAATGGCGGTATCGCCTCTGCGGGCGCGCTGACCACCACAGTTCCGCCCAGTGCGGCTATGGAGAACGCTGCCACCACCGCGACGCGTTTGATCCATGTATGTAGATGTGTCATGTCTCTACTCTCGCCGCCGGTCGCGGCCGTGAAAATCAGCCGTTTGGCGATTAACCCACCAACGCTGCGGCCAGCCACAGATCAACACATCCGAGGCTTCGGCCTCAACCGAAATGCCTGATGGCCCAGCTGTTGCTTCCAGACCTGCCACCAGCGGCTCGGCGCGCAGGTCCGGCGATCGGCGCCTGGTTGATGGTGACCGATCTGACGGCGGGCCGGGCGGGCGCATAGAATCGGCGGCTGTAACGAGAGCCGTAGCCACGACGGGGGTGGCGATGCTGCGTATTGTCTTCACCAGCGAGGACCTAGCTCGGCTGAAGGTGCGAACGACACCGGATCCCTTGTGGGATTTGGTGTTGAGCATCCACATGCTGCGCGGGCAGCCGGGTGATCTGCTCTTTCGCGACTGGCGACGGCGCACGGCCGCCGCCCTTCGGGTAGGACTCGGACCGGGCGGCCGGCTGCTCAGCGATCTCATTCCGACGATGGGCTACTTTCCCGATTTCCTCAACCCTGCGGCGGCCGAACACGGGCTGGCACACGGCCTCGAGACCATCCGCTCCACGCCGATCAAGAGGCTGCGCAGCGACCTGGGCCGGATGCGCCTTCCCACGCGGACGGTGAGCGACGCACGCCTGCTGCACAGCGGAGATCCGGTAACACTCGGGGTGCTGACCAAAACGATGCAGGCATATTACGACATGGCGATAGTGCCATACCTGCCCGTCCTGAATACGGCCACCGATCGCGATCGGCGTATACGGGGTGAGGCGATCCTCGGCGGGGGCGTGCGGACGTTGCTGGAAAGCCTGCAGCCCTTGATGGCGTACTCCGACGGCGAACTGCGGATACCCAACCATCCCCATCAGGTGATTCACCTTGAGGGCCGGGGGCTTACCCTGGTGCCGTCCTACTTCTGTGTGCGCCATCCGATTACGCTGTTCGACGCGGAGCTGCCGCCGGTGCTGATTTACCCGTGCACCAGGGAGCAGGGGCCACTGCTATTGCCGAACACCGTTCCTCATCGGAATCTGGCGGCTCTGATCGGCAGCACGCGTGCCGCCATCCTCGCGACGGTGGGCTCGGGCACGGGCACCATGGATCTCGCCCGCCGGCTGGGCATATCGCCCGCCAACGCCAGCGAGCACCTGTCTGTGCTGCGAGACTCCGGCCTGATCACCAGTCATCGCGTGGGCGCACGGGTGGTACACGAGATAGCTGGTTTGGGTGTCGCGCTTCTGGAAGGGCCGCGATGACGGCTGTAGGTGCCATTCTGTTCCAGACGGCATGCGTCAAAGCTTGGCAAGCTGATCGCGGAGCTCGTCGGCCTCGGGCAGGCCAAGCTCGCTGTAGCGCGCTAGTGCCTGCTGGTAGTGGTGCCGGGCGGACTCGGTGTCTTGCCACCGCCGGCCGATGTCGGCCAGGCCGGCGTGGGCACGGCCTTGCTCGAACAGGTCGCCGACGTCGTTCGCCTGGCTCAGGGCAAGGGTGTGCTGGGCGCGCGCGGCGTGGAGGTCGCCGATGTCCCGCAGCGTCTCGCCGAGGGTGTTGCGCGCCAGGACTTCCCGTGGGCGGTCACCCACCTGGTGAAAGACGGCCAGCGCCTGCCGCAGCGCCAAGCCCGCCGCCTCGTGCTCGCCGCGGCGCAGGTGCGCATCACCGATGCCATGCAGCGCAATGCCCTCGTTGCCGCGGTCACCGAGCTCTCGATAGGTGGCAAGCGCTTGGCGGTGGTGTTGGAGCGCCCGGTCGTGCTGCCCTTGGCGCAGATAGATCTCACCGAGCGCGTTGATCGCCGCGGCTTCGTCGCGGCGATGCCCCGCCTTCCGGAACAGGTCCAGTGCCCGCTCCAGATGCTCGGCCGCGCTGTCGAGACGGTGCTGGCGCAGACAGATCTGGGCGAGGTTGCCCAGTGCCCGAGCCTCGGAGAGGCTGTCGCCGCACTCGCGGTGCATCGCCTGCGCCTGCCGCAGCTTGTCGGCTGCCGCCTCGTAACGGCACTGTCGCATGTAGACATGACCGAGACCGGCCAGCGCTTTGGCTTCCATCGCCCGATCGCCCGCCGCGCGGCTCAGCGTGTGCCCACGCCGCAGGCGCTGCTCGGCCTCGGCATAGTGGCCTTGCCACATGCGGGTCAGCCCCCACAACGCCATCACCGCCGCCTGGACCGCGTCGCCGTTGGCCCCGAGCGCGCGCCCCACCTTGGCCGCCCGCTGGAGGTGGGCCTCGGCCTGCGGGTAGCGGCCCAGTCGCATGTGAACGTGGCCGAGGTTGCACAGGATCTGGTGCTCACTCGCCGCATCGCCCTGCTGCCGTGCGGCCCGCAGCGCGTGCTCGTGGATGGCAAGGGCCTGCGCATAATGGCCGGCGGCGTCCAGATGCGGCCACAGGTCGACAGCCATCCGGGTGGCGTAGTCCTGCCAGCCGTGGGCTGCCGCGCAGGCGACCACCGCGATGAGGTTGGCGCATTCGGCGTCGAGCCACGCCTGGTCACCTGTCGCGGTCATGCCCAGGTAGTGGGCGAAGAGGCGATCCAGCGGCAAGTGCAGCTCGGGTTCGCCGGCCTCGGCGTCGAAAAGGTGGCGGGCATAACCGCGCAGCAGATCGTGCATGCCGAATCGGTCTGGGCCGGTGCGCTCAACAAGATGGGCGCGGGCAAGCGTTTCGAGCACCGGGCGGACAGCGCCGGCCGGTATTCCGGCAAGGGCGGCCACCGCATCGATGCTGAATTCCGCGCCTGGATGCAGCCCCAACAACGAAAACAGCCGCGCGGCCGGAGCGGGCAGCCGTTGATAGGACCAGGAAAACACCGCCCGCAGCGCTGTTCGGTCGTCGCCGCCAGCATCCAGCAACTCCCACCTTCGCTGGTGGTCGTTGAGTTCGGCCGCGATGTCGGCGAGGCTGCTGCCGGCCCGTTCGGCGGCGAGCTCGGCGGTGATGCGCAATGCCAACGGCAGCCTGGCGCTCAGGTTTGCCAGCTCTTGCGCGGCTTGAGGTTCAGCATCGACCCGTGCGCCGATCAGGCGGCGCAACAGGACGACCGCGTCCTGCGCGGTCAGCAAGCCGAGGTCGAGCCGGTGCGCGCCGTGGCGAGCCACCAGCCCCGACAGCGAATCGCGGCTCGTTATCAAGGCCATGCATGATTTGGTACCGGGAAGAAGCTCGTGGATCTGGCTGGCCGATGAGGCGTTGTCAAGCACGACCAGCATCCTGCGCCCGTCAAGCGCCGTGCGGTAAAGCGCGGCCCGCTCCTGCACGTCGACGGGGATCGCCCGCTCGGGTATGCCCAGCGCGCGCAGGAACCGGGCCAGCGCCTCGCCCGGCGGCACCGGCAGGTCTGGATCATAGCCGCGCAGGTCCGCATAGAGCTGGCCGTCGGGGAACCGGTGGCGGATCCGGTGCGCCCAGCGCAAAGCCAGTGCGGTCTTTCCCACGCCGGCCGTCCCCGACACCGCCGAAATCACCACCGTGGAAGGCGATCCGGCGACAAGACTGTCCAACCACGACAGTTCTTTAGCCCGCCCGGTGAACGCCGTGACATCGGCCGGAAGCTGGGCTGGAACGTGGCTCCTGATAGGTGGGTTCAGCCCGGGGTCCGCCGTCAGCATCGCGTGGTGCAGCGCCTGCAGCTCGGCACCCGGGTCGACGCCCAGCTGGTCGGCGAGGTGGTTACGCGCGGCCTGAAAGGCCTCAAGCGCTTCACCCTGGCGCCCACTGCGGTAGAGGGCAAGCATCAGCTGCCCACGGAACTGTTCCCGCAGTGGTTGCTCGACCACCAGTTTCTCCAGCTCGGCGATGATCTCGGCATGGTGGCCCAGGTCGAGGTCGGCGGCGATCCGGTGGTGGATCGCCTGCCACCGCAGCTCTTCCAGCCTTGCCGTGTCAGACCGGGCGAACGGCTCGCCGGCGAACTCCGCCAGCATCGGTCCCCGCCACAGGGCAAGCGCCGCTTCCAGTTCGGCCCGGGCGGCCACGGCATCGCCCGCCGCCAGCGCTGCCGCACCTGCCGACGCGAGCCGCTCGAAACGCCACGCGTCGACATCTTCGGAGTCCACCCGCAGCTCGTAGCCGCCCTCGCGGGCGAGCAGCTGCGACCCCGTGGCCCGCAGCGCTGCGCGCAGCTCCGAGATTCGCACCTGCAGCACCGCCCGCGCCTTGCGCGGCGGGGCATCCTCCCACAACGCCTCGATCAGCGTGCCCGACGGCACCACTCGACCTGCTTGCAGCAACAGCGTGGCAAGCAACCTGCGGTGCCGCGGCCCGCCCAGCGCCAGCACGGAATCGGCGTGTATCACCTCGACCGATCCCAGCAAACGAAACTCGGTCATCGCTTTTCTCCCCAGTTCCCCCGACCGATCCCATCCTGCCCGGGTATCCGGGGAAACGGCAAACCAATCACGGACGTCTATCCGACACAGGGCGCTTGGGGTGGATGGGCTGCGGCGGAAGGTTTCGGGTAACCAAACCATAAGGAGCCAAACCTAACTTCGGATCCACAAGTCCCATGACGATCCGGAGGAAGAATGAAAGGGAAGTTCGCTCTACTGATGCTCGCCGCACTGATGGCCGCCATGTCACCGGTGGCCGCGGCCGGCGCCAGCCAGCCAGCATCAACGGACTCGCAGATCGCGCCGGTAAGCACACTGACTCCGCCTAGGTGGCAGCATCTGGAAGGGCTGCAGCCGACGGGCTCGCAAAGCCCTGCCGACTGCGCGGCCGCGGTCCAGCAGGCGCGGGCAAGCGGCGTGACACAGACGTCGACGTGTACGAGCATCGAGCTCGACCGGACACCGGAGCCGTTGACGATCGAGCAGCAAAAAGCTGTCCAGGTGATAACACCTCGATGCGAACAGACAGCGCCACCCAACACGGGCTGGTGGGCGTCGGGTCGGCGCGATGCCTGCAGCCATCAGCAATTCGACATCGTGGTGGTGGAGATCCCCACCGGCATAGTCGTCGGAACAGCGAACATGCACGCGATCCTGGAGATGAGCGCGTCGGGGGCGACCTGGTACTCGACCATCGGCATGTGGGTATGGAGCCACACCGGGACCGGGTTCCCTGAGATCGTCACCGGCAATCTCGTCGGCTGCGTCGTCTGCAACGGGTCGGGAAGCATCGTGCAAACCGGGATCGACACCTGGCGCGGCACCGGCAGCTTCCAGGCGGGCGTTACTCCCGGCTCGATCCACAGGGGCCTAGGTGGCTACTGGGCGCTGACCATCGGCTCATCCAAGTGGACCCGGCCGTTGCTGACGTCACTCGGCCTGGCCGCTTACCGCTGCGACAATGTCATCGGCAACCGTCTCCCCGGCTGCGTTTTCGGCAACATCCCCGGCTACGCGTGGTTCTCCTACGCCAGGAATCCGTGGTTCGTCTGGCACTTTACCCAGGCGCAGCTATCCGGCCTGCCGGGCCGGATCGCCTCGGGTACCTACCTGACGAAGCTTGACGATCCGCTCTTGGTGGACAGGAACGGCTCAATGGCCTGCCCGCCTTCGACCGTGCTGCCCCGCCCGGCCGGATATCAGTGCGACGAATATCCCTTCCGCAGCACCCGCGAGGGTGCCTACACGAGCGGCGCAATCCAAGCCCGCAGCATCGCCGGGTGCCAGATGCCCGATCCGCCGCAGACCGGCCCGAACGGGTGGAGCCGCTGCTTCATTCCGGCCGCCCAGAACTCGTCGGCCGGCGGGCTGCTCGGTGCGTTCTACAGCGACGAGCGAATCCTGGACGGTGACAAATTCCAGGTGGGCAACGCGCCGTAGCTATCGCTGAACATGGCCGGGACAGCCGGTGGTGCAGGCAACCTGCCACCACCGGCTGTTCGCGCGGGGGTCAGAAATCTGTCTCCCTCCGCCGAGGCATCGGCGAGCGTCTTGCTAAGCGATGTGAAGACAGCTTGGCCACAGGGGGGTTGAACAATGGAATCGGCGCCAGCACCAGCACGGGCAAACTCGTTGGAGGAGTTCATCTCCGCGCTACGATCGCTGAAACTCTGGTACGGCAATCCGTCCATCTCACAAATCACGCAGCGGGTGCGTGATGCCTGGCGGAAGGCCGGCCGGCCGCCGAATGAGTGGCCCTCTCGCGCCACGGTCGGCCGGTGTTTCGCCCCGTCACGGCAGCGAATCGACGAAGATCTGGTAGTCGCGGTCGTTGCGGCCATTGTCGGCGACCAGCGACAGGTGATCGCCACCTGGCAGCACGCCCTGCGGCGTGTTCTGGGGCAGGCCGAAGCCTCCAATGTGGTCACAGTCAAGGATCGGCTGCCGCAGGATCCGGCTGGATTCGCCGGCCGCCCGGCAGCCACCTTGGCAACAACCCCGCCGAAATGAACGCGCTGACCGGTCTCGGCTTCAGAGTCCCCACCATCCGCGCCCACCTCACCCACCTGCTTGTCTGGGTGGGGGCCCGGTAGCGCGCCAGCGCGCTGCCGGGTCGCGCATCGCGGCCACCAGCAGGCAGGTCGCGGCGACCAGGATGCCCGACCATCGCAGGTGAGCCTCTGTCCATTGTGGACCGAAGCCGACCAGCATGGGCGCCTCGGGAATCGACACCGTCAGCAACAGGAAGGCCAGCAGGGTGGGAGTGGTGATGATGCCCGGGTGGTCGAATCCGTAGCGACGGCCCCACGCGGCCACCGCCCAGATTACGGCGAGTGCGGCGGCGAGCTCGACGGTGAGGCCGAGGCCGAGCCGCCAGCGATTCTCGGCCGGCGCCGAGGGGAGGAAGTGGGCGAGGATGGCTGTCCACAGTGGAATGACAACGGCCAGGGCGCAGCCCAGGCGCAGCCAGTGCCGGCGGGCCAGGCTGTATGGGCTGGCCTGGAGCGTGATCGCCGCGCCGTCGTCGAGCGCGTATCCGGTACCCAGAGCTAACAACAAGCCCAGAACGCGAAGGTCTCCGATGGCGTCGTGCGTGTCGCCGCGGCGTGCCAACAGGAACGCGGCGACGGCGGCGACGGTGGTCACCAACGGGGCCAGGCGCAGGCTGCGCACCAGGTGTCCGCGGCGGACGAGTTCCCAAGCCACGAACGGTTTCATCGCAGTTGGAGCCAGCCGAGCGCGAGGGTGGCGACCAGCACCGGCCCGCCGATCAGGGCCAGTCGTTTCCACTGTGTCCGATCGCGATAGACGGCGGCGATGATGGCGCATGCGCACAGCCCGGCCAGGTAAGCGGCATGCAGCCATGGCTCGCCCGGCACCGCGGGCGCCTCCACATCCTCGAGGGTGGCGCTGGTCGACCACCACATCCACCAGGTGCCGGAGTCGAAGCGGCGGAACGCGACGAGAGCGCCCAGGGTCGACATGATGAAGGTGATCAGCACGCCGCCTGCGAAGGGCAGCCAGCGCGCGGCGAGGACGCCGAGCAGCCCGGCGCCGGCAAGGATGAACGGAAGCTGGGCGAGCTCTCCAGCGGTCTGCAGCTGCGCGGGCGGGATGTCGTTGAGGCTGTCGACCAGAGCCATGGCGCCCGCCGCGATGGCGCCGGTGGCGGCCAGCGGAAGCGCTATACCCAGACTCATCGCCCAGGCCCGGCGGGTGTCAGTGGTCGGCGTGACATTCAGCGTCTCCTCGGCCCGGCCGCGGCGGGCGCTGCTGGCGACCAGGTTCGCCGTGAAAAGCACGATGAGGGGCGAAAAGAACGCGACGGCCACGAAGATGGTGCCATACCAGTAACCAGCGGTCCGCCCGTTGCTGGCCGAGTCAAGGGCGGTGGTCACGATGACTATGACGGGTACCAGCCACAGCAAGGGATGCCGGGCGAGGCGAAGCGCCTCCCGGCCGATCAGCGGCGTCAAGCGGCGCACAGCGGAGTCCACAGCGCTCATGAGTGGGAGACCTCCAGCTCGGGTTCGCCCATGAGCAGGAGGTAAGCGTCCTCCAGCGTGGGTGGGATCAGCTCGGCGCCGGCGGGCGGGTCGCCGACGTTGCGATAGGCGCCCTCGCCGGTGCGCCAGGCCGCCAATGCGGCGGGCGAGCGCTGCGTGTCTGTCCACACGCGACCCGCGGCCTGCGCGGTCAGCTCGGCCGGGGTACCGGTGAACCGCGCCTGGCCCTGGTGGATCACGGCGATTCTGGAACACAGAGCGGTGATGTCCTCGGTCTGGTGACTGGACATGACCACCGTGCGCCCCTCGCCCGCGTGGGAGATCATCTCCCGGAACCGCAGCCGCTGCTCGGGATCGAGGCCGACCGTCGGCTCGTCCAGGACGAGCAGAGCAGGATCGCCCAGCATGGCCTGAGCCAACCCGACCCGCCGCCGCATTCCGCCGGAGAGGGCCCGGATTCGCTTGGCGCTGACCGATTCCAGCCCGGTCAGCGCGACGACCCGGCGGACTTCGTCGTGCCGGGCCCGCCGCTCGGTCATCTGCTTCAGAATCGCCACATAGTCAATGAACTCGAAGACCGTGAACCCTCGATGGAAGCCGGCATCCTGCGGCAGGTAACCCAGCCGCTCTCGGATCGCCGTGCGCTCGTCGGGGCGCGACGGGTCGCGACCCAGCAGGGTCACCTGGCCCCGGTCCGGCGCCAGGACGGTGGCGATAATCCGCAGCAGCGTCGTCTTTCCCGCCCCGTTCGGCCCGAGCAGCCCGGTCACCCCCGGCCCCGCTTCGAGGTCGACGTTGTCCAGCGCCTTCGTGCGACCGAAGGACTTGGACGCGCCATGGACGCGTACGGTGCTCATGCGCTTCTCCCCAGCTTGATCGTGACGGTGTGACGAGTGATGGCGAGCCATAGGCTGCCGCCGATGGCTACGGCGAGCCAGAAGAGCTGGGCGCCGATGCCCACGGCGAGGTGGAGGTGACCGGCGAGGGCGGTCGGGGCGGTCACCAGCACCCACGACATGGCCACCACGCCGACCGCGACGACCGGCGTCACCCGGGCGGTCAGGGCCAGCGCGGCGCAGGTGAGCCCGGCGGTGGGCAGCAACCAGGCGGCGGCCAGCCAATTCGAGCCAGGCAGCGCGAGCCCGGCCACCGCCACGATCGGCACCGTGACCGCCAGCACCGCGGCCGTACGGATCAGCAGCAATCGCAGCCCCGAGTAGGGCGCGGCGAGCCCGATCTCCCGGGTCGGGTCGAGCCCGCCCGCGAAGGCCACCGCCACCCCCGCCAATGGCCCGAGCGGGGCGACCACGAGAAACATCTGCAGGAAGCGCTCATCGAACTGGGCCGCCCAAGCCGCGAGCGCGAGTACCCCCGCGACGGCCAGCAACCATGGCCCCCGCAGCGTCGGCGTCGCGGCTACCAGACGCGCCGTCGCCTCGCCGACGCCGAGCCGGACCAGCATCCGTTCGGGCCAGCTGCGGCGGGGGGCGTCGACCCGGTCGGCCACTTCCTGCCAGATCGCCTCCACCCGGCGGGTATCGACATGTGCGGAGATCCCGTCCCGGCAGGCGGCGCACTTCATCAGATGCGCCTCGGCGGACGCGGCCAGCTGCGGCGGGGCGGCGCCTTGCGCGTACAGGCGGATCGCCTCCGGATCCAGATGCCAAGCGGTCATCCCAACCTCCCCGTCATGCGAGCCGCTCCCGCAGCGTGGCGCGGGCGCGCATCATCCGTGTCTTGACCGTGCCGGGCGGGATACCGAGCAACTGGGCGGCTTCCCGTGTTGTCAGTCCATCTAGGACAGTCGCCTGCACCACCGCGCGTAGCTCCGGTGACAGGCTGGCCAATGCCGCCCCGACGTCGCCGTACTGGACGCCGAGCAGCACGTGCTCCTCGGCCGACGTCTCGACCCCGGCGAACTCCGTCAGCTCACCGGCCGGCGGCCAGCCACGGCGCAGCGCGTCGACCAGACGGCGGATACTGATGCCCCAGATCCACGCGGCCACCTCGCCCCGACGGTCCCAGCGCCTGGCCGACCGCCAGACAGCCACGAACGTGTCCTGCACCACCTCATCGACGAGCTCCGGTGACGAGCACCTGCGCCCGAGGCGCACCAGCAGCCACGGCAGGTGCCGCCGATACAGCTCGGCGAACGCCTCCCGGTCGCCGTCGATGATCGCCGCGAGAAGCTCAGCGTCCTCCCGCGGATCCGGCGCTCGCGTCAACACGGGCGACCTGTCGGTACCCACGGCGCGGATCGGCAGGCTTGCGGCATCGTCAAGAAGATACAGCGAAAAACCCGCCATGAGCAGGCAACCCACGAGGCCCGCCGATTGAGGTCACTGCCATCCACGCCCTCTCTGTCGTAGAGGGCGGGGCAAACGGTTCACCAAACCCGGTTCGAATCGCGCCCGGGGCTAGAGTCCTCGGGTGTGGGCGAACCGATCGCATCCGACTGGCTGAGCTTTCCGCCCAGCCAGCGCTTCGCGCTGGAGCCCGATCCCGCGTGGGACTGGTCCGAGACCGACGCGGAGGGCGCGCTGGTGGTGGAGCTCAGCTGGCTACCTGACGCGCTGGCCGGCCGCCTCGACGAGCTGGTAGCCAGCCCGGACCTGGCGCGGGCGCTGACCGAGGCCGGCGTCACCGGCTTCACGATCGCGACCGCCCGCGGCCTGCTCCACGAGAACTTCTTCGAGGCACCGGGCACCCCCAGCCCGCAGCTGCAACGGCTGGTGGTCGGCGACGAACTCCACGCCGATCTCAGCTATCAACGCAAGACCGGTCTGATCGCCTCGCCGCGCGCAGTCGCCGTCCTCGCCGCCCACTGCCGCCAGCTGACCATCAGCCCGCTGCGTGAAGGTGGCAAATGAGCGGGTGCCCGGTTCAGGTCGCGAGGAGTTTGTTGGAGTTCGCGGATGATTTGGTAGAGGGTCAGGCCGGTGCAGCCGCTTTTGGGTCGAGTCGCAGTGTGGTGATGAACAGGTCGGGACGAACAGCCGCCAATCCAAAGGGCACGAGGCGGTGTCGGAGACTGCGTGGACACTGACCCCGATCTGGCAATTGCCGACTTGCCCAGTGCATGGGCAAAGAAGCGAACATGTCCGTGGCAAAGACTTCATGACGCTGCCGCACCGCCGACAGCTCATCAGGGGCCACCGGACAAAATGAAACAACCTGAAAACTCCGGGTCCGGGTCTGGTCGCTGACGAAGCGCGGTAAAGCGCTGTGGCGCAGAGAATGCCCACCCTGATTAGGGTTGATCATTAATGTGCTGACCGATGTCCTCCAGGCGTTATCTAATCGTTATGGTTCACGCTATGTGAGATAAGCGTAATAGCTTGCATACACATGCATTGGCCGACCTGGTATACATTGTAGTCGATCACTTCTTTCAGTGACGTATCGTAATCATTGGCTGTCCTCGCTCGCCAACAGAGCGCAAAATCGGGGCAATGGAGGTCGTGCAAGCCTCGTACGCTGTCCATCTCGGAGCGTTCCGATGAGTCGGACGCGGGATGTTCCGGCAGAGGAATACGGGGGAGAGGCGATGTCAGGATGTCTGCCACTGCATTGAAGCGGCCTTTGCTTAGGGTGTTCGGGTTAGTGATCAGTCGCGAGAGTCCGTCTGCCCAGATTTCTGTAGCCCCAAACCCGATGAGTCTCTGCTGGGTTCGCCCCACTTGCGATGTGGTGCGCTCGTCGCTTTAGCGATCGATGTTGACCGCTGTACCCTCAGAGAAAGGTCAATGTATGAGAACCAATCGAGCGTTCGCAGGAACGCTGGTTTCTACCGTCCTTTTCGGCTTGCTGGCAATTTCTGTCCAGCCAGCGTCTGCTCACGCGCGATCCGACGATCCGCTTCACGTCACCGTTACCAAACCTGACGGCACCGTTCACTCGTTTCGCGCGCTGCTACCTGAGGAGATCGTGGCTCGTGGTCTGAACAAGAATGTTCCGCACGCAGAATTGCGCGTCGTCGCCCCCCAATTCATCGACAGCCGTGATGCCAAGGTAGTGCCGCCTGTACGCAACCCGAAGGGAACCTCGTCCATCACCATCTTGAGCTGCTGGGGCCATACCACGGATCAAGGATGGGCTGGAGGCGGGGGACTCTGGTCCAGGACGGAGGTAACCTGGTGCAGCGACGGCACTTGGATTAACTACACGGTGGCCAACTGCTTCGGCATCGACGGAGGCTACCCCACGTACGAATTTATCAGTTGCCAGATCAACCAGGTCTATGGCGCTGGCTGGAGTGGTTGGGACGTGAAGACCATCGCGAATCTTTGCGACGCCTGGATTCCTCTGTGGGGCTCATGTGCTCACAACCGCACCTTCTGGGAAAGGTGGGCGTACGGCGCTCAGGGCCAGATCTATTTCCTGGAAAATCACGACGGCTAGACCCTGGTAGCTACAGTCAACAAGCATCGATTGGAGTGGCGACGTCTTGACGCCTAACACCGAACGAAAGCCTTGGAGCACCACCAAGAAGGTTTTAGTTGTCATCGCTGCTGTGATCGCAATGGTTCTTCTGTTGTGCGTTGTCGGCGTGATTCTGGCAAACATCGGATCCTCGGATCCGGCGCATCCGCCGATTTCTTCGGTGACACCCGCCGTTAGCCGAGAACCTGGAAGCTCATAGCGCACATTTGCTACTCCAGAGATGCTCGGCTCAACAAGGTTCCTGATTCTGTCGACCGCCTGCTACGGCGATGGCAAATAAACGGCCCTGCTCATGGGATCTCCATGAGCAGGGCAATTCTGTTTCCTCCACGGACAACAAGCCAGCGGCCCACGTTTGACTACCGCCGCAGCCGATCTCCAGGACTCGTCGTCCCGCCACGCCACCTATGCTTAGTTCCTTGCGCATTTTTCTGGGTTGCGATCCGCGGACGGTGCGGATGTGGATTCACCGGTTCAACGCCGAAGGTGTTGGCGGGCTCGGGAAACAAAGCAGGTCGCAAAGCCGAGTCAGCTGTTCACTTCGAGGTAGTCCACGTTTGGTCCGCCGGCGCTGGTGGTGGCGGTGGCTCTGATGATTGATCCGCTCACGGCGACGGTTCTGGTCGCCCATGTGGTCCAGGAGCCGGTGCCCGGGAAGTCGACCAGGGCGCCGTTGACGTTCATCGGCCGGTTGGTGGTGGTGCCGTTGGCGTAGCGGATGGTGATCGAGCTGGCGGCCGACGGCAGTGCCCACTCCACGTAGCTGCCGGAGACGTTGTTGTAGTTGACGAATCCGGTGCCGCTGAAGCCTGCGTGGTTGGACTCCGCCACGCCCTGGCTGATGGTCGCGTTCTCGGCTTCGAAGCGCCCCCCGGGACCGGGCAGCGGAGCCCACGGCACCTGAGGCGAGCGATAGTAGTCGATGCCCATCAGAGTCCAGCGCGGGCCTTGCTGGCCGAGGCGCTGGCGGAAGCTGGTCCAGCTATGGGTGGACCAGGGGGACCAGGCGAGCTCGGCGAGGGCCGGGAGCCGGGGAAAGGCCATGAACTCGATGTGGTCGGCGGTCACTATGGTTTCGGTCCACAGGGGCGCTTCCACCCCGAGCACGGCCGTGGCGGCGACGCCGCTGAGGTAGGCGCCGGGGTTCCATTCGTAGGCGGTCTGGACTTCGATGAGGCCCGCCCAGCTCTGCCCGATCGGTGTGGAGGAGGTGTATTTCATGTCCAGGTAAGCCTTGTTGGCGGGGGAGAGGATCACCCGCGCGCCGCGGCCGACCGCGTTGGTCACCGCCGAATCGGAGGTCGTCGTTCCCCAGTACTGCATGATGCGGTTGGGTGAATGCTGCACGGGGGCGATCTGGTGCCAGCCGATCACGGTCTTGCCGAGCGCGGGAACCATCGGCTGCACCCTGTTCATGAAGGTCGCGTACTGCGCGGCGGTCAGGGTGTCCGCCTCGTCGCCACCCAGATGCAGGTAGGGCCCGGGGGTGATCGCCGCCAGCTCGGCGAGCACGTTCTGCACGAAGGTGTAGACGACTTCCTTTGACGTGCAAAGGTTGCTGAAGCCGACCCCGGTCCCGGTGTAGAGCGGCGGCGCGACACCGTTGCAGTTGAGCTCGGCGTATGAGGCCAGGGCGGCGTTGGTGTGGCCCGGCATGTCTATCTCCGGGACGACGGTGATGTGGCGCTGGGCCGCATAGGCCACGATGTCCTGGTACTGCGCCTTGGTGTAATAGCCGCCGGCGCCGCCACCGACCTGGGTGCTGCCGCCGACCGTCGCCAGTCTTGGCCAGCCATCGACAACAATGCGCCAGCCCTGATCGTCGGACAGGTGGAAGTGGAAGGTGTTGATTTTGTAGAGCGCGACCTGGTCCAGATAGCGTTTGACATTCGCCACGGGCTGGAAATGCCTTGCCACATCGAGCATCACGCCGCGATAGGCAAATCGCGGGTAGTCCACGATCCGGCCGCCGGCGACGGTCCATTGGGCGGGTTGGCTGGTGCCGTTCTCGATGGTGGGTGGGAGCAGCTGGCGCAGAGTCTGGATGCCGTGGAAGAGGCCCGCCCTGGTCTGCGCGGCGATGGTGATCCCGGCGGTGGTCACGTCCAGCTGATAGCCCTCGCCGCCGACGGCCCCGTTCAGGAGCAGGGAGATGCTCGCGGGGGAGGAGGCGATCGGCAGGTGCAGGAGGCCGGCCAGGTAGGTGGCCTCCTCGGCCGCTCCGGCGCCGGCATAGATCGCGGCGTTGGCGGCAAAGGTGTAGCTGACGCCGGCGGCGGGCTGCACCGTGACCGGGGCGGGAACGACATCTCCCAGCACAGCCGCTTCGACGGCGGCCGGTTTGATCGCTACCAAGGTGGCCGTGAGCAACAGAGCAGCCAGTGTTCGTCGCATGTGCCCTCCTAGGACGTATAGTTAAGGTTCCTAACAAATCTGGCCCATAGTCGTCAATGATTTCGATGTGACATCTGTAGACGGCTTTGGAGGAAAATTAGAGCGCCGCCGCCGAGGCTCGCGCGATGGACATGGTGGTGTTGTCCGACCCCGAGGTGGTGGGGATACCTGTGGTCGAGTGTGGTGAGCCCCTAATCGACGTGCGTAAGATCGCAGCGTTGCGGGTTGATGGCCGGCTGGCCGATCCGCAGGGCTGTTTTGCCAGGTTGCGGGTGGGAATGGTCGATCGGCTGGTGACCGCGCAGACCCTGCTTCCGGCCGGCCTGCGGTTCCTCATCGTCGAGGGATACCGGCCGGCGGAGCTGCAGAAGCAGTACTTCGACGCCTTTGTGCACCGTCTGCGGGTGAAGGATCCCGCCGCGGCCGAGGCGGATCTTCGTCGCCGCGCGGCCAGGTACATCTCTCCGCCCGAGGTGGCCCCGCACGTCGCGGGGGCGGCGGTGGACGTGACACTGTGCACTGTGTACGGTGCCGAGCTCGCCATGGGCACAGAGGTCAACGACACCGACACCACCGCCTGCCACACCGACTCGACCGAGATCGATGCGCGGGCCATCCAGAACCGCCGCCTGCTCGGAGCCGCGCTCAGCGCCGCGGGCCTGGTCAACTACCCCAGCGAGTGGTGGCACTGGTCCTATGGGGACCGTTACTGGGCCTATGTCAGCGGCGCCGGCCATGCCTGTTACGGTCCCGCCGAGGTCTGAGTTGCCCCCTGTGCGCCGCATTGATGCGGCAAGATGTCACCATGCTGGAGTTCCGGCTCCTGGGGCCGGTCGAGGCTAGCTGCCTTGACGGTGCCATACCCTTGGGTGGTACCAAACCACGCGCCCTGCTGGCGGCGCTGCTGCTCGATCACGATCATGTCGTGTCCGCCAGCCGTCTCGTCGACGTGGTCTGGCCGGACAACCCGCCGGAAAGCGCCCGTGCGCTGGTCCAGACCTACGTTTCTTCCCTGCGCAAATCGTTTGCCAGATATGGTTTCCGCGACCTCATCACCACCCGTCCGCCCGGCTATCTGCTGCGGCTTCGATCGTCGGATCTGGACACCAACACCTTCGCCGGTCTGGTGCAGCAGGCCCGCGCCGCGGCCAATGCGGGCGACGACGATCAGACCGCGGCCCTGTTGCGCGAGGCGCTGTCGCTGTGGCGCGGTCCGGCACTGTCCGGAGTGGAGAGTTCACCGCTCGCAGCCGAGGCCCGGCGTCTTGACCAGCTGCGGCTGGCAGCGCTGGAGGAGCGTTTTGAGGCGCAGCTGAGACTGGGCCGCCTCGACCACATGGCCGAGCTGACCGGTCTGGTCTCGCGGCATCCGGCCAACGAGCGGCTGCGCGGGCAGCTGATGACGACCCTGTACCGCCTCGGGCGGCAGGGCGATGCGCTGGCCTGCTACCGCGAAGGCCGTGACGTGCTCGTCGAGGAGCTGGGTGTGGAGCCGGGGCCCGAGCTGGCCGCGCTGCACGCCGCGATCCTGCGCGGTGACATGCCTGAGGATTCCTCGCTGCCCGCCGCCCAGACCGCTTCGCCGACGGTGGTTCCGGCGCAGATCCCGCCCGCGCCGGCGGACTTCACCGGGCGCGCCGACCCGCTGGAGCGCCTGGTCTTCGATCTGCAAAGGCCCTGTCCCGGGGTACACATTGTGGCCGGGCAGGGTGGCAGCGGAAAGAGCGCCCTGGCCACCTTCGCCGCGCACCGCATCGCCAAGTCCTTTCCCGACGGTCTGCTCTTCGCCGAGCTTCGCGGAATGAGCGACATGCCGGCCACCCCGGGCGAGGTGCTGGGCGGATTCCTGCGGGCGCTGGGCGTCGACCCGGTGCAGGTGCCCGACAGCGCACGGGAACGCACCGAGCTGTTTCGCAGCTTCGTGGCCAACCGCCGCGTGCTCGTGCTGCTCGACGACGCGGCCGATGAGCGGCAGGTGCGGCCGCTGCTGCCCGGCGGGCAGGGCTGCGGCGTGCTGATCACCTCGCGCGACCGGCTGCCCGGCCTTTCCGGCGCTTGCCTCATCGAGCTGGAGATGCTCGCCGACGGGGAAGCCCTCGGATTGCTTTCCAGCATCGCCGGGGACGACCGAGTTGCCGCGGAACCCGAAGCGGCCCAACGCATCCTGTCGGTCTGTGAGAACCTGCCGCTGGCGATCCGCGTCGTGGGCGCGCGGCTGGCGACCCGTCGCCAGCTGCCACTGGAGGTGCTCGCCGGGCGGCTCACCGACGAACGCCAGCGCCTCGACGAGCTGTGCGCCGGTGACCTGGCGGTGCGCACCAGCATCGGCCTGAGCTATCGGGCGCTGGCCGACGAAGCCAAGGTTGCTTTGCGCCGCATGGCTTTCATCAGTATCCCGGACTTCTCCCCGGAAGTCGTGGGCTGGCTGCTCGACGGGGACGGCGCCGGTGCCGAGCGCCGCCTTGAGCTGCTCGTCGACTCTCAGCTGGTCACCTTCGCCGGCCCGGACCAGCTGGGGGTGTTGCGTTACCGCCTGCACGACCTCGTCCGGCTCTACGCGCGGGAGGCCGCCGAGGCGGAGGAGCCGATCGAGGAGCTGCACGCCGCGGTCGCCCGGGTGGTCGGCGGCTGGCTGAGGGTGTTGGAGCGGATCGCGGAACACTTCCCGCCGGCCGACATCGTTTGGCGGCAGGAGGCAGTTTCGGCCCCGCAGCACGAAAGCGAGCCGGTGGAGGTTTCCAGCCGGATTCTCGATCGGGCCTCGGAGTGGATGCAGGGCGAGGAGGCGGCGATGGCCTCCGGAATCGAAAGGGCTGCCGCGCTTGGCATGCACGAGCTGGTGTGCGAATTCGTCGCCAGCCGCGCGGCGATGGAGATGGAGGGCGCCAACCGGTTCGACTTCCGAGCCCGCATCGTCGGTGCGGCGCTTGAGGCCTCGCGGCGGGCCGGTGACGCTCAGGCCGAGGCAGGGATGCTCGCGCAGCTGGCCCAGCTTCGCTACGCGCAAGACCTGTACGGCGACGCCCGGCGTCACTTCAGCGAGGCGCTGAGCCGCTTCCGGCTCATCCACGATGTGCGGGGCCAGGCCGCGGCGCTGGCCGGGCTGGGCGCGGCCTGCCGGGAGCCGGGCCGTCTGGCCGAGGCGCTGCATTTCCTCGACCAGGCGGCGACGCTGCTGCAAGCGCTCGACGACCAGCGGGGCATCGGTTACGTCTACCGGCTGCGCGGCTCGGTCCGGCTGGAACAGGGCGACTTCGACGGCACGCAGTCCGATCTGGACATCTCCCTGCGCGCCTACCGCGCGGTGGGCAGCGAGCGCGGCGCCGCCTACACGTTGCGCACCATGGGCCTCTACCACCGGGCCATCGGCGAGCACGCGGAGGCGATGCGCATGTGCGGCGAGGCGGCCGCCATCTTCGAGCGGCTCGGCGACGAGTTGATGCAGTCGTACGCGGTGCGCGCGCAAGCCAAGGCGCAGATGCGTCTTGGCGACGCGCCGGGCGCCCTGCCCCGGCTGGAGTGGGCGTTGTGGGCCGCCCGCAAGGTCAACGACCGCTGGGGGCAGGCGAACACCCTGCGCGTCCTGGGCCAGCTGCACCTTGCCGCGGGCCGGCTCGACCTGGCCGAAAGCTGTCTGGACGCCGCGGTTTCCGTCTGGGACACCATAGATGCGCCGCTGTGGCGGGCACGCACCCGACATGACCTTTGCCTGGTGTACCGCGCACGGGGCGATGTCGCGGCCGCAGACGAGACCCTGGCCGAGGCCTGCCGCGTCTTCCACGATCACGGCGCTCGCGAGTACAAAGAATTCTGTAGATGCATTGAAGAGAATTTGAAGCAGCCGCGCTGACCGTTGTCGGCATGTCAAACACCATTGCGTCCCGCATTATCGCGGTCACCGCGGCTGCGCTGAGCGCCGCCACCCTAGGGCTCGTGGCCGCTACGGCAACCACCATCGCCGTCCCCGCACCCGCCTACGCCGCCTCCTCCATCGGCGGCAACATCACCCGCAGCGAGATCCTCACCCGCGCCACCAACTGGTACAGCCGGCGTCACGACTCTGACATGACCTACAGCATGACCGCCTTCACCTGGGACGGTGGGCACACCCGCCAGTACCGCCGCGACTGCTCCGGCTTCGTGGGCATGGCCTGGCACCTGGCTTCCGACCCGAACACGCAAGGCCTTGACGACTCCGCCTACACGGTGGCCATCAGCCGAAGCGACCTCAAGCCCGGCGACCTGCTCGACGACACCGTCGACAACGATCCCGGATATCCGTTCCACGCCATCCTCTTCGGCGGCTGGGAGGACTCGGCGAAGACCCGGTTCTGGTACTACAGCTTCGGCGGCACGCCGATGGTCAAGGTAACCGGCGCGACGTTCAGCCAATCCACCCTCTCCGGGCACCCGACGTCACAGTACAGGGCGTTCCGGTACAAGAAGGTCGTCGACGACGTCTCGGGAACGGCCAGCATCTATGGCTTCCTGACCGATGGCCGTATGACCTACACCGCGGTGAACGTGGCCACCGGTGACCGTACCCACGGCGCGGTCGTCTCCACCTCCACGCTGGGCTTCGTCCCTAAGGCGATGGCAACACTCAACTTCAACACCCTGCTGGTCACCAACCCCGGCGGTCAGCTGTTCCGGGTGGACGTCATCACCAACAACGAGTCGCTGGTGTTCAACGCGCCGGTGCTTCTGGGTGGTGGCTGGACACACGATCTGCTTGCCTATGACGGGCACGGCAGCCTGTTCGGTATCGCGGACGGCACCTTGCGCCGCTACACCATCACCGCTACCAAACCCGCAGCCTCCAATATCACCAGCAACACCGTCATCGACAACGGCTTCACCCTCAAAACCCTCACCACCACCGGCACCGGCTGGATCCTGGGCACCACCAGCAGCGGGCTGCTGTTGTCCTACCGGATCAGGGGCGCGGGCGACTGGGACCGCTACGAACTGAGGGGCTCGACCTGGCAGGTCTTCGACAACCTGATGGCGCGCGGCCCGGTCTACTTTGGACACCGCCCCGAAGGCTCGATGCACCGCTACATCGACGACAACCCGCTGGACGGCAACGGTTCCGACCTCACCGGCGAAGGCCTGGTCGACGAGGCCGGTTGGACCCAGTACCTGCTATCCGTCCAGCCGCTGTAGGGACCTGTGATGACAAGCATCTCCCGAAGGACCCTCCTGGGCGCGGCCGGAGCCGCCGTGCTGGGTAGCGCGACCGCAATGTCTTTCGCCACACCGGCTCTGGCCGCCGTGCGGCGCGGCATCGACTACTCCTGGGGCCGCCCGAGACCAAGCGCGATCGCGGCCGCCGGTTACTCGTTCGTCTGCCGCTACGTCAGCTGGAGCACCACCGGCAAGAACCTCACCCGATCCGAGGCGGACGCCCTGCGAGCGGCCGGGCTCGACATCGTCACCAACTGGGAGTACGAGGCGAGCGAGGCCCTGGGCGGCTACTCGGCCGGCGTGGAGAACGCCACCGAGGCCAACCGTCAGGCGATCGTCTGCGGCATGCCGTCCAGCCGGCCGATCTACTTCAGCGTCGACTGGGATGCCAGCGCGGCGCAGCAGGGCACCATCAACGCCTACTTCGACGGGATCGCCTCGGTGATCGGCCGCAGCCGCACCGGCGCCTACGGCGGCTTCAACGTCATCGACCGGCTCTTCGACGCCGGAAAGGTCACCTGGGGCTGGCAGACCTACGCCTGGTCGGGCGGCAACTGGGACTCGCGAGCGGAGCTCCGCCAGGTGCAGAACGGCATCACCGTCGATGGGGCGGACTGCGACCGCAACGAGGCGCACGCCGCCGACTTCGGCCAGTGGGGCGGGCAGCCCCGCGGCACGGCCAGCATCTACGGGGCGCTGGCCGACGGCCGGCTCACCTACACCGCCGTCGACGCCTCCACCGGAACCCGCACCCACGGTGCCGTGGTCTCCACGGCGACGCTGGGTTTCGTCCCCAAGGCGATGGCCACGCTCAACTTCAATACCATCCTGGTCACCAACCCCGGTGGTCAGCTGTATCGGGTGGACGTCATTACCAACAACGAGTCGCTGGTGTTCAACGCGCCGGTGCTTCTGGGCGGCGGCTGGACGCACGACCTGCTCGCTTTTGACGGTCATGGCAGCTTGTTCGGGATAGCGGGCAACACCTTGCGCCGTTACACGATAACGGCGGCCAAACCCGCCGCGTCGAACATCACCAGCAACACGGTCATCGACTCCGGCTTCACCCTCAAAACCCTTACCGCCACCGGGCCGGGCTGGATCCTGGGCACCACCACAGGCGGGCTCCTGTTGTCGTACAAGATAAACGGGGCTGGTAACTGGGACCGCTACGAGCTGAGGTCGTCCACCTGGCAGGTCTTCGACAACCTGCTCTCGCCGGGCGGCGGTGTCTACTTCGGACACCGGCCGGAAGGGTCCATGCACCAATACGTTGACGCCAGCCCCTACAACGGCAGCGGCAGCGACATCAGCGGCGCGAGCGTGGTCGACGCCGCGGGCTGGACGCAGTACCTGCTGTCGGCTCAACCGGCAACGGTCAGCTGAAGCGGCACGGGCGAACCCGACGGGGTTCGCCCGTGCGCCTCGCTACGGCCTCGGGTCGCGGCGGGGAGCAGATCAGCGTCGGGCTCGGCTGCTGAGGCGATGGTCCGGGGCCGGGCATTTGCCGGGACCAATACCTGAGTAGTCTTGCGGTGTGGACGAGGATGCCGAGTTCTACCGGTGGTACGGGCCGTGGGCGACGTTTACGCCGCCACAGGCGGCCGAGTTGCTCGCGGGGATACCGGTGAGGTGGTGGATTTTCGGCGGCTGGTCGATCGACGCGTTCACCGGCCAGTCTCGCGTTCACGAGGACATCGACATCGCTTTCCTGCGCAGTGATCTGCCCGCGGTGCTGGAGCACCTCCTGCCGACGCACTGCGTCTGGTCCAACGCCGGCGGCACGCTGCGGCCGTTGCGGACACCGCAGGAGCTGCTCGACGGTTGCCGGCAGCTATGGATTCGCCAGGACGGCGCCAGCCCATGGTTATTCGACGTCGGCCTCAACCCCCACGAGGGTGACACCTGGATCTGCGCACGCCACAACACCGTGCGATTGCCGATGAGCGAAGTGGTGTACGAGCAGGGCGGCATCTCTTATCAGCGACCCGAAATCACCCTGCTGCTCAAGGCTTGGCGCAACGAGCCCAAGGACCGGGCAGACCTGCACGCGACGGTGCCGCTGCTGGCGCCGGATCGGCTGGCATGGCTGCGCACAACGCTGGAGCAAATCCACCCAGGACACCCGTGGCTGGCGAACCTGCCGACGTCTACGCAGGAGTCGTAGATGCGACTGTCGGCCCTCTGACGTATTCAGCGCTCTCGATCCCCTCTCTGTCCTAGTGACTCAACCTCGCACGCGCAAGGAGGCACGCACCTGCGCGGCGCGACCTCAGTCACCACACGAAGGGGAGAATGCCATGTGGCACATCAACAGTCTGACGACGCCGACCGGCGAAAAGGGCGCGATTTGGGGAGGAAACCCGAATGCGGTGGGACCGCGCGCTTTCGGCGAACGGCTCGGTCCGCAGGGATCGGCCTATGTCGTCTCGGCCGGCGACCTGGGCTCGTTGACCATCAGGGACATCGGAGCAGGTCCGGGTCCCGGTCAGTGGGCGTTGCTGATCAACGACAAACAGCAGTGTCTGTACATGGGTGAGGGTCAGCTCGCCATCACGGTCGATGCCGGGAACGTCGCGCAAATCACCGGTGGCGTTGCGCCGGTGGCGATCCCGCTGCTTCGCGAGATGGAGGACACCGGATCGATCACGCGGCAGATCATCTCGCTGGTATCCAGTGCTCCTTCGCTTTACCCCGCATGGAACGCCGACCCGATGACCCTCATGTACGCGGCCGGGTTCCCGCGCTCAGCCATGCTCAATCTGCGTCAGCAGATCGGCAATGCTCCGGACTGCTGCGCACAGTTCATGACCTGGCTCAAGACGGTGCATTTCCCGACCGGCGCGGAGGCGGAAGCCATGGGCGGATGGCTGAGTTGCGCGCTGTGCAAGGGCTTCGTGGTCGGTTGCGCAGCGGCGGCGTTCGTGGCCGTTGCGGCCGCCTGTATAGCGGCCGGACCCGCTGGCGCGGCCGGCGCGGTTGCCGTGCTCGAGACCTCGAGCTCCGTCGCCGCATTGGCCACGGCTGGCGGGCTGACGGTCTCCGCGGTGGCGAGGATGGCGGTGACCGTGTTCTTCGCGGCGGGCGCGGCGGCCTTCGTCGGTTCCCTTATCGACTCGCTGTGTGCCTCGATAGGGGCATGCGACAACTCGGCCTTGGCCGTCGACCTCTCGGCCGCAGCCGCCTGACAGATTTTTCTGGGTACGAAGACCGCGCCGGGCTGGATGGAGCAGTCCCAAAAGCCATCCGGCCCGGCGTCGGGCTCGCGCGGCTGAGCCACTGGCGGCCGAGGATACTGGGGGACATGCCTGAGCCCGATCGGTCCGCCTTGGCGCTGGCAGCCTTGCTGGCTGGAGCCGCTCTAACGCACTTCGCCGCGCCGCGACCCTACGACGCGATCGTGCCGCGCCGTCTGCCCGGATCGCCGAGATTGTGGACCTACGCCAGCGGGTTGGCCGAGCTGACCGTCGCGGCTGCGGTCGCGCACCCACGTTCCCGCCGCGTCGGCAGCCTCGCCGCGGCCGGGCTGTTCGCGGCCGTCTTCCCGGCCAACGTGAAGATGGCAATGGATTGGCGCCATCGCCCGCCGGTCCAGCGGGCGATCGCCTACGGCCGGCTACCCCTGCAAGCGCCGCTCATCTGGTGGGCGCTAAGGGTCGCCTCCCGTCACAAGCCCATCCGCTAGGCCAACCCGCATTTCGCGTCCTCGTGGCCGGCGCGGAAGCGCTGGCCACGAGGACGCCAGGCCCGGCCACCCACGCCGGGTCGCCGTCCAGTTTGGACGTTCTACGGTGCGGGCTGGTGGTCGGCGGTGCTGCGGATCCGGCTCGCCATGAATGCCGCCACCGCCGCGGCAGCCATGCCGATCGCCACCGGCACCAGCGAGACCGCCGACTGTGCCGTCTCGGCCAGGCCACTGCCGGCGCGGAAGAAGAACAGGTCGGCGTCCGACGCCGGCTCGACCCTGTAGACGATCTGGGCAATCCATGCGGTGGCGGCCGCGACCGGGACGAGCGCCGCCGTCTGGCGCAGCGGCAGGACGAGAGCAACCGCGCCGCACGCGAGCAGGGCAGCCGCGTTCACCAATCCCCACAGCAGCCACAGCACGGGAGTCAGGCGATCGGGCAGGAAGATACACACATCGAACACGAACGCGGCAGGCACCAAAAAGGCGAAAGCTCGGGCGCGCCGCGGCGGCACGACATGTCGGCGCGAGGCGACCAGCAGACCTAGGCCGGCCAGACCGACGGCGACCACGCCGAGCGTGGCGGCCAAGACACGGTGCCCGGTGAAGTCCGGCTCGGCGCGCAGCGGCACCATTGTCGATCCCGGCACACCGAGACGTTCCCAGTGGCCGGACGCGTCCCGGCGCAGCAGGCCGTCGCGGGCGTTGGCCACCATCACCACGTACCCGTCTGAGCCTTCAAAAATGGCGATGCATTGGGAAGCGAGGGCATTTTTCGGGTCGTTGAGGTCGAGATGGTCGGCGGCGAGCGCCCGGTATTGCCAGCCCGCGATCTGCCAGGCGGTGCTCCAGGTGACGCCGCCGTCGCGGCTTTCCTGCACGTGCAGCTCGCCAGGCACGACCTGGTAGCAGATCGAGCCGGTGCACGCCTTGGTGTGCCGCACCGGCTGCTCCTTGGTGGGCAAAGGAGTGAACGTGTGGCCGCCGTCCGCGCTGACGCCGATGCTGTGGATCGCGTCGGTGCTGTCGCGATTGACTATCCCGTAGCCGTAGGCCATCTGTCCGTCGATCTCACCGACCCACGTCACGGTGTCATAGGACGCGGCTGACGTGGCGACCGTGGCCAGTAGCCCGGCCGGCACCAGCACCAAGGCTCGGACCTGGCGCGCAAACCGGTCCGTCGCCGCCTTTTTGCGGCAGCGCCGCCACACCGCCCATGTCAGCGCAAGCACTGGCAACGCGACGAGGTCGGTGCTGTCCGCGAGCACGGCCGACGGCCCATTCGGCACGGACCAGGCCCGCGACGCGAGCTCGGCCACCACAGGACTGACCTTTAGGACGGCGAAGCACACACCCGTGGCAATGACAGCGAAACCGGCGAGGAACCGGCCCGAGACGGCCGGTAGCAATATCGCCAGCATCACCGCCAGAACCGGTGGAAACATCAGCATCCCGGCGATGTCGCTGAGCTTTCCGGTGATGACGCCCGGCCAGGCGTCCTTGAGCAAATGGTCGTTGATCAGCAGCAGCGCCAGCCCGGCCACACTGAGCGGATGCGAAATCCAGGCTAGGCACGGGCCGAGGGCATCGGCGCGTCTCCCCGTCGTCATGGCAACAGGCTCGCCGATCTTGATCACGGCGATGTCTCGGCTTGGCCCCAGTCGTCAATCGACCTTGGGATCGGGGATTGTCTACGGCATGGAAGATGAACCTCCACTTTGAACACGCCGTCATCCTCTATATTGATCGCAATGAGATCCCCTTCCGACGGAACCAAGCACGCAGCCGGGCTGCCGGCCTACGCGGCCCCTGGCATCATTCCCTTAGACGGGTACGGCGACCTGCGCAACGTGGTGTACAGCGGCGGCCAGCTCGCGGCCTGTGCGACGGTCGCGGTCGTCCTCGACGCGATTCCGCCGGTCCTGACGTCGGTCGAGGAGGCGTGGCCGGGTCATACGCTCGCCCTTACCAGGGCCCAACTATGCGTCGAATTGTCGCTCGGCACCGGCGACGGCCTTAACTGGACGCTGAGCTTCGGCGATGCGGTCGGGTACCTTGTCCAGCCCTACCAGTCACATCAAGAGTCCGACCCCGACCTGCTGGTGGAGGAGCTCGCCGCGCAGCCCGACGTCGATAGCGTCAACCATCACGACACCGAGTCCTTCGAGGTTCGGATGGCACGGGTGTACCGGGCCGACGAGATGCTCGCCCGCTGGCTCGATGCGATCGTCAAGGCCCACCGCAGCTTCGCCCGCCACCGGGGTATCGCCCTGCCTTACTAAGCGCGCAGGGTGTTACGCAGCAGGCCGGGCAACGATCGCCGCCAGCAGCCGATCATGCTCAGCGGGCTGGCCGATCGCCGGACGGTCCTCCGGATGCTCTGCGTACCAACGGATCGCGTCAGCCACGAACCACGGATGCACGTTGAGTTGCAGCGGGATGGCCGGCACCTGCCTTGTCCCGCTCATGACCGGCCAGCCTCGCTGGCTCACCAGTTCAGGGCGGGTCGTTATGAGCTGGAGCCGGTTTGCCGTCGTCAGCGGACGTGGTGGCCCGCCCGCGGCGAGCGCCTCCCAGGGGATCGTCCTGCGCAGCAGGGGCGTGTAAACGGTAACGCCATCGGGGGTCAGTTTGAGTGTGGTGGCTCGCCAGGCGTGGGTGACCAACATGGCGAGGACCGGAGTCATGAGAACGCCCAAGGCCGTGCCGACGATGGCGAAGGTGCGGTCTGCGTCGTTCCATTTGTTGATGACCTGGGCGTAGTTGTTGGCGGCCAGCAGCAACAGCAGAAAAACTATGAAGCCCGGAGGAAATACAGTGGACGCCCAGAAGCCGGTGCCATCTGCCACAAATCGCGTCGGCCGCCTCTCCGAGGCGATGAAATGCTTGAGAGCCAACACGCCCAGCGCAATGCCGGTGGCGAGGACGAGCAGCAGCCATGCCAGGGAGAGGTTTGACAGCAGCAGGCTGCGTGTTCGGTAGGCCACCACCTGTATCGCCGTCCCGGCGATGCACAGCGCGACTCCGGCCACGACGAGCAACCGCGATCTGCGCGGCTCTGGCAATATCATGCGCTCTTTGTACCCGCTCCTTGCCACTTCAGGTGCCCCGCGCGTCTTCCGAGGAGAGCCGGTAAGGGCGGTGCTCGGTCGGCGGCGTACTCAGCAGCCGAGCTGTTGGTGGGCGACCAGGCGCAGGGAGCCGGGCGGGGCGGGCTCACCGCAGCGGATGGTGCCGACCTCGATGCTGTCGAAGGTGGTGTAAGGCGTCCCGTTGATGGGCACGGAGATTCCCCAGAAGCCGCCGGTGCTCGTGGACGACTTGGTGATGCACTGCCAATTCTGGAACCGGCCCGATACCTTCCGGGTCCCCTTGTAGAGGCCGTAGTAGCCGGGCTGGCTGAAGGTCCACCGCATGGTGGTGGTCTCGGTGCTGGTGTTCGAGGTGACATGCTGCACCGTGAAGCCGATCTTCACCGAGACCTTGGCCAGCAGCGCGCCCGCCGAGCTGCTGATCTCCGCCGAGGCGCCCACGGTGGTGGTCACGGTCTCCATGACGCTGAGCGTCTCGGTGATCTCGCCGGTGGTCCCGGGGTCGATGTTGATCGCCTTGAACTGGGTCAGCACCGGGTCCACCTGTGCGGAGTCGACCTCGGTCACTATCTGGCCACGGTTGGCGCCGGTGCAGGGGATGGTCGGCGGGCTGGCGTGCGCCGCGGTGGGGAACGCGAGTGCGGTGGCGCCGGTGGTGAGGGCGACGGCGACAGCACACCTCAGGACGCTACGGGCAAGCCGGGGCATGGCATTCCTCCACAGTGATAGGCGGAGATCAATGCGCAGAGATTAACGTCCATAGATTAAGCCGTCAATGGGGGAGGCCGAGGTCAGCGCCGGCCGCCCATTTCCCAGTTGTGCACCTCGATTTCGGCGTACCCGCTCGGGGGCAGGATCGCCCGTGCCTTTGCCGCGTCAGGCGCCTGGACGAGCGCGGCGGTGCCGAGCCAGGCCGCGCCGTCGTCTGACAGCAGCGGACCATACGCGATCAGTGCCTCCCGATCCGCGGTGAGGTGATCCTCGGCTTTCCCGCTGCCCAGACCGAGGACCAGGTACAGGCCGCCATCTGGCCGGCCTCCGGGGAACTCCCACATGGTGCGGCCCAACGTGTTGTGCCACCGGCGCAGCATTACGTCGCGGTACACCCCGGCCTGGTAGTTGGGTTCATCGAACGCGAAGGCGCGGGCGGCAGCGGGATCGGGAAGGTCGACGATGTGCACGCTTCCGGTCGGCGTGTCATCGTCGGTGAACGTCGGCCCGCGGGCGATCAGCTCGACTTCGTACCGGTCCATGTAGGACCAGTGCGCCTCCAACAGTTCACCGCGCAGGGCCGCGGAGCCAGTCCGGTCGCGGTGGTAACAGAAGAACTCCATGCCCAATCTTCTCGTGCCGCTCAAACCGTGATGTTCGCCACCCCCTATTGGACTGAGGCTCTCCCTGATTGACAACTTGCAGGTCAGAAGGGGGTGTAGGCGTCGCCGGGCTGGGCGAAAACGGGGTGATACCTGGCAGAAATTGCTGCAATGTGGATCGCTGCGATGAGTTTTGTCGGTGGCGATGGTCAGTATTGGCATGACCGCTATTGCTACTAAGACCGCCGACCATGACCACTTTCTTTCCTCCAACCATGATCGAGGTACTGTGCTCAGCCAGCAGCTTGACTCACCCGCCGAGGCCGTGACCGCGACCTCAGGTCGCACCCCGCCCGTGATCCGGCTGCTTGTGCTGGCCACGTTTGTGGTCATTCTCAATGAGACGATCATGATTAACGCGATCCCGAGCCTGATGGGCGCGCTGAACATCACCGAACAGACGGCGCAATGGCTTTCCACCGCCTTCATGCTGACCATGGCGGCGGTGATCCCGATTACGGGCTGGTTCCTGCAGCGGGTGTCCACTCGCGGCGCTTACGCCACCGCGATGGGTTTGTTCCTGCTCGGCACCACATTGGCCATCGTCGCGCCGAGCTTTGAAGTGCTCCTTGGCGCCCGCATCATTCAGGCGTCGGGCACGGCGGTGATGTTTCCGCTTCTGATGACCACGTTGATGCATGTGGTGCCCGAGCATGACCGGGGAAGGGTGATGGGCAACGTCACCTTGGCCATTTCGGTCGCACCCGCGATGGGCCCGGCGATCTCTGGGGTGATCCTCAACTTCGGGTCCTGGCGTCTGCTGTTCGCTGTGGTGCTTCCCATCGCCGCTCTGATCACCTGGGGTGGCATGAAGCAGCTGGAGAACGTCGGCGAGCCGGAGGTCAGCACCATCGACTGGTTCAGCGTGGCCTTGGCCGCCTTCGGCTTCGGTGGCCTGGTCTACGGTCTGAGCCGGTTCCAGGGCGGCAGCATGGGGCTGGCCACCGCGATCGTCGTGGCCGGGCTGGCCGCTATCGCCGTTTTCGTCGGCCGCCAGCTGTGGCTGCAGAAGCATGGCGTGCCGCTCATGGACCTGCGCACCCTCAAGCACCGCACCTACACGATCGCGCTGATCCTGATGTCGGTCGCCTTCATGGCGATGCTCGGCTCGATGATCCTGCTGCCGCTCTACCTGCAGAACATCCGTGGGCTCAGCGCCCTGCAGACCGGGCTGCTGGTGATGCCGGGCGGCCTCGCGATGGGTCTGCTCGGGCCGACCGTGGGCCGTCTGTTCGACAGGTTCGGCGGACGGGTTCTGATCATCCCCGGCGCGATCGCGATCGCTGTCGCGCTAGCCGGCTTCACCCAGGTCTCGATGACCATGCCGTACTGGCAGGTCCTCCTGGTGCACACGCTGATGATGCTGGGTCTCGCCGCGACCTTCACCCCGGTCTTCACCCTGGGGCTCGGCGCGGTTCCGCCGCACCTGTATGCCCACGGCAGCTCGATCCTGGGCACGCTGCAGCAGGTGGCAGCGGCCTTCGGCACAGCGCTCGTGGTCACCGTGATGAGCGCGCGAGCCGATTCGCTTAAGGCCGAAGGTGTCGCGGCCACGGTCGCCAATCTCGACGGCATGCGGCTGGCGTTCATCATCGGTGTGGTGTTGTCCATCGCCGTGATCATCACCGCGCTGCTCCTCCCGGCCAGGGCGGACAGCCAACCCGACAGCGTCGGGCACAGCCACTGAATCTGCTGGAGGCGCGGGGCGAGGGGGTCTGTCTGGACTTCGCCGCGCTCTGTCCAAATGCGAGGCCGCCAGACCGTGGCGATGCAGGACCTCGATGAGCGTCAAAAGGCTGTGCCAGCCTGTGTAATCGGCAAACTCGCCGCCGGCTTGTCCATCCAGCCGGCGGCGATTTTGCGCGCCCGTACCCCCACGAGTTCATGGCGTGGTGAGGCCTAGCCCCCGGGGGCCGGCCGAGATTGACAGCGCAGACGCCTTGCCGACAAGCCGATGGCTTCGCTATGTTAACCGGTAATCGCACATCGAGAGTCGTGAAAGCGTCGCACCGTCCCTCTTGTAAGCCCAGTCTGTCAGTGATTTAGGCCTTGCATGAGCAGCGCCATGCCTCCAAGGAAGCGGGTAAGTTAATGAGTCATCTCAGCAGACGGCACGTGCTGTCGCTCGGTGCCGCACTCGGCTTGGTCAGCGCGGCAGGCGCTGGCGTGGCCACGGCAACGCCAGCCCTGGGCGCCGACCCGTGGTGGGCCTGGGACAACGAAGTGGACGGGCTGCTCGCCGGCCTGCTCACCACCGGCCAGATCCCGGCGGTCAACACCGCGATGCGGTCATGGGTGAGCAACGGCGATCCGCTGCCCAGCGGCCTGCCCACCGAGCTCCAGGCACACCTGCAGCAGCACAACACGTTGCCGTCGTGGGCCGATCGCACCAAGCTCCGCCTCGCCGCCGACTTCAACCGGCGCAAGGACACTTACCTTTTCATGCTCTACGGCCTGGGCAGTGGCATCATGAGCACAGTGATCCCACGCGAGGCCAGGTCGGTGTACTGGTCAGCGGGCGGCGCAAACATGCAGGACCGCGCGGCCAAAACGTTCACCTTCGGCTACGACCTCAGCGACCTGAACGCGTTCGAGCCCAGCGGCCAGTTCGTGGTCACCGCCAACAAGACCCGTCTGGTGCACGCCGCGGTAAGGCATCTGCTCCCACAGTCGCCGCAATGGCGGGCGGGCGCGCAAGAGCCGGGGAGGATCCCGATCAGCAACGGCGACATCCTGGTCACCTTCCACAGCCTCGGCACCTTCGTCCACAAGAAGCTCAAAGAGTGGCGCGTGCCGATGACGGCGGCGCAGGAGGACGCCTTCCTGCACAGCTGGCAGGTCGCCATCCACCTGCTCGGAGTGCGCGACGAATTCATCCCGCAGACGTGGGCCGCCGCCTACGCACAATCGGCCCAGGTGCTCACACCGATCCTCACCGTGACACCAGAAGGACGAGAGCTGGCAGAGGATTTGCTCGGGCTCACAGCGCAGGTCGACCTGGGAGTGACCCGCGGCTTCCTCAACGAATTCGTCCGGTACGTGCTCAGCAACGAGATCGGCGACTGGCTCAGGCTGCCACGCGACTACGTTGCCGCGGCCCTCATCCGCACCGCGTGGCCCGCCTACATCGCGTTCCGGGAAGGCCTCATCCCCGTTGCGCCACTGCAGTTCTACATGCTCGACCAGTTCATCCGGGCCTTGGCGATGCTGTTCCTCAACAGGGGCGGCTCAACGACCACCACGCCCATCGTCATCCCCACCGGAAACCGGCCCTGAGCCGAGCAGCACCACCTCCGTCGCGGTCGGCGACCGAGGTGGTGCTGGACCGGCTATGCGCGCCGCGGGCATGATGGTGCAGCGCGGCGGTGAGGATCTCGCCGCCGACGGTGCCGAGAGAGGGGCGATATCATGAAGGCGCGCCGGTACTGGCTCGACAGGATTCAGGCCCTGGACCCGGTGGCCGATCATGAGGAGATCTACCGGATCTCGGCCGGGCACGAGTTCCCTTGGGACTACACGCGTGCGCTTGAGCTGGCGCTGTTTCGCACCTACTGCGTGCCGAGCATCTCGGCGCTGCTGTCGGCGACCGGCGAGTTTCGCGAACGCCCGCAGAAACGTTACGACGACACGGCCCTGCTGATGGCCGAACTCGCCTCCAGCGGTTACGACTCCGAGCGCGGCAAGGAGGCGTTGCGAGTCATCAACCGGGCACACGGCCGCTACCCGATCGCCGCCGACGACATGCGTTATGTCTTGTCCACCTTCATCTATGAGCCGATCGACTGGCTCGACCGGTTCGGCTGGCGGCCACTGTCCGGCCACGAGCGCCTGGCGGCCTTCCATTTCTACTGCGAGGTCGGCCGGCGGATGGGAATCCGCGACATTCCCGCCGGCTTCGACGAGTTCCGGGCCTTCAAGGTGGCGTACGAGGCCAAGCACTTCAGCTACGCCGATACCAACCGCGAGATCGGCAAATACACCCTCGAGCTCCTGTGCAGTTGGTACCCGCGCCCGCTGCGGCCCGCGGCCCGTCTGGGCGTGCGTGCGCTGCTTGACGATGCGATGCGCACCGCTTTCGGCTTCGACGCGGCACCGGCCTGGGTGACGCGGGTGGCGCAGGGCGCGCTGCGCTTGCGGGCCCGGGTGGTCGCCCGCATGCCGGCGCGGATGACGAGCCGGCTGGCCCGCGACCCGGGCAACCGCACGTACCCGGGATATCCGCAGGGCTATCGCCCCTCCGACCTCGGTGTGGACAACTCGGCGGGAAGAGCCTAGGTTACCTCGCCGTGTGTGGTCCACATTCCACTGTCCGTATTGGAATCTGAAGCGCGCCGGACAGTGCGGTGCTGTTCTAACATCGAGCGGTGTTTCCAGATTCGAGTCAGCCACACCGCGGCCGGCGCCGCACCCGCCTCGTGGTGACGGGCGGCGTGCTCGCCGCGGTCATCGCCGCGGCCTCGGTCTACGTCGTGATCCGGCTGACGGGCCCGGCCGGTGACACAGCGTCGGCCGTGTCGCCGACCGCCGCGCCTTCCGGCACCGCGGCGAGCCCGACGGCATCGAACACCCCTGTGCCGTCGGTGTCGCCGAGCCCCAGCGCCGCACTGGGCTGCTCGTCGGGCACCAACGTCGCCGACGGCCGCGATCCGTTCGGCGGCTGCTGGCCCGGACCGAACACCACCGGCGTACCGGCTGGAGTGAACCTGGTCAAATACGACGGGCCGTGCACGATCAGCCGGGACGGCACCGTCATCAGCGCCAAACTCGTCAAGTGTGACCTGCAGATCCGTGCGGCGAACGTGGTCATCGAGAAAAGCCACATTGACGGCACGGTTTACGCCGAGATCTCGAACGCCTCATTTACCGTGACCGACTCGACCGTCAACGCCTCACCCGAGGGCATCCGGCAGACGACCGGCGTCGGCCAGAGCAACTTCACCCTGCGCCGCACCGAGGTGATCGGCGGCAACCGCGGCGTGTATTGCCACCTGAACTGCACCATCGTCGACTCCTGGATTCACGGCCAGAAGATCAAGGACGACTGGCACGCCTCGGCAGTGCGCATGGGCGAACGCACCACCATCACCCACAACACTATGGTGTGCGATGCGCCGGTGCAGCCCGACCCCGAGGGCTCCTGCTCAGCCACGCTCACCGGCTACGGAGACTTCACCCCGATCCGCAACAATGCGATCCGCCACAATCTGTTTCTTGCCACGGCTTATGCCGCGTATTGCGCGTATGGCGGCTCGACCAAGGGCAAGCCCCACTCCGGCCAGACCTCGAACATCGTCTTCGACAACAACGTGTTCCAGAAGGGCAAAGCCAAAGGGAGCGCCTGCGCCCTCTATGGCCCGATTGGCGACTACGACCCCGCGGTGTCCGGCAACGCGTGGACCAACAACCGCTTCGACGACGGCACTGTCATCCCGAGCAAGCGGTACTGATCCTCGCCGGCTGCTCAGTCGGTGTCGGGTTCGTCCGCCTGAACGTTGATGCGCGAATACATTGGCAGGTCTGAAGCCTGCAGCGCGGAGGTGACCACCCGGATCGCCTCGTCGGCGTCGACCACGACATAGGCGATCTCCATCTGGCCCGAGCCCATGCTGGAGCCCGCCCACTCGCCGAGGCCGTGCCAGCCCAGCTCCTCGTTGAGCAGCGCATCAACCTTGTTGCGCACAGCCAGGTCGTCCATTGTTCCCCAGCTGTCCTCCAGGTCGTATTGCACCTCGATGAGCCGATGGTCTCGCCGGCTCAGCTCCGCGAAGCCGTCTTTGCGCGCCTGCGCCAGCATGTCCTCGACGGCCTCGTCCTCGCTGACGCCCTCGGGAATCTCGAACTGGACCGATTCACCGCGCTCGCCAACGCGTCCCCAATGCTCGACGACAAGGTTCTCCTCACTGTCCGTCCAGGACTCGTGATAGTGCAGCACCCCATCGGCGTCACGCCGGTAAAGCTTGATCATCACGCGAACAGCATGCCACATCGGGCCGCAGCAGGCGCCTCGCCTGATACCTTGAGTGCCATCTATCGATCGCGGGGCACCCTCTGGAGTGGACGATGACGCGTTGGAAGGCTGCCGTGGTGTTGCTTACGGCGTTCCTGGCGATTGGCGGCACGCAGCCGGCGCAGGCCGCACCTGCGGCCGATCTGGAATCCCTGCGGGATCAAATGGTGGTGGCGGCCGGGCCGGGCAGCGCGGCGTGGGTCGACGCCAAGACAGGGCAAGTGGTTGTGCAGGTTGCGGATCCGTCCAAGCTGAGGCTCAGCTCAGCCCGGATCCGCGTCGAGCAGGCGGCGCCGGCCGTGCCGTATGCGCTGCTTTACGGCGGTTATGGGATGCGCAGCGCCACCGGCAAGTACTGCACCACCGGATTCATAGCTCACAACGCGACGGCGACGGCCAGCTACGTCGTGACCGCTGGGCATTGCACCGCCAACACCGTGTACTGGGACCGAAAAGGCGACTATCTCGGCCGGACGTACTCGTCGGTCTTCGACGGCGACGGTGACTACGGAGTGATCACCATCAAGGGGGTGACGTTCCATGCCCGCGACGGGGTCGCCACCGACATGGGCGTTATCGCGCTGGAGGGAGTCGGCACCGCCTCCGTCGGGCAGAGCGTATGCAAGAAGGGCAACAATTCCGGGTACACCTGCGGCACAGTGCTCGCCGTCGACGTCAGCGTGAACTATGGCGGGCTGGTCGTGAGTGGAATGATCCAGACGGACGTGTGCTCGGTTCCTGGTGATTCCGGCTCGCCGCTGATGAGCGAACTCATCGGCGGGGAGCTTCGAGCCTGGGCATTGGGCGTCTTGTCCGGTGGCGGTGGCGAATGCGGCCCGGACCGGCGCGGCTATTACAACCCGCTGGGTGAGATCCTCGACCAGTACGGGCTGATCCTCGGAGCGGCCTGACAAACCCTCACTGCAGATGGAACCGTTCGTCGACGGCGAGGGTCGCCAGCTGCTGCACGGTGAACGGCAGGGTGGGCAGCGCGAGCCCGCCTTCAGTCGGGTTCTGCGCGCTCTGCGCGACGAAGACCACGACGCCGTCGGGGTGCCGGTAGGCCGCCCACTGGTCGAAGCGGTCGTCATTGGTGGGCCGGACAATCACACCGACCTGTGCCGCTTGCACGGTCACCGTCTGGCATTCGCCCTGCATACCCCAGAACTGCTGGGCCAGCGCGCAGGGTTCGGCCGGTAGCTGATTGCCGACGGTGTGGACCTCTACGAGCAAGCGCCCCACCTGGTCGCCTTGCGCGACGGCTGCCGAGGACATGTACCCCCACACCTCGACACCGTTCACCTTCTCCTCGAATGATGCCTGGTAGGACCGCAGCGGTTGCCGGTCGGCGGGCGGGTTCGCGGGGTCTTCCGGTGCGGTGTATCCGGCTGGCACCACGGAGACGATCTCGGTGAGCAGCTTGATCGCCTGGTCATTCCGGACACCGGCCCGAGCTGTCCGGTCCTCCTGGGGCTGGCCATCCGGTCCGGTGGGCCACGCCTCTTTTGTCGATGGGTACGGCAGGACCGGCAGCCCAGGACCTGCCGGGCTGAAGCCGCCGGCGCCCAGCGGGCCGATGGTGGTAAGGCCGGCGACCGCTAACACCGCGGCCGCAGATCCGACGCAGGCCCAAACCGCGCGGCGGCGCATGCGTGCCCGCTTGGCGGCGCCCAGCGCCACGGCTGTGCTCATCGGTGGTGGCGGGGTGGCGGCCGCCATCTCGCCGCGCAATGCCTCGCGAAACGCGTCTTCATTCATCGTGTCCCCTCCTCGATCCCGCTGTGCGTGGGCGACAGCACGCCGCGCAGCGTGGCCAGCCCGCGTGCCGCCTGGCTCTTCACCGTCTCTGGTGCACACCCCAGCAGTGTCGCGACCTCGTCGACCGGCAGGTCCTCCCAGTACCTCAGCACCAGAACGACGCGCTGACGTGGGGCAACCGAGGTCAGCGCCTGCAGCATCACCAATCGGTTCTCAGGCGAGTCGGGCCGTGCCGACCGCTCGGCTTCCTGCCCGCCCACCTGCTCGCGCCGCCACCAGCCGCGGCGCCGCTCGTCCAGAAAGGTGCGGATCAGGATCTGGCGCAGATAGGCGTCGAGCACCTCGTGCCGCGACACCCTGTTCCACACCAGGTAGAGCTTGGTGAACGCCGTCTGCACCAGATCTTCCGCGCGGTGCCAGTCGCCGCACAGCAGGTACGCGGTGCCGCGCATCGCCTCCGACCTCGCCGCGAAGTACTCCGCGAACGCCGCGTTGCGATCACCCATCCAAGCCTCCGATCCCCGCAATTCGAGATAGTCACGCGGGGTCCCACCCCAGGGGTTGCGTCGGGAATCGAAATATTTCGCAGCGCCGGAGGGTCATTGATCGAGATATTTACCTGCCAACAATGGTCTTGACGACATCTGCGGCTGCCCCTGGCCGGAATGCCACCCAAACGGCGCACGGGCAACAGATCAGAATCACAAGAGCACCAACGACAAGACCGACAACGAGGCCTGTGCTGGACTTTGGTGCCGGCGGAGGCGAGGAGAAGCTCACCCGCGTATGGTGCCACACGGTAGCTTGCTTCGCTGACCGCCCGCAGGCACCGTGATCGCTTCCACCGGGCCAGGTTCACGTGCCGTTTCTTCACCAAGACGTGACCATGACGCCGCCGTGACGTGTCCGCTCACGCTGTGCTGGTGGATGTGATGAGGAATGCGGCGGTGGGCGTCGCGAAAGTCGACTCGAATGCGGTCAACAAGCCGGTGATCGACCGGCTTCCCAAACCCCGGCCGCGGGTGTCGCTGGCCGATGCGGTCGCGGAGCGGATAAGCAGGGAACGGCAGATCGCCAAGGCCGTGCGCGAGGCGAGCCGATCGGAGATCGCCAGGCGGCTGAAGATGAAGGCCGAAGGGGCGGCGGTGGCCCGCCGCGTGCTGGGCCGAAAACCAATTCGTGGCCGCGCCAACAACAACGGCATGTTCGTGCCGCGCGGCGTGGACCCGGGGGAGGCTCTGGAACGCAGCCGCGCCGAAGGCCTGCGGCGTCTGAAGTCCTTGCACGACAACCGGCGCGGCATGGTTGTGCCCGCCGCCGAGCTCGGCTTGGGCGGGGCGGGTTCGGCCGTCCCGGCGAGGATCGCCGACGCGCTGTTCAGAGCGGCTATACGCAAGATGCGGACAGGTTCGGCGGTGGACGTGGCGCTTCGCCGTTGCGAGGCAAAGGCGAAGGCAGCGTCCGAGAACGCGCCGACGGGTACGGGGGCAGGTGCCCCGGTGACCGCGATCGTGGGCGACGTCGTCGAGCCGAGCACGCAGCAGCGGGTGGCGGCGATCCTCGACAGCGACTACCTCGACGGCGCGGTGGACCGCCCGACCCGGCAGGTGATCCGGGACAACCTGCAGCGGGCGGTGCCGTCGGGTCCGGCCGACGCCGACGCGTTCTACGACTACCCCACGCTTCAGGTCGCCTGGTCGGACGTCTGGACAGCGGTGGTCGACGGGATCACCGACCAGAAGATCAGGGAGCTTTACGCCGAGATCGTGGAGGTCGTCGATCCGGAGGCCATCCCGGCCGATCTCAGCGAGATCGATGAGCTGCACGATCTGCTCGACGCGTTGAGCGAGTCGGTCGCGGCGGCCAGCTCGACCCTCGCCGCGCCGTCGGAGCTCGCCGCCTGGGAGCCGACGGTCGGGGAGAACTGGGCGAGCCTGAGCTTCGCCGATCAGGAGTACATCAGGTTCCTCAACGTCGCCGACGGTTTCATCGTCGACGTGCGCAACATGCACGGTACCGTCCAAGGCGCCTTAATCAACGGCAATGATCACCTGGACGACATCGAGCAGTTCGAGAACTACCCGGATTCCTATATCCCGCCGCGTACCCTAGCCTCGCTCGTCGACGACGAGGACTACTTCCGGCGCGAGGCTCGCTCGGTGGTACGCGACGCGAAGAAGGACTCCGGCGGTGCCAGCTCGCGGCTCGGGCGCGCCGAGAAGCTCATCGCCGAGCTCAAAGAACAGATGGTGGCCCCCTACCAGTTCGACGTGTTCGCCGTGGGCGCCTACAACTTCGGGATCCTGGCCACCTACCGGCAGCGCTGGCGCCCGACCGGCTACCAGGCAGGCGATCTGGCCGGAGCGATAGCGTTGGCGCCCAACGAGAAGCGCAGCTACACCGTCGAGCGCAAGTCGAGCCGGAAGAACACCCGCAACAGCGAGACCGAGCGGATGCTCGGCGGGTCGAGCGAGTCCGGCCAGACCGGCCGGGCGGAGGCCGAAATCGTCAGCGCGGCGAAGCGGGCGCAGACGATGAGCGCCAACTACTCACCCAAGGTCGACGTGGTCGGGGTCGTCGGGGCGGAGATAGGTGGCGCAGAGTTCGGCGGGAGCCAGGACAGTTCCTCCAGCAGCACCAAAAAGGACATCAGGGAGTTCACCCGCAAGGCGGCTCAGGAATACCGGGACTCCAACAAGGTGACGGTCGGTTCCGAGCAGTCGTGGGACAGGACAGTCACCGAGAAGCGCGACATCGAGAACCCGAACAATGAACTGACCGTCACCTACCTCTTCTATGAACTGCAGCGGCGGTACGAGGTCGCCGAGCGTCTCGCCGATCTCGTCCCGGTGATCCTGGTGGCCTACGAGGTGCCGGCGCCACACGAGATCACCGAGGCGTGGTTGCTGCGGCACGACTGGATCATCCGCAAAGCCTTGCTGGACAAGACTTTCGCGTCGGCGCTGCGCTATCTGTCGCGCAGCTTCGCCGGAGACGAGGTGTCGGTGGAGGTGCTTGAACAGCAGTGGCGCACCCAGCTGGCAGTCGTCGCCGAGACGCGCCGGCAGAGCACCGCGCACACCCAGCTGCGCGACGAAGCCCGCAAGGCCCTGGAGCGGGCGGTGCAGGACGTGGCGCAGGTGCAGTCGGGACTGTCCCCGGCCGACGTCCAGGCCGCGCTCGGCCCGGCGGTCGGCGGCTGGCTGTCCGACCGGCTTTTCGGTGACTCCGAAGAGGAGTCCCAAGCCGACGCGAACAATGCCCAGCATGCGCTGGAATGGGCCGACGCCGACCTGGCCCAGCTCGACTCGGCGATGCGGGAAAGCTTGACGGTGCTCGAAAGGGCCACCGAGGCCTATGTCGCCGGTGTGCGAAAGCGGCTCGACCGCCGTACCCAGATAGATAGACTGATATTGCATGTGAAGGAGAACATCTTCCACTACATGCAGGCGATCTGGGATTGCGAACATCCAGATCAGCGCTATCTGCGGCTCTACGACATGGAAATCCAGTGGCCGGGCGCGACCGGCGAGGCGGTCCTGACCGATCTGGACGACTTCGTGGTGCGCAGCGACCTCCGCATACGAGCGGCCCCGGCGGGCCTGCCCGACCTGATGGACAACGTGGTGGAAAATCCCGTCGCGGTGCTGTTCGGCACCCCGGAGCTGAAGGAGAAGCGCCGGCTGCACCAGGTAGCCGACCTGACCAGACCGCTCGGCTACCGCGGCAACCTCGCCGTTTTCCCGCTGCGCGAACACAATGCGCTGTCGACCTACCTGGCGCAGGATCTGCTGGACAGCGAGTTCGGCCTGCGCGATCCCGATCCGCTGGGCGGCATGCCGACGGCCAGTGAGGCGATCGCGTTGGCGCGCTGCGCGATGCACCGCGCCAAGGACGAGGCGGCCCGCAGCCGCGTGACCGAGTGGCTGATGGACGCGCTGGAGGCGGCGCATCAGGTCAGCCAGGAGGTCATCGTTCCCACCGGCGAGCTGTTCATCGAGGGGCTGCCGGGCTCGCATCCGCTGCTGGAGGACTTCAAGCTGCGCCACCGCGCCTACGACGCGGAGAAGGCGAAGGCAGAGGCGATATCCGCCCACATCGAGTCGCTGCGCCGCGGGTTGCGGCTGCAGGATGGCGATCTGGCCGACCCCGACGTCGACCGCTACATCAAGGTCGATGGCAGCGTGGCTCCTGTGCTGTCCATCGACGGTGCCTGAGCGGGCTGGCGTCATGTCCAGTGGCATCGCGACCGGCGACCGCATGGTCGCCGGGTATCGCGGCATCGAAGAGTTGGGCACCGGGTTTGTCGACACCATCGTGTGGGCGATCGGGGTGCAGCGGTACCTCAAAGTGGAGGGTTTCGGCTTCGGCGCAGGTCTCGTCGACGGGCTCCTGCTGGGTGCCCCGCAGGTAGGCCCGCCGCCGCAACGGCTGGTGCTGGGCCGCTCGCCGGGCCTGACGCCAGCCGACTCCTCGAAGGCCTTGGCCCGCGCGGAGAACCTGATCGCCTTCAACGCGGGCGGGTTCCTCATCCCGCCGTGGCTCGCCCATTTCGGCCGAGGTTTGGGCTGGGGTCTGTGGGGCGAGCTGAAAGGCATGTGGGACTTGGGTTCCGTGCTGCTGAGCGGATCACCGGTGGCACAGCTCACCGCGGGTCTGCGGGCCGCGTTCGACATGTTGGAGAAGCAGCCCTCGTTCGGCTTCGCGCTGGGCCAGCAAATCGGCGGTGACATGGTCAAAGATGTGATGACCGCTGCCGAAGGAAATGATTTCGGCACCTTCGTGTACGAGGTCGGCAAGGTGCTCGGGCCGTTCCTGCTAGACATCCTCGGCGCGATCATCTCCGGCGGTGCCGGACCGCTGGTGAAGCGCGGGGCCAAGGCCGCGGTCGAATTCGGCGGAGAACTGGCCCAAGCGCTCACCCGGCGGGTGCGACGAGGCTTCGACGATCTGGTCGAAGCCGCAGAGCTGGCGACGGGGTCAGGACCTGAGTTTGCTTACCCGGACGGCATTCCGGGGCCGCGCAGCCGGTGGGACGAGCCACCCAACGCGGTGTTCGCGGACAAGGAAAAGCTGACCGGGCCGGTGGACCGGGGCACTGGTTCGCGCTCCGGTTCCGGGTCGGGCTCCGGCCCGTCCGGGCCGGACGGGCCGGACGGCCCCGGGGATCCCTTCGATCCGCGTGCCGCCGGGGCCGGTGCGGTGGGCACCGATGTTGTCCGCAGGATCGGCGACTACGACATCCCGCGCGGCCATCGCGACATCGTGGCGCAGGTATTGGCGAACTGGGCGCTGGACGTCGGCAGCTTGAACCGCGGTGTGTTGCGCAATAGTCTCAGGTCCTTCAGAGGATCTGTGTGGCGTGAGCTCGTGCTACTCGACGGCGCGAGGATCGCTGAGACGTGGGCCGGACGGCAGGCGCTTGCTATCCAGGCGCTGCAGCAGCTTGCGGATCCGCAGGTGCGCCAGATTTTGGAAAGCCTGCGCAGCGGCGCCGAACAGCAAATCGTCGATGCCTTCAAGTTCACGGAGAGCATGCACCAGATAATCAACGCCGGTGGGCCGATGGTCCCGGTGAGAGACCGGATCGCGGACTTTTTCGGCCGTAGAGGCGGGGTGTTTCACACCAACTCGGCGATCAGCCTGGCACGGGCGTGGCGTATCGAGAAGGCAGGCATGGAGGAAATTCGCCTGGTACATGTGACCAACCCGATCGTGCAGATGTTTCTGTCCGGCTTCGAGCCCGAGTTCCGGCGTTTGCTGCCGGAGGGCTACCGCCTGGGCCATGTGTCGCGACCCGGTTGGCCGGTCGGCGATGCGGACCTGGGGCCGCATGCCGAAATACTCAGCGCCCTTGAGCTGAGCGACATCGGAGCCGTGGTCGGCACCGTGGCCACCAGCCAGGTCGGCTGCAATAACTGCATCGCCCAGCTCACCCGTTCCTACGATTGGCTTTTGCACCTCAACCCGAAGCAGCCGTGACGGCCTGTGAACCGCCCGGGGCGCACGCATGGCGCGCCCCGGCGATCCTTTCGCGCAGCGAGCCGCAAGCATCGCGGGATCAGTCTTCTTCCGGCTGCGCCGGTGTGCGGTGCCTGCGGCGTATGATGCGGCGCACGGCGTATCCCAGCACTATTGGGATCAGGGCGCCGAGCGCGGCGATCGCGAGGATGTCTTTGGCGGTCTCGGCGTAAGTGCCGGCCACCACGAGGATCAGGCACACCGGCGCGGTGCCCAGCAGCGTGTACCCGAGGAAGCGGCCCACCGGCATCTGGGCGATCCCGGCCGAGGTGCCGACGGTTTCGGTCATGAGGGGCAGGGATCGCGAGAGGATCAGCATCCAGCGGCCGAAGCGGTCGGCCCACTGCTGCATTTCCTGCAGCTCTTCGTCACCGACGATCCTGCGACGCAGCCAGGGGCTCGCGAACCGGCCGATGGCGTAGGAGACGGCAGAGCATCCCATCGAGCCGGCGATCGTCAGCACACTACCCGTCACCGGCCCCAGGACGCTTCCCGCCAGGGCCATCAGCGGAACGCTGGGGACAGGCAGGACGGCGTCGATGATGAGAAGACCGAAGATCGTGGCGACCACCGTCGGGCGGCCGGACTCTCGCAATCGTTCGACGGTGTCGGTGAAGCTGACCAGGCCGGAGGCCTCCAGCGCCACATAGCTGAGCAGAACCACTACCAGAACGGCCAGCGGGATCGTCTGCCAACTGACCCGCGGTCTGCCACGTTTCCCGTCCACGCTCGGCCCTTTAAATCGAATAATGTAGACGTCTAAGTCTATGGCTGCGGGTCGTGGTCGGGCAACGCTACCAAGCGACGGGCAGAGATCTGACGCCGTACACCACGGAATGGGTCAAAAAAGGGATCTCCTCGACGGGCACGGCCAGACGCAGGGTGGGAAAACGCCGCAGCAGAGCGGGGAACGCGATCTCCATCTCCAGGCGGGCCAGCGGCGCGCCGAGGCAGTGATGGATGCCATGGCCGAACGCCACATGCGGACGCGCGGCGCGGGTCAGATCGAGCCGATCCGCGTCGTCGGCGAAGGCCCGGTCGCGGTTGGCCGCCGGCAACGAGCACACCACCAGCTCCCCGGCCTTGATCTGCTGGCCGCCAATCGTGGTGTCGATGACCGCTGTACGGGCCGTGCCGGCCGACACCACAGACAGGAACCGCAGCAGTTCCTCGACAGCGTCGGCTACCTGATCCGGCCGCTCACGCATGACGGAGAGCTGGTCGGGATGGTGTAGCAGCAGCGCGGTGCCCAGGCCCAGCATGTTGGCGGTGGTCTCGTGTCCGGCGAAAAGCAGCAGGTCGCCGATTCCGACCAGCTCGGCATCGGTAAGTTCGGATCCGTGGTCGCGAACGAGCATGCCGAGAAGGCTCGCACCCGGCTCGAGCCGCTGGCGGGTCACCAGCTGGGCCATGTAGTGCCGCGACTGCGTGCGCGCCGCCATCCGCTCGGCCGCGGTGGCCGCCAGGTCTATGCGGGCCTTGCTGGTGTGCTGAAACCCGGCCCGGTCGGGATAGGGCACGCCCAGCAGCTCACAGATCACCAGTGACGGGATGGGAAGCGCGAACGTTTCCATCAGATCCACCGGCGGCCCGGCCTCGGCGATGGCATCGAGGCATTCGGCCACCATCACCTCGATCCGGGGCCGCAGATGCCGGATCTGGTTACCGGTGAATGGCGCGCTCACCATGCGGCGCAACCGGGTGTGCTCCGGCGGATCGTAGGCGACCAGAAAGCCGTCGCCCTGCGATCGTTCACCGACAGCGGTAAGGGCGGTGCTGAACCTCTGCGCGTCTGCGAGGACCTCCCGCACGTCCTCGTAACGCGTCACCAACCAGGCCCAGGCCGGCCCGGCGGTGGTGTAGCGGGGCAACTCGATGCGCACGACCGGCGAGACCTCCCGCAGCCGCGCGAGCTCCGGATCGGGGTCGAAGCGCACCCGCCGACGGTGCACCGCGACGACCGGCGTCTGCATGGCCACCACGGTAACACCGGCAATCGCCACTGGGGCAACGGCTTGCTCCGCACGGTGTTACCGTGCCCGTCATGCTGATCTCGGATGTGCTCGTTGAGTTCGATTTGGAGCAGCCGCGTACTGAGCCGCTGGGTGATCTGGCCGCTCTGATGCACGCCACTCATCTTCCCGCGCTCAGCGTCGCGCTCATCGCAGACGGCCGCATCGCCGACACCCTCGCGATCGGCGAGGTGCTTTACGGCTCCGGTGAGGCCGTGTCGCCGCAGACCCCGTTCCAAGCCGCCTCGATCAGCAAGTCGATCGCGGCGTTCTGTGTGCTGCGGCTGGCCGCCGATGGGGTCCTCGACCTCGACGCCGACGTCAACGGCATGCTGCGCACGTGGCGGGTACCGGCCAATGGCGGCTGGGCGCCGGTGATCACGCTGCGCCAACTGCTCAGCCACACCGCCGGCACGACCACACATGGCTTCCTCGGTTATCCCGTGGGCCGGACCCTCCCGTCCTTGCCCGACATCCTCGACGGCCGGGGTAACAGCGATCCTGTACGCGTCACGGCGCTGCCCGGCACGGCGTACCGGTATTCCGGCGGCGGCTACACCGTCGTGCAGCAGCTGCTGCACGACGTCACCGGCCGGGGGTACGCGGAGCTTGCGCAGGAGCTGGTGCTAGACCCGATCGGCATGACCGGCTCACGATTCGACCAGGGCCACCGCCCCGGATTCGCCAGCGGACACCACGGCGGCCCGTCACCGATACCCGGTGGCGCGCATCGGTACCCGGAGCTGGCCGCGGCCGGCCTCTGGAGCACGCCCACCGATCTGGGCCGGTTCCTGCTCGCGGTCCAGGCAAGCGCGCGGGGCGACGCGGATGCGTTGCTGCCCAAGGAGCTGGCCGAAGCGATGCTGACCTCGCCAACCGATGCGGCCTACGGGCTCGGGCTCACCCTCGGTCCCGACGCCTCCTGGTTCGGCCACAACGGCGGCAACGAAGGCTTCCTGAGCACGGCACGCCTTTACCAGAATTCGGGTACGGGTGTGGTGATCATGACGAACGGCGCCTTCGGAATGCTGGTCATCAACCAGTTCCTGCTGCCGAAATTGGCCGCCGCCATGGACTGGCCCGACGCGCCGCCACCGCCCGAACGCTCCCAACCCGCGATCGCCGGCAGGTATGGCCAGTTCCACATCGAGGAAGGCGACGGTGGCCTCGTGCTCGTAACGCCGGGCCAGCCCACGGTTGAGCTGAAAGCGACAGACCGCGGCTGGCGCTCAACCTCGCTCAACCTCGACATTCGCTTCGGCGGCGACGAGCTGATCATCGCCCAGGACGGCATCGAGACCGACCTCCGCTTGCCGCGATCGTCAGAGGCGATGTGAGCGCGTGACGTTGCAGCGGAGCCCGAACGGGGCTCCGCTGCAACCGGCCGGTGGTCAGCAGCCGACGATGTTTTTGTCGGTGTAGCGCAGCATTCTCCAGTTGTTGTTCCAGTAAATCCAGTAGTGTGCGGCGGCCTCGCGGTACAGGTAAAGCCGGTTGGGGAAGCCGTCGTAGAACAGGTTGTAATTCGGGTCGCCGCTCTCGTAGAGGAAGTTTTGGGCGACGCTTCGGGTGTCCTTGCCGACGACACCGTCGTCGTCGAGCTGCCTGTCGCGTTGCCAGTTGGCGGTGGCCCGAGCGGTGATGGGGCCGAACTCGCAGTCGACTTGGCTTGCCGAGAGGTACCCGTCAGCCCAGAGGATGGCCTGCCAGAAACCGGCGTAGTTACCATTGGCAAAGCTGCACCCGTTGCACAATGTGGATTCGTCGTTGAGATCGTCGTGGGGGTCACCAAGGCCCTGGACGATTCTGTTCGCCGTCGACTGCGGGCCGAAAGTTCGGGGCGGTGGTGCCGTGGGGGCGCCCGTCAGAGACTGTTCGCCCTTGGTCGGTGGCGTCGTGGTGGTTGCGGTGGCTGTTCCCCCCGCCGCGATCAGCAGCAGCATCGTGCCGGCGACAACGGTGGCAACCCTCTTCAGCATGGCTCCTCCTGTTTGACATCCCGAAAGCGCAACGTTCGGAGATCCTGGCGCCACTTCAGGCTCTCAGGCGCCAGCCGGTGCGGCCCAGGAGGCTAACCGGGGGTTAACCGGCAGAATCGAGGTGGTCGAGCTGGCACAGGCTGGTGGCTACAGCTTCGGCTTCCGGACAGCCGAGGTCGGTGAAGATTTCGTGCGCCTTGGCCAAGTTGTCGCGTGCGTTTTGGCGATCCTTGTTGGTGCACTGGCATTCTGCCAGGTGTGTGAGGACTGTGGCCTCGTAGTAGCGGTTGCCCAAGTGGCGCAGGAAGCCCAGCGCGCGTTGGTAGGCGTCGATGGAATCGGAGAGCCGACCGAGATGGTGATAGGCGAGGGCGACACTGTCCAATGTGGCCGCTTGCCCGAACTGGTCGCCCAGCTCCTCGAGCAGGATCAGTGCCTGTTCACAGGCAGAGATGGCTTGTTCATGGTTGCCCTGTAGCGCGTGGTACCAGCCGACCGCGTTTACCGCCCTGGCCTGCCCACGTTGGTGGCCCGCCACGCGATACAGCTCGACTGCCTGTTGCGCAGCGCCGAGCCCCTCTGCCAGTTGGCCACGACGTTCCCACACCACCGCGAGGTTGAGCATGGCATGGGCATGTCCAGTGTGGTCGTTCAGCTGGCGACATAGGTCGATTGCCCGGCGCAATTCGGCATCGGCGTCGAGCAGGCGACCCAGCTGCAGGTACGCGTGTCCCAGATTGCGGTGGGTACGGACCTGCACCCCCCGATCCCCGAGCCGGCCGGCGGCCAGCACCGCGCGACGCCCTGTCTGCACCCAGTCCTGCCAGTATCCTCTGCGCTGGAGAAAGTCGGTGAGAGCCAAAGCCAGCTGCCAGGCGTAATTGTCGAAACCCTGTTGAGCGGCGTGTTCGACGCTGGACAGGAGCGTGGCGTGTTCGGTGGCGAACCAGGCAAGTGCCTCGACTGGATCGGACACCGATGCGAGCACCACCCCCGGCAGCGGTGCGCCGAGCGTGATCGGATCGCGATGGGGGTTGAGCAACCGGTCGACGCCGTAGGCGCTTTGCAGGTAGTGGTCGAGTATGCGCAGCATTGCCGCGTCGCGTGCCTGGACGGAATCGTGGCTCTGGCACAGATCGGCCGCGTACACCCTCAACAGGTCGTGAAATCTGTACCTGTTCGGCAGGTGCTCGGCAAGCAGGCTTGCTCGGGTCAATTCATTGAGCAGGCGACGTGTCTGGATGACCGGCTGGCCGATGGCACTGGCCGCAGCATCTTCGCTGAAGTCGGGACCGGGATGCAGCCCCAGAAGCCGGAACAGGTCAGCCGCAGATGCCGACAGGGCCAGGTAGGACCACGAAAAGACCGTCCGCATCTGGCTGACCGCGTCGCCGCCGTCCAGCACATCCAGGCGCCGACCCGCCTCGGCGAGTTCGTCAGCGATCGTTTCTATGGCGAAACCAGACAGCTGGCAGCGGGCAGCGGCGAGGGTCAACGCGAGCGGCAAACCAGCACAGGCTGAGACGACTCTGGTCACCGCCTCGGACTCGGATTCGACGCGGTCCGCGCCCAGCCGCGCGCCGAGCAGGCTGCGGGCTTCGGCGGGGGATAGCTGAGTCAACGCAAGCGGATGTGCCCCATCGCCGGCAACCAACCCGGTCAGCTGGTTGCGACTGGTCACCACCGCGAGGACGGTCGAACTGCCAGGCAGCAGGGGCCGCACCTGATCGGCGTCACGGGCATTGTCGAGTATTACCAACATGCGCTTTCCGGCCAGTACGCTGCGATACAAAGCCATCTGGGCACCGAGCTCAGGCGGGACACGCTTTGCGGGTATGCCGAGCCCGTCGAGGAAGCCGCGAAGGGCTTCACCTGCGGAAGCGACATGCCCGGCCGGGTCAAAGCCACGCAGGTTCACATACAGTTGGCCATCGGGGAAGCAGGCGGCGACCCGGTGCGCCCAATGCACTGCGAGCGCGGTCTTTCCGACGCCGGGAGCACCGCACACCGCCGAGATCACCACAGGCCCGTTTCCTTCAGCCGCTTCGGCCAGTAATGCGTCGAGCCGGACAAGCTCGTCGCTGCGGCCGACGAAACCGGCGACGTCGGAAGGAAGCTGCATGGGAACTATCGCGTCAGGTGGGCTGTCGGCCACCGCACCGGTCGCCTGAAGGCAGAAACGCTCCCGTTCCGGCCCGTGCAGGCCGAAGGCTTCGGCGAGTAACGCCACGGTGCTCATTCTGGGAGCCCGGACCCGGTCAGCCTCCAAGTCTCGAATGCTGCGAACGTTGAGGCCAGTCCTGTCCGCCAGGCACTCCTGGGTCAGGTTGAGTCGCCGTCGATGCGCGACAATGATCCGTCCGAACACGCGCGCATCCCTCCGGATCGATTCGCTGCACATTTCTCTGCTATCCACTACGTGTTGCAAGCGAACCTGGTTCCCGGCGCGCGCCAGATTTGGCGCAGGTTTGGTAGCGCCCGCTACCACCATGTAACGGCAATCGTGAACGCTTCCGCTAGGAGAGGGTGACCTCGACCCGGTGGTCGCCGGTGCGGCCGTGCAACGTACACGGGAGGCCAGGCTGGCGGGGGCAGAGCACCCAGGCCTCGGTCACGCGCACCTCGTACATTCGGTAGGGCGACTCGCCGGTGACATCCTCGAACGTGACCTCGGTGGCGCCCCGGCCGTCCCTGCGGGGATAGCAGGCCATCGCGCGCTCCAGACTGTCCACATCGGACAGCTCGCGGGCGGTCCCGATGCCGTAAACCGCTCGGCCTCGATACGGATCGACGGTCGAGTCGAAGACCACCACCGAGATTCGCGGCCGGGCCACCAGGTGACGCGAATGCAGCGCATCGCTCGCCGACACCCAGTAGAACCGATCGCCGTCGGCCGCGAAGTAGACCGGTGACGTCCACGGATCACCATTGGCGTCAACGGTTCCCAGCGTCACGTATTGTATTGCCTCGATAACGGCGGCTGCCTCGTCTTCGATCATCCTCTGACGCTACACCGGCATGGGTTTAACCTTTACCGGGTCGGCAGGCGACAGCCAGCATGGCCTCGTTCCACAGCTGGATGTCATGGTCGGACACGGCGTTCATGCTCGCATGGGCGATGCCATCCCGCTACGGATCTTGGGGGTCGACCGGGGAGAGGCTGACGCGACGTCTACGCACCAAGAAGAAGGCCATCCCGCCACCGAGCGCCACGACCGCGACAGCGACAGCGACGATGACCGACCAGGCAACGGCTCGGCCGCTGGCGTGCGCCGCTTGGGTTGCCGACGCAGTGGAGGTGGCGGCGGAGTCGGCGGACGGCAGACTCACCTCGGCCGTTGAGGTCTGCGTGGCCGTGGCGGCCGGCGATGCCGGATCGGTGGCTGTGGTGCCGGAGTTTGCACCCTGCTGGCCGGGTCGTGCGGGCTGGTTGGGCAACCCGGGGTTCGGCGGGCCACCGGGATTGGAGAAAGGACCGATCTGGCGGGTGTTGTTGGTCGAAACAGGATCGGTTCCCGGGAACGAGGTTTCGCAGATGACAGAGAAGTCGCCCGATGAGCCGGGGGTGAGGTGCAAGGCGCGATCGGCCGCTTCGAATCGACCTAGTTCATCAATCTGACAGGTAACCACCGTGCTGGCGGCGGCGCAGCCGGTGGGCAGATCGCCGAATGCGACGCTGCCGGAGAACGAGGCACGCACGACCGCTGAGCGCGCGGGGCTGGGGCCGTAGTTGTACACCCGAAGACCGACGATGGTGTGCTGCGGTCCGGAGTCGCTGCTCGCATGGACGGAGAGGTTGGTCATGGCCAGGTCGGCGCGTGACACCACGCGCACTGTCGCGGTCGCCGTCTGGCCGGTCACCGTGTCTCGCACGGTCACGGTCAGCGGCGGCCTCTGGGCCAGTTCTGGGACCACGCTTCCGAAGCGGTAAACAATGGTCATGCTCCGCGTCGAAGGATAGGACGGCGTGCAGGTCCGTTCGGACGCGGTGCTCCAGAAGTCTGGGGCGCACAGCGCATCGAGGACCCCGTGCCAGTATTGGCTGGAGAGCGCCTCAGGAACGCGGATCGAAATGGGGTGCTGCTCACTTCCGGCAGCCTCACCGAGCGTAATTATTTGTGTCGACGAGCTGACGTTCGGGCCCTCGACATAGACGAGATCGTTGATGATGAGGGCCTCGGCGGCGGTGGCCGGCCTTGCCGGGTGGAAACCGGTGACGAGGACGGTGAGGGCAATGGCCGCCCCGATTCGCGGCAACCGCCGCAAACAGCCAGTCATCGCGTCAATGTATCAGGACATCACGTTCAGGTCTGACTATCTCTACGGGTCCTCTTTGGACCAGCGATTCGCGGGAGGAGCGAAAGCTTCCGATCAAGAGGGCGCAGATCCGCGACGTTTCAGCTGGCAAACGGTGTTCATCATCATTATCGTTGCCAGGCAACGCTTCTGACTCGGCGGCGCCGCTTTGGCTGCCACAGGGCCGATGCCGTACTAGGCTGGGGCAGACGTCGTCGTGACTTTCGCCGAGCCGGCACACCCACAGGCCCGTTCGTGACGGGCTGCAGGCAGCAAGGCTGCCGAACATCTCATGAACGTACACGGGGGGAGAAGTCATCATGGCTGCTACGAGCAGAGACGCTGCGATTCGGCCGTTCAGCTACGAGGCGCCCGAGTCGGAGCTTGATGAGCTGCGCAGGCGCATCGCGGCCACCCGCTGGCCCGACAAGGAGCCGGTCTCCGATCAGTCCCAGGGCGTGCGGCTCGCCACGATGCAGAGCCTGGCACGTTACTGGGCGTCAGCATACGACTGGCGAAAGTGCGAGGCGAGACTCGATGCGCTGCCGCAGTTCATGACCGAGATCGACGGGCTGGACATTCACTTCATACACGTGCGGTCAAAGCACGAAGACGCCCTGCCGCTCATCATCACGCACGGCTGGCCAGGCTCCATCGTCGAACAGCTGAAGATCGTGGAGCCGCTGACCAATCCCACCGAGCACGGCGGCACCGCAGCGGACGCATTCGATCTGGTGATTCCGTCGATGCCCGGCTACGGGTTCTCCGGCAAGGCGACGACCACCGGCTGGGACGCCGAACACATCGCACGTGCCTGGGTCGAGCTGATGAGACGCTTGGGGTACAAGCAGTTCGTGGCACAGGGCGGCGACTGGGGCGCGCTCATCGTCGACCTCATGGGAGTCCAGGCACCCCCGGAACTGCTCGGCATCCACACCAACATGGCCGGTGCCGTCCCGCCCGAAATTGACCGAGCGGCCCTGGCCGGGGCGCCCGCGCCGGCCGGGCTTTCCGCCGAGGAGAAGCAGGTTTACGACCGGCTCGCCTTCTTCTACTCCAAAGGCCTTGCCTACGCCCAAGAAATGGGCAACCGGCCGCAAACACTATACGGAATCGCCGATTCACCGATCGGCCTGGCCGCTTGGATACTCGATCACGATGACAGCAGCGAAGAGCTCATCGCGCGGGTATTCGACGGCAAGAGCGAAGGCCTGACCCGAGACGATGTGCTCGACAACATCACGCTGTATTGGCTGACCAACACGGCCATCTCGGCGTCGCGCCTGTATTGGGAAAACAAGCTGGGCTTCTTCGCCCCCAAGGGCGTCACCGTCCCGGTCGCCGTCAGCGTCTTCCCGGACGAGATCTACGCAGCTCCGCGCGGCTGGGCGGAGCAGGCCTATCCCAACCTCATCCACTACAACAAGCTCGACAAGGGCGGGCACTTCGCGGCATGGGAGCAGCCGGCGCTGTTCACCCAAGAGCTTCGCACCGGCGTCCGCTCGCTTCGACCTGCTTAACCGGCACCAGTTCCGTGGAAGGAACCGATGCCGGTCACGGCAACATGCATCACTGCGATGCGTTGCGGATCAGAAGCAGGCGAAGTCGGCCTCGTCCACGGTGCCGTTGCTCCAGACCGCCTTCCAGTGACTCAAGGCGCTGGTCTGACAATTGCGCGTAAACGTGACCACGCCGACCCCGTTGCCGCCGCTGATGACCTGGACGTCGTTGCGGAACAGCTTGACGAAAAGCCTTCCGCCGCAGGTCAGTTCACCCTCGACGACGACGCGGGACGGCCCGGCCGCCAGCGTCAGCGAGTGGATGAATCCGCATGCGAGCGGCGCCGGCGCGGCTTGGGCGGCCGGTGTCCCAGCCGCCAAGGTCGCCGTCGTCGCGAGCGCGGCCAGTCCCATAGCGGCGGCCCTGGACAGTGTTCGTGTCTTCATGGAATTGCTCCCCTTCTTCAGCCTTGACTAGGCGTTGTGGAACTTCGGTGTCACGGTCGCACCAAGACCTGCAACGGGCCTGTCACGGCGCTGCAACCGTTTGGCCACCGCACAACGTTCAGGTACATGGCTGCCCAGAGCCAGCGCCGGCGGTGCCGGTGTCGCCTATTTGGTGTGGATGTGTCGATGGATGCGAAGCAGGTGCGGGTTCGGCTGCTCGGGCCGATCGATGCACTGATCGACGGTGCGGTAAGAGATGTGCCCGGCCTGCGGGGCAAGGCTGTGCTGGCGGCGCTGGCGTTACAGCCCGGCGCCATCGTCAGCTCCGACCGGCTGGTCGAGATCGCCTGGGGCGACAGCGCGCCGGCGCACACGATGGCCACGTTGCAAAGCCACATGTCGCGGATTCGGCGGATGTTGGGTGTCCGCGATGCGATCCTGTCCCGGCCGCCGGGCTACACCTTGAACCTGGGCCCGGAAGCCACCGACGTACAGGCCGCCGAACGCCTTATCCGGCAGGCAAACGCGGCCGGTGATCCGCATGATCGTGCGAGCCATCTGCGCGACGCGGTCGCGCTGTGGCGGGGCCGGCCGCTGGCTGACGTTTCCGGGCTGGGCTGGTTCGACGATCAGGCACGAAGGCTGGAACAGGTCTTCCTCGAGGCACAGCTCGTCCTGATCGACACCCGGCTCGCGCTGGGCGAACACTCGATGCTCGTCGCCGAGCTGGAGGAGCTGGCCCGCGAACATCCACTCAACGAGCGGGTATACGGGCAGCTGATGCTGGCCCTGTACAGGGTGGGACGGCAAAGCGACGCGCTCGCGGCCTACCAGCGGTTGCGGCGCACCCTGGACGAGGATCTCGGGGTGGAGCCCACCCAGGCCCTGCGCGATGTCGAAACCGCCGTCCTGCGGCACGATCCCGCCCTGGCCGCGGCCTCGACGCCAGCCCCGCCGGTGGTACCGGCACAACTGCCCCTGGCCATCGGCGGCTTCACCGGCCGGACAAAGGAATTGGCCCACCTCGACAGCCTCCTGCCCACTGCGGCTACCGTGCTTGTCGTCGCCATCTGCGGTGCCGCCGGGATAGGCAAGACCGCCCTTGCCCTGCATTGGGCGCACCGGGTGGCCGATCGCTACCCCGACGGACAGCTGTACGTCAACCTGCAAGGCTTCTCGCCCAGCGGATCCCCTCTTGATCCGCGTGAAGCGATACGCGGCTTCCTTGACACGCTCGGGGTGCCCGGCGAACGGATACCCTCCACCCTTCAAGCACAGTCAGGGCTCCTGCGCAGCCTTCTGGCCGGGAGACGGGTAATGATCGTGCTCGACAACGCCCGCGACGTCGAGCAGGTGCGGCCGCTGCTGCCAGGCACGCCCGGCTGCCTGGTGATCGTGACCGGCCGGCACCGCCTCACGCCGCTGGTCGCGAGCGATGGCGCGCACACGCTGACGCTGGAGGTGCTGACCGATGGCGAAGCCCGCGAGATGGTGATTCACCGGCTGGGTACCAGACGCGCCGCCGCCGATCCCCAAGCCGTCAGACGGATCATGGCCCGCTGCGCCGGGCTTCCTCTGGCCATCGCCGTTGCCACCGCCCGCATCGCCGATCATCCTGAAACGTCCCTGTCGGCCCTGGCTACCGAGCTGTGCGAGGGCGACGGCGGTCTCGACGCATTCGACGCCGGAGAGCCAAGCGCTGATGTCCGTTCCGTGTTCTCCTGGTCCTACCGAGCCTTGAACCCCGACGCGGCAAGGCTTTTCCGTCTGCTCGGCCTGCACCCGGGCTCGGATCTGTCCACAAACGCCGCCGCCAGCCTCGCTGGGGTGCCGGTGGAGCTGATCCGAGCACCGCTGGCCACACTGTGCCACGCCCACCTGCTCATCGCGCACCGGCCGGGCCGCTACGCGATGCATGACCTGGTGCGGGCCTACGCGGCAGAACAGGCTCACCTCGACGAGGACGGCGACACCCGGCACGTGGCTTTGCACCGCCTGCTCGACCATTACCTTCACACCGCCCATTCGGCGACGCAGCGGCTGGAGCCGCACAGCGATACCATCCCGCTCAGCGCACCGGTGCCGGAGGTCACCATCTGTTGCCTACGTGACCAGGCCCAGGCCCAGGAGTGGTTCGACGCCGAATACGGCGTGCTGCTGTCCACAGTGGACTATTCTCATGCGGCGGGCTTCCACCGCCACACCTGGCAGCTCGCCCGCGCGCTCACCAGCTTCGCCCATCGCCGTAACCGCTGGCACGACCTGACCACTATCCATGAGGTCGCCCTTGCCGCGGCACGACGGCTTGGCGACAGGACAGGGCAGGTCTACGCGATGCTGGGCCTGTCCATGGCCCACCGCTACCTGGGGCGGCTCCACGACGCGCGGGCTGCGCTGCTGACTGCGCTTGACCTGACCGAATCCTGCGATCTCGCGGCGCGAGCTCGTATCCACAACAACCTCGCCGCAATCGCGGAAACGCAGCAGCAGTACCACGACGCTCTCGAACACCAATGGCAGGCCTTCGACCTCTACGCCCAGGTCGGAAACAGAAGCGCGCAAGCTTGCGCCCTCAACGGCATCGGCTGGTGCCACGCCCTGCTCGGACGGTACGACACCGCGCTGACCCTGTGCGAACAGGCGCTCCAACAGCAACAGCGCGAAGACGACGACTACCGCCGGGCCCATACCTGGGACAGCCTGGGTTACATCCACCACCACCTCGGTGACCTGCACCGGTCAATCGCCTGCTACCGGCGGTCACTGGACATCTTCCGAACGGCCGGAGACCTGCACAACGAAGGCATCGGGCTGGCCCACCTGAGCGACGCCTACCAGGACGCCGGCGATCTTCAAGCGGCACACCGCGCCCGGCAGTCCGCCAAGCACATCCGCAGCCGCCTCAGGCTAGACCCGCTCGTCGTTGAGGACGCTGCTGATGCCGCGAAGCTGGGCGACATAAGCCTTGCCGATGAGGCTCGATGGGATCATCGCGAGCAGGCCGCGTGCCGGTGAAGGGATTGGTTTATTGGTCCGCTCGCTGACGGCACGCCGGGAGACCTTGCGCACCCTGCGGGTTCGCAGTTTTTCGTAGCGGCGCAACGCGTCTGGTAGGTCGGTGGGATTGGCTCGCAGCGTGCGGCTGAGCAGCCAGGCGTCTTCGAGCGCCTGGTTGGCGCCCTGCGCTTGGGTGGGTGGGAAGGCGTGCGCGGCGTCGCCGAGCAGTGTCGCGCCACCGTGGCCCCATCGCTCGGGTATGCGATGCGCTACGTGCCGGAACGATTCCAGGTCCTCGTCGCGGATGGTGGTGAGCAGTTGCTCGACCAGCGGGCCGTATCCGCGGAACCGCCGCGCGAGGTCGGCAGCGGGCGAGCCTTGCAGCGGCTGGTGAACGTCGAACCACCACATGACAAGCCCGTCGCCGGAGGGCAGAAGGCCGACCAGTCCGGAGTTTCCGACGACGCAGAGGCCGGTCGTGGCATCGGCCAGTGTGGGCAGGACCGGTGTCAGGCCTTGCCAGGTGGTCCATTCGTTCTCGATGGCGGGCGCCGGGTCGAGGACAGCGCGGCGCACGGCCGAGCGATGTCCGTCCGCACCCACCACGGCGTCGGCCTCGTGGCGCTCGCCGGTGGAGTCGAGCACGGTGACTCCGCCGGGATGCACCTCGACGTCGGTGATCTCGCGGGAGAACTCCACCTGCACCCCCTTGGCCAGGTGTTCGATCAGACGGTCGCGTGGCACCGAGGTCACCGGAAAGCCGGTACGCGCAGCGAGAACCGTCAGGTCGGCGATGACCATCGTCTGGCCGTCGGCGGTGTCGAACCGCAGGCGGTCAAGGCGTCCGCCGAAACCGGCCAGGGGCGCGCCGAGCCCGGCGAGGGCGGCAGCGCCGTTGCTGAAGATGGTGACGGCTGCGCCGCCGGTGCGCAGGCTGTCGGCCTGTTCGAAGACGCGCACGTGATGGCCGGATCCGGCGAGTCCTCGGGCCAGGGCCAGCCCGCCGATGCCGCCGCCCGCGATCAGAATCTTCACGTGACACTCCCGTTCACTACGTTCGTTGTACTACGGATGGTGCCATACAATGACCGGGTGCCGCCAGCCAACGAACAGCGCCGGGCGCAGCTCGCCGACGCGGGCATCGAGCTGCTTGTGGAATCGGGCGTCCACGGTGTCACCCATCGGGCCGTCGATCGGCGGGCCGGGCTGCCAGCCGGGACCGCGTCGAATTACTTCCGCAGCCGGGAGGCCCTGCTCGTGGCCACCGCCCGCAGGGTCGTCGAGCGGCACCAGGCCGACATGGCCGAAGCGGCGCGCACCGCACCGGCACCGGTGGGTGGCGACGGCGTGCGGCGCACGATCGACTTGATCGCAGGCTCGCTGATGCTGGCGGCAGGCCCGCATCGGGCACGTTATCTGGCCATCTTCGAGCTGCGGCTGGAAAGCCTGCGCCGCCCGGCGCTCGCGGCGGCGATCGATGAGCTGATGGCCGAGATGGCGGCCTTCACCGGCGGGCATCACGCCGAGCTCGGGCTGGGGATCCCGCCCGCGGCGATCCCGCCGATGCTGGTGATGTATGGGGGAGCGCTTTTCGCATTGGTCACCGGCCCGGCCGAGGCGGTGACATCCCAGGCGGTGCAACCGCTCGCGGTCGCGATCGTCCAAGGTGGACTCGCGGCCGCGCGCTTCACTCCGGCGTGAATTTTTGTGGCAGTAGGCTCGTCCCATCGAGAAGCCCATACAGGCAGCCCAAGTCCGGGTTGAGATCCCGCCACTGTTCATCCAATGTGGTTTGTGCGTATTGGGACAGCGCCCAGCCCAGCGGCGCGGTCACCTCCGGGCGGCTGGTCGGCGCCGCGGCGGCGAAGCGGTTGCCTCGGCAGATCTTCAGATCTGGGCCGTTTGTCCCGGGCAGCGCGCCGCCGAAAGCGGCTCGGGCCTGCACCTCGAGCCGCTGCGGATTGCCCACCGCCTCCTTGGCATGCGCCGCGGCGATCGGCGCATGCAGCTCCGGTTCCCTTGGCCGCAAAGGAATCTCGGCCTCGGAGCGGTATCCGTTGCCGATCGCCAGAAAGAACGGCACGATCAATGGCTGATTTTCGGTACTGGCGATCGCCTGCCGATTGTGCTTGGCCACCAACGGGTTCACGGCCTGATAGATCTGCAGCGCGCTGAGCATGCCGCTGCCTTCCAGGTAGCCTCCGTCGCCGACCTGGATCCGGATGACCTGTGTGGTTTCCGTGCCGGGCTTTTTGTTGCAGGCGTACATGTTGCCCGACGGCGTGACGAACGGGAACCGCGCTGAGAGCATGGCCGCCGTGGCCGCGGAGACGAATCCCGTGCCTTTGCAGTCGGCCCCGTCGGTGAACTGGCTGGCGTAGAAGGTTCCGGGCAGCACCGCGTCGGAAACCCCGGGACTGTCGCAATGCAACGGCGGCCGGCCGGGCGGCGGCTCCAACCGGGTCACCGCGACCCGGCAACCGGTCAGCAGGTCGGTGGCGTTCAGCACGGTGATCGGCCGCCACGGCTGACCGGAGCTTTCCGGATAGGCCCAATCGAGCCCGTGCTGCCTGCGCCGCCAGGTGTCCTCCATGACCTTCGCCCGATCCGGCCACCCCGGGTCGAAACCGAGAAATGCGCGCGGCAGGTCCCGGAAGAGCCAGGCCGTGCCAACTCCGCCCAGCGCCGTCCGGCCGGCCACGTCTCTGACCTGCTGACCTGGTTTGGCGATGTCGGCCGGGTCGGCCCACAGGACAGTGCCCACGCTGCCGCCGGAGACGCTGCTGACGACGAAGATGTTGTTGTTGCCGCAGGTGTGCGTGGTCAACGCATCCAACACCTGTTCGGTCCAATAGGCGGCCCTGATGCCGCCGCCGGCCGCCGAGACGAACAACATGGGCTGAAACGCCAATCGGTCCGGCGGGACGCTTTGCTCCGCCCGGCACGCCATTGCGGCTTTTTGCCAGTCATCGAACTCTTTGGACAGTGGAATGGTCTGCGGCTTCGGCCCGCTCAGATACACGTCGTGATAGGTGCCCGCGCTGTCGGCGATGCCTAGGGTGGCGAACAGGACCACGGCCAGGGTGGCCGCGGGCAGCGGGACCGAGTGCGGTCTCGGGGTGGCCAACGGCAGTGTGAAAGAGTGCGGGTTCGGGGCGGTCGCGCGCTGCGTGACCGATTGCGGGTTCGGGGTATCCCAGTGCCACAGCGGGGACGACCGGTAGGCGGCGGCGACGAGTCCGCCCAGGAACAGGCAGGCGATCGTGAGGGCCACCGCGATGGCGCCGTTGGCCCCCAACGCGCCGCCCATGGCCTCGGGATCGATCCCCATGGTGACGGCGATCGCCGCAGCCAGGCCAAGCACGGCCACGGTGGCCGGCCAGGCGATATGCCGGGGCTTGGTCTGGCCCGTCACCACAAGCACGGCAAACAGCACAGGGCCTGCGGCGATCGCGGCCACGCCTACAGCCAGCATCGCCGTTTCGGCCAGCGTCGCCGTGTCGGGCAGTATCGCCCACTCGGCCGCCTCCTCTCCGGGCAGCAGGAACGGCCCGATGAACGCCCGCACCAGTCCCAGACCGCCCGCCATGACCACGGCGACGGTCAAGGTGTTTAGAATGGCCGCATGCTTGTCTGTCCAATCAGGAGCATCGACCGGTGGCCGTTGCGCTCCCCGCCGCAGGTGCGCCAACAGCACCACGACGAGCAGCCCGCAGCCGGCGAACAGCGGTAGCGCTGCCTTCCACGGGTCCATACCGTAAGGCAGCTTGAGGTGAATCGCCTTGATGGCGATCAGTATCCCGCCCATTGCCATGGCTGAGGCCAGAGCGCCGATGGCGAGCCACATCCAGCTCCACCGGCGGGGGTCGCGAGGCACGGGCACCGCCTGCGTCTTGAAGGGCAGCCAGTGCCCGGAAACCCACACCGCTCCCGCCAAGGCCAGCAGCGACAGACCGGAGTAGACGATCCAGGAGGGTCCGGCCAGGGCGTCCGGCCACGGCCAGGGATCGGGGCCGTCGTTCAGGAAGCCGCGCAACACATCCGGCAACTGGGCCAGCGTGCCGACCCGGTCGCGGCTCGGAATCGCAATGATCACGAAGAGCAGGGTCACCACGATCACCTGGATACGGAAACGCCAGATCGCCTCGGGCCACGAACCTTTCCACGACCACGCGTTCGGGAACCGTGCGATGAGCGCGAAGGCGAGCGACACCACGACCGCCAGCACGGCGAGCCATTTGAGCAGGCTCAAGCCGAAGATGAACGGCCGGAGTTGCGGGTTCCTTATCGCTACCCCGATGGCCACATCCTCCGCGATGTCCAGGCCGGCGGCTGCCCAAGGAAGCGCCGCGATGATCCTCACCCCGCCGAAGCCCTTGTACAACCGGCGCAGCACAGCGGCAAGCGCGAGTCCGTACACCAGAGCAAAAACGATGTCGGCCACCAGATAGGCGACGACCCAGCTCGCAGGCTGCGTTCCCTCGCCCTGCCGAGTCATCCACAGGTCGAAGGCGGCCACGGCGGTGCTGCCACCGACGTGGATTCCCTGTAGCGCCGACATGCCGTACGACACGTTGCCGGTGCCGAGCATCATCAGTAGCGAGTCGGCCTCGCCCATCACCAGCAGTGCCGCCAGGCCAGCGCCGGCCACGGTCAGCCACCCAACCCACCTAGCCCACCAGGCCCACCTAGTCTTCACAGGCGCACTGTAATCGACAAATGCGCCATAACGGCCGCACTACATACAGTGGACGGTCGCGGGGTAGGGTTCCCCCATCCGAGGTGATCACATGCAGGTCAGCCGTCAAGTTCGGCTCGGCGTCGGAGAACGCGCCGCCGACTTCGTCGCGCGCGGCCCGGCCGGGGGGCCCGCCCGCTTCTACGCCCACGCGGGCGGCAGGCCCACTGCGGTGGTGTTCCACGCGGATGGCGACGATCCACGACTAGCAGACCTCGCCGGTCAGCTCACCGGCCGCTCCGACGTGGCGTGCCTGTGCGTCATGGCGCACGAGCCGGCCGGTGATTTCGGCTTTCCGGTGTGGTCGGATCCCGCGGGAACAGTCACCGCCGCCTACGGGGTGACCGACGCTGAGCTGACCGCGATCGTGCTCGACCCGAACCTGCGCATAGTCGGCGTCGTGCGTGGCGAGCACTTCGCGCAGCAGGTGGTCGCCCTGCTCGACGCGGCCGGGCACGCCGACGCGGCCCGGCAGGTGGTGGCGCAGGCGCCGGTGCTGTTGATTCCCCACGTCCTGGACGAGGCCTACTGCCAGCGGTTGATCCAGGTGTGGGAAGACGACGGCGCGGTCGCCACCGGGGTGGCCCGATCGTCGGGCGGCGATGTGCTCGACGCCGAGTACAAACGGCGACGTGATCACACGGTGGGCGACCCGCAGCTGCTGCGCGAGCTGACCTCGGTGATCGGGCGTCGCGTGCTGCCCGAGGTGCACAAGGCATTCGCGTTCCGCGCGACCCGCTTCGAAGGATTCAAGATCGCCTGCTATGACGCGGCCACCGGCGGGTTTTTTCGGCCGCATCGCGACAACCTGACACCGTCCACCGCGCACCGGGTCTTCGCGCTCACGCTCAACCTCAACGACGGCTACGAAGGCGGGCAGCTGCGGTTCCCGGAGTACACCAACCAGCTCTACCGGCCGCAGGCCGGCGCTGCCCTCGTCTTCTCCTGCGCGCACCTGCACGAGGTACGCGACATGAGCGCCGGGCGGCGCTTCGTGCTGCTGTCGTTCCTCTACGGCGAGCCCTCAACCTAGGGCGCGGCCACCAGCCGGGCCGAGGAGTGCGGGCCGAACGGGTCGCCGGGATGGCCCCACGCGAAGGTGTAACCCACCTCGCCAGGCCCCGGTGCCGCGATCGCGCTGAAGGTCAGCAGGATCCCGGCGTCGCCGCCGGTCGCGGCCAAGGTCAGCTCGGCGACGAAGTCCACATGATTGCGGCCACCGCCGCGATAGCTGCCAAGACAACCGCGCAACATGTCGCTGGTTCATGTTGGGGTGCGTGGTGGCGTGCGGCGAGCGTGGGGTCGACTACCATGCCGGGGTGTCCGTCATACGCGTGTCGACGATCGCTGTCGCGCTTGCCGGCGTCCTGGCCATGATGGGTTGCGCCCAACCGGGCAGCGCCAGCTGGCGGGGCAGCCCGTCGGCGGCGGGCTCGGCGACACCGGGCCAGCCCAGCGCCGCCCCGACGAGCCTGGCTGCGACACCGTCGCCGGCCACGGTGGCTGCGGCGATGCCACGCAACGGCAATCCCGACAAACGCGCGGTCGTCCCGGCCGAGGGGCAGGCGGTCGACACTTCCCGCCCAGATCGGGTGATCGGCACCGGGTCGGCGGCCAGCTGCACCTCAGCAGCCGTGGTCAGTGCGGTCGCGGCCGGCGGGATCACCACGTTCAACTGCGGCGCTGACCCGGTCACGATCGTCATGGCGGGCACCGCCAAGGTGCACAACAACACCGGGCGCACCGTGCTCGACGGCGGCGGCAAGGTGACGCTCAGCGGCGGCGGGGTGCGGCGCATCATCTACATGAACACCTGCGACAACTCGCTGGGCCGCAGCAAGTCCGACTGCCTGTACCAGACCGACACCCAGCTGGTGGTCCAGAACCTGGCGTTCGTCGACGGCAACTCGACAGGTGACAAGACCGAGGGCGGCGGTGGGGGAGCGATCCTGGTACGCGGCGGGCGGCTCAAGGTGATCAACTCTCGTTTCCAGCGCAACCGGTGCGACCCGACCGGCCCGGACCTGGGCGGTGCCGCCGTGCGGATCACCATCCAATACCACAGCAAGCCCAACTACATCGTGGACAGCACCTTCGGCGGGGCGCAGGGGCAAGGCGGCACGTGCGCCAACGGCGGCGCGGTCAGCGGACTGCACGCCTCGCTTGCCGTCTACAACAGCGTGATGAGCTTCAACACCGCCATCGGCAACGGCGCGAACCCGGCCCGCGCGGGCACCCCGGGCGGGGGCAGCGGCGGCGCGATCTACACCGACGGCAACACGTTCACCGTCGGCATCTACGGCAGCATCGTGAGCGACAACCGGGCCAAGGAGGGCGGCGGCGCGATCTTCATGGTGAGCAACAACCGCACCGGCACTCTGACCATCGATCTGTCGACGCTGCAACGCAACCCCAGCGACGGGTTCCAGAACAGCCCGGGGATCTTCTTCCTCGGCTTGGGCAAACCCAAAGTCACGTCGAGCACGGTCAAATGAGCGGGATGGATACCGGCCGGGCGGCCGATTTCGCCCGCAAGTTCACCGGTTTCGCGACAGGTGAGCCGGAGCCCGCGCCGCAATGGCCCGCGAGCCTGTTCGCGCAAACGGCTGCCACAGTTCCGGCTTACGCCCAGTTTCTGCGTGAGCACGGGATCGACCCGGCGTCGGTCGTGACCGAGCAGGATTTCCGGCGGCTGCCGTTGACGGACAAAGACTCGTACTACCGGCGCTATCGGCTGCCCGAGCTGTGCCGCGGCGGTCGGCTCGACGGCTGCGACATGGTGGCGGTGTCGTCGGGTTCCAGTGGCGCGCCGACGATCTGGCCGCGCACCGTGCTCGACGAGCTCGACATCGCCCGGCGTTTCGAGCAGGTGTTTGACCAAGGGTTCGGCGCAGCGACCCGCTCCACGCTCGCCGTGGTGTGTTTCCCTTTGGGCACGTGGGTCGGTGGCCTGTTCACCGCCGCGTGTGTGCGCCATCTGGCGGCCAAGGGTTATCCGATAACCGTTGTCGCGCCTGGCAACAACAAGGCCGAAATCCTTCGGGTGCTGCCGGAGCTGGCGCCTCATTTCGATCAGACCGTGCTGCTGGGATATCCGCCGTTCGTCAAGGACGTCATCGATTCCGGGATCAGCCAAGGCCTTGCCTGGTCGCAATACTCGATGCGGATGGTGTTCGCGGGCGAGGTCTTCAGCGAACAATGGCGTGACCTTGTCGCGCAGCGGGCCGGAATTGACGATCCGGTAAGGCACACCGCATCTCTCTACGGAACTGCCGATGCCGGTGTACTGGGAAACGAGACGCCGCTGTCGGTGTCGATCCGCCGATTCCTTGCCGGGCGGCCAGATCTGTCCCGGGAGCTGTTCGGCGACGCGCGCCTTCCGACGCTGGTTCAATACGATCCGGCGAGCCGGTTCTTCGAGCAGCTCGACGGGACGCTGTTGTTCTCGGGCGACAACGGAATCCCGCTCATCCGCTACCACATCGCCGACGAGGGCGGGGTGATCGGTTGCGGCGAGATGCTGGAATTCTGTGGCCGCAACGGATTCCAGCCGCAGTTCAGCACGCCGGATCTGCCGTTCGTGTACGTGTTCGGGCGTTCGCTGTTCACGGTTTCGCTTTTCGGCGCGAACATCTACCCGGAGAACGTAACGGTCGCGTTGGAGCAGTCACCGATCAGCGACTGGGTGACGGGAAAGTTTGTGCTGCAGACCCCCGAAGACGCCGACCGCAACACCTATCTGCACATCGTGGTGGAGGCGGCCCCCGGCCAGGACGCCGGCGAGGACAGGGCGGTGCTGATCGCCGAGGCGGTCCGCCGTGAGCTGGTGCGGCTCAACAGCGAGTTCGCGCACTATGTCCCGGCGGAGCGGCAACTGCCTCTGGTCGAGCTGCGCGCGGCCGGAGATCCGCAGTATTTCCCGGTCGGTGTCAAACACCGCTACACCCGGCCGGTGTCGTAAAGGCTAGCTCCCCCGCTCGGCGGCGTAGGCGGCGTTGAGGCGCTCGAACGCGCCCGGGCCGTCGTGCGGTTTCGGTGTGGCGCCGAGGTGGCTGACGCGAAGCTCGTCCATGAGCTGTGCGAGGAAAGCAGGACCCTCGTCGCGCATGAGCTGCTGCCGGCTTCGCAGCTCGCCGCTGCCCGAGCGCCAGTGCAGGCCCCAGTCGCCGAGGGCGTAGATGATCGGCAGGGTCTGGATGCCGGCTTCGGTGAGGCTGTAGCGGGCGCGCTGCCCCCGCGCTGCGGTGCCGCGGGTGAGGATCCCCGCTTCGACGAGCCGCACCAGGCGGTCGGCGAGGATGTTCGAAGCGATGCCTTCCATCGACCCCGTGAGCAGGACGCGAAAATAGCGGCGGTCGCCGAAGATGACGTCGCGCAGCACCAGCAGCGACCAGCGATCTCCGAGCACCTCGACGGCGGCGTTGATCGGACACCCGGATCGTGGTTCCACCATTCCTCCTTGACAGGTACTTCGCCCTCACTATAGTGATTGCAGAACGCAACCACTAGGGGATGGGAAGAGGATGGGCCGCTTCGTATATTCGATGAATGTGTCCCTCGACCTGCGGATCGAGCAAGTTCCTGGGGACAACGGCGCCGGCGAATGGCTGCGCATCGACGAGGAGCTGCATCGCGAAGCCAACGCACAGACCGTGGAGCTCGCGCTCATGGTCCATGGCCGCGTCTTCTACGAGATCATGGAGGAGTACTGGCCACGGGCACGCGAAGACGCGTCGCTGCCGGACTACATGCGCGAGTACGGCGAGCTGTGGACCGCCAAGCCCAAGGTGCTCGTCTCACGTACCCGCCTCAGCGCCGATCACCACACCCGGATCATCGGCGGAGACGACGCGATCGAGCAGCTCGCCGCGCTGCGGGCCGGGACCGACGGCATCATCAGCGTGGGCGGCGCGGCACTGGCGACGCAGCTGCTGCGGGCCGGGCTGCTTGACGAGGTGCGGCTCTGGACCCACCCGGCCATCCTCGGCTTCGGCAGGCCGCTGTTCGACGACTACGACCGGCCGATCGAGCTCAACCTGATCGCGCAGCGAACGTTCGCGTCGGGCGTCACGATGCACCGTTACACCATCCGGGATACGAAGGAGGCGGGCTAATGCTGAAGCAGGTCGCAGAAGGTGTGCTGGTCCACGAGAGCGAGTTCTTGCAGAGCAACGCCATGGTCGTGCAAGGCCGGGCTGGCGTGTTGCTCATCGACGCCGGGTTGCAGGAAGACGAAATGGCCTGCCTCGCCAACGATCTGGCCGACTTGGGGCAGACCGTGGTGGCGGGCTTCTCGACGCATCCACATTGGGATCACCTGCTCTGGCACCCGAGGTTCGGGGAGGCACCCCGTTATGGGACTGCCCGCTGCGCGGCCATTGTCCGCGAAGAGCTGTCCGACCCGGAGGCGAAGGCCCGCATCACCGAACATCTGGCCGAGACGGAAATCGCCGAGAAGGTCCCGCTGGACCTGTACGGCCTCATCACCGCCCTGCCCGCCGAGACGGCGCAGATCCCTTGGGACGGCCCGAAAGTCCGCATCCTCGAGCATCAGGCGCATGCGCCGGGCCATGCGGCGCTGATCATCGAGGAACGCCGGGTGCTCGTCGCCGGCGACATGCTCTCCGATGTCTTGATTCCGATGCTCGACCTGTACGGCCCCGCCGACCCGATCGAGGACTACCTCGCCGCGCTGCGGCTGCTGGAGGGCGTGGCAGGCGACGTCGATGTCGTCGTGCCCGGCCACGGGTCAGTCGGCGGCGCTGATCAGGTGCGCGCCCGGATCGAGTTGGATCGGGCTTACGTCATCGCCTTGCGCGACGGCCACGACCCCAGCGACCCGCGGGTCGGCCCATCGGCCAAGCCCGGCTGGGAATGGGTAGGCGATGTGCACTCTGGGCAAGCCCAAGGCCTCGCCCAAAGAAGCTAGCGCGGCGGGCCGCCGCGATGTGCACTTTGGGCAAGCCCAGAAGCCAGCGCGACGGGCCGCCCCGTTAGCGATCGAAGTGCGACAGGAAGCCAAGACGCTGCGCACACCCGGCGGCGTGAGCCCGTGGGTGGTCTGGAAGCACGGGCCCGCACTCGCCGGGAGCTACGGCGCGCAACCACTGATCAGCTGCGGTCATGAAGTAAAGCATGCGGTGGCGCACTGACCGGTGCGGCGTGGCGCTCGATATACAATCGGCAGTCGTCGATGGCGTCGGCGAGCAGATCGTGAAGAATCGTGTCAGGGTCAGGTATGCACGCCTGGGCGATGCCGATGACCGCGCAGCTGGCGACGCTCGGGGCGGCGTTGCGCCGGAACGCCTTCGGGGTGGTCAGGCGCCCGGCGATGAACCGCTTGGCCCAATGCGCGGCAGCGGGCACATCGGCAAGCGCCTGCGCACTGCGCTGCGCAAGCGCTGGACTGGGTGCGGCTCCCAGGTCGGCCAGCACCCGCTGGGCGGTGAGGATGGCCACGGCCATGGCGGGCTGGCGATCGGCCGCCACCACGGGCAGGGCGACACTACCGCAGCGCAGCGCGATCTGGGCGTCCATCTGCAGGTCTTCGCTGGTCAGGCCGATCACCGACGGGATCAGCGCGGCAAGTCGCTGCCTGTTCGCGTCGGTGGTGCAGTCGTTGACAAGCCGGGCAAGGGCGGCCAGCAGCGGATGGGTGCAGGCGGGATGATCGCTCCAGCGCTGGCCGGCCAGAAATGAGGCCAGCTCCATGAAGCACGCGCCTTTACGCGGATTGCGATGCTTGCCGCGCGACAGCAGCGGCAGCAGGACGGGTGGCTGAATATCGCCGACGGGCACGAGGCACCTCCTGAGCCGATGGGCCGGTCAGAATCCACCGGCCTTCTCTCTGGCACGACTCTATCAACGATATCGATGGGTGGCTGGCAAACCGGCTACGGCCGGGCCGGGTCGGGGAACTTTTTGGAAAAATAGGCGTAGACGTGCGGCCGGAGCCGGGCCAAGGTTTGCGGCTCGCTGATGTAGAGCGCGAACGCCTCGGCGAAATGCTCCACGACTGTTGTTCCCGCGTAGTTGGTGATCGGGGTCGGGCCGTCGGCGGCCACAGCGGCCTGGAATTCGTTGACCTCACCGGCGGGTACCTGGTTGGTCTCGACCAGTTTCTTGTTGGAGTCGCGTTCATAGCGCCTGCCGGAGAGACTTCGGCTGGCCGACAACGCCGCCTCGTCCCGGGCGATCTTCGCATGCAGGGCCCGCCAGGCGGCGATCTCACCGGGCGGCAGCGTGACCCGTCCCGGTTGGTTGGGGATGGGCGTGGGGTGAAACCTGTCTTGTTCGCGGATGCTGGCTTTGAACTTGTTGTTCAGCGGGCGTTGTGATTCGAAGTCCAGGGCGTGCCCGATCTCATGGGCGATCAGGCGATCGAAGTCAGACGATGCCCGCCCGCCCGGGGTGGCCTTCGTCTGGCCGAGATTGCCGAAGGCGTTGTCGTACACCCTGATCGCGTGCTCCTCCTGGTCGTAGTTGGCGGCCTTCGTCGGGTCGCCGGGGTTGACGCCGGCCACGCGGATGAACATCAGGCCCCGCTGTGGGCCAAGGATCGACTCTGGGATCTGAGCCACCGCTGACTGCAGCAAGGCGAACTGGGCGTCGGGCCAATCCATGCTCTTGGCGGGCACACCTGCGGCGCGGACAAAACCGGCGCGGGTGAACACCTGCTCCGGCGTGGCCTGCTCCGAGGGTGGGCGTTGGTCCGGCCCGATCGAGCCGAGGCGCTCGACCAGGATCTCGTTGCCGCGCGGGGGGCCTTGCCGGACATAGGTGAAGCGGTAGAGCGCCCGATCGCCTCCGCCGTACCGGCCGAGGTCAAGACGAACCGTGGTGGTCGTGTTGATCGGCATGGGCGGGTTGGCGGTAGTGGCGAGCATTGCGCCGACGCGGGCCAGACCGGCGCGGATCCGGTCGGTGCCGCCCGGCGCGACCGAGACGGTGGTGTTGGCCGGAGGTGGCACCGCGACGGCGTTGGGGTGGAAGAAGCCGTCGACATTGGTCAGCGTGTAGACAGTGTCGCCAACCTTGATCTGGCCGCGATCGTTCTGGGAGACCTTGTCCAGCAGCTCGTTGGCGCGCGGGTCCGGGGTGGCCCGGGGCCAGGCCCACTCGTGGATCACCTTCTGGTGCTTCGTGAACAGCTCGAACGGGCTGTCGCCGGTGGGGGTGCCGGCGGCGGTGGCCGCGTTGCGGCGGCGGCTCTCCAGCGACGCGGCGTTGAGCAGCGCCGTCACGGCATCACGGTAGGCGGCCTGCAGCTGCGCGGTGAGTGCGGCATCGCCGGCCAGGGCGGTGTCGATGAGGTTGGCGGCGGTGTCGCGGGTCTTGAGGTACCCGTCGAGCTGGGTGCCGAGCCGTTCCAGATACACCCGCGCGCCAGCAGGCTCCTGGCCGGGCTTCATCGGCGGGGAGCGGAACGTGTAATAGTCGGCGGCACCGCGCAGGAAGGTGATGGACTCGCGCACCATCTCCTTCTGGTCAAGCGGGGTGGGGGCCTGCACCTGCCCGCCAAGAGGTTGGCGCCGCACCCGCGCCGGCCCGGCGGCCCGGCCGTCATGGATGTGCCACAGCTCGTGTGCCAGCAGACGGCGTCCGGCCAACGTGTGCGGCGCATATTCGCCCGCACCGAACACGATGTGCTTGCCGACCGAATAGGCGCGGGCACCCAAATCATTGGCGGATCGCTGGGCGGGCGCGGTTTGATGCACCCGCAACCGGGAAAGATCGTGTCCCAGCATGGGTTCCATCTCGCGGCGCACAGCCGGCTCCAACGGCCGGCCCGGGCCGCTGATCGCCTCGCCGACCGCGGCGGCGTGGCGATCGTCGAGCTCGACGTCGCAGCCGTCGCCCCGCGGGGCGTGCACAGGGATCGAGGCGAAGTCGAAGCCGTGGCGAAGTGGCTCACCTTCGTCGTGGGCGGGCGGTCCAGTGTCGCGTGTGGACAGTGTCACGGCGGCGGCCGGTGCGGACCGCCGTACCGGTTCTGCGTGGTCAGCCACTTTTGAAGGTTCCGCCAAGACTCGGCCAATCAGGCGCGAACTGTCGGAACCTCGTCAGACCAGCAGATTCCAGGTGATCTAGGCTGGTCAGTCGCTGACGTGGGCGGTGTTGTCGAGCCAGTGCTGGGCGAGGCCGATGTCGCCGTCGATGCTGACGTTGACGGCTTCGTGGTCGGTGAGAGGCAGCCGTCGGGTCAGGATCAGCAACAGCGACTGGGCCGGGCCGGACACCGTCACGTCGGCCTGGTCGGTTGCGGGCTGCCACGTCACCCCGTCGGGCTGCCGCTGCACGAACCACGCGCCCGCGTCGTGGGTGGTGTCGGTGGCCAGCCACTGCAGCCTCTGCCCGGTGCCCCGGATGGCGTGGGCGGACTCGGGCCGCTGCATCTGCCAGGTGGGGGAGGTGAGCATCGCGAGGTGGTTGCTGATGAGCGCGGCTGCGATGTCGGGGTCGATGTCGGCCGGCCGATCCGCCGCGATGGCCGCGTCGAAGCCGTGGACGACCGTCTCGTTGAGGACGGTGGGCATCCAGAATCGGGTCCCGGACCGCCCGTCGGCCGCGGGGTTGAACACCGGCGCGTCGAGCGCGTCATCGGATAACGCGTTCGTGACCCGCTGCGCGGACTCCGACAGCCACGCCTGCCACTCGCCGGGGTCGGTGGGCAGGACGGCCATCTGGGTGGGCAGCTGCGAAGGGTCGGTGATGCGCCGCTCGACGATCTCCGCGACCCAGTACTGGGTCTGGCCCAAGTGTTCGACCAGGTCAGTGATGGTCCACCCGGGGGTGGTCGGCACGGCGGCGTCGGGTCCGGCGGCGGCGGCCGATTCCGCCAGACGCTGGGTGTGTTCGACGATCGCTCGCCGGACATGGTGCGCGTTCAGCTCGGTCATCGGATTGTCCTTTCCGAGGTTCGTTGTGCTTGGTAAGACTCGGCGCGCCGGTCAAACTCATCGGTGATTTGTGGACATCGTGTCAGACGGTTTGCTGATCGCCTGTCCAAAGCCGACCGGGCAGTCGGTTTTGGTGCGAGCGGCTAGGGTCGATGCGTGGATAAGGATGCCGATGTGCCCATGCCGCCGTCGACGCCGATTCTGCCGCCGGAATACGGGTGGTGGCTGGCTCGCGAGGCCCAGGGCCGGTTCACCTCGACCGGCCTTGTCTACGTGCGCCCGATCGCGGCCGTCGAGGTCGACGAGCTGGTGGAGGCGCGCCGATACTTTCACGATCTGCTGGCGCGGCCCGGCGTCGAGTCGCTGCTTGCCCGCCGTCGTTCTTGGACGGCCGCGCTCGGGAACGCCGCGCAAACTCCATATCTGGGTCCGCTCAACGAGCAGATCGTGCCGCAGGCTCTGGAGGCGTTGCTGCCGGTCTGGCGGATGGCCCTGGATTTTCTCAAGGGCGCTGTCACGACACAGTTCGGTCGCACCTCCGCGCAGGCGCACGCCTATCGAGCGGCGACGCACCGGGCCTATGACACCTATTTCGGGTACAGGCTGGTGGAGGCGTTGCGCAATGCGCACCTTCACCACTCCATCCCGGCCTTGCGCCAGCGGGTGACCTACGACGTGGTCATCTGCGACAGGTGCGCCGAGGAGCATCGGGTCAATCCCGAGCTTGTCGTCGAGCTGCCCCGTGAGTACCTGCTGTCCCTGGACAAGTGCCCGGCCGTCCTGAAGCGGGAATTGCCTTCCAGGCCTGAGTATCTGGATCTGCGCTGTGCCGTCACCGAGGCGATGCATGGTTTTTTTGAGGTACTGTCCGCCGTCGCCTCGTTCGATCAGGCGACAGCGGCGCGGGTGCGCGCCCTGAACGCGATGTGGGCGCAGGTGGCACCCGATCAGCCGCTTCTGGTGCACTCGTGGGAAGGCGAGCGCGGTTCCCGGGTCGCTGTGGAAACGTTCGCCGATCTCGATTGGGTGCGCTGCCGCACGACCCGCTGATTGCGGGCTAGGTCAAGGTGCGGCACAGCGCTCGGGCGAGGGCGTGGGCGACCGGATCGCTGTCGCTGTCGGCGTTTCCCGATCGCCAGGCGACGAATCCGTCCGGGCGCACCAGCACGGCGCCGGCTGGTGCCAGGCCGTAAACGCCGGCCATGGCACCGTTCGGGTCGTGCAGGTCCTCGCCGATGCGGAAAACGTCGATGCCGACCCCGAGGCGTTTGGCCGCCTCGACCGCGGCGTGCGCCCAGGCGCCGCCCTCATTGCCGGCGAACAACACGAAGTCCCGCTTCACGAGATCCAATGTGGACAGTGCTACCCCGTAGCGGATGACCGTCGCATGTGGAGCGCGGAATCCCGGCCGGCCGGTGGGCGCATGCGGATCCTCCCAACCATCGCCGGTGTCGGCCGCGTCGGCCGTGATGGAGCCGGAAAGGTAGCGGTAGCCCAGATCGACGACGGCGTCATCGATGACCGGTTCAAGACCTTCGGTGCCCAGCGCGGGATCCAGCCGGGTCACGTAACGGGTGTAGGCCTGCTCGACGGCCAGCCGTGCCGCGGGCAGACGCTCCTGCTCGTAGGTGTCCAGCAGCGCCTCACCCGCGCGCCCGTCCAGGACAAAGGCGAGTTTCCAGGCCAGATTGTGGGCGTCCTGCACACCGGTGTTGCCGCCGTACCCGCCGGTCGGCGGCATGACGTGGGCCGCGTCGCCGGCCAGCATGACCCGGCCGCTGCGCAGGCGCTGCGCCCAGTCCGCCGCCGCGCTCCAGCGCTGCACATCTTCGATCTGCACAGCCAGATCGGGCGCGCCGAGAGCCTCGCGCACATAGCGCACACAGTCGGCTTCGCCGGCCGTCGCACCCACCGTGGTGGTGCGCTGCCCGGCGTCGTCGACCGCCGAGTTGACCACCAGGAAACCGGACTGGGCATCGAAGGAGAACCGGAAGAACCCCTGCAGGCGCGGATTGACCACATAGACGACGCTGAGGTTGCGCTCACCGAGCAAGTGGCGCACGTCGGCGCGAAAGTAGATGGTGATGCTGTCGGAGAAGGCGCCGTGCCCGGTCATGGCGATGCCGAGCTGGCGGCGCACGGCGCTGTGCGCGCCGTCGGCCGCCACCACGTAGCGGGCGTGCACGACGCGTTCCTGCCCGCTGGCCCGGTCGCGCAGCACCGCGGTCACGTTCTGCTCGCCCGGATCCAGCGAAACCACCTCGGTCGAGTAAAGCAATTGCGCACCCAGGCGGGTGGCGTGCTTGCGCAGCACCGGTTCCAGCCCGATCTGGGTGACGAAGATGCGCGGTGACGGGCTGAGTTTTTCCACGCCCTCATTGATGTTGCGGAAGAACCACTGCAACTCGCGTCCGCTCAGCGAGTCGACCGCGACGATCGCCCCGTTCTGCACGAACTCGCGACGCGCGGCGGCCAGCACCTCGTCCTCGATGCCAACGGCCCGAAAGAGTTCCACCGTCCGCTGGGTCACGAACGCCGCCCTAGGATGTATCGACGTACCGGGGTGGCGTTCCACCACCAGATGCGCCACGCCTTGGTGGGCAAGGAAAAGCGAGGTCGACAAGCCCACCAGGCTGCCGCCCACAATCAGAACCGGAACCTCTTCCTGTCGCATAGACGCGAAAATACTCCGCGTGCCACCGCACCGAAAGAGCGATTAATGGCCATAGATGGATGCCGTGATTTTGGCACGAAGCGGTTACGGTGTCGTGGTGAACGATCAAGTCCAGACCCCCGCGTCGGCCGGGCCAGTCGACACCTGCGCGATCTGCGACGTAGCCAAGCACACCCGGGTGATGTCGGACGCCCTGCGCTGCCGCTCGGCCAACCCGAACCTGCGGGGCCCGGCGTTGACCGTGCGCTGCCGCGACGACTTCTTCGGTCTCATCCTGGCCATCGAGCAAGCCAAAGCCGGCGACGTGATCGTCGTCGACGGCGGCGGCAGCCAAACGGCGTTGGCCGGTGAGCTGTTCGCCCGCGCGGCGCTGGCCCGTGGCGTCGCCGGCATCATCGTCGACGCGGCCTACCGCGACCTGGCCTACGTCGCCACCTGCGAGCTGCCCATCTACAGCCGCCACACCAGCCCCATGGCCGGCGCCACCCAGCGCCTCGGTGTCATCAACGAACCGGTCACCTGCGGCGGTGTGACGGTGTGCCCGGGCGATCTGGTCATCGCCGACCACGACGGCATCGTGGTGCTCGACCCCGCCACCGCACCGGCAACGCTGGCCGCGGCGGCGCAAGTCAAACACGCCGAGGCCCGCATCATCGAGGTGCTCGCCACGGGCGCGGGGCTGCGGGCATGCCTCAATGTCGATGAGCACGCCGCGGCGCTGGCCTCGGGGCAGGCCTCCACGCTGCGCGTCATCGTGTGACCCCTGGCGGCCTATCTGGGGTGCTGTTCGAGTGTTCGCTGGATCGCCCGGTAGATCTGGCCGAACCGGGTCTTGTCCGTGACCCGTAGCAGCATCCGCTCCTCGCCGCGCCAGATCGCCCAGATTTCACGGCCTTTCCGGCGCGATCCGGATGATTCTGGTTCGGACTCGCTGTGCCAGACATCTCCCAGATCACTCAAGAGGAAGATTTGACCGTCAATCTTGAGCGACTGCGAAGTCACCTTCACCGTCCGATCGCTGTAATAGGTGAACACCGCTTCAACGTAGACGCCCTTGTCAACGACCGTCCGCACCGTTGACCGCAGGTGATCACCTAACGCTAGGATGCACGAAATCCGAATCGACTTCGCGAGGTGGATGATGACAATAAATGAACTAGCCGCTTTTGAATCGGCCTATGCGGTGCTTAGCAAACTCGACGGGTCCGCCCGGCGGCGCGCACTGCACTGGCTGACCGATGCGCTTGCCGACAATCAAACCCTGGACAGCGCGGGCAATGGCGCCAGCGTGTCGCCGGAGCCTGCCGAGGCGGTGAGCAAGCCGGCACGTGGCCGCCGGGCGAGCAAGCCCAAGACCAAGGCGCGGGCCGGGCGCGGCAAGGTCGCCGTCGAGCCGGAGGGCCGGGCCTACCGGCGCATGCCCGAGCCCGAAGAAGTTCTCAAGGCCTACCAGAAAGCCGGGACGGTCTCGGCGCTGGCTGAGCATTTTGATGTTCCGGTCTACACCGTGCACAGCTGGGCGCGGAGGCTGCGTGGCCAGGGATACCAGATAGGCCGCGAGCGTTAGGGCAGTCAAGCTTCGTAGTTACCGGCCGGCGGGAACGATGATCTCGGCGACGATCGATTTGATCGTTCGCGCGGTCAGCGTGTCTACCGGCCAGTGGCTTGTCTAGCTGGTTTCAGGTGAACAGCTCCTCGATGTAGGAGTGTTGCTGCTTGGGTTCGACCGCGCCCGGCGAGTCGTAGCGGGTGGTCTGGCCGTACCAGACAAGACAGGCATTGGTCCATTGCCTGATGCCGGCGGCGGCGCGCCGGGTTCCCAGTTGGGTGGCTGTGTCCAGGTCGAGCCGGCGCAGCAGATCGGGCAACTGGGATTCGGTTGTTTCGAATTCATCGATACGATTGTTGATCTCTGCGGTGACCTCGGCCAGGGCCTGCTCGTCGGTGAGCCCGCGGGTGTGGGTCAGCGCCAGCAGGAAGTTGTGGATGTCGCCGCGTTCCTTGTCTATGCGAAGCGACCACATGTCGTTCTGCCAGGCCACTATGTCCACTGCGCAGTGAACGAGTTGCTGCCACTGCGCGGTGGCGAAGACTCGATCGGGTATCTCGAACTTCTGGCTCAGCTCGATGAGGTCGAAACCAAACCACATGCCAACCGAAAGGCGGCGTGCGTGTACGAAACTGTCGATGCTCGGGTAGAGCCCGGCGGCGCGGTTCTTGGACTCCTCAAGGAATCCGCGTAGGAGCATTTCCAGGTGCAGGGCGAATCTACGGTAGAAGCCGGGTGAGGTGCGCGCCCGGGTGCGCCGGCATAGATCTGCCAACGCCTGCATGATGACCTGCGGGCTTTCGCCCTCCGTGCCGCCGCTGTCGATGATGAGCTGAAGCCGCGAGCGCAGCGGCTCCCATTGTTGCGGCGAGTCGTATTTGGCGTTGGTGTGAAGGTCGTCGAGAAGAAAGGTGAGGAACAGCCACTTGGCGCAAAGCGTGAGATCGCCGAAGTCGGCCTCCGGGTAGGTCAGTGCGACCAGGCGGCCGTAGCCTGCGCTCAGCCGCCGCCTGCCCTCGTCTGTCCCGGTGACGCCGATGCTGGTGGCAAACGAACGCACATACTCTTCGATGTCGTTGAGGTATGGATTGACGGCTATCGGGTTTGGGGCGGAGAAGGTGGGAATTGTCGCGGGATTCATCAGCGAACTCCGAGAGTGACGTCGCCTTCGTGGCTACACTTATTAGAATATGACTATATCCATTGTCCTGCTGTGAGAACGAACTGGCCAGTAAAATTGGCTGTCTAAATTGGACAATGCGTCGTCGCCGGTGAGGCGAAATAGTGACAGATCGATGAATTGAATAGCGGCCGCCTGGCATCCTCGATAGGGTTGGGGCCGGCGAACACGTTGGAGGAGAGCGTGGCCGCGCAGACTGGGGAGATCGATCCACACGGTGTGTCCTCGCTGGAAGAGCTGGCTGCGCTGCTGCGCCAGCTGCGCCGCCGGGAGGCACGCCACCGGGGTACCCCGGAGCTGACCTATCGCGAGCTGGCCGAGCAGACCGGCTGGTCGCACGGCATCATCGGCCAATACCTGACCGGCAAAGTGCTTCCGCCGACAGACCGGTTCGACGCGCTGATCCGGCTGCTGGGCGCCGGGCCGTCCGAGCAGGGCGCGCTGGCCACAGCGCGAGACAGGGTGGAGGAGTGGCGTCGCGTGCCCGCCTCGCCTGGGCGTGCGCCACACCCGATACCCCGCCAGCTGCCCGCGGCCCTGCGGCACTTCGCGGGCCGCGCGGGCGACCTCAAAGAGCTCGACGACGCGGCCACCCACGGCGTCCTGACTATCGACGGCATGGCCGGCATCGGCAAGACCGCACTAGTGGTGCACTGGGCACACCAGTCCGTCGACCGCTTCCCCGACGGCCAGCTCTATGTGAACCTGCGCGGCTTCGATGCGGGCGGCCCACTTCCGGCCGAAGACGCGGTCCGCGGATTCCTTGACGCGCTTGGCGTCCCGGCCCGCCGCCTGCCGCCCGACCCCGACGCTCAGGTCAGCCTGTACCGCACCTTGCTCGCCGACCGGCGTGTCCTGGTGGTGCTGGACAACGCCCGCGACGCCGAGCAGGTGCGCCCGCTGCTGCCCGGCTCGCCCAGCGCCGTGGTCATCGTCACCAGCCGCAACCGCCTGACCGATCTCGTCGCGGCACAGGACGCCCGGCCGTGGACGCTGGGACTGCTGTCCGAGGGCGAGGCGCGCGAGCTGCTGGCGCATCGCCTCGGCGGGCAGCGGCTGGGGTCCGAACCGGGCGCGGTGGAAAGGATCGTCGCCGGGTGCGCGGGCCTGCCGCTGGCGTTGTGCCTGGTGGCCGCGGGCGCCGCCACCAGGCCGCAGCTGTCGCTCGCCTCGGTCGTCGACGAGCTCAACGTTTCCGACGGTGTGCGGGCAGTTTTTTCGTGGTCCTACCGCACGCTGGATCCGGCGGCCGCCACCGGGTACAGGCTTCTCGGGCTGCACCCGGGGCCGGAGATCACCCTTGAGGCGGCCGCCGCGCTGGGCGCGGTCGGGCCGGCGCAGGCACGTGCCCGGCTCACCGAGCTGGTCCACGCGAACCTGCTCATCGATCTGGCACCCGGCCGCTATACCCTGCACGACCTGCTTCGGGTCCACGCCGCCGAAATGTGCCAGGCCACCGACAGCGAGGCCAGCCGCAAAGCGGCGACCCGGCGGCTGCTGGAGCACTACCGGTACACCGCCGCGGCCGCCATGCAGACGCTGTTTCGCGCAGACCAGCAGGCCCGCCGCCTGCTCGGCCCGCCGTCGGTGGCCGTGGCGCCGGTCGACACCGAGGAGCTGGCCACCGACTGGCTGGCCGCCGAGATGTCCAACGTGGTGGCCGTGTGCGGGCAGGCAGTCGAGCACGGATGGATCGACGAGGTGGTGGACCTGTCGGTGACCGTGGCGAACTACCTGCAGACGCGCCGGCACTTCGGGCTGGCGATCGCCTTGCACAGCAAGGCGTTGCACGCCGCGGGCGAGCAGCACGCCGACCGGGCCAGCATGCTGACCAACCTCGGCATGGCGCACTGGCGACTCGGGCAGCCCGGCGAGGCATTCGACCTGCTTTCCCGCGCGCTGACGGGCCATCGGCAGACGGGCGACCGGTCCAGCGAGGGATACACGCTCAGCCTGCTCGGCATCGTGCACGACATCCTGGGCCGGCACCGCGAGGCGCTGGAGCATCTGCGGCAATCCCTTGCCGTATATAAGGAATTGGGGGTACGCGGCGGTGAGGCCGGTCAGCTGGTCAACATCGCCGTGTCACACACCAGGCACGGCGAGCACGAGGAGGCGGCGCGGCACCTGGAGCGGGCCGTGGCCATCGGCCGCGAGATCGGCAGCCGGAACCTGGAGGGCACCGCCCTGACCAACCTCGGCGACGTCTACTGCTGCCTCGGGCGTCACGACGAGGCGCTGCAGGAGCTGGAACGGGCCCTGACCATCCACCGGGAGAACCACAACCGCTCCTTCGAAGGCGAGACACTGGTCAGCCTCGGCGTCGTGTACCGGGAGCAGCGGCACTTCGCCGAGGCGCTCGACCATCTCGACCGGGCATTGGCCATCGCCCGCGAGATCGACGATGTCTGGCTGACCACGAGGAACCTCAACAGCGCAGGCGAGACCCTGTGCGTGATGGCGGACGCCGACCTGGCGCTGACCCGGCACGAGGAGGCGCTGGAGCTGGCCGCTCAGATCGGCGACACGGTCGAGCTGGCGCGGGCCCACCAGGGCATCGCCAACGCCCGCGCGGCACAGGCCGCCGCTGCGGCAACCACGGCTCCGATCGTGTCGACCGGCAGTTACGCCCCAGTAGAAAATCACCGCTGAAATGAAATCCATATGCGTCGCTTCATCGATTTCTTAACGGCATGTGGTTCACCTCCCTTTCCGAAAGGATCTCGATGAGCAGTCCTATCAGGACGAAGGTCTTCACGGCCGCGGTGGCCGCCGCCGCCGCGGTGGCCTTCATCTCCACCGGCGCCAGTGCACTGTCGGCCGCTGACAGCGCCAGAGCGAGCGACGTGATATCCAGCGAAATGCCCAGCCAGCCGCCGACCGCCCCGCCCACGCTGCCGCCGACGAGCGCACCCACCCTCCCGCCGCTGCCTACGCCCACGCCGTCAGACGAGCAGTGCCCGATCGAACCGTTCCTGGCCACCAACGTCGCGTTGCGCAACAAGGTGATGGCCGGGCCGGTGACATGCGAGGACATTCACAGTGTCATCACGGTGTCGTGGGACGGTACCAACATCAAGATTGTTATCAAGCCGGTCGCCGACTTCGCCGAGGGCAAGTGCGAGTTGGTCAAGGCAAGCGTCAAAGCGGTTCAGCCCAACAACGCCAGAGTCAAAGACGACGGCTCGGTCGAGGTTCCCTACGACAAGGACAAGAAAGAAAAGATCACAATCAAGATCGAATATGATTTCAAGTGTACGGTCGGCGACTTCGTCATCACCCTCAAAAAGGTGGTCACGATTGAGTTCACGCCACCTGATGGTCCGGTGGTCATCAAGAACAAGAATCGGCCGTAACCCCTAGCTCGCGGCCGGCGTGCCTCGCGCGCCGGCCGCGCGGGGAGACTACCGGTGCAGCCATGCAAGCAGATCGGCCGGCGCCAGCCGGCTGGTCACCTCGTGATAGCGATCCAGCTGCGCCGCGCTGAGCAGGTCGCGCCCGGATCCGGACCGCCCCTGGCGAAAGAACGCCCGGCTGTCCTTCAGCACACCGCTGGTGTCGGGCACCAGAATGTCGGCCCGCTGCCGCATGCTGGCGAAGGTGGCCGCCTGCACCAGTTCCGGCCAGCGCTCGGCCGGCACCGTTATCCCGAGCCAGGCGGCGATGCGCCGCATCTCGGCTGGCAGGTCGGCCAGCAGGTCGTCGTAGTGCACCAGCAGGATGTTGGGTTCCCCGCGGCGTTGCCACGCGTCCCGCAGATGCCACATCACCCCGGGCAGAGAATCCATCCGCTGGCGAGGATCGCTGTCCGGTTCGATCCAGCGCGTCAGCCATGTCGCCAGCGGCAGCCTTTCGGGCGCAGGCTTTTGCGGCGGCGGCGATCCGGTCAGCTGCCGCAGCCTCTCCCGGTTGATGTTGTCGCCCTGGTGGTAGAGCGACACCGCCATGTCCAATGGATGCCGGGCCACGACGATGTACGACGCTTCGGCCTCGATGGGTACCCCATCAAGCGGGGTATGGGTCTTGATGAAACGCCGGTGCGTCTGCGCGGTCAGCAAGGCACGCAGCTCGTCATGCGGGATCGTCAGCCAATCCAGCCACGGCGACAGGTGGGCCAGCGGCGCGGGAAGCGCGGGACTCTGGAAGACAAGCAGCGCGCAGACCATTTGCATCCACGTCGTCCCGCTTTTGGACCGGGTGCTGATGACAATGTCACCGGGCCGGAACTGGAAGCCGAGCCACCTGCCGCTGTCCTCGTCGTCAGAGCTATACCGGATCAAGCTGGACATCCGTCAGAGCATAGGGATCGGCTCGTGCCCCCGCCACCGATATGCGGGTGGCCCCGCCGCGCAAAGACAGCTTCCGCGGCGGGGCGGGCGCCTGCCGGCTCAGGCTTCCTGGGCCGGCTGAGGCGCCATTGCGGGCTGGGCGGCCTGGGCCGCGACCGCCGCCCGCTCGTTCTTGCGGTCCTTGAGGCCCTTGTAGAGCTGGTAAACCGCGAAGAACGGGAAGATGTAGGCGTAGATGAAGCGCCGGTAGGTGAAGAACTCCATCGTCAGGAACTCGTACATCAGGTAGCCGGCGTAACCGCCCGCGACCAGGCCGAGCAGGCCGTTGGCGATCCGGTTGCCCAGGCCCAGGATCGCCAGGACGATGAACAGCAGGCCGCTGAGGCCAAGCGCGGCGACATAAATGGCAAAGCTTGTGGTGCTATCGGTGTCCATCAATGATGTCCTTCCCCGTTGGTTGATCAAACAGGTGGAGACTCTAGGCAGGTGTCACATTCTGAAGATCAGCTGAACGGTCAGCTTCCAAGGCAATACGCCCCCGCGAAACTGAGCGGATCGGTGAGGTGCTGACGTGCCATAGTGTGCCAATGACGGTGCGGGGCGAACTCAGCTACGGGTGCGGGTGCGGGTGCACCGCACTCCGTTGTGCCGCATCATCGTTCCGCACGATCCGCTGCCGCGGACCAAGATGGACAACGTGCTCTGGCACCACGGCGGAGCCTTGGTGGCGGGCAACCCCGGTGACCTGTTCCGGCTCGGCGCGCTGTTCCGCCTGGCCGCGGTCAGCCCACGCAGCGTGGTCTATCTGCCCTTGTCCCAAGGCTCCCAGCAGATGGTGCTGATGCACCAAGGGATCCCGGTCCGGCCGTCGGCGTGGCCGAATCTGCGCGCCATGGTCAGGCGCGCCCGGCCCGCTGGTCCTACCACTGGCGTGACCTGCTGATAAAGGTCCGCGAACATGCGGGGACAGTCTTCATTGCGGCCCTGTTCGGCATGGCGCGGCGTCGCTCCGTGAGGCGCGGCGGAACCGAGCTGTCGGTCGCCGCCGAGGTGCTCGGTCTCACCTGATATTGAAGCCAATGTCTGCCGCATAGACAGTGCCGGATATAGTCGGAAAATGCCGCTTCGACTTGCGGCGCTGATCGTCTGCGCCCTGGTCTTCTGTCTTGCCGGTGAGCCGCAGGCCACCGGGTTCTATGTCGACCTGGACCGCATCCCGGCGACGCAGGTGCGCCCCGCCACGGCATCGTTCGGCCAGGACTGCGGGCGCAACGAAAACGGTCACCGTAACAGCGACAACATCATCACCTCGCCCGGCATGAGCGGCGCCGCGCACCACGTCCACGAATATGTCGGTAACCTCACCACACACGCCTACTCCACAGACGAATCTCTGCTGGCCGGGGGGACGACGTGCGGCAGCGGCGATCTGTCGGCCTACTACTGGCCGGTGCTGCGCATCTCGCACCGCATCGTGGCACCGCAACAGGTGCGCATAGCGTTCTACAGCAACGGGTTGACCGATGTGGTGGCGATGCCGCAGTTCCTGCGGATCTCCACCGGCGACGCCCGGGCGGTGACGAGCGGCGGGAGGTATGCCCATGCGCAGTGGTCCTGCTCGGGCGCGCCAAACCGGGTGAGCCCGCGATATCCACTGTGCCCGGAAGGCCAGCTGGTGACCCGCACGTTCACGTTCCCCAGCTGCTGGGACGGTCTGCGCAAGGACAGCCCCAACCATCGCGACCACGTGGTGTTCCCGGCCGCCTCGGGCGCCTGCCCGCCGAAGACCTTCCCTATCCCGAGGCTGGAGATCACGGTGAGCTACCAGGTACCACACCGAGCGCGCTACCGCATCGACGGCTTTCCGGAACAGGGCGGCAGCCCAGCCACCGATCACAGCGACTTCGTCGCGATCATTCCCGAGCCGTTGATGCGAGAAATATTGCGCGCACTGGGAACCAAGGCGGCCTAGCCACGTAGTGATAGCGGAGGGGGAGTGAAGGAAGGACGGTTGCCCGGTGCCGGTCTGGTCACCGCCCCGGCGCCTTGCCGGCGGCGAGACGCTCGTGCGCATGCTCTACAGCGAGCACGGCAACGCGCTGCTGACGTATGCGACACGGCTGACCGGTGACCGCTGGGCAGCCGAGGAGGTGCTGCAGGAGACGCTGCTGCGTGCCTGGCGGCACCGCGACATCCTGGACGAACAGGCCGGTTCCATCCGGGGATGGCTGTTCACCGTCGCACGCAACATCATCACTGACCGCGCCCGCAGCCGCGCCGCCCGCCCGGCCGAGATCAGCGCCGATGCCGGTGCGGCCGAGGCGATCCCGGCGGTGGGCGATCACGCGCAGCGTGTCGTCGACTCGATGGTGACCATCGAGGCACTCGAGCAGCTCACCGAGGAGTACCGCAGCGTCGTGGTGGAGCTCTACTTCCACGGCCGCTCGGTGGCCGAAGCGGCGGAAGTGCTTGGCATACCGGCCGGGACGGTGAAGTCACGTTCGCACCGGGCGTTGCGATCGCTGCGGGATCTGATCGGCGGCCCGCCGCCCTGCGTGGAAGGGCTCGCGTGATGGCGACGACCAGCTGTGACCGCGATGCCCTCGGCGCATATGCGTTCGGTGCCCTGGACATGGGGGAGCGAGAAAGGATCGCGCAGCATGTGCAGCTGTGCCAGCGGTGCAGCACCGAGCTTGCCGAGCTGCGAGAGGTGACCCGGATGCTGGGCGAGCTTCCGCCGGAGGCGGTGCTGACCGGTCCGCCCGACGGCGGCGACCTGGTGCTGCAGCGCACACTGCGCCAGATCCGGGCCGAGGCCGCTGTCCTCTGGCGCAGGCAGCACCTGCGCCAGGGCATCGCGGTGGCGGCGGCGATGGCGGCCTGCATCGCGCTCGGCGTGATGCTGGGCCGGTCGCCCACACCACACACGACACCGACAGCGACGTCTCCCACGGCGCAGCCGTTGGTGGTCCCCGGGACAAAGGTGGCGTCCACCGTGGACGCGCAGAGCAAGACGAGAATTGTGGTGACCATGGTGCCAGCCCAGGGTTGGGTGAGGCTCAACGTCGCCGTATCGGGGGTGGCCCGGGGGGAGAAATGCCGCATCGTGGTGGTGAACCGCGACGGCGGCAAGGAGATCGCGGCGAGCTGGATGGTTTCGGAGAAGGGGGAGGCTGAAGGCACCAACGTGGACGGAGCCGCGGCGGTACCACTCGACGAGGTAACTGCTGTCGAAGTGCACAACGCCGTTGGAAAGACGTTGGTGTCCTTGAGGATCTGAGCCATCCGCTCGCCGTGTTCCCGGGCCTGGCCAAGGTGCGGGACAGCGGTTGCGGTGGTGCGCCAATACACTGACCGCTATGGCTGGGACAAGGTCCATCTATGCGCCGATAGTGGTGCTGGCGGCCGCTTTGCTGGCGGTCGGAGGAAGCGGCGCCGGTGACGCGAGCAGCGCGGCCGCGACACCGTTCGAGGTGTGGCTGGTCGATCAGTCCGACACCACCGGGCTCGGCTACGGCGGGACGTTGCGGGTCTACGACGGCCGCGACCTCACCGGAGCGGACCCATCGCACGCGATTCCCACCAGCGTCATCGATTTGGGGGCGCAGACCGCCGAGTTGTGCCGGGCGAGCACGGGCGCCGATCCGGTGCGCCCACACATGCTCACCTTCAACGGGGCGCAAACCCATGCCGCGCTTTCCTTTGTGGCCAGTGGTCACGTGGTCTTCCTGGACGCCCGCACGCGCCGCCCGCTGGCCTGTGTGCGCGCCGAGACCGGCGCCGGTGGCGCGCGGCAGGCGCACGCGATCTGGCCGAGCCGGGACGACCGGTACCTGATGGTGGCCAATCAGAATGGCAAGAAGCTGGAGCGCATCCGCACCGACTACCGCAACGCCTCGTTCGTCCAGGAGCCGGCCGCCACTCTCGACCTGGCCGGCTGCACCACCCCCAGCGGCGCGCCCTGCCAGGCCGTCGGCGTGCGGCCGGACAATGCGCCGATCTGCCCGTTCATCGCCTCCGACAACGGGCCGCTGTTCGTGAGCCTGCGTGGCGGCGGCATGCTCGTGGTGGACTGGCGCACCACTCCCATGTCGATCGTCGCGGAGTACGACCTGGCCAACGTTCCGGCCAACGGCTGCGGCTTCACCGAGGCGCGTGGCAAGATCTTCGCCGACGGAGGTGGCGGCACCGCGGCCAACCTCGACCAGTTCAGCGTGTTACGCCTGCCGATGGCGGGCTATGCGCCGGCCAACCCGCCGAACATGCCGCCGGTCGAGCGGCTCTTCGATGACGACTCCGCGGAACGAGACGCCCACGGCAGCGAGGCGACCAGCAGGCAGCGTTACGTCTGGGTGGGCGATCGCGACGCCAACGTCGCGGAGGTCTTCGACGGCGTCAGCGGCGCGCACCTGGCCACGGTCGACCTGACCTCCTCTTTCAGCACCGACCCGACACCGGATCTGTTCGCCGTTTCGCCCGACCGTGGCTGGTTCTTCATGTCCACCCGCGGCCCCAACCCGCTGTCGGGAGACCCGCACTCCTCGCACGGCCACAACCCGGGCATGCTGGTGGTGCAGCTGACGAACCAGGGATTGGGCGGTCAGGTACGCGGCCTGGTGCCGATCACCAACCCGGACGCCACCGGCGTGGAGCGGGCCGACGCCCACGCCATCCGCGTGAGGACACTGGTGAGATGACGGTGTCTGACCTGTTCGACGCGCTCGGCGTGGGTGGCGCCGCCTACGCGGCACCGATTGGCGGCGGCAGCGGGGTGGGGGTGCGCGAGAACGATTTGGTGACACCGGCTTCGGTGATGAAAATTCAGGTGGCGCTGGCGGCCGGTGAGGCCATCGCCGCCGGAGTTCTCGACGGCACCCAGCAGCGGGTGCTCGCTGCCGGGCTGCGCACTCCTGGGCAGGTGGGAATTTCGTTGCTGCGCGACGACGTAAGCATGTCGGTGCGCGATCTGATCCCGCAGATGCTGACGATCAGCGACAACGTGGCCACCGACGAATTGATCGCGCTGGTGGGTCTGGAGAGGATCAACGAACTGACCGGCGCGCTCGGCCTGACCCGCACCCAGATCACCGAGGATCTGCGTTCGACGCTCGACACCATGGCCAAGGAGGTGGGCTTCGCCGACTATCCAGCCTTCGCCGATCACGACTCGGCGGCCGGCCCGCCGTCGCTAGCCGAGCTTCGCCTGCGCCTGCACGGCAGCGCCGCCCTCGACCCGGCTCGTGGTTCGCGTACCACGGCCGCGGAGACCGTGCGGCTGCTGCAGGCCATCTGGACCGGCGAGGGCGTGTCCGAAGCGGCGGCGCAGGGCGTTCGCCAGGCGATGGAGTCGCAGCTGACCCGGCACCGCATCGCTTCCGGCTTCGGCCCGCAGGTGGCGGTGGCCGCCAAGACCGGCGGGCTGATGGGCCTGGTGAGAAATGAGGCCGGGGTGGTCACCCTGCCAACCGGGCAGCGCTATGCGGTCGCGGTGTTCACCCGCTGCGAGCCGGCCGCGACGATCGACCCGGCACGCATCGACGCTGGCATCGGCACCATCGCGCGAGCATTGGTGGACGAGCTCCAATAACGACACCCTCGACGAGCGACACGCTTTCGTATGCGATGTCATGACGGTGGACGGCAGGCCCACCCGTGGCATGGTTGGACTATGGCTACCGAATCACTGAGTCGCGAAATGGTCCTCGATGAGCTGAAGTTCCTGGCCACCGTGGAGCACGCGCTCGTGGTCGAGGCCCTGTCGGTGCGCTGTTCGCTCGGCCACGATCTGGACGCCGAGGAGGGCGGGGCGACCAGCGACGCCGCCCGCGACGCGGCAAGCGCCGCCTCCAATCTCGCGCTGAGCGCGATGTTTCGGCTCAAGGACATCAACCGCCTACTGATCAAAGCCAATGAAGACGCGACATTGGAGCGGGCCACCAGCATCACCAGCCAGACGGCGGGCGCTATCGCGCTCGGCCCGCCCGATCTGGCGCAACTGCAACAACTGCTCACCCGTGGACACCACATCGCTACCGCCGTCGACCGGCGTTACGAGCGGCTGCGCCCAGCGGTCACGACCGACCCGGTGTTCGACGGCGACCTCCTCTTCAACGCGCACACCCTCATCGTCGACGACGGCCCGACCCACGCCGCGAGCTTTGCGCAGCTGCGCGATGCGCTGGGCGCGCTGACCCCGGCCGAGTTCCTGCGCGCCACCAGACGTGAAGCGGCGGACAGGTTTGAGCTGCGTCTCCTGGAGGTCAGCGACCGCGGCTATCGCTTGGTGCTGGCCGCTTTGCGAGGGCTGTTCGTCCCGGAGGACTCGGTCTGCGGGGCGTTGCGCAATCTGGCCGTCGATGCCATGGAGGTTCTCGACCACGCCAACCGGGTTCTGGTCAGCCGCGGCCTGTTGCCGCCCTTCACCATCCGCTGAGCGGCCGCCCGAGCCGTCTGCTCAGCCGCCGCCTGAGCCGCCGGCCTGAGCCGTTACCAAAGCCGTTTACCAAAGCCGTTTGTCTAAGCCGTTTGCCAAAGCCGGTGGGCTGAGCCGGTGGGCTGAGGCGGTGGGCTGAGGCGGTGGGCTGAGGCGGGGGGTAGCCCTACCATCGATGTTCGTGTCTGCGGGATGGTGGCGGGCATCAAGCGGATGTTTGGCTGTGGCCATGATTTCCTTGAGCCGCCGCGCCCTGATCGGCGCCGCTGCCGGCACTGTCGGCACAGTCCTTCCTGCGGTGTCCGCGTCGGCCGAGCCGTCCGGCCAGAGCCTGCATGTGCCGCTTCCGGTGCCGACCGGCCCGCACCGCATCGGCGCCGTCGCGCTGCGCCTTGTTGACGCGTCGCGCCGGGATCCCTGGGTGGAGTCGATCCCGTTCCGCGAACTCATGGTCAGCATCTGGTACCCGGCCATGTCACGTCACGGAGAACTGGCGCCGTATATGCAACCGGCCGCGGCCGCCCACTACGACCAAGGGCTGGCCCAGCAGCTGCCGCGGTATGCGGCCGGGGTCGTCGACTACGCCGCAACGCCGACCCACGCCCGTCTGAGAGCCCCGATGCTCAAGCGCCGGGGCGGGCATCCCGTGGTGCTCTACAGTCCCGGCGGTGGCAACGCCCGCACCACCGGCACCGTCCTGGCCGAACAGCTGGCCAGTCACGGGTACCTGGTGGTCACCATCGATCACACCTACGAGTCGGCGGAGGTGGAGTTTCCCGGCGGCCGGCTGGCGGTGGACCGGCGGCCGGCCGACAGCACCCGTGAGGCGAGCGCCCTGGTGCGGGTGGCGGACACCAGGTTCGTGCTGGACGCGCTGGCGCTGATCGATCGCGGCACCCGTGGCGCCGGGCTGCGCGGGGCCTTCGACCTCGAGCGCGTCGCGATGGTCGGTTACTCCGCAGGCGGGTACGCCGCCGCAGAAACCATGCTCGTCGACCCCCGGGTGCGGGCCGGGTGCAACCTTGACGGCAAACTGCTCGCCGACGACGACCCGATAATCCTTGGCAGGGCAGCACTTCACGGACTGGATCGGCCGTTCCTGCAGATCGGCACCCCGGGCCACGACAGCACCACCGACCCTTCCTGGACGGCGATGCGGGCCAACGCCCGGGGCTGGCACCGCGAGCTGTGCCTGCAGGGCTCCACCCATCTGGGCCTGAACGACCTCGCGGTCACCATCCCGTTTCTGGCCAAGGTCTTCGGCCTGTCCGCGCAGGAGGTCCAATATGCGCTGGGCACCATCGACCCGGCCCGCAGTGTCGCGGTGATCCGGGCTTACGTGACTGCGTTCCTGGACCAACACCTACGCGGGGCCGAGCAAACCCTGCTGGATCAGCCGTCGCCGCGCTTTCCCGAGATGGTGTTCGTGTAGCAATCCGGGTCAGGTCGCGGTGATGGTGAGGTTGTTGGTGACGAAGTCCTTGCCGCCGTTGGACGACGTGATTTCGTAGCCGAACTGCACGTTGCCCATGGTCACGTCACCGAACCAGCCGCGGCCGCGGATCCAGTTGCAGATGGCCTTGATGTCCACCGTGCCGGCGGAGGTGTTGCTGGTGCGCAGGAAGGAGAACACGTTGATGGAACCGTTGGTGCCGCGGTAGACGTTCCAGCTGTGGCCGCCCACGGTCGCGGTGGTCTGGAAGCTGCCGATCGGCCCGACCGCGCCATACTTGTTTACCCACAACATTATTTCGTACCTGTTGTCGCTGGACCAGACATCGTAGGTGCTGGTGAACGCGACTCCACTGGTGGGCACGCTCACGTTGAAGCTGCTGCTGAGCGTGCCCAGCGCGCTGACCCGTTTGCCGGACCACTTGGTGGAGTTGGGGTAGGACTTCACTCCGCCGGTGTTGGGGTGGTTGGCCCACACCCCCCAGTTGGTGGGCGAGTTGGCCCAGGTGCACTGCGGGCCTCTGCCCGAACCCCAGATGTTGTTGTACAGCGTGTATCCGCCGCTGGTCCAGTTGCCCCACTGGTCGCATGTGGACCAGATGGCGGCCTGCGCGGGCGCGGCGGCGAAGCCGGAGATGACAAGGGCGAGCGCCGACGCGAGTGCGGCCAGGCGCCAACGGAAGGTTCTGTTCATGACCAACTCCAGATCCGCCGGGGACGACGTCGATATCAGTGGTGATCGATTGATGAATATGTTAGTTGTGCATCCAAACTAAAGCAAGCTGGGATGCCCGGAACGGCCGAGGTCAAACAGGTTTGCCGCTGTCGATGGGCGGGACTACGCTGCCCTTCATGGCAGACATCACGGTGTCGAACCTGTGGGACCTGCAGGCCGATCCGGGCCAGTTGGAAGCCGACGCGATCACGTGGCAAGGACGCGTGACCGACCTGCAGACGGCGCAGGATCTGATAGACGCTGCCGCCGATCGCGTGGTCGACGGCGAGTACTGGACCGGGTCGACCGCCGACGCGTTCACCGTACACAGGGAAAAGCTGACTGCTGATCTGGGAGCAGCTGCCGCCCTGGCGGGTGAGGTGGTGACCGCCTTGAACACCTGCGCCGATGTGCTGCGCTACAACCAAGGTCTGCTGACCCAGGAACGCTGTCGGCTAGAAGGCATCGCGGTGACCCGATCCGGCGGGCAGTGGACCTTTCATCCCGCCGACGAGGCACAGGAAACCTTGGTGCACAACGTGATTACGGCGGCCAACGAGATCCGGAGGCGGGTGGACGAGCAGCTGACACCGCCGAAGACGGTGCTGGCCGATGCGCTGCCGACGCTGCAGGACCAGCGCGACAGATGGACCGCCCGCACGCTGCGCATGCTGAACTTCAACATCCAAGAGGGCGGCGAAGGCAACAAAGCCGCGCCATGGGACAGGGGTGACCACGGCTACCAGGGCCGCATGGACGAGCTGGCGCAGCGGATCGTCGACGGCGACGTGGACGTCGCCACCTTGCAGGAGATCTTTCGAGTCGACGCCGAGCAGCTCGAAGAGGAGCTCAACGCGCTGGCCGGCGACGGCGAAAGGTGGGAGGTCCACTTCGGCCAGGCCTCCGAAAAGTGGCGCGGCAGCGGCTACATCCCGGGCAAGGAAGACTTCGGCAACGTGGTGGTCGTGCGCACCCACGACGGCCTGCAGACCACGGGCGAGCAGAACACCGTCATCGGCGACGGGGACGGCGGGCGTGCCGCCATCGAGGTCAACATGGAGCTTGGCTAGCTCTTACCAGTCGGTGACGGTCACGTCGGTTCTGATCCCGTCGTGGTCTGATCTTTCGTGGTCCCAGCGGGTGGCCTCGGTCGAGCCGACGCCCCGGGTCATCGTATAGTCGATGAATTTGCCGCCCGACGACGTGCCGTCGTGGCCGTCGTCGATGCGGCCCGCGTCCACGTCGAAACCACGGTCCTCGCCCAGACTGTTGATCGCGTCGTCGGCCAGATCGTCGCCGGAGTGCTCGGTATTGAAGTCGCCGGACACGATCGTGTTGGAGCGCGGGTCATCGGCCAGCTCGCCGATGGTGTTTATCTCCTCTGCCTGCCGCGCGTCATCGTCGCCCTTGTCGACGTGTGTGCTGAACACGTCCAGGCGATCTCGCCCGGCCCGCAGCATGCGGTCGGCGGCGTCGGCGTCCTCGGTCTGGAACAGCCTGATCGCGAACTCCAGGCGCTCGCCGTCGGCGTCAGAGGTCGCGGTGAAGGCCTCCAGCAAGGCGGCCATCACCGGCTGGCAGCTGGAGTAGGCCAGGCCGAGGCTTCGGCCGCCTGCCGTGTTGCCGAACATCGGGGCTTCAATCAGCGACTCGAGAATGTCGAACAGCCCGCCGGTGCTCGTGTTGGCGCGAAACGTCTGCGCCCCGCCCTCCAGGGTGGTCGTTGCCTGCCTTAGCGTGGCGAGGAGGGTGTCGACCTCGGCGAAATCCATGGCGGTCTGGGCCATGGATCAAGCATCGGCACCGTAGAGGTCATTGTCAATGTCGATCACGCGGCTGCCTGCAGCAGCGGCCGGTCACGTCGGCGGCCAGCGCCTCGAGCCTGGGCCGGGCGGCCCGCGTGGCCCAGTCTCGGCAATGTCCTATGTGGAGCTTTCGCGATCGACTCGGTGCCACCAGGTGGCCAGCAGCTTGGCCAGCTGGTCGGGGTGGGTCCAGACCATGGTGTGTCCCGCTTCGGCGATGACTTCGGTGAGCGCGCCGCTGATTCCGCCGGCCAGCATGCGGGCGTGGTGGGCCGGCACCGCGGTGTCCCGCCCGCCGGACACGACAAGAGTGGGCACCTTCAGCCGGCCCAGCCACGGCCGGCTGTCGAAGCGGGACAACTGTTGCGCGGCCTGGGCCATCGCCGCGGTGTCGTTGCCGGCGAGCATGTCGCGCAGCCAACTGACCCTCTCCGGATCCAGTGGGGGACCGCCACCCGTGCCGGGCCGGGCCATCAGCTTGGCGAAGCGGTGCGTGCCCAGCAGCCGGATCAGGCGCGGCGCGAGCCAGCCCTCGAGACGCTCGCGACCGGTGGCCGTGTTGTGGGCGTAGGTGGCCACCAGCGCGAGCGATCGGACCAGCTGCGGGAAGTCCAGGGCCAGCTGCTGCGCGACGGCCCCGCCATGCGAGTAGCCCATCACCTGGGCGTCAGTGACCCCGAGGCCTTCCATGGCCCGCGCCACCTGTTGCGCCATCGGCTCCACCGCGTACGGGCCCGCGACAGCGCCGCTGCGGCCGTGGCCGGGCAGGTCCGGCACGATCAGCCGGAAGTCTTCCTCCAGCGACTCGGCCAGCCACCGGAACATGTCCCCGCTGGCCATCAGCCCGTGCAGCAGGACCACTGTCTGCCCGGCACCGCGAACCGTCACGTGCAGCGTGTTGCCAGCCATGCGAACTCCCTCAACGGCATGCGGCGCAAGGTCTGCCGGCAGCCTACTTCGGCAAGCGGACCTCGTCATTCCACAGGCGTTCCACACCGGTACCACATCTGAGGTCGATGCTCGAAAGCGAGTGGAGCCGAAGAACGCAAGTGAAGGGGTAGCAGTGAGCATTTCTCGGCGTAGTCTGTTGAAGATCGCCGCAGCGGGTGTGGCGTTGGCAGCGGTCGATCTCACCGAGGTGGATGAGGCCGGTGCCGTTGACCTTCCACAGCCGCTGACGACATTGGACGGGACGGTGAAGCTTGTTCCCGACGAGCAAGCCGGTCCGGGCGGGTACAAGAAGCTGCAAGCGCAATACGGTCCGGCCGAGCTGCATCTGCCGCGCACGGAGTTGATCGATGTCAATTGCTCGACGGTGGCGTTGCGGCCGTTGACGGCGTTCGTGCAGATGACCGATCTGCATATCGTCGATGATCAGTCACCGATGCGGTTCGAGTGCCTGAACCAATGGGCCGATGACGGTCCGCCGCATTACAAAGCGCTGCCGACGGGGGCGGCGTACCGGCCGCACGAGAGCATGTCGACGCAAGTCGTGGACGCGATGTGCCGGGCGATCCAGAAAGTGGGCCGCGGGCCGAAGACCGGTCTGCCCTTGGAGTTCACGATCGTGACCGGGGACGCGGTGGACAACTGCCAGTACAACGAGACCCGCTGGTTCATCGACCTGCTGGATGGCCAGCCCATCACCCCGAACTCGGGGGGCGTGGGCGACGAAAGCGCGACCGGTGGCGTCCTGGGACTGGACCCCCACTACTGGCTTCCGTCCATGAAATTCAACGAGCTGCATGACGGCCTGGGCCTGGACGAGAACTTCCGCGCCGGGTTCCCGGAGGTGCTCGCCCTGCCCTATGCGGCGCGGCGGCGGTTCACCGCGCACGGTCTGCGGATGCCGTGGTACACGGCCTACGGCAACCACGACGCGTTGGTGCAGGGGAACCTGCCGATCGACTGGGACCATCTGTTCAACGCGAGGAACACCGCCATCGGCGGATTCAAGATCAGCGCCTTCCCCGGTCTTCCGGACCGGTTCGAAGACGTCGGCGACATCTTGGGCGCCATCGAGGAGGGGCTGTTCCCGTTCCCGCCATCGGGTCGCGATGTGACCGCGGACCAGCAGCGAAGGCTGCTCAGCCGGCGGGAATTCGTGCAGGAGCATTTCACGACGACGGGATCGCCTGCTGGGCACGGTTTCACCGCCGGTTCGGATCGGGCGTACTACGTGATCCCAGGCGGGCCAACGGATCTGGTCTGCCATGTCGTGCTGGACACCACCTACCCCGTCGGCGGGCCGGACGGATGGCTCGACGACACCCAGTTCCAGTGGCTGGAAGGGGTGCTGCGGGCCAACAGCTCGCAATACATCGACGGCGACCCGAATACGGTGGACTGCCGGCTGGTCTCCAATCCGGGGGCGGTAGACAAGCTGATCGTGATTCATTCGCATCACACGTCGAAGTCGATGGGCAACAGGCTCGCGCGCCTGCGCGAGTCCAACGCGCACAGCGGCAGCGACCTGGTGACGCTGCTGCTGCGGTATCCGAACGTGATCCTCTGGGTCACCGGCCACAACCACCGGAACGAAATCGCGCCACACGCCAGGCGATACCTCAGAACCGGCGGGTTCTGGGAGGTGACGACCGCGTCCCACATCGACTGGCCGTACCAGAGCAGGATATTCGAAATTGGCGAGGGATCCGGCACGGTCTCGATCTTCACTACGATGGTCGATATCGACGCGCCTTTGGATTGGCGGAACGGGGACATCTACGCTCCGGAAACGCTGGCCTCGCTGTCGCGGGAGCTGGCGGCCAACGACCTGCAGCAGCGCAAGGACGGCGTGGGACGCCGGCCCGGCGCCGACACGGACCGCAACACCCAGCTGATGGTGCCCACCCCGTTCGCCTTGCCATCGGTGGCCACCGCACGCAATCAGGACGGCCGGCTGCTCGTCTACTCCGCCGACAGCGTGGGAGGCTACTACCGGTATGAATGGGATACCGAGGGGCAGACGTGGTCCGGGTGGAGCAACCTTCCCAACCTGGCGCCGCTGAGGGATCTCACCGCGGAGCCGAACAGGGACGGGCGAGTCGAATTGTTCGGCCTCGGCACCGATGGGCAGGTGTGGCGCTCGTGGCAGAACACGCCCAACGGGACCTGGTCCTTGTGGAACGTGTTCGACATGTACACGGTGGAAGGCTGGACTCCACCCGCGGGTGGCTTGGTATCCATCGCTTCCGCGTGCAACCTCGACGGGCGGCTCGACCTTTACGCCGTCGACCGGGTGGGCAAGGTGTTCCTGCGCCAGAAGTGGTACCCGGACTGGCCAAACGGTGGCGGCTGGTCGCCGTGGTATCCACTCGACGAAGTGCCGGTGGGCAGTCCATTGAGCATGATTGCGGCCGAAGCCAACGCCGATGGCCGGCTCGAAGTCTTCGGCGTCACCACTGCGGGCACGGTCGTGCATCGCAGCCAGATCACCCCGGGAGGCAACTGGTCGCAGTGGGGTTCGTTGGGTGGTGACCGCATCTACGCCGTGACAGCGGTGCGCCATCAGGACAACCGTCTTCAGCTTTACGGTCTGCGCCAGGGTGCGGTTGTCATGTGCGCTCAGACCGTCGCCGGTGGTTCCTGGTCGGGCTGGACCGACTCCGGCGCAGCGCCGGAGAACTTTGTCGAACTGGCCGCGGAACGCAACGGGTCGGGACATGTCGAGCTGTTTGCCCTGGGCGGGTCAGGACGGCTCTTCCGGCGAGCGCAGGGCAGCACGACCTGGGCTCTGTTGGGTGATGTCGGTATCAACATCGTGCCGGATGTACGAGGCGCAGCCCCGGCCGCCGCACGATGGACACTGGAGTTCGGCGGATACCCCTCCGACACGTTTACGGTGCCGGTCCACGAATTCGCCGACGCCGGCACGGTCCGGTCGCAGAGTCCCTACCCGGGTACCAAGAACCGGCCTGGCACCACCACGGTGCACCTGGGCATCGGCCTGTGGGACGGATCCCATCACTAGTGCGGCGTGATCGCCGCCGTGGTCAGACCGACCGCGGCGGCTTCGCCATTGCTGAGTGAACCATCGAGGCCCCGCCAAGCGTCCTTGCTGTAGCTGGAATCGGCAAGGCGCGCGGATGGTGGGTGACTGGGGCGTGGAACTATCCACAAGCGAGGTGCGGATGAGGCTGCTCGGCCCGGTAACGGTGCTCGCAGACGGCGTCCCGCGTCCCATCCATGGCCTTCGCCGCAATGCGGTGCTCGCGGCACTGGCATTGCACCCGGGCGAGGTGGTCACCGTCGATCGCCTCGTCGAGATCGTCTGGGGGGACGCGGCACCGAGGACCGCGAGCGACACGCTTCGTAACCACGTCTCGTATCTTCGGCGAATCCTGGACGGGCAAGGCGATGTGGTTTCGCGATCGGCGGGCTACCTTCTGGATCTGGGCGCCGGCAGCACCGACGTCGAGGTCGCCGAGTGGTCGATCAAACACGTCGATCGGTGCTCAGACCTCTACGAGCGCAAGGAATTGCTGCAGTCCGCCATCGCGCTGTGGCGGGGGCCCGCGCTCGAGGGCCTGGCCGAGCTGGCCTGGTTCGACGGCCAGGCGAGGCGGCTTGACCAGCTGCTCCAGCATGCCCGGCAACTGCTCATCGACACCCGTCTAGATCTTGGGGAGCATCGGCAGCTCCTGCCCGAGCTTGAGGCACTTGCCTTACCGCACCCGCTGGACGAACACCTGCATGGTCAGCTGATGCTGGCGCTGTATCGCTCAGGACGGCAAGCCGACGCGCTTGCGACCTACCAGCGGGTTCGCCACGCCCTCGACGACGAGCTCGGCGTGGTGCCGAGTAAACCGTTGCAGGAACTCGAAATTGCCATCCTGCGCCAAAGCCCGAGCCTGGCCACGGTGGCCAGCGCGGCGCAACGGGTCGTTCCGGCGCAGCTGCCGCTGGCGATCACCACCTTCACCGGCCGTCATTCCGAGCTTGCCGTGCTGGACGATCTTCTCGCGGTGGCGCCGATGTACTCCGGCCCGGTGGTCGTTGCCCTGTCCGGCTTGGCCGGCGTCGGCAAGACCACGCTGGCCGTGCATTGGGCGCAGCGTGCGGCACCCGCTTTTCCTGACGGGCAGCTGTATCTGGATCTGCGCGGTTTCCATGTCAGCGGCTCGCCCATGGCACCCATCGACGCGGTCCGCCATCTGCTGACCTCATTGGCCTTTCCCGCGGACCAGATCCCCACCCAGCAGGAAGCCCAGATAGGGCTGTACCGCAGCCTGGTTTCCGGCCGCAAAATCCTCCTCGTGCTCGACAACGCCCGCGATGCCGAGCAGATCCGGCCGCTGCTGCCCGGTTCAGGAGGATGCCTCGTCATCGTCACCAGCCGCAACCAGCTCGCGTCACTGGCCATCACCAGTGGCGCTCATCTGCTGCAGCTGAACCCACTGTCCAATGCCGAGGCCGGCGATCTGATCGCTCAGCGGGTGGGCGCCGATCGGGTCGCGGCCGAGCCAGAAGCCATCCAGGCGCTGGTTTCGCCCTGCGCCGGTCTGCCCCTGGCGCTTGCCATCACCGCGGCCCGCGCCAGCATCCATCCCCACTTCTCGCTGAGCGCGCTGGCCACGCAGTTGCGTGACACCGGCGCGGGCCTGGGCCGCTTCCACGGCGGCGACCACGACACCGATCTGCGGACGGTATTCTCCTGGTCCTACAACGCCCTCAGCCCGCAGGCCGCCCAGCTGTTTCGGCAGTTGGGCCTTCATCCTGGCTGGGACATCAGCACCACAGCGGCGGCAAGCCTCGCCGCCCAGCCCATGGACCGGGCCCGTGATCTGCTGGCCGAGCTGGCCGACGCGCATCTGATCACCCAGCACGTCCCCGGCCGCTTCGGCCTGCACGACCTGTTGCGTGCCTTCGCCGGCGAGCTGGCGCAAGCCGACGACAGCGAGCAGCAGCGCCGCGCCGCGACTCACCGCCTGCTCGACTATTACCTGCATTGCGCCTATGCGGCCAGCGAGATCCTCGGCCTGCACGACGTCCTCGACCTCGCCGAGATCCAGCCGGGCGTGACCTTGGAACATTTCGGCCGCGGCGAGGAAGCGGCCCGTTGGTGCGACGCCGAATGTCAGGTGGCGCTCGCCGCGATCGAGCGGGCCGCGGCCGCCGGATTCGATCAGCATGTGTGGCAGCTTGCCCGCGCCTGGCGGTGGTACCTGCACCGGCACGCCATGTGGCAGGCTCAGATCACCGTTCAGCAGCTGGCCGTCCAAGCCGCGCGCAGCCTTCGCCAACCCGCCCCCGAGGGTTTCGCCCTGATACGCCTGGCGGCCACCTACGCCCACCTGGGCCGGCTCGACGACGCCCATGCCCAGTACCAGCAAGCACTTCCGCTGTTCGAGGAACTGAACGACCTTGTCAGGCAAGGCCATGTCCTTCAGGGAACAGCCAACCTGCAGATCGAACGCGGCCAGATCGACAGTGGGCTCCGGTCGGCACGCCGGGCACTGGAACTGTATGAGGTGGTCGGACATCACGTGGGGCAAGCCAATGCCCTCAACACCATGGGCTGGGGGCACGTCGAGAGCGGCGACTTCCAGCAGGCGGTCGCCCATTGCCGGCGAGCGCTGGGGGTGCGCCCCGACATCGGCACCGAGGCCCACATCTGGGACACGCTCGGGTACGCCTACCACCGCCTAGGCGACTTTGACCAAAGCGCCTCGTGCTACGAAGCATCGCTCGTGCTGTCCCGGAAGATCGGTGACCGGGGTCTCGAAGCCCGTACGCTCATCCGTCTGGGCGACAGCCACCGCGACGCCCAAAAACCAGACCTCGCCGAACACGCCTGGGACCAAGCCCGAGCCATTCGCGATCAGCTCGACCACCACAGCACCGGCGCAGCCGGTTAACCATATGAGGACCGGCATTTCGCCGGAAGCCACGCCTCCACCTCGTTGACGAAAGTGCGCGGGTTGATGGGCTTGGGCACGTAGTGGTCGAAGCCGGCGTTGAGGGTGCGCTCGCGGTCGCCCACCATGGCCACCGCGGTGACGGCGATGATTTTGGTGGTGGCGGTGCGACCCTCTGCGCGCAGGTCGCGCAGCACGTGGTATCCGTCGACGTCGGGCAGCTGCAGGTCGAGCAGGACCAGGTCGATCGGCTCGTTGCGCGCCGCCACCAGGGCTTGAGCGCCACTCTGGGCGCCATGCACGACGTAACCGCTGGCCTGCAGCAGATAGGACATCAGCTCCAAGCTCTGCGGATTGTCCTCCACGATCAGGATCTGCGCGGCCAACGTGATCACTTCACCGGCACCACGAAGAAGGTGCTGCCCACGCCCGGAGAGCTGCGCACGCTGATGTGGAAACCCATCAGCTCAGCCAGCTTGTGGGAGATGTACAGGCCCAGACCGGTGCCCTCGTCGCTGTGTTTGCGGGCCGAGGTGCTGCGCTCGAAGGCGCCGAAGATGCGTGCCTGCTCGTCGTCGGCGATGCCGGGGCCGGTGTCGCTGACCGTGAGAGTCCACTGCTCTTCATCGGGCTCCCGCGACAGCTCGATGCGCACCTCTCCCTCGCTGGTGAACTTGATCGCGTTGTGCACCAGGTTTATCAAAATCTGGCCCAGGGCTCGCTTGTCGGCGATCGCGTAGCAGTCCTCGTCGGGCAGGTGCGCGGTCAGCATGAGGCCGCGTTCCTCGGCCAACGGCCCCATCGACTGCACCACGTCCTCGATGACGCTGTGGTAATCGATCCGCACCGGGGTGATTTCCACTTTTCCCGACTCGATTTTGGCCAGGTCGAGCAGATCGTTGATGAGCGAGAGCAGGTGCTGGCCACTGGTCTCGACCAGTTGCAGCTGATGGGTTTGCGCCTCGTTGAGCGGGCCGGGCATGCCCATCAGCAGCGTGCCGGTGAAACCGATGATGGTGTTGAGCGGGGTGCGCAGCTCGTGGCTCATGCTGGCCAGGAACGCGTCCTTGGCCTTGTTGGCCTTCTCCAGCTCCAGGTTCTTCTCACGCAGCTGGCGCTCGAAGCGGATGCGCTCGGAGACGTCGCGGATCGCGGCGGCGACCAGCTCACCCTCGTCGGTTTCGATGGCCGACAACGAGATCTCGGCCGGAAACTGGGTGCCGTCGCGACGCATCGCGCTGAGCTCCAGGCCAGCGCCCATCGGGCGGGGCTTGGGCTCGGACAGGTAGCGCATTCGGTGACGGGGATGCACTCCGCGCGCCTGCGGCGGCACCAGCATTTCCACCAGCTGGCCTAGAAGCTCTTCTCTCTGGTACCCGAAAAGGCGCTCGGTTTGAGCATTGACCAGCGTGATCCGACCAGCCTGATCGACGGCGACAATGGCATCGGGCGCGGCTTCCAGCATGGCCCGCCATTTGGCCTCCACCCGGCGCAACCGGCCCACGTCACGGGAAATGGTGGCGGCGCCCACTATCTGCCCGTCGGCGTCGACGATCGGGGAGGCGCTCAGCGACACGGTGACAAAGCTGCCGTCGCGGTGGACCCGGTCGGTGACGTATTGGTCGAGCCGCTCGCCACGCGCGATCTGGTCCAGGATCGCCGTCTCCTCCTCGCGGCGCGCCTCCGGGTAGAGCACCTCGGCCTTGCAGCCGATGATCTCGTCGGCGAGGTAGCCGTAAAGCTGTTCGGCCGACTCGTTCCAGGAGGTGACGACGCCGTCGAGGGTCTTGCTGATGATCGCGTCGTGGGACGAGCAAACGATCGCCGCCAGCTGCGTGTGTACCTTTTGGACGGACAGCTCCGGCGGCGGTGCGGGGATTCGCGGCTGGGTCATGGCTCATTCCGGCGGGCAGGGGACAGCAATCTAGGCAATCAACCTAGCCTTCACTCATCGTGATCGGCACCGGGTGTAACCCACAAGAATGACACTCACGCACGAGGGCCTCCGGGCGAGCGAAGCTGGGATGCCGAATCACGGGCGCCCACTGCGACAGGAGATCGACCGATGGCGACAGTTCTGGTCGTCGACGACGACGCGACCAATCGTGAGTTCCTGCGGACCTTGCTGGTCCATCGTGGACACCAGGTCTGCGAGGCGGCCGACGGGGAGAGCGCGCTGAGCCTGGCCGGTCGAGAGCCGCCCGACGCCGTCATCACCGATGTGCTCATGCCCGGAATGGACGGCTACGAGCTGGCCCGCCTCCTGCGCAGTATGCCCGCCACCAGCCATGTCCCGATCGCGTTCAGCACCGCGCACTACGCCCGGCATGAGATCGCCAATCTGGCGCGGGCGTGCGGGGTACAGGATGTGATCGTCAAGCCGGCGCACCCGCGAGTGGTGCTGACGGCGCTGGACTCACTGCTGCGCATGGTGCCCGCCACGCTGGCGCCGGTGGCCACCGTGGAGGAGTTCGCCGACGAACATCGGCAAGCACTCAAGTCCAAACTGTTCCAGAAGGCGGAGGCGCTCGGGCTCAGCGAGGGCCGGCTGCGCGCCATCGTGCAGAGCACCAGGGCCGGGGTCGCGCTCGCGCACGAAGACGGCTCGGCGACCTATGTCAACGACCGGCTCGCCGAGATCACCGGCCGGACGCGAAAGAGCTTGCTGCGCCTGGGCTGGCTCAGCTGTGTCGAGGAATCCGACCGGGATCGTCTGCGCGCCACGATCCTGCAAGGGGTACAGGCGCAGGGAAGCGAATTGCGAGTGCGCACGGCGCTCGACGAGGAACGCTGGCTGAGCGTGCGTCTCTACCCGGTAAGGGAAGGCTGCCCGGAACGGATCATGGTGGTGATCGATGACGCCACCGAGGCGGTACGGGCGCAGCGGCGCCTGGCCGGTCTGGAAAGCCGCGAGGCCGGGCTGCGCCGCGACGTGGCACGCCTGACCGACCTGCTCGGCGAGACGCAGCGGGTGACCCGGGCGGGGCAATGGGACATGGACCCACAGACCGGCGTCATCGAGCTCTCACCCGGCCTGCGTGACCTGCTGCGGCTGCCCGGCGAGCCGGTGCGCACAGACCTGCTGTGGCAGCGGGTGCACCCCGACGACCTGGATCGCGCCAAAGACATGGCACACCGCACGCTGCGCACAGGCCAGCCGCAGGTGGTCGAGTTACGGGTGGCCGATCTGGACGGTGTGGTGCACTCGCTGATCGTGTCGTGCCGCATCTCGGCGGCGGCACAGGAGGACGGCCTGCGTGCCCGAACCCTATGGGGCGTAACCCAGGATGTGACCGAGGTGGCGGAGGAACAGATCCGGCTGCAGATGCGCGCCGACTGGCGGGCGCAGCGCCGGGTGCAGGACCGCATGCAGCTGGCCATGTTCCCGCGTGACGTTCCCGAAGTGGCGGGCGTGGAGCTGGCGGCCGCGTACATGGCGGCGCCGGATCGGCTCGATATCGGCGGCGACTGGTACGACTTCGTGCCCTGGCAAGGCGGTGTGGTCATGGTGGTCGGCGACGTCGCCGGGCACGAGCACGTCGCCACGGCGGTGATGGGCCCGGTGCGGGCGGTGCTGCGCGGCTACGCCATGGAGGACCCCGACCCCACGCGGATTCTGGCCCGCCTCAACAGGTTTGTGCTCGCCAGCTACCACGACGACACCTACATCACGGCGCTGGTGGCCTATTACGACCCGCACACCCGGCGGCTGACGGTGGCCAACGCGGGACATCCCGCGCCGCTGCTGGCCCATTTCGATTCCGCCGAGGTCCTACCGCGGGTGACATCCTTCGCCGAGCCCGGCCCGGCGCTGGGCATTCTGGCCGACGCGCCGTTCAGCGCGGTGCAGACCACTTTGGATCCCGGCACCGCGTTGTGCGCCTACACCGACGGCCTCACCGATTTCCCCGTGGATCTGTCCGCCGCCGCGCATGGGCGGCTTGCCGAAGCCGCCGCGACGGCCTACCTGCGCGCGATGCTGGAGGAGCCCAGTGTGGTGCCGATCGCTCAGCGCCTCGTCGACGGGATCGCGCGCGGCATGCTCCCCAGCGCATCCACTCGCGACGATGCCTGCCTGGCCGTGCTGCGCGTCCCCCACTGAACCCAGCCCGCAGACGTCGCCGTCCGAGGGGAGGCTAACGCTGGCCGAACCGCCACGGCCCTAACCGAACATGATCATTCATGATGATGAGGTGAAGACGTTCCTCACCGGGATCAGCTTCGAAGCCCTCCTCACGATCCTCGGTGTCCTGGCCGCGTTTGGTCTGGGCATCCGGGAGATGTTCGAGCGCCGCAAGACCAAGGCCAAGGCCGCCGCACAGCCGGCCAATGCCGAGCGGCTGCAAGCGCTGGACGGCCTGCGGCTGATGGTCAAGGACGTGCGGCTGTCGGCCGTCGCGGAAGACTCCGGCGCGCAGCAGCTGACATTTTCGGTGGTGCTTGGCTCAGAAATGTCCGACGCGGAGGCGATGGAGGCGGGACGGGGCAGATTTCCGAAAAATGTGACTGTTGTCAATGTGACCGAGCAGCCGTTCGGCGTGGTCCAACCCGGGGTCCGGCGCGCCGCCCAAACCGCCGGTGACGAGGACGCGGGCTTTCACCGTTTCGCGTTGAAGGGCTGGCCCGCGGGGGCCAGCGTGGAGACCTACCGCTGGGGGAGGCTGGCCGCGAGCGTCGCGGTGCGCCTGATGTGGCTGCTTTTGCTGCCGTTCCAGCTGGGCAACGTGACCCTGTGGCTGTGCCCGGCGCGGCGCGGGTTCAGGCGCGGACTCATGCAGCTGCTGTGCCGGGTGCTGGCGTTGACGTTGACCGTCTCCCTGGTGCTGGCCCTGGCCGGGATAGCGCTCGACCTCGCGGGCTGGCAATGTGTGTTTCGCGATCAGGCCTGCGACGGCGTCGGCAGCGTCTTTCCGGATTGGATGAACGGCCCGCAACACCTGGGGCGCAGGCTCGCGGCCATGTCACTGTTGCCGATTGCCGTTGTTTGCTTTGTCTGGTACCTGGCGAATCTCACCTGGCGAGATTACGAGCAGCATCCCGATCCGGCGTGGCCGCGCACTGACGGCGGCTCGCAAAGCGAGCTCGGCTCGCCGGCGTTCTGGGAGACCCGCCATACCGTACGCAGGCTGCGAGCGCTGCACATCGCCGCGGGTTTCGCGACCATCAATCTCGTCCTGCTTGGCGCCCTGTCCCAGATGCGCTCCACCCAGGAAGGGCTGACGCTGCTGTTCAGCTGCGCGGCTGTCCTCGCCTGTTGCGTCTCGGGGCTGGCCTTGCCCTGGGTGGTGCAGCACACCCAGAACGGTGGCGCTGACACCTTCGTGACGCTGCTGCGGGTGCTCAGCATCGCGCTCACTCTGCTCACCCTGCGCTATTCCGCGACGGCTGACCTGGCCTCGGCGCGAAGCTGGCAAGGCACCGCGTTGCCGCTCTACCGGCAGGAGGTGACCTGGCTGTTCGTGGTGCAGCTGCTGATCGGGCTGAGCCTGCTTGCGCTCGCGGTCACCCGGCGGCCAAAGCATTGGCGCGTGGCCGATCTGGGCTCGCCGGTGGTGGCCTCGCTGGCGCTCGGCGCCGCGGTCACCGTGGAGTCGATCGTCATCTACCGGATGGCAGACCTGCTCAGCGGGCAGAAGGTCACCGCAAAGCTGTCCGAACCCGGATCGTTCCCGGCGTTGCCCTATCAGTGGGCGGGCGTCGGCTTCGCCGTGATGCTGGGGCTGGCCACCCTCGCCGGGCTGATCCTCGTGCGTCCTAACCAGACAGAGCTGAACCTTTCCCGGCAGCGAACCGACGACATGTTCGACGGCAAGCGGGTGCTGGGCCCACGCCGTGCGGCGCGCATCGACCGCGCCACCGCCCGAAGCGACATCGTGCGCCGGGTCGTCGGGCTGCTCATCCTGGCCAGCATTCCGATCGCGGTCCTTGCCATCGTCGGGGCGGTGAACGCCTTGCGCAACTATCCGCCCTCGCCATTCCTCGGCCAGTCGTGGTTCACGGCCGGCTCCGGGCCGTACGTGATCGTGGCGGCCTTGCTGGTCTTGTTTGTCCTAGTGGTGCTGACCGCCGCCAATCGCCGGGTCCGCACCGTGTTCGGTTTCCTCTGGGAGCTGGGCACCTTCTGGCCGCGCAGCTGCCATCCGCTAGCCCCACCTTGCTATGCGTCGCGAACCGTGCCCGAGCTGGTGGTGCGGATCAACGAGCTGGCCACCGCGAAACCGGAAGCCGCAGTGGTGGTGGTCGGCTACGGGCAGGGTTCCTTGCTGGCCGTCGCGGCCCTGCTTCAGCTGCCCGACGAGGCTCGTCAGCGGGTAGCCCTCGTCACGGCAGGATCGCCGGTTGGGTTGCTGTACAAGCGAATCTTCGGGCAGCACTTCAACGACGAGCTCTTCGGCGAGTTGGCCGCGGCGCTCAGCACCGCCGCGGCCCCACCGCGATGGGTAAACCTCCATCGCCACACCGATCCGGTCAGTGGCCCGATCGGCAGCGCGGCGGTCGACAAGCTGCTGTGCGACCCGGTCGTCTTCGAAATCCCCGCGGACAAAGGACGTTACCTGCCCATCCACGGCCACAACCGGTACGAGGAGGATCCGGAGTTCGCCGCGACGATCCGCGCTCTGGCCACCCGGATGATGTGACAGCGTCAGCGACGGTCGACGAGATTGAAGACAGTCAAGGGATCGCGGCCGCCCCACAGCAAGGAGATGATGACCGCGCCCATCGCCTCCAGATGAAGGGCATGCCTTAGCCCACCGACCGGTAGCGGGTCGCAGCCCAGGTCGGCGATCAGCTGCCGGGTCAGGTCTTTGGCTTGCGGATCGTCGCCGCAGTAGGGGACAGCGAGGCGGCGGCCGTCGAAGACCGGCGGCTCCATCTGCCACACGCTGGCCTGGCACAGGTTGAACGCCTTGACCACGTGCCCGCCGGTGGCCTGCTCGATGTCCTGCGCCATCGCCCGGCCCGGCTCGGTGACCAGGGTGAAGTTCTCGATCTCGACCGGGTTGTTGCAGTCGACGATGGGCTTGCCGCGCAACGTGTCACCGATCTGGGTCAGCGTCGCCGCCATGTCGGGGTAGTGCACGGCGATCAGGGTGATGTCGCCGAAGCCGGCCACCTCGCCAATGGTGCCGGTGCGGGCGTTCCACTTGGCGGCCAGCGCTTCCGCCTTGCCCGGCGTGCGGCCCGCGACCATCAGCTCGTGGCCCGCGCCGGCCCACCGGGTCCCCAGGACATCGGCCATTGCGCCGGCGCCGATAACTCCAATTCTCATGACGGCAACGCTAGAAGCGCGTGGGGAACCATCCGGTGCCCTGCGATCAGTCGTCGTCTCCGGCGAGCTCTTCCGCGTGCTGCTCCGCCCACCCCGCAAGCACCGTGACCGGGCCGAGCAGGCTGCGCCCCAGCGGGGTCAGCCGGTATTCCGCGCCGGCCGGTGCGGTGGCCAGAACCCGGCGCTCTATCAGCCTGTTGCGCTCAAGTTTGCGCAGTGTCTGGGTGAGCATCTTCTTGCTGATGCCACCTATGCGGGCGTGCAGCTCGCTGTAGCGGTGCGGCCCGCGGCCCAGCCCGTACACGACAACGACTGACCAGGTGTCGGCCACCAGGTCCAATGCGGTGCGTGCCGGACAGTCGGACAGGAATACGTCGTAGTCGCTCATGTGGTGGTCTGCCGCCTCGCCTCCGTCGTCGCCACCATTCTGCCCCGAACTCCTGGTATTCATCGTTGGTGAAACCTGCGCGCCCCGATGCCCGTGTCCCCTCTGTGAGCACGAGTTTCGAAACCTTCTACGTCGGCACCAGCGGCCGCCTTGTCCGTTATGCCTATGGATTGACCGCCGACATGTCCGAGGCGCAGGACCTGGCCCAGGAGGCATATGCCCGAGCGTGGCAGCGCTGGCCGAAGGTGCAGGGCTACGACGATCCGGAGTCGTGGCTGCGGCTGGTGGTCAGCAGGCTGGCGGTGGACCGCTGGCGATGGCTCACGGTAAGGCGCACCAAGACGCCCTCGCAGCCGGAAACGGTGGCAGGTCCCGAGGACGGGCTGACGCACCTGATCGCCGACCTCAAACGGCTGCCGATCCAGCAGCGCCGCGCCCTCGCGCTGCACTATCTGCTGGATCGTTCCATCGCCGACATCGCCGCCGAGCTGGGTACCAATCAGAACACCGTCAAGACCTGGCTGTCACGTGGGCGGGCCAACCTCGCGGTGCTGCTCGGGGAACCTGACGCCCCGCGGACAGGTCTGCGTGAGGTCGCCGCGCGGGCCAAGCGGCGACGGCTGAACAATGCGCTCAGGACGGTTGCCGCCTTCCTCGGCCTGGGTACTGCCGTGGCCGTCGCCGTCGCCCTTTTCGGCCCGATTCCGCAGCTTCCCCCGGTCACCCCGGAGCTGGTGCTCGAATACCCGGCCAGCCCGCGCACCGCCAGCGTCAGAGCCGATGGCGACCGGGCCTACCTCGTCTCGCACGAGTTCACCGGACAGGCGTGGCTGGCCGCAATCGACCTGACCAGCAACAGGCCCCTGTGGTCGTGGACAGATCTTGGCAACCACGACGACAGCGTGAACATCATCGGCGTCACCGACGCGGCCGTGCTTGTCACGGGCGCTGACGACTCCGACAGCCAGACCAGCACCGTGATGGCGGTCGACCCGGCCAGCGGCGCCATCAAATGGCAGCGGGCCGCCGACGACCTCTACGCCACGATGGCGGCGGGGGATGTGCTGATCAGCACGGCCGGTGGACTGTCGCGAGTGGACGCCGGTACCGGAAAAACAAAATGGACGATCGCCGAGCCACCCGGGACGACGGGCATCGCCCTGCCGGAGACGCTGCTGCGGATCACGCCTGAACACGTGCTGCGCCAGCACGATCTGGCCACCGGCCGTATTCTGCTCGAGCGTTCCGATCTGGGTGCGGTCACCGCCCCCGTCATCCAGATCGGCGAGTACGCATACCTTCGCTCGGACGACAGCGTGCTGCGCCTGCAGCTGCGGGCGGCAACGACCCCTGTCAAGGTGGCCGAAGTCAGCTATGCGATGGTATCTGGCTGCGATGCGTACGTGTGCGTCAGCGGGGGAGACGGCGTCCTTATCGTCCTGGACGCCAGTACCGGACATGAGCTTTGGCGCAAAAAGCTGGCTCGGTCCTCGATCGCGACCGCCGTTTCAGGCCGCATCCTCGTCACCGGCGACGACTCCGCGTCGCTTTTCGACGCCGCCGGCAACGACATCACGCCCGCCGCGATGCACGGAAAGCAGGCCATATGGTACGGCCCGGATCACCTGACATTGCTCAAGCAGCTCCCGCGGCCCGCCCCGGCCGACTACAACGGCGAGACCCTCTTCGACGCGGAGGTCAGCGTGTATTCGTTCCGGACCGGTCAGCAGCAGAACCTCGGAAGCATCACCATGCGCGGCTTCTGTGACGGGCCACCCGGCAAGTACGTGTGTCCCACCCGCGACGGGTTCACCGTCTTCCACCACTGAAACTTGGCGGATTCATTCGCGTCGAAGTGGGTGTCGTCGATGAATCGGCGTGCGACAATCGCGTCGGCCCGCGCCCTAGGCGCTACATCGGGAACCGGGGAGAGACTTTGCGTAACAGGTCCAGGCTCGCGAATGTGTTGTCCGCCATCATGATCGTCGCATGTTCTGCGGCGGCGATCGTCCCAGCGGGGCCCGCCGCGGCCCACGGCGGTGGGGTAGAGGTGCTTTATCCCGCAACAGATCCTTACCTCGACCTACGGGTCCAGGAAGTCACCGACACCAACGATGTCCTGCTCGCCGTGGAGTGGTCGCCCACCGTCAGCGGCACGGTGACCGGGGTCCAGATCTGCCTCGATCTGAGCCAGCAGGAAGTCAACCCACGGCTGCCCCTGCTCGCCTTCCTTTGGAGCGCCGACGGCACGCTGCTCACCAGGGGCAGCGCCTCCGAGGGCATCAGCTTCGCCGCCCCGTGCTTCTACCAGATCGGGTTCTGCTGCCAAACCCGCACGGTGCAGGCCAATGAGCACTATGTGGTCGGGTTCTGGATCCGTGGTGGACAGTATTCCTATGTGCCGCACGGTTTCGACAACGACGTGTCCAACGCGCCGGCCGGGCATCTGAACGCGCCCTCCAACGCGAACTCGACCATCGGCTCGGGCAACGGGCTCTACGTCTACGCCGACTGGTCCCAGGTCACCGACACCAACCCGCCGTTCCCGGCCGAAAGCTGGGAAAACTCCGACTATCTGGTCAGCCCGCGGTTCGTTCCAGACCAGCACTAGGGATTGTGCGCGTCGGCTGCGCCTGTCGCGGGATGGTGCATCCCGCAAACAAGGCGCAGCCTTATCTTGCTGGCCGAAGCTACGGCAGCGTGGCGACGATGAGCGAGCCGATGTCGCGGCCGACGGCCTCGGCGCTGTGGCCGCCGTTCTGGCGGTTGCTCAGCACGGCGATGACGACACCGTCATCGGGGTACATCTGGATCCACGCGTTGGAGCCCAGCTGCCCGCCGTTCTTGCCGACGGCCCGGTGCCCGTCCTCGGCGAACTCGCCCCACCCGTAGGCGTAGCTCCACGGCGTCCCGCTCCACATGTACTCCACCGACGCCGGCGTGATGATGTCGCCGTCGAGCACCTTGTCGCCGAACGACGCCAGGTCGGCTACCGACGCCTCGAGTCCGCCGCCGCAGGTCTTCCAGCTGATTTCATCCGGAGTCGCCTCGCTGTTGTCGGTGTTGTAGAGCTTGGACCGGTTGACCGAGGTGTCGTCGCGATCCTCGGGACGCAGTGTGCCCAGCCCGAACGGGGTGGTCATCTCGTTGACGAACAGCTGCTGGAACGGCACACCGGTCGCCTTCTCGAAAGCCAGGCACGGCAGGTTGTAGCCGAACGTGCTGTAGAACGACGTTCCCACGGCGCACACCAGCGGATCGTTCCAGAACAGCGCTGTCGGCGTGGCCAGGTTGTTGTACTCCGTCGAGGCCAGCGTGGCGTCGACCGCGCTGCCGTTGTAGTGGCGGACACAGCCGCGGTTGCTCACCAGCTGCTCCACCGTCTGCGTGTGCTGTGCGGGCAGACCGGGGATGTAGTCGGCCACGTCGTCGGTTTTGTCGACGACGTTCTGCTCGTCCATCAGCATGGTGAACACGCCCGCGACCGCCTTGCTCACCGAGGCCAGCCTCAGCACATGCCCTGAGTGCAGCCAGATGTCGTTGGCCACATCGGCGTGGCCCCAGCCCCGCTTGTAGACGAACTGTCCATTGTGGATGACGGCCACGCTCATGCCCGGCACGTCGAAGTCGTTCATTTCCTTCTGGATGCGGGTGTCGACCTCGTCGCGCAGCGACCACAGCGGGCGGTTGCCGTTGCGCCGCCAGGTGGCGGTGTACTTCCAGCCGCCGGCCGTCTCGTACCGCTCGTAGGTGATCAGGCGGTATCCCTCGTCCACGTGGCGATGCCACTGGTTGGCGTAGTCGTTGTCGGACATGTCGCGCTGTTCGAGCCAGCCGTTGCCGTTGAGATTCTTGTACCAGATGCCGAGGTAACGCTGGTCGGCGGCGCCCCGCACCGAGTCCACCATGAGCATGCGGAATCCTTGCGAGGAATAGGTTCCGAAGTTGGTGGAGAACTGCGACGAGCTGAGGTCCAGGTGCAGCCGCCAGTCGAGGTTGGTGCCGTTGTCCGCCCAGGTCAGGCTGTAGCGGATGTTCGCGCCGGACAGGTAGGCGTCCACGTCGACCGGGAGCCTGGTCTGGCGCTGCTCTTCGTAGTAGGTGACCGCCTGGTCGTAGGTGAGCCCCCACAGATGGGACCAGCCGAACCCCTCGATGTTCTTGACCCACAACGCCGCGTTGTAGCGCACCCCGGCGCGCACATAGGTCTCGAAGTCGACCAGCCGGTAACCGCGCGAGGTGTTGGTGTCGAACGCGGCCGAGTACTGCGCCGCGGTCAGCTCCTTCTGCACTATCCAATCACGACCATCGGTGTTGCGCTGGAAGACCACGCCCCGCCTGGTCCCGGCCGCGGTGGTGTCGGCCTCGATGTCGGTGGCGATGTAGCCGTTCGCGCGCCATTGCGTGATCGCCGAGTCGAACTGCGCGTCGGTCATGTCGCGCAACGACCCCCAGTCGGTGACCAGCGGATCGAAGACCGCCAGCGGCACACCGGGATGCGCGCCCGCCGGGGCTATCCCGCCCAGAAGCCCGGCTGCCAGGGCCAGCACCACCCCGGCTGCGCCCCAGGCCCGTCTGTGGTTGCGTCTCATCACGTCTCCTTGTCTCGTCGTCTGGCGCTGCCCGCGCCAGGTGACGACGAGCATCGGCGGGCCCGTCACAGACGGCTCAAAGCCGGTTCAACAGGATGGCGCGATCCGGTGGCGGCACACCGATGTCGGTCATCGCCTCCACATAGCGGTCGTAGGCCCGCCTCGCCTCGCCGTGGCGGCCCGCGTCCACCAGCGTGTCAAGCAGATCCCGGTGCGCCTGCTCGTCGTAGGGCTCGTCGGCGATGATGCGGCGCAGGTGGACGGTTGCTTCGTCGACCTCGCCGGCGTGGCGTGCCAGCCGGGCCAGCGTGCGCAGCACGTTGAGGTAGGTCGCGCGCACCTCGTCGCGCAGGGGCTGCGCCCACGTGTCGTAAGGCTCGTCGGCGAAAACCTCGGCGCTGTAAGCCTGTTCGACCGCGGCCAGCACGATGCGCGCGTCGTCGGCGGCGCCCTGCGCGCACAGCCTCAGCCCGTGCCGGGCGTCGGTGAGGAACGACTCGACGTCGACGCTCATCCGGTCCAGGTTGAGCCAGATGTTGGTCGGCCCGGCCGACACGAAATGGTCGGGCGGTGAGCGCCGCCCCGGGTCGAGCACACCGCGGACCGTGGACAGCGCGACCGCCAGCCGATGGTTGATTTTCTTGGCGTCGCCCGCGGAGGCCGCCTCCCGCCCCCACAGCAGGTCGATCAGCTCATCGCGGGCCACCGGCCGTCCTCTGCCCGCGATCAGGATGCGCAGCAGGTCGTAGGCTTTGCGCGACTGCCACACCGGCGCGGGCTCGCCGTCGACGAGCACCCCTAGCGATCCGAACGTGCGGATCACCACATGCGCCGAGTCCACCAGCGCCGCTGGGAGCAGCACCCCTGCCGCCGCAAGCCTTCCCGCGGCCAGGCGGGCGTCGAGCGCCTCCTCGCTGCGCGCCGCGGGGAGCCTGCCCAGGGCGACCCTCACCCGGTCGGCGTCCAAACCGGCCGAAGCACCCCGCCAGATCACGAGCGCCTCGGACAGGCACTGTCGCCGTTCCCTCTGGTCAACCGTGGCCGATGCCCGCAACTCCAGCGATTCGGCCAGCCCGGCCCGGTCGCGATGCTGGCTGGCCGAATCGGCGGCGGCCAGCGCCAGCCGCCGCGCCTCGGCGGCTTCCCCGCGCCCCAGCGCGGCATGCCCGCAGGCGAGCAGGGCGGTGGTGGTGACCGGGCCCGACGCGTGCTCGGTGGCCTGCCGCGCAAGCTGCGCTGCCAACGCGGGATCCTCCGCCGCCACCGTGCGGGCCAGCCCGCACAGCGCGGGCACCGTGGCCTGCCGGTTGCCGTGTGCGGTGGAGGCGCGCAACGACTCCTCGTAGGCGGCCCGCGCCTCGCTGAGCCGGCCGCGCTCGCGATGCAGGTCGCCTAGCCCGCCCAGCGGATAGGCCACCTTCAGTGAATTGATGCGCTGATAAGCCTCGATGGACTGTTGATACATCTGCGCCGCCTCGTCCAGGCGTCCCAGCCGGTGCAGCAGCGTCGCTTCGTTGTTGCGCGCCATGGCCAGCAGACTGCCGTGCCCGGCTCGCTGCGCCAGCGCCACCGCGGGCCGCACCATTTCCAGCGCGTCGCCGTAACGGGCCTCCCGTTCCAGCGCGACGGCGAGGTTGGCCCGGATCCTGATCGCCTGCACCACATCGCCGGCCGGTTCGGCCAGCGCCAAGGCCTGCGCGTAGTGCGCCTGCAGCGCCGCCGGATCTCCCGCCAGATCAGCGGCCAGAGCCAGCGCGACATGCGCGGAGACCGCGGCGCGGGCGCTGCCCGACGCGGTGGCCGCCCGGTGCGCGCGCACGGCGTGATCCTGGCACTTGTCCATGTCTCCGGCCAGGCGGTGCGCCGCCGCCATCCAGGCCAGCAGCAGGGCCTCGTCGGCGGTGGTCTCGTCGGTGAGGATGCCGCGGTCGAAAACGCCCACCGCGTCGCGCGGGTTGCCCCACAGATAGACGGCCACCCCGAACCGCCACGCCAGCGCGGCAGGCAGAGCGCAGCGCCCGTCGGCGAGCCGCTCATAGACAGCGATCGCCGCCGCGCTCTCGCCGGTCAGCTGCAGTGCTTCTGCCAGCAACAGATCGGTCTGCTCATCGCAATGTTGCGGCGGGAGCTGGCGGATCGCGGAGACGACATCGGCCGCGGACCCGCCGGCGAGCATGACCGGGCCGCGCTCGATCAGCAGCGCCGCGGAGGCGGCATGGTCGGCGGCGGCCACCCGCAGGGCCAGGGCGTCGGCCGGCCGGTCGTGGCGCAGGTGCCAGTCGGCGGCCGTGGCCAGCACCCGCTGACGCCGCCGCGGTGACGGGCGGCCCGATGCGGCCCGGGCCACGGCGGCCACCACCGCCACCGGTTTGTACCAGCGGTGACCGGGGGAGGGCGGATGCAGGATGCCCAGCCGGGCCAAGGCGCCGATGACCGCTTCGGGCCGGCGATGGCCAAGGCCCACCGCCAGATCGGCCGAGATCGAGCCGAGGTGCGCGGCGTCGGTGAGCAACCTGCGCGCCGGATCGGGCAGATCACCGAGCACCTCCGCGCTCACGTAGTCGGCCACCCTGGTACCGGGCGAGACGAGCGCGGCGAGCAGGTCATCCTCCGAAATGGAGGAGGTGGTGGAGATCAGGGCCGGGTCGAGCGCGTCGGTGAGCAGCTGCGCCAGCGCGGGCCAGCCGCAGGTGACGCGATGCAGGCTGGCGGCGATTGCTTGATTTTCTATCCGGTACCGGCGAAGCAGCACCCGCTCGATCTGCGCCTGAGATAGCACCAGTGCGGCCGGGCCTAGCTCGGCGGGAGGGCTTGCCGCCCAACGCAATACGGCCGCGCTCAATGGGCGGCGGGCGATCAGCACCAGGCGCGAGCGCTGCGGCGCGGGCCGCGGGGGCGCAGCGTTCGCCAGGTGCATGTCGTCGATGACGGTGATCCGCTCGCCGGTGGCGAAGCCGAGCCCCGACAGGTCCTGGCCGCGAAACCAGTTCGCTTGCCGGTCGCCGAGCCACGCCCGCACGGCTGTGGTCTTGCCGTAACCGGCGGCGCCGAGCACGACCGTGACGCGCCCGGCGAACGGGTCTGCCACCATCGCGTCCCCCACTCGAACGAGTCGTTTGAACGATGTTTGAACCATCTTTGATAGTCGATGCGACCGTACCCCCGAACTCGTACGCGACAGCTCATGTGTCGCTTTGGTGACGACATCGAACGGAGACGGTGGATATGAGGACCCTGCTCGGCATCTTTGCCGGTGTGCTTGGCCTGGCGGTCGCGGTCGCCAGCGTAACCAATGTCCAGACTGGATCGACACCGGCGTATGCGCGCCCGCCGCTGACCGGCGCGGGCGGTGTGCAGGACCTTGAGCTGCGGGGCGGCCCGCACCGGGCTCACTACGGGGTGATGGAGGGCCAGCTGTTCCTCGGCATCGCCAATCCTCCGCCGACGCCGTCGCCACCGCCGTCCGATCCGCCCCTGCCCTGGACGGTCATCGGCGCGCCCGACACCGGAAATTCGGCGGGCTATTTCAACGCCGTGCGCCGCGACGGGGCCGGGCGCGCCACGGTCTGGCTGCCCGGCCTTGATCCGGAGGTCATCGGCGCGGTCCTGGTGACAGCGGCCGGGCCGGCCGCCGGTTTCTGTAAGGCCGCGCAGATGGGGCCGAGCCCCACCGAGCACCCGGGCGTGGACGTGCACGTGGCCTGCTTCGACCCGGCCGGAAACCCTTTGAGCACCGGCTTTTCGCTGACCTACACCAGACCTGCGGCGAGGATCGTCGGCAGCGGCGGATGGGTGCGGGCAGGCGATCAGTTCAACTCGGCGGGCGGCCAAAACACCACGACGCGGGTGGCCAGCGGCAGCTACCTGGTGCGCATGCCTGGCTTGGGCGGGCCGGGCGGTCATGCCCAGGTGAGCGCGACCGGTTCGTCGAGCAATTGGTGCAAGGTTTCTCGTTGGTACGCCGCCGGCGTCGACGAGCTGGTGGCCGTCAGGTGCTTCACGCCCGGCGGCACGCCCGCGGACAGCACCTTCAACCTGGTGTTCGCCCGCGACACGGACGCGGCGCTGACTTCCAACCGGGCCGCGGCCTTCTACGTGTCCAGCGCGGACCCGGACGCGGCGTTCGTGACCTCCACCCGCACGGGCGGCGGCGTGACCATCGAGCGGCTGGCGCCTGGGCGCTACCACGTGCGCGCCCCACTGGACCTCACCGGTGGCGTGGCACACGCGGCGGCGCTGGGCGAGGGCACCGAGCGGTGCAGAGTGCTGGGGTGGAACAACACCGACGGGGTCCAGGTGACCTGTTCGGCCGACACCGCCTTCACCGTGGCGTGGTCCTCCTGATCGGATTCACGGGCAGATCCGGCCGGGCGTGCCACTCGCCCGGCCAGGATCGCCAGCCCTGCAACGGAAGCTGAGCGGTCAAGGTCCCGTCCGCTTGAGCGCTGCCGCATCGGGCGCTCGGCGGTTCCGTGCTGACGACAAGGCGTTTACGATGCCGGATGGAGGTGGCGATGCGATACCGCCCATACCGGCGTGCCGGCCGGTTCGTGCGCAATGGGGCTGCGGCCGCATCGCTGGCCGGGGTCTTCGTCAGCCTGTTCGCCGTTGGCGCCTGGCGATGGGACGCGCTCTATGCCGGTGCTGGCCTGTTCGCGGCTGCCGGGGTGGCGATGGCGGCGGCGTATCTGTATGGGCGGGAACGGATGTGGGTGCAGGGCAGAGCGCGCGTTCTTTCCGCCTCACCCGCGCCCACCGGGGCTTTTGGCGACTGCGAGCTTCGCGTCGTCGTCGATGCGCCCGGCAGCCCGTCGCATGCCGTGCGCATCCGCCAGTACCGTGTCGCAGCTTCGCTTTGGCCGGTTGCGGGGGAAACCTTGCCGGTGCAGGTCGACGCCTACAACCCGCGCAGGGTCCAGGTTCGCTGGGATCAGGTGAGCCGCTTCAGCCACGACTACGACGACCACTTCGTTGGGACCCGCGGGCCTGGCTCGCCGGGACGGGCTCAGTAGCCGTCGTCGTCGTCGTCGCTGCGGCCAAGGCGCGCCTCGACCGCGTTGGGCTCAAATCTTTCCTCGATCACGCGCAGGTAAAGCTCGTTCGGGTTCGGCAGGTGGTGCGCGGCGTAGGCCCGAAGCCTGCCCGTCACGAAGGTCAGCTTGCCGAAGCCGAGGATGGCGCCCCATGGCGTCTGCGAGAAGCGGATGTCCACCATGTCGTAGAGGGCGACCGCCGAGACGCGGCGCCACAGCAGACCCCTGACCGTCATCACCCGTTTGTTGGTCAGCACCAGCCGCCTTACCGGCCAGGACAGCGCCCGATGCGCTGCCAGCACGCCGATGCCGATCAGTGTCCACATCAGAACCGTCGCCGTCGGATAGCCCAGCACCTGTGAAGGCAGGCGCAGGAAGGCGGGGTCGAGAGGGCGCTGCGCGCGGCCGATGGCCCAGCCCGACACCGCGGCCGCGGCGAACGGGTCCCACCAGTGCCGCCGCCATTCGCCCCGGTAGCGTTCGGTCGGGAACAGGTAACGTGCCACCAGGTTCGAAGGTACGTCCTCCAGGGGGACGACGCGCCTTGAGCCGAAGACGCCGAGCGGGTCCTCCACCGGCCCGAGCGAGCTGAACTCCTCCTCGGAAAAGTCGAACAGCTGGGGGATGGGGTCGTCTTCCACGTCTGGCTGTTGCGGTGCCCGGTCTTCCGGCGGTGTCCATGGCACGTCCGCGCCCGGTGGCGTATGGCGTGTGCGTGGGGTGCGTCGTGCCCGGCCGACGAACGAGGGTTCGGTGCGCTCGCGGGCGCCGTCGAGGATGGCCCGCGCCGCAGGCCCGAGCGCTTGGTCCTCTGCCACCAGGCGTTCCAGCCGGTTGCGGGCCGCCGCCGCCAGGGCCGGGTTGGGATCGCGCAGCAGGGCCCCGAGATCGTCCACCGCGCCGCGGCGCAGGGCCGAGGAGGAACTGTCCAAGGCCACCAGGATGTCCCGAAGATCGGGTGCCGAGGGCCGCAGCCCGGCCGGGTTGCGCGACAGCACGATATCGGCGCCCTCGCCGCCGCTGATGTGAAGCTGAGGGGTCTGGCGGTGCTTGGATCGCGCGACGACCGCGAAGGCGTACCGGTAGGCGTCCGAGACGGTGATCAGGCCGGTGCCGGACAGGTCGGCGTGCCCCGTCTGCAGCCCCTCGGCAAGCGCCGAAGTGAACACGGACCCGAGGACCGCGTTGGTCGCTGTGCGCTCCTGATAGGCGTATTCGGTGCCCCGGCTGGCGGTCAGGATGACCCGCCCCGCCGAGGGAAACAGGTCGGCCTCGAGGTCAGCCGCCAGCCCGTCGGCCAGCAGCGCACCTTTGACGTCATACGCGCCGCTGAAGCAGGTGTCGATGACGATGATCTGGCGGCGGGCGGCCGCCTCCTCGGCCCGGTCCAGCAGCCAGCGGCCGGTCACCGAGGTGGCCGGCATCGTCGCCGGGTCGGTGTCGGTGGCGATCAGGTGCAGGCGGCCGTTGTGGTCCTTTTCGCCGTGGCCTGAAACGTAGACCAGCACCAGATCGTCGGGATCACCCGCGTTGAAGATCTGATTGATCGCCAGCTGGATCTCCGCCCACGGCCGGTCGACGACCCGGGTCACCTCGAACCCGCAGATGTCCGGATCGGACAGCAGCCGTGCCATGGTGTCGGCGTCGCCCGCGGGAGCGAGCAGATCCTCGTATGCCCGGCTTTGATAGGTGGAGGTCGCGATCACCAGCGCCAGCCGCCGCCCGCGCGGCAGAGGCGGCGCGGGCAGCATGTCGTCGGGCGGCATCGTCAATCGGCGCCATGCCGGGCAAGGAAAGCGTCGACAAGCTCGCGCTGCTGCTCATCGGTGGCGTCGCCAAGCATCAGCGAGTCGCCGTCGATGTGCACCACGACCGGGCGTCTCTCCCGACGCGACCAGTCCATCGCCAGGCGCAGCAGGTCACGCAGAAGGTAACCGGCCGCCAGCCCGACGCTGACCCATTCGATGATCCCATCGGCGCCCTTGTTGTCTTCGGGCGGTGGCGCGTATCCGAACTCGACGTTGCCGAGCTGCTGGCCGGTGATGTCGGCGGCCAGCAATCGCAGCGGCTTGTCGCCGCGCTGGGCGTTGTCGGGGCCGGCGAACTCAAGCCGCACAATGTCGGGCACGGCTGGAAGTTTGCCCGACATTTCCGTGACGGGGCAACCGCCGGGGAGCCGGAAAGCAAAGTCAAACAGTCGAATGCATGACAGTGGTCGCAGATCAAGCCGCGGCGGCATCCTCCACGGTGCGCAGGTTTCGCACCGGTGAGGCCAGCAGCCACAGGGCGCAGAGGGCTCCTCCGATTCCGGCGATGACCAGGCACGGCCGCAAACCGATGGCGGCGCCCGCGAAGCCGCCGACCAACGCGCCCACCGGACGGATGCCGTAGTTGATCGCGCTGTAGGCGCCGGCCCTGCGCCCGCGCGCGCCTTCGGGCGTGGCCCGGGTGAGCACGGCGTTGAGGTTGATGTCCATGAGCATGACGCCCACCCCGGACACGAACTCCAGCCCGGCCAGCAACGCGGTCTTCTGCAGGTCGCTGCCGGAGGCCAACGCGGCGAAGGCCAGCGGGAGCGGGAACACCGCGGCTCCGACGATCGCGGTGCGGCCGACGCCCAGAACGCGCGAGATGCGCGGGGTGATTGCCGCCCCCACCACGGATCCGGTGGCGCCGACGCCGAACGCCAGGCCGATCGCCCCCGCGGAGAGGCCGAGCTCGCGGCTCGCAAACAAAATCATGAGAGCGTTCGCGATGAAGGTGAAGAAGTTGACCGTTGCCGTGCAGCCCAGGCTCGCCCGCAGGATGGGTTGTACGAACACGACTTTCATGCCGTCGACGGCCAGCCGCCAGGTCGACGGGCCGGCCGGGGCGGGCGGCGGCTCCTGGGCTTTGATGCGGCTCACCAGCACTGCCGATACGAGGAACGACAGGGCGTCGGCCACCACGGCCACCGGGGCCGTCAGCGCCTGGATCAGGCCCCCGGCCGCGGCCGGGCCGGCGATGAAGGAGACGCCACGCGACATGCTCAGTTTGCTATTTGCGTCCACATAGGACTCACTGGGTACCAGGCTGACATAAAAGGTTTGATAGGCCATGCCGAAAAGCACCTGGCCGATCCCGGTGAGCAGACCGGCGACGACGAGCTGGGCGAGGGTCAGCACACCGGCCGCATAGGCCACCGGGATGCTCAGCAACGTCACGGCCCGCAGCACATCGGCCGCGATCATCAGCCGCCGCTTGACCGGGCGCTGGTCCACCCACGCCCCGATGAGCACGGCGAGCAGGTTGGGCGTCCAGATTGCCGCGGTGAGCACGCCGACCTGCCCGGGGGTGGCGGCCAGCATGGTGACCGCGATGAAAGGTATCGCCAGCTCGCTGATGCGGTCGCCGAATTGCGACACCGTGTCGCCGACCCAGAAGGTGCGGAAACGTCGATCGCGCCATAACGGAGCCGGCCGGATCTCTTCGGCGGCAACGACATCGGCGCTCACGGCTGCGCCTGCTCGGCGTCGGCCTCGGGCAGGACATAGCGCAGCATGCGGACCCCGCGCGCATCCTCGGGCGCGTCGGACTCGATGCGGTTGACATAGGGCGCAAGCAGCGCCTCGATGCCGTCTTCGACGGCGGCGAGCTCAGCGCGGGTCAGCTTGACCCTGGTGTTGGACAGGCCGGCGATCTCCTGCCACGGCGCGGGCAGCTGGGCCTCGTCGTGTTCAAGCCATCGCATGGGTACCTCGGCCGCCCCGGCGAAGTGCTCGACCTGCAACTGGCGGGCCGCCTCCAGCGCCTCCGCATCGCCTTCGCGAGCCACATACCGGTAACCACGAGATGCCGCCTGCCAGCCGCGCTCCCGCTTGGTGGCCGCACCGTCCCAGTCTTTGACATAGCCGAAGCCGGCCAGATGCCGAAGATGCCAGCTGACCACCGACGGTGTCGCGCCGACATAAGGGGAGAGCTGGCTCGCCGTGGACGGGCCATGGCGCTGGAGCCGCTCGAGAATCGCCAGCCGGGTCGGATGCGCCAATGCGCGCAGCGCCTGCGGATCGGAGATCTCCAGATCGCCGTACCGATTCGTGAGAGACATGTTTCGAGAGTAACCTCTCAGAACGGCGCTGTCCAGATCGCCCGGACCCCACAGGAAGGCCCGCATCGGGATAGGTGATTCTGTGGGGGACAGGCGGTGCGGTGGACGGGAGCGGGCATGCCGGAAAGTGTTGTCGGGCGGGTCGGGCGCTGGTGTTTTCGGCACTGGGCCTGGGTGCTGCTGATCTGGGCCGTCGCGGTGGGCGCCGGCGTCTTCTCGGTCGGGCCGCTGTTTAGCCGTCTTGCGGATACGCGGCTGCCCAAGGGCGTGGAGTCGGTCGCCGCCGCCGATGTGATCTCGCAGGGCAACGATTCGGCCGGCACCGTCATCGCCGTCGTCGACGGGATCGACCCGGCCGACGCGCGGGTCCGCTCAGCCGTCCTTTCCGCCCTGCCCCGGCTGGCCGCCATCTCGGGGGTCAAGACGGTCGAGCATCCCTATACGGGGGCGACGCCGTCGGCGCGGATGGTCTCGGCGGACGGTCACGCGATCTTCGTCTCCGTAGTGCTGACCGCGCTGGACCGGCCCGGCCGGGACAAGGCGGCAATCGCGACCACCGATGCCCTCCATGAACTGCGCGCCGACCTGCCCGCCGGGGCGAGCGTCGACGTGGGCGGCGCGCCGGTGCTCAGTGTCCAAACCCGAGGCACCGTGCAGGAGGATCTGGCGCGAGCCGAGTACACCTCGCTGCCGGTGACTTTGCTGGTGCTGGTGGTGGTTTTCGGCGGTCTGGTCGCCGCCGGTCTGCCCGTCCTGACGGCCGCGGTCTCGGTGGCCGCCGCGATGGGCGTCATGCTCGGCTTTTCCACGTTCACCAACGTCGACCAGGACGGCGTCACCGTGGTGACCCTGCTCGGGCTCGGCCTGTCGGTCGACTACGGCCTGCTGCTGGTGGCCCGCTACCGCGAGGAGCTGCTGGGCGGCTGGCCGCCCGAGACGGCGATCGCCCGCGCCTGGGCGACCGCGGGCCGCACGATCCTGTTCAGCGCCTTGACGGTGGCGGCCGCCCTGTCCGGCCTGCTCCTGTTCGACCTGCCCACGTTGACCGCGCTCGGCGCGGCCGGGGTCTCGATAGCGGTGGTGGCGATGGTGGCGTCGCTGACGTTCACCGCCGCCCTCACCGGGCTGTTGCGCCGGTGGATCCGGCCGACGAAACGGCAGTTGCGCGAAGCCGCCACCCTCGGCGCCGATTCCGCTGATCGCGGTTTCTTCGCCCGGCTCTCTCGCCTGGTTCAGCGCCGCCCGGTCCTGGTGGCGCTGGGCACCGCCGCGATACTGCTCGCGGCGGGCGCGCCGCTGGTCGACTCGGCGATGCGGCTGCCCGGCCTGGAGGGGATACCTCGCAGCATCGAGTCGGCCCGGGTGGCCGACACCCTGGCGCAGCGCTTCGCCCGCCGGCCCGCCGCCGCGATCACCGTGGTGGCGCATACCGACCCGGCGACACTGCAGGCGTGGGCCCAACGGTGGGCCGCAAACCCTGCGGTGGCCCAGGTTCGGCCGGTACAGCCGCTCGGGCCTACGGGCGCGCCCACGGCCGCATCCGTAGGCTTCGATGTCGTCGGGGATCCGCAGGGAACCGAGGCCCGAGGCCTTGTCGCCGCGATGCGCGCCGACCGCCCGGCAGGCGGCCAGTCGTGGGTCACCGGCGACGCCGCCACGCTCAGCGATCTGCTGGCCATCATCGGCGACGGGCTGCCCTGGGCGATCGGCCTGACCGTGCTGGCCATGGTGGCGCTGCTCTTCGCCATGACCGGATCCCTGGTCATCCCGGTGAAGGCGATCCTGGCCAACGTGGTGTCCCTCGGCGCCACCTTCGGCGTAATGACCGCGGTCTTCGGCGACGGCTTCGCCAGCGATCTGCTCGACACGCTGACGATCGGTGCGCTGAACCCGTTTGTCGTCGTCCTGGTCTTCGCGTTCGCGTTCGGGCTGTCCATGGATTACGAGATCTTCCTGCTCGGCCGGGTCAAGGAGTACGTCGACGCGGGCGCGGACACCGATGCCGCCGTGCGCAGAGCACTGCAGCGCACCGGCCGGGTCATCACCTCGGCCGCGTTGCTGATGGTCATCGTGTTCGGCTGCTTCGCCGCCGCCCGCATCGGCAACATCGAACAGATCGGGCTGGGACTGGCGGTGGCGGTTCTCATCGATGCCACCGTGGTGCGCTGCCTGCTGGTACCCGCCACGATGACCCTGCTGGGAAGGTGGAACTGGTGGGCGCCCCGCTGGCTGTCGCAGCTGCACGCGCGCTTCGGCCTGCACGAACATCGCCTGCCCGAAATCCGTGCTGAGGACCATCTCATCCCCGAGCCGGCAGTGCCGTGACCGCAGACGACGCGGCCGGCGTGCAGGCGCTGCTCACCGAGCACGATCTGGGTTTCACCGTGCGGGGCCGGTGCGCCGGCGGCATGCAGGGCGGAGCGTGGCTGCTGGCGCATACCGGTCCGCCGGCGCAGGAATCGCTGGCCGTGCTGAAGATCTGCCGCAACGAGTCGGCGTCCAGGATCCCCGGCCTCGGTCAGGTTATCGCCGCGATCCGGAAGGCTGGGTACCCGACGCCTGAATGGCTTGCCAGCGGCCGGTTTTCCGACGGTTCCGGCTACCACATCGCACGGTTGGTGCCCGGTCGGCCATCGACGCCGCTGACTTCAGACAAGACGGAAATGCTGCTGCGGGTGCTGGAAAGCCAAGCCGGGCTGGATCCGGACCCGGCGCGCGACTGGTGCGACCACGTAATGCGCCCGGATCCCGCACAGGTTCCGACCTGCCTGGTGGATCGCTACCAGCGGCTGTGGGACGAGGCCGGGCCGGTACGGCTTCCCGGCGGCGACATGGTGCACGGGGATTTCAACAGCTGCAACATCTTCCTCGACGAGACCGGGGTCAGCGGCGTTATCGACATCGAGGCGCTGGGCAGCGGCACGCGGGTCATCGACTACGCCTGGCTGCTGCGCGAGGCCTACCTGGAGGACTACGGCGAGCAGGTCGCCGCGATGATCCAGCGCGCCGGGCAGGCGGTGGCCGGGCCGCGGGTGCTGGCCGTGTGTGCCGTGGCCACGGTCTTCGACATCGTGCGGTTCAAACTGCGCCATGAGCCCGAGGCGATGCCGCGCATCATCGCCCAGCTGCATCACCTCGCCGACGACCTCACCGCGGCGCTGCCATGATCGCCCTGCGGTGAAGGAATCTCCAGCACGTGGGTGTGGGTCAGTTCGGAGTCGCTGAAGTCGGCCACCGCCTCTATTTCGTAAGAGGCCAGCGGTAACAGATCCGGTGGGGCGTAACCACGGCCGGGGTCTCCGACGATGACGCGGGCGCCGTTGGCGGCCGCGGCGCGCAGGAACGACAGCATCCGGTCAGCTAGCGGCTGGCCGTAAAGGACATCGCCGGCCAGCACCACCTGGGCGTCACCGGCATCGCCGTCAACCAGGTCGGCAAGCAGCGTGTTCACCTCGACCCCGTTGTACCAGGCGTTGGTGGCGATGGCCGTGATGGCGTTGGGGTCGATGTCGTTGGCCGTGACCCGTGCGGCGCCGGCCAGGCCGGCGGCGATGCCGACCAGGCCCGAGCCGGCCGCGAGGTCAAGCACGCGCAGCCCGGCGACGGTCTGCGGATGGTCGAGCACGTAGCGTGCCACGCCCTGGCCGCCAAGCCACGCCGAGGCCCAGAACGGGGTCGCCAGCGCGTGGCCTGCCTCGGCCTCCATACGTGCCGTCAAAACCCACACGTCTTCGGCCAGCAGCAGCCGGATCTGGGGAACGAGCGGTACCGGCCTGAGGCGCAGGCGGTCGAGCGCGGTGGAGGCCATATCCAAAGCATGGCTCACGAACAGCCCGGATGGGCCCAACTACCACCGACGCGGCGCAAAATGACCACGTCCCGGATCGGCTTGGCTAGGCTGGAACAGTGTGGGCGATCTCGCCGCACCTGTGAAGGGAACGTGAATGGCAACCGGCAAGGTTAAGTGGTTCAACGCCGAAAAAGGCTTCGGCTTCATCGAGCAGGACGGCGGAGGTCCTGACGTCTTTGTCCACTACTCCGCGATCGCATCCAGCGGTTTTCGCGAACTCAGCGAAGGCCAGCATGTCGAGTTTGAGGTGACACAGGGGCAGAAAGGCCCGCAGGCGGACAACGTCCGTTCGCTCTAAGCTGCGGGAGATCCCACGCCGCACCGGTGGGCCATAGTTCCACCGGTGCCGGTTACGTGGTTGAGGCCCGAAAATCGTGCAGCGCTTGGACAGTGCGCTCGGCTCGGTCCACTGTGGCCGGATCGAGCAGCACAATGAGCTCGTCGATGCCCTCGGCCGCCCAGCGCTGGAACGCCTCAGCCAGCGCGCCGGGCTCGCAGCGCACGCCGAAGGCGTCGTCGCTGGCGTTGTCGCCCTTGACCATCAGCCCGACCGTGACCCGCTGGGTCACGCCGGCCTGTTCCAGGCTCGCTTTGACCTTGGTCCAGCGTTCGGCGGGCAGGGCATGCCAGCTGGTGTTGTAGGCCTGCGCATACTTCGCGGTCAGCGCAAGCATCCGCGGCCCGTGGGTTCCTATCAAGATGGGCGGGGCGGGCTGGGTGGGCGGTGGCAGCAGCCGGGCGTCGTTGGTGCGGTAGTACTGACCGTCGAAAGTGGACGATCCGTCGACCAGCATGCCCCGGATCACCGTCAGCGCTTCCTCGAAACGGGAGTAGCGATGGTCGAACGGGTAGCCGAACGCCCGATATTCCGGCTCGTGCCAGCCCGCGCCCAGCCCGAGGATCAGCCGGCCGCCGCTGATTTCGTGCACGCTGTGCGCCATCCTCGCCAGCAGCGCGGGCGGGCGGAACCCGGTGCAGGTCACGATGGTGCCCAGGCTCGCCCGCTCGGTGGTGGCGGCCAGGCCCGCCAGTAGCGTCCACGCCTCCCAGGTCGCGCTCGGATCGGCCGCCTCGCCCTCATAGGCCTGCAGATGATCGAACAGCCATAGCGAGTCGAAGCCGGCCTGCTCCATGTCGCGGGCGAACCCGAAAATCTCCCGCCCTGATGAGGGAATGCCGGGTCCTCGCTCGTCGCCCATCGGCAACACCAAACCGATCCGCATGCCGGTGAGCGTAGCGAGCACACCCCGAAATGCAGAAGGCTTACTTCTGGTGGGCGATCTGGATCAGGTTGCCGCAGGTGTCGTCGAGCACGGCCGTGGTGACCGGGCCCATGTCCAGCGGCGGCTGGGTGAACGTCACGCCCAGCTTGGTGAGGCGCTCGTACTCGGCCTGCACGTCGTCGACGGCGAACGAGGTGAACGGGATGCCGTCGCCGACCAGGGCCGCCTTGTAGACCTTGGAAGCCGGGTGCTCATCGGGTTCCAGCAGCAGCTCGACGCCGTCGGGCGCGTCGGGCGAGACGACGGTCAGCCATCGGTGTTCGCCCACCGGCACCTCCGTCTTCTTCACGAAGCCGAGCACGTCGGTATAGAAGGCCAGCGCCTTGTCCTGGTTGTCGACGTAGACACTGGCGAGGTTGATTCTCATGGCTTCTCCTGCGGCTTGCGGATCCATCGCTCGGCGATCTGCTCGAGCGGGCTGGCGTCGAGGGTGTGGAATTTGTAGCGGCCCTCGCGGCGCGTGCGCACCAGGCCGGCGGCCTCCAGCACTTCCAAATGCTGCGAGATCGCCTGCCGCGAGGAGGTGAGCTGGTGCTTCATGGCCAGCCGGCCGCAGATCTCGAACAGCGTCTGGTCATCGCGCTCGGCCAGCTCGTCCAGGATCGTGCGTCTGGTCGGGTCGGCCAGCGCCTTGAAGACATCACCCACGCCACCCACTATAGGCAAGTAGCCACTTGCCTATCAACCCCGGGGCTCGTTGAGGATCCTCGCCTTCTGGGCCTCGTACTCGGCGTCGGTGAGCGCCCCCGCCTTGTGCAGCTGGTGCAGCTTTTCCATCAGTACCACCGGATCCTCCGGCGGCGTCTGCGCGTTGACCTCGCCGCCGATCTTCCTGGCGAGACTTTTGTCGCGCGCCGTGCCCAGCGCGAACGCGAGAATTGCCAGTATCAACACGACCGGGATGAGCATTTCCATAGCCGGTCAGCATAGGGCCGGTGGACAACATCCACCGGCCGGGCGTGGTCAGGCCAGCAGGCCGGCTAGGGTGTCTAGCCCGATCATGCCGCCGGAGACGACGCAGACCACGGTGTCGCCGGCGCCGAAGCGGCCGTCGCGTGCCGCGGCTAGGGCACACGCCACGCCAGTGGCGCCCGCTCCCTCGGCCAGGACCCGGTTGTGTTCCAGCAGGGTGCGCAACGCCGCCGCCACCTCGGCCACGGGTGCGACGAGCGCGTCGATGCCCAGCTCGACCGCGCGCTCATACATCGGCGCCAGCACGGTCTTGCTTCCTATTCCGTCCACAAACGACGGTTCAAAGTCGACGGTGACCGGTAGGCCCGCGGCCAGCGCGGCGTGCAAAGGCGCCGCGGTGGCGACCTCGGCGGCGAAAACCTTGGTAGCGGGCGACACCGACCGCAGCGCGGTGGCGATGCCACAGCTCAAACCGCCGCCGCCCCACGGCACCAGGACAGCCGACACGTCCGCAAGCTCCTCGGCGATCTCCAGGCCGATGGTGCCGTTGCCCGCCATCACCGCCGGGTCGTCGAAGGCGTGAATGAACACGCCGTCGACGCCTTCGGCGCGCCGGGTTTCGAACGCCTGCCACCAGTCGTCGGCGCTTACCTTCATGACGTGCGCGCCGAGGTGCTGGATGGCCGAAATCTTCGCCTCCGGCGCGGTCGGCGGCACCAGGACGGTGCACGGCACGCCCAGGCGGCGGGCGAACCAGGCCGCGTTCTTGCCCATGTTTCCCGCCGAGGCGGTGACTATCCCCTCGGCCAGCTCCTCGGGTTTCGCGTCGGCCAGCAACGCCGCGGCCCCGCGCAGCTTGAACGATCCGGTGGGTTGCAGGTTCTCCAGCTTCAAGAAGATCTGCGGGCCATCGACCGGCGCGTTGAGGGGTACCAGAGGAGTGCGCATGGCGATCCCGGCGATAGCGCCGCGGGCGGCCATGATCTGCTCGATCGTGGGAAGCACACCGACATCCTGTCAGAACGCGACCCGCGTGCCGACCCCCAGCCGCTCCGCCTGCGCGCAGACTTGCGCCGCCGCCGCCAGGTCCTCCACGGTCAGCCCCAGCGACTCGAAGACGGTCAGCTGCCCGGCCGAGGTGCGCCCGGCTGCCGTTCCCGCCAGCACCTCGCCCAGCTCGGCGACGATGTGATCGGCGTCGATGCCTGATTCCGCGGCGGCGATCAGAAAGTCACCGGATTCGTTGAGCGCCGACTCACGCCGGTCGGTGAACAGCCGTGCGGCAACCACCGTCGCGGTGTCGAGCTCACGCAGGCTGGGCAGGCACGCGCCGACCGCGTTGACGTGTGCGCCGGGGCTGAGCCAGTCGTGGCGCAGCACCGGTACGGGCGAGTTGGTCGCCGTGACCACGATGTCGGCGCCGTCGAGCGCGGCTTGGCAGTCCGTGCCGAACCGCACCGGCACTCTCAGCTGTGCGGCCAGACCTGCCTGCGCGTTCTGCCCGCGAACGCTGTCGCGGCCCACCAGCCGGACCTCGGTCAAGGCTCTGACTTGCGCGATGGCCCGCACGTGCGCCACGGCTTGCCCGCCTGTCCCGATGACGGCCAGCGTGGCGGCTTCTTCGCGGGCCAGGAGATCGGTGGCCACCGCCGACACGGCCGCGGTACGGATCGCGGTGATCGCGGAGGCATCGAGCACCGCCTTCGGCTCGCCGGTCGCCGCGTCGAGCACCATCACGACACCCTGATGGGGGTCTTTGCCCACGGCCGGGTTGCCGGGAAAGATGCCGAGGAACTTGATGCCCAGGCACGGTTGCGGCCCGCCCACATAGCCGGGCATGAGGCCGAGGAATCCGGGAAGGCCGGGCACCATCATCGTGGACCGCAACGGCTGGCGGGCGTCACCGGCGGCCAGGCTTCGCAGCGCGTCGCGCATGACCTCGATGCACTCCGTCATCGGCAACAACTGCGTGACTTCGTCGTGCCCAAGCACCAATAGCTGCATAACGGATGCTAGCTCGCATGCCCCGCGTTGCCCTAGGCCGGGGACGGCGGTAGGGCCTTTGGTCCCTAGACGGACAGGGACGATTGCTCTGCACCGGGCGCGGCCGACCAGGCGAAGATCGGGTGCACAGTTGTTGCGAGGAAGGCCTGAATCGATGCGAGTCACGTCCAATGGTGTCGCCCTGAGCACCGCGCCCTCTGCCATGCGCACGTCCCGTCTCGATGATCCGCAGGCGCTGCGGGAGAACTTTCGCCGGGACGGCTATGTGTTGCTGCGTCAGGTGTTGGACCGCGACACCGTGATCGGGCTGCGCGGCGCCTACTTCGGCATGTTCGATCCGTCGTACCTGGCGAAGGAAACCACGCCACAGCAAGGAATCTGGTCCGGCGAGGCGCCAGCCGGGCTGCCGCCGCACGGCCATCCCGGTCATCCCGCGCACGCTTTCGTGCGCTCGAAGGTGTTCGCCGACTTCGTGCAGGACCAAAGACTGCTCGCCGTGGCGCAGACGCTTTTCGATGGGGCCGAGACGATGCGGCTGCCGCGCCAGATCGTGCGGCATTTTCACCAGGGCCCGCGCGCCTCGCGCGCCCACACCGACTTCGACTACCTGGATCGCGGCTCGGATCAGGTCCTGACCATGTGGATCCCGATCGGTGACTGCCCGGTGCCAACCGGCGGCATCGCCTATCTGGAAGGCTCTCATCGCCTCCCGAAGGCGCAGCTGCAGCTGCTCAAGAACAGGCGCACCGATCGCCCCGACGACCCGCGGCCCATCAGCCACGACCTCGGCTGGACCCAGCAAGAGCTGGGCGGGCGCTGGCTGTGCGCCGACTTCGCCGCCGGCGATGTGGCCATCCACTCGCCGCACCTGGTGCATGCCACCTTCGACACCACGACCAGCTCGATGCGCATGTCGGCCGACATCCGGTTCGTTCCCATCGACGTCGAGCCCGATCCCCGTTGGCTGCGGCCATGGTCGGGCGACGACGGCAACTGACGCCCGGATATTGATCCTTACCAACGCCTGACTGGTATTCTCGTTGAGGAACCAGAACGCCGGTGTGGGAAGGGAAGTCCGACCATGCAGCAACGGACAAACCACGCGACAAGTGTTATGGAGACAGTGAAAGAGGTCGTCGATAGCACGGCGGCACAAAAGGTATTCGGCTCACCCATCAGCCAGGACGGCATAACCGTGGTGCCAGTCGCCAAAGTCAGTGGCGGCGGGGGAGGCGGCGGCGGTGTCGACGGGAAGGGCGAGAGCGGGGGAGAAGGCGGCGGGGTCGGCGTGTCCGCCAAGCCGCTGGGGGTCTTCGTCATCAAGGACGGAAAGGTCGGCTGGCGGCCCGCCATCGACATCAACAAAGTAATCATCGGTGGGCAGATCGTGGCGGTGGTCGCCCTCTTGGTCATCAGGGCTGTGCTCAAGGCTCGCGCCCGGCACGAAGACGAGTAAGGGTTTTCAGATCCAGTCCTTGCGCCGGAAGAGCACGAACAGCAAGCCCGACAGGGTCAGGATGACGATCGTCGAGGTCCAGAAACCTTGGGACTGCCCAAAACCGGGGTAGGGCAGGTTCTGGCCGTAGAAGCCGGTGATCGCGGTCGGCACGGCGATGATCGCCGCCCAGCTTGTCACCTGCTTCATGATGATGTTGACGTGGTTGGACCTGAGCGTGAGATGGGTTTCGAAGATGGTGCTCACCAGGTCGCGAAGCGACTCGGTCCACTCGGTGGCGCGAAGGACATGGTCGTAGACGTCCTGGAAATACGGCTGCAGCTGCGGATCGACCATGTGCAGGTCCCGGCGCAGCAAGCTGGTGACCACATCACGCATCGGCAGGACAACCCGGCGCAGCACGACCAGAGACTTTCGCAGCTGGAAGGTGCGCCTTTGCAACGCCTTGTCCTTGGACGCCTCATCGAAAAGCTGGTCCTCCAATGCTTCGATCTGCCCATCCAAAGACTGCACCGCATCGAAATGTGAATCGACGACGTAATCGAGCAGCCCGTAGAGCATGAACCCGACGCCGTACTTGGCCAGCTCCGGCGACTCGTCCCAATTGGCCACCACCTGGCCGATGTCGAAGTCTTCGCTTTTGCGCACGGTGACCAGAGCGTTTCCGGTGACGAAGGCGGCGACCTCCTGTTTGGACAAGGCGCCCGAGGCTTCATCGAGCTTCACGCTGTAGGCGCTCAGAAACAGGTGCGAGCCGTACCGGTCCAGCTTCGGCCGCTCGTGCTCAAGCACCGCGTCTTCGATCGCCAGGTCATGCAGCCCAAGCTCTTCGCTGATAACCGAGAGATCCTCGCGGGACGGCGCGCACAGATCCAGCCACACCACGGCCGCGTCGTCGGCCAGATGCTCGGAGATGTCCGCCACGGGAAAGTCCTCGGCCTGCAATGTTCCGTGGCGGTACAGGCGCGTACGTGGTGGCATGACATCACCCTAAACCCGGTGGTTCAGGCGGACAGGTCCTTGTCCTGCATCTCCCAGGCGTGGTCGAGGGTGTGGAAGGCCGTATGCCGGATGAGGAACGGCAGCGTCCACGATTTCATGCGCTTGAACTCCCCGGCGTTGTAGGCGCGCATCGCCGCGACATAGTCCTCGCGATAGCTTGGCAGCTCATCCGAGCTCAGCGCCGGCCCTTCCGGGATGAGCAAGCCGACCTGCCTGGCGAAGCCCTGGCTCTCGACGCGGATGGTGTGGCCGATGATGGTGTCGCGGTCGCGTCCTCCGCCGCGTGGGCCTTTGCGCATTATCGGCGAGACCCGCGCCGCGATGTCGTCGAAGAACGCCCAGCACGCCCGCAACAGGGTGATCCCGCGCTCCAGCTCGGCCTGGCCCATCGGATCCTGCTCGGTGGCGGCAGGCGAGAAGGAGATGCCCCAGAAGTCGGTCGAACCGGTCCCGACCGCCTCCTCGACGATGTCCAGCGGCCCGGCGGCGCCGAACTCGCGCGCCATTCCGGCCAGAGCAGCTATCGGCTGGTAGCGCTGCCGATAGGACTCCAGCGTTTCCACGGCAAGCTCGGCGCTGCGCGCGCCGCGGCTCCACCCCGGCCAGTCGAGGCTGAACGCCACCGACTTCTTGTCTTTCGGGCCGCGTTGCACGACTGTGCGCACGGCAACAGCGGCCTTCCTCTTGCCCGTTTGCCGGCGCACCGCCGGTTCGGCTTGGGTCATGGGAGGAGGGTAGAGGGGTCTGCGGACGGAATGCGTCCGGATTGACGGCTGTCCGATAACGACTTGCGGCTATGACTCCGGCGGTGGGTGATCTCTGACCCAGTTCGTGCTTTGCTCATAGGCCTTGGCCAGGTGCAGCACCTCAGCGTCGGCCCCGGGCCGGCCGATGAGCTGGATCCCGGCCGGCAGCCCGCGTGCGTCGAACCCGGCCGGCATGCCCAGCACCGGAAGGCCGGTCATCGACCAGGGCGCCACCGTTTCCATCCACCGGTGATAGCTGTCCATCGGGCGGCCGTCGATCTCGCGGGGCCACGTCGTCGTGATCGGGAACGGGAAGACCTGCGCGCTGGGCGCGACGACGAAGTCATAGCTGTCCAGGAAGCGCAGCACCGCCTCGTACCATTCGATGCGCTGCAACTCCGCCCGCGCCACGTCCAATGCGGTCAGCCGCAGCCCGTGCTCGGTCTCCCAGATGATCTCTGGTTTCAGCTCTGCCCGCGTTGCCGGGTCGGAGTAAAGGTCATGCCATTTCAGTGAGGTCCACCAGCGCCAGGTCAGCACGGTGTCCCAGATCCGTTCGGGAGGATAGCCGGGGACGGCCTCATGCACCTGAGCGCCCAGATCCTCGAAGACCCGCAACGCTTTTCGGCACACCTCCAGCAGGCCCGCTTCACATGCCAGGTACCCGCCGAAGTCACCGACCCAGGCGATGCGCACCCCACGCCAATCCCGGCGCTTGCCATCGCGCGGCCTGAACGCACCCGCGGCGAAACTGAGCGGGGCGCTGTCGTGCGGCCCGGCCAGCACGCCCAGCAGCGCCGCCACGTCGTCCACGGTGCGCCCCATCGGCCCCACCACCGACGGGTGTGCCACGAACCCAGGCGTGGGCACGCGGCCGTAGGACGGCCGGAATCCGAGCACATGGCAGAACGCGGCCGGGTTGCGCAGCGAGCCGAGATAGTCGCTGCCGTCGGCGACCGGCACCAACCGCAGGGCCAGCGCGGCGGCGGCTCCACCGCTGCTGCCGCCCGCCGTGCGGGTGGTGTCGTAGGGCGTGGCGGTCGCCCCGTACACGCGGTTGTAGGTCTGCGAACCGAGGCCGAACTCGGGAACGTTGGTCTTACCCACGACTATGGCGCCCGCGTCCTTGAGCCGCCGCACGAAAACGTCGTCGGCCTCGGCGACCCGCCGCGCATAGATCGGCGAGCCTTCCGTCCACAACAGACCTTCGGCCGCGGCCAAATCCTTCACCGCAAACGGCAATCCGTGCAGCCAGCCCAGGTACTGCCCACGCGCCAGCTGCTCGTCGCGCGCCGACGCCTCGCGCAGCAACACCTCCGGCTCGCGCAGCGCCACGATGGCATTGACACGTGGATTGAGCGCCTCGATGCGTTCCAGATACGCACGCATCACCTCGACGCAGGACACCTCCCGGCGACGGATCTGCTCCGATAGGTCGACGGCGCTAAACCAGGGCACGCCATGCAGAATATGCGCTCAGCCAGCCGGACGCGCAGCCTTGGCCGCCTCAACCTGATCGATGCGGTCGAGTGCCCACAGCGCCCAGTCGTGCATCGTCTGGAAGGAACGCAGGCCGTATTCGGCGACCAGGCGGCCCAGCGCGAGTTCGGTGCCCGGCGGGGCCGTGGCTTCGGCCCTGTCCAGCGACTCGCGCAGTGTGGCCAGCTCCCGGGCGCTCTCCTGCGCCACCGGGCGCAGCACGGCCCGCGCGTCTTCGGGGTCCAATGTGGACAACAGGAACAGGCGCAGCACGAACTCGTGGCGCACCACGAACACGTCCGGCGGGTTGAGCATCCAGCTGCGCAGCTCGGTGCGGCCCTGCTCGGTGATGGCGTAGGTGCGCCGTCCCCGGGCACCCTCGGCGATCACCTCGACCAGGCCATCGGCGGCCAGCTTGCCCAGCTCCGGGTAGATCTGGCTGTGCTGGGCGTGCCAGGCATAGCGCTGCAGCGCACGTTCGAACTTCCTGGTCAGGTCGTACCCGCTGGCCGGCTCGTCGGCGAGCAGACCCAGCAGGGCATAGCGCAATGACATCGATGGCCTTCCGGTCGGTCCGGCTCGGACAGTCTACATGTACTCCTTGACATGTTGAATCAGACATGTCATTTTTTGAGTACGAGGCAAGGCTCGGCCTAATCCATGGAAGAGGAGAAGATCATGATTGGTGTCGTCCTCGGTGGCGCAGCAGGCGTTATCGCGCTCGCCGCTGCCGCCGCCTTGGCCTACCGAAGGCTGCGCCAGCACCGCGTCGCACGCACGCTCGCCATCGACACCCCCGCAGGCATCGCCGAAGGTCGTTATCTGCGAGCCGGCGGCATCGACCAGTGGATCCAGATCCGCGGCGCCGACCGGGCCAACCCGATCCTGCTGATCCTCGCCGGCGCGGGCCTGCCGATGGAGCCGTTCACGCCAACCCTGCGCATCTGGGAAAAATACTTCACCGTCGTGCTATGGGATCGCCGCGACGTCGGGCGCACCCGCGGCCGCAATGGCAAGGCCGGCAACGACACCTGGACGTTCAGCCTGCTCGCCGACGACGGCATCGAGGTCATCGAATGGGTGTGCCGCCACCTGCACCACGACAAAGTCATCCTCGCCGGGCACTCGCAGGGCAGCATCGTCGGCCTCACCATCGCCGCGCGCCGCCCCGACCTGCTGCACGCCTACGTCGGCATCGCCCAGATCACCGACATGGCCCGCAACGAACAGCTGACCCATCAGCTGGCCCTGGACCGGGCCCGCGCAGTGGGCAACCGCAAAGCCGCCGCCGCCCTCGAACGCGCCGCGCCGCCCTACCGCGACGTGCGCAGCTGGATCACCAAGCAGCGCTGGAGTTTCGCCACCGACAGCGGGATGCGCGCCTGGCAGCAGACCGGTATCCCCGCGGTGCTGTGCTGGCCCGGCTACACCCTCGCCGACGTCTACCGCAGAGTCTTCGGAGTGCTGGCCCTGCCACCGGGCCTGTTCGCCGGGACCATTTCCTGCACCCCGCAAACGCTAGGCACCCGATTCGAGGTGCCGATCTTCCTGCTGCACGGCGACACCGACATTCACGTCCTGCCCGCTCTGGCCGAGCAATACGTCGCCACCATCGACGCCCCGGTCAAACAATTCGTGCGCCTGCCCAACACCGGCCACCTGGCCATGCTCAGCCACCCCGACCTGTTCCTGTCGGAACTGCTCACCCGGGTCCGCCCGCTCACGGCCACACCACCCGCCACAAGCTAAGCGCCGCAACGCCCTTCGGCGCCAGGCCTCAGGCGGCTGCGTTCTTTCTAGTGGTCGAGGATGCATGGGGCGCCGCACCGCCATCGCTCAGTGTGCCGGGCCGAGGTGGCTGCGTTCTCCCTCGTGGTCGAGGATGCACAGGATGTCGGCCGGGCCGCCGTAGGCGCCGAAGGCGTGCGGGATCATGGTGGAGAACTCGGCCGCCTCGTTGGTGGCGACCAGGATCGTGCGCTCGCCCAGGCGCAGCTCGATCGTGCCGGACAGCACGCTGAACCAGTCGCGTCCCGGATGCACCCGCAGGTCTTCGGGCACCTTGCGGGTGACCCGCATCTTGGAGACGGTCTTGTTGCTGTCGCGCGACAGCAGCCACGTGGTGATGCCGTGCTCCTCGTTGCGGTGCGGGCGGATCACCACATCGTCATGGCTGTCGGACTCGACCAGCTGGTCGAGCGTCGTGCCCAGCGCGCGGGCGATCGCGGTCATCTGGTCCAGGGCGATGCGCCGGTGGCCGGTCTCGATCCGGCTGAGCGTTGAGGGGCTGATCAGGCAACGGCCGGCCAGCTCGTCGAGTGACCAGCCACGGGCCACGCGCAGACCGCGGATCCGCTGCCGAACCCGAGCCTCCAAAACCTGGTCTTGCTTCATACGCAAGAGCATATGCCGCAGCGGCAATGCTCGGCTACCGTTGTGGCATGGCACATGATCACATGATTGAGCTGCTCGATCTCGACGCCGAGGTCCTGCAGGACTATTTCCGCGACCTGATCAGCTGGGTCGGCCGTGAGGCCGCCGGCCGGCCCCACGTGGTCGACCTCGGGGCCGGCAGCGGCACCGGCTCCCTTGCGCTGGCCCGGGAACTTCCGGGCGCGACGGTCACCGCGGTCGACCTTTCCCCGCAGATGCTCGCCCATCTGAGCAGCCGCGCCGAGTCGGCCGGTCTGGGCGACCGCATCCACACCGTCGAGGCCGACCTCGACCAGCCCTGGCCCGACTTCGGGCCCACCGACATGATCTGGGCGTCCGCTTCGATGCACCACATGGCCGATCCCGCCAAGGCGCTTGACTCGGCCTTCGCCGCGTTGCGGCCGGGCGGGGCGCTCGTGATCGCCGAACTTGACTCGTTTCCGCGCTTTCTCACCGGTACCCCCGATGAAGAAATGGAATTGCGCCTTCACGCCGAAATGGCGAAACGCCGCCACGAGGCCGGATTGCACATGCACGAGAACTGGGGCGACCGGATGAGCCAGGCCGGATTCACCTCGGTAACCCAGCGGCATTTCGACATCGAGCTGCGGCCGCCACTTCCCTTGTCCGCCAAGCGATATGCCGCGCTCTCCCTGGGCCGGATGCGCCACGGTCTGGAAGGCAGGCTGCCCTCGGCCGACCTTGTCGCGCTGGAGGAGATCGCCGGTGGGCTCGCCGGTCGCGACGACCTCAGCGTTCGCACCGAGCGGACGGTCTGGCTGGCTCGCCGCTGACAGGGCTCATCGCGCGGGTCGCCTTGCCGAGCGAACAGTTGGCTAGCCTGGTGCTGACCGCGCCCACCGCGTGGTCGCCTTGTGCGCGATTGACATCTCCACGATCGTGTAGGCCTGCGCCGGGGTGATCGCGCCGACCAGCAGCGGGCCTTGCAGGCCACTGATCACGGCGTAGAGCGCGATGGCCGCGTCACGGTCGAAGGCTCGCATGAAAAACCCATGCGCCGCTTGGTAAGCCGAGCGCATGATCTCGGTGGCGGCGGGTTGCGTCGCGCTGTAGGCGAGCAGAGCGAGGGTGGCGGCGCAGGTGAGGCGCCGCTCGTCATCGAGGGGCAGCATCTCGTCGATGATCACCCGCAGGCCTAATGCCTCATCGGTGGGGTCGGACGCCTGAGCCATTCGGGCCTGGACCCGCGCGGTGAAGCGGGCGTTGACCTGATGCAGCACGAACCGCAGCAGCTCGTCCTTGGTGGCGAAACATCGTTGCACCGCACCGGCTGAGACCCCGGCCTCGGCGGCGACCGTGCGCACCGAGGCGGCTTCGATGCCCCGGGTGCCGATGATCTGGATCGCGGTTTCCGCGATGAGCCGTCGCCGGGCTTCCTGGTCTACGATTTTCGGCATGCGTATATGATACGTTCGTATCGGAAAAAGGAGGTGCGCATGGCAGCGGACACGACGGTCAAGATGGCCCGCAACGGCGACGTGGAAATCGCTTACGAGACGTTCGGTGAGCCAGGCGGCGAACCATTGCTGCTGATCATGGGGCTCGGGCACCAGATGCTGCTGTGGCCCGACGGCTTTTGCCAGGCGCTGGCCGAGGCCGGATTTCACGTGGCCCGGTTCGACAATCGCGATTCTGGCCTGTCCACCTACTTCGACACTCCCGACGACCAGAAGTGGTGGCAGGCCCTGCTTGGCGGTGGCAAGCCGCCGTACAGCTCGGACGCGTTCGTCGACGATGCGCTCGCCGTGATGGACACGCTCGGGTGGGAGTCGGCACACGTCGCCGGCGCTTCGATGGGCAGCGCCATCGGCCAGATGATCGCGGTGCGCCGCCCCGAGCGGGTGCGCAGCCTCACCGCGGTCATGAGCATGCCCGCGGCGAGCACGCTGACCGCGTTGCGGCACATCAGGTTCGGCACCATCCTGCGGATGGGACGGGTCCGGCACAGCGCCGACCGGGCCGGCCAGGAGCAGCGGATCGTCGACATCATCCGGATGCTCGCCTCACCGCACGGAACCTTCGACGAGGCCTGGGCCCGCGACGTCGCCCGGCGCGGCTACGACCGGCGGCCCTTCGACCCCAAAGCCGAGCGGCGTCAGCTCGCCGCCGGGCGGGGCAACCGGGGCGAGCTCGACCTGAGCCAGATCAAGGCGCCCACGCTGATCGTGTACGGCCAGGACGATCCGATCGTGCGATCCAGCGGGTCGAAAGCGTTGGCGCGGGCCATTCCCGGCTCGACCATCATCGGGTACCCCAAGATGGGCCACGACTTGTCCAAGCACGTCTGGCCGGACCTGGTCGAGCGGATGTCCACCGCAAAGGCCTGAAGGATTGTCAGTAGCGGATTTGCGTATTTCTACCGATGTCCCCGCCATCTCCCCGGCCTAGCGTTTGGGCGACAACGTCATCCAGACGCGCCCGGCCATCCGCTGCTGGGCCGGAAAGGCACGGCCCCCGTGAGTCGTATTTCAGCCCGGCGCCGCGTTGTGCCCCTCCTCGGCAGCGTGTTGATCGCGTCCGTCACCGTTTGCGGCGCGGCACCGGCCCGGGCCACCTCATTCACGCCCGACAGAGCCGACTTGGCCGCCAGCTGGCTTGCCCGGCAGATGACCGACGGGCAACGGTTCGAGGACGAATTCGGCGGAGTCGTCTTTCCCAATCAGAGTCTGACCGTCGACGCGGTCTTCGCCTTCGCCACCGCCAAGACGGCCGGCGACTATGGCGCACGCGCGATGGCTTGGCTGGCGCGTCCCGAGATCCTGAGCGGGTACGCCGGTGACGGTACCTTCACGTCCTACGCGGGAACCACCGCCAAGCTCGCTCTCGCGGCACAGGTCCGCGGCATTGACCCGGCTTCGTTCGGCGGGGTCGACCTGATCGGCCGGCTGCGGGAGCTGCAGCAGCCCTCCGGGCGGTTCTCCGACCGATCGCCGTTCGGCGAATTCAGCAACATCTTCACGCAGTCGTTCGCCCTGCTCGCCCTGGACCGCACCGCGGCAGGCGCGCCCCCGGCCGCGTCCTCGTTCCTGGTCGCCGCGCGCTGCGCCGACGGCGGGTACCCGTTGCTGTTCGGCCAGCCGACATGCGTCAGCGAGGTCGACACCACCGCGATGGCGGTGCAGGCCCTCATCGCCGTGGGCCGGCACTCCGACGCGGCCGTGAGCCTTCGGTGGCTGGTGTCCGTGCAGCACGCCGACGGCGGCTTCGGCAACTACTCCGGCGTGGGCAACGCCACCAGCACAGGGCTTGCCGGACAGGCGCTGCGTGCCGGGGGCCGGATCGGCGCCGCGATCAAGGCAAGGTCATTCCTGATCGGACTCCAGGGCGGGCGCGCCGCCGACCCGGGCTGGCGCGGCGCGATCCCGAACACCGCAGGCTTTTTCGACCCGTTCACCACTGCGCGGGCTACCGCATTGGCGATCCTCGGCCTGGCCGGATTCGGCTTCCCCTACCTGACCGCGCACGGATGAAGGCCGTTATGGTTTAGGTCGTGTCCAGGGTGTTGGTGACGGGGATGTCGGGCGCTGGCAAGTCCACGGTCCTTGATGAGCTTCGCGGCCGGGGCTTCCACGCGATCGATACCGACTACGACGGCTGGGTGCTCGCGGACGGCACCTGGGATGAACCGCGCATGCAGCGGCTACTGTCCGGTCACCAAGACGTCGTCGTCTCCGGGACAGTGGAGAACCAGGTTCGCTTCTACGACCGCTTCGACCACGTGGTTCTGCTTAGCGCGCCGCTGGGCGTGTTGCTGCGGCGTGTGACAGAGCGGACGAACAATCCCTATGGCAAAACCTCGGCTGACCGAGACCAGATTGCGGGATACGTCCAGACTGTCGAGCCGCTCCTGAGACGAGGGGCGACTGTCGAACTCGACGGGCGGCTCCCGGTCACCGAGCTCGCCGATGCCATCCAGCGTCTGATATACGCGAAACGTGATGGCGCGGTTGGTGATTCCAAGTCAGCCGACGTTGCGTAGCCGGGTCTCAAGCTCGGCGATGTCGTCCATGGTTTCTTCCAGCCGGTCCCGCAACGCATCGATGAGCTTGCTCTCGGCTTCGATCGCCTCTGCTCTGCTCTCGGTGAGCTCCCACGGATCGTTGCGTGAGGACTCCTGCCGCGCCATCATGTCCGACAGCCTGACTTTGGCCTCGTAGATCCGGTGATCCAGCTCGTCGGCCTCATCGCGCAGGTCGTACATCTCGTCCACGAGGCGCCTGGCGGCCTCGCGCCGGCTTTCCTCCGCAGCGTCCTCGATCGCCTGGTAGACCTGTCCCGCGGCTTGGGTGAACCGTTCGTAAAGCCCCTGTTCGTGCTCCTGTCCGGCGTATCCGGAGGAGTTCCACGCGGTCACCAGCTGCTGTAGCCCCTCCTCGGCAGTCTGGAAGTCGGGACTGTGGAGCAAATCCAGCGTCTGCTTGATCAGGGTTTCCTTGTGCTGATAGATCGCGCGCTTCTCTTCCTCGCGCCGCCGCCGCTCCTCCTCACGCCGCTGCAGCTCCTGCTCGATCGCCGCTATCACCTGCGCCTGGGTCTGCTGCATGGACGTCCAGAGCCGTTGCTCGTCAAGCGGAGGGACGGCGGTGGCGGACTTCCATCGGGTCTCCAGCTCGCTGAACTTCTGCTTCACCTCGTTCAGATCGGTCGATTTGATCAGTGCGGCTGCTTCGTGTACCAAAGATTCCTTGGCATGTAAGGCTTCTTCGGTCTTTCGGCGCTGATCGGCGAAGTGGGCGGCGCGAGCGCGGGCGAACCGGCCCCATGCCTGCTTCAGCCTTTCGACGAGTTGAGCTTCCTCGGCGCTGCCCAATGGCCGGGTCTTGCGCCATTCCTCATCAAGCCGCTGGAAGACCAACTCGGTGCTCACCCACTCGACGGAGTGGGAGATCCGCTCGGCCTCATCGACGATCCGCAGTTTCTGCTGCCGGGTTTCGGCCTGGCTGCGACCCTGTGCTTTCGGGGTGTTCCCTGCCGCATAGAACCCTTGGTGGGCAGCCCGGAACTGCTTCCACAGCTCATCTTCCACGGCATCTGACCCGCTGCGCCCGATCGCCGCCCACTGTTCCTGGACGGCGAGCATGCGCTCGGAGGCGGTCTGAAAGTCGGTGGACAACATGGCCGTCAGCGATTTCACCTCAGCGATGAGCGCGGCCTTGTGCGCCCATGCCTGTTCGGCCTGCGACGCCCTACTTTCCATCCCTCATCGCAACCTCCCCAGAATGAGCTGGCAAAACTCGCCAACAGCGTAGTCGGCGCGCACGGTTTGGCAGCTCAACCGAGAAGGCAGTTCCTGTGCCGGGACAGCGGATTTCTGAGGTTCTGGGGCATGTCCTCATTCGGCAGGTACCGGCTCGGGCCGGGCCGTGAAGAAACGGACGATGTCGTCAGCCGCGGTGGGGGACAGCATCATCGCCTGGACCCGTGCGGACATCTCGGCGATCGGGTGGATCCTGGCGAACATCGCCTCTTCGTATTTCCGGATCGCCGAGTCGGGGTCGGCGGGGCTGGCGGCGAGTTCGGCGGCAAGCTCGGCGGCGTCGAGCATGGCTTGATTGGCGCCCTCGCCGACCGGCGGCATGAGGTGTGCGGCGTCGCCGATCAGGGTGATCCCAGGCTGGTGAGCCCAGCATGTATCGATGGGCATCGCTTCGATCCGGCGCGGCGTCGGCGCGCTGTCACCGGCTTCGATGAGTGCGGTGAGGCTCGGGTCCCATCCGTCGAACATGTCCAGCAGGGCGCGTTTACTACGGTATGTGTCGATGGCACGATCTTCTGCGCGAACGGAGATCCCGACTTTTATGCTGCCGTCGCCGAGGCGTTGCGCTGCCAGGATCTGGTTCACGCCTATGCACCACAGGTTCCCGGGCCCGACCAGCTCGGCGAGATCCGGGTGGCGCCGGTCGGCGTCGCTGATGCTCAGCTCCACCAAGGTGGCCACATAGGACAGTTTCGCGTCGGTCAGCAGCGGCCGGACGGCCGAGCGGGCGCCGTCCGCGCCGACGAGGATGTCGCAATCGGCGCTGCGGCCATCCTGAAACGTCAGCCCGAAACGCCTGTCAGCTATTCGCGTCGCCGCCACTATCCGGTGCTGCCAAGCGACGGTGTCGCGAGGCAGCGAGTCGAGCAGGAGATCACGCAATGCTCGCCGATCGATCTCTGGACGTCCCGAGAATGAGCCGGGATCCGGCCGATGGTGTACGAGGGTGCGTGCGGCCGGGTCGAGGATGCGGTGTTCCTCTCCCTCGGGCCGCGCCTCAGACCGGAATCGGCCGGTCAGACCCGCATCGGCCAGGGCCTGTTGCCCGGACTCCGGGTGCAGGTCGAGCGTTCCGCCCTGCGCACGTGCGGATCGGGTTGCCTCCCGCTCGTACACCACGGTGGCGATGCCATGCCGGTGCAGGATTCGTGCCAGGGTCAGGCCGCCGAGGCCGCCACCGGCGATCGCGATTCGCATCTTCATCATCCTTACCGTACGCTGTATTTCATGGATACATCGCACGGTAGCGAATCGTTGCCGGTTTGGGAACGGCCTGAACCTCAGCCGCGAGCGGCGCCGGTGCCGTTGAGCCGTGCGAAGATCGCCGCTGCGGCGATCCGGATTGCCGACGCGCACGGCCTTGACGGGCTGTCGGTTCGCAAGATCGCCGGTGAGCTCGGGGTCGGCCCGATGCGGCTCTACGACTACGTGATCAACATATCCGAACTGCTCGATCTGATGGTCGATGCCGTCTATGCCCAGATCGCCGAGGCCGCACCGCACTCGGAATGGCGCGCCACCTTGCTGGCCATCGTTCACCGGACTCGCGACGCCGCCCTTGCCCATGAATGGTTCTCCGACCTGCTCGGCGGCCGGCCACACTTGGGACCGCACGCCCTCGCCGTCGGTGAATCGACCGCGGCGGCGCTGAGCCAGGCCCCCGGCGTGCGCAATATCGACGACCTCCAGCGGGCTTTGGGCGCCCTCAACGCTTTCCTCATCGGGGCTCTCCGCACGGAGGTCACCGAACGACGCACCGCTCGTTCCACCGGCGCTGACGTGACCGCCTGGCAGGCGAGTCGCGGACCCTACCTGACGCGCATGCTCGAAACGGGCCGCTATCCCACGGTCGCCCGGCTCGTCATCGATGGGGCCCACCTCGACGCCGCGGAAACCTTCAACCACAACCTGACCACCCTGTTGGACGGCATCACCGGCCGTGTTAAAGATTCTTGACACCATGTTGAGATTGTTTTACCTTGGCGATGTCAAGTTTTCTGTACATGGGAGCCGGACATGTCCTCCGAGGAGAAGCGCACCTGGATCTCTGCCGTGGTCGGCGCCGTCGTCTCGGTCACCTACCTGGTAATCATTCTGTCCAAAGTGGCGGGGGCGGACGTGGCGACCATCGCCTACGTGGGGCCGATGCTCACCTCGATCGGCGTCGGGATCGGCGCGGCTATCGTCCTGGCCATCGTGGCCGCGATCGCCTCACCCAAAGACGCGGACCGAACCGACGAGCGCGACCGCGAAATCAACCGGCGCGGCGAGTACGTCGGGTTCTATGTCATGAGCATCGCCGCGATCGTGCCGCTCGTCCTGGCGATGGCGAAGGCCGAGCACTTCTGGATCGCCCACACGCTCTATCTGGCGTTCTTTCTAGCCGCGTTGGCCTCGTCGGTGGTCAAGATCGTCGCTTACCGGCGAGGCTGGTAGCTCATGGTCAAACCAACCAGGGTCACCAACTCGATCCGGGCGCTGCGCTTCGCCCACGGGGAGATGACCCAGGCGGAGCTGGCCGACCACATCGGAGTGACCCGCCAGACCATCATCGCCATCGAACAAGGCCGCTATTCGCCGTCATTGGAGATGGCCTTCCAGATAGCGCGAGTGTTCCGGGTGCCGCTCGACGACGTCTTCGGATACCCCGACGCCCAAGAGTAGACCCACCACATGCAAATCCCCTCAACGCCTAATCCGGATCGGGAAGGAGCCAACGATGCCCGCGCTTACCCGCACCGCCCGCATGACCGGCCTGTTCTACCTCGGCCTCGCCATCACCGGCCTGCTCGGCTACCTCATTGTCCGCCCACAGCTTTTCGCAGCAGGTGACCCCAACGCGACCCTGGCCAACCTGGTGGCGCACGAGTCGCTCGCCCGCGCTGGCGTCGCCTTCGAGCTGGGCATGGTCGTCACCCAAACCCTTACCGCCGCTTGGTTCTATCGCCTGTTCCGCACAGTAGATTCCTTTGCCTCCATCGGAATCGCCGCCTTCGGCCTCGTCAACGCGATCGTGGGCCTGGTGAGCGCGGCGATGCTTTCCACCGCAGTCGACATCGCAGGCGATCCGGTCGGCGACGCCGCGGCCAACGTCCAAGTTCTATATCTGGTCAGCGGCAACCTGTGGGGCGTGGGAGCATTGTTCTTCGGCCTGTGGCTCATCCCGATGGGCTGGTGCGTGCTGCGCTCGGGCTGGATGCCCCGCGCGCTGGGCTGGATCCTCGTCGGCGGCGGTGTCGGGTATGTGCTCAGCGCATTTCTCCTGTACCTCGTCCCCGAGGCACAAACCGTCGCCGAGGCCTTGACCTATCCCGCGTCCATCGGCGAATTCTGGATGGTCGGCTATCTTCTCGTCCGCGGCGTGCGCCAACAGGCACACGACCAAGCGCCGCCAGCCGTTCCCACGCCGACGCTGATCGCGAGCTGAAAACGGGTCCTTTCCCAACTGTCGTGATTGGATTGTGGCCAGGCTCGGCTCTGGTGGTCGCTAGAAGTCGCGCCAGGGAAGCAGAACCGAGGCGCACAGCAGGATCAACGCCAGGACGATCAGCGCGGTCTGCGCGCTGGTGGCCGCCGCCAGCAGGCCGGCCCCGGCGATGAACACCGGCTGTGCGATCTTGGTGCCCATCGACCAGGCCATCGTCATCCGGGCCATATGCCGGTCGTCGGTGGCGTTCATCCGGTAGGTGGCGAACAACGGGTTGAACAGCCCCACGAAGAAAAGCAAAAGCAGCTCGGAAGCGGTGATTAGCAACAGACCGCCGGTCGTGGCCGAGGCGAACGGGATCAGGCCGAGCCAAAGGTTGCGGCCCACGCCCGCGAAAAGGAGGACCTGACGCTGGCTGAAGCGGCGCAGGGCAGGCTTCACCAGAAGCGATCCGGCGATCCCGGCCACCCCGGCGGCGCCGAAAACCAAGCCGTACTGCCACGGCGGAAAGCCTCTGTCCCGCAACATGAACAGGGTGATCAGCGGCGACGCGGCCATGATGCAGCCACCGAAGACCAGCGAGTTCCAAAACAGCGCCGCCAACCCGCGATGCTGAAGCAGATAACGCCATCCTGCCAAGAATTCTGTGGCCCGGGCGCGATCGGCGGCGCGTGGTGGCGGCGTTGGCTCGGGCGATCGCAGCCGGCTGATGGCCAGCGCGGAAGCCAAATAGCTCGACGCGTTGACCACCATCGCCGCCGTCGTGCTCAACCACGAGATGAGCAGGCCGCCGACCGGAGGCCCGAAGGTGTTGGCTGTCCACACGGTGGTTTCGAAGCGGCTGTTGGCCTCGGCGCGATGTGCGGCCGGCACGAGCGCCTTGAGGTCGGCGATGCTGGCCGAGTTGAACGCCAGAACCGCCGCCATTTGTACGATCGCGACCGCGCACAGATGCCAGTACGTCAGCCAGCCGAGATGAGCAGCCAACGGAATCGATCCCACCGCAACAAAACGAATCAGATCCGCACCGATCATGACCGGTCGTTTGCGGTGGTACTCAATCCACTGCCCCAAAGGCAGCGCGAGAGCCACACTGACCACTGAGGACAGCACCGTCAACAACGAGACCTGAAAATCGGAGGCGTCCAGCAGCAGCACCGCGACGATCGGCAGCGCCGAATAGCCCACCGCGCCGCCGATCTCGCTGGACGCCTGCGCAAGCCACCGCCAGCGAAAGTCCCGACGCCAATCCGGGGCGTCAGACGGGTTGCTCCGCACCGGTTCGGGCTGAGTCGACGTGATGGCACCGGACGCAGACATCCGCAGAACGATGCCAGAGGAAGCCAGCCTGGGCAAGGACGCCGGTGCGGCTGGAATCTGCCGTGTCAGTGAAATGGCGCCCTCGAGTGGTGGGGCGGGATCTGGTTGATCTGGCTGATGATGTCGGCGCGTTCCTCGTCGGTGCCCTGGTAGGAGCGTGCCGCGGTAAGCATGGCGTCGCCCGCGCGGGTCAAAGCGTCACCTGTCTCGCGTAGGTAGTCACCCAGCCGCCGGGTCGCCTCGTTGAACTTCGGGAGCGACTTCGGGAAGAACGTGCCCATCGACCCGGGAACCGTGCACGCGTCGAGGGTGCGGACCGCCGAGTCGTACTCGTAGGCCGCGCCGGGCAGGTTGTAGTAGCCGGCTCGCGCGAGCAGCACGATCGAAGCCACGACCTGGTTGGGAGGTTTCCCATCGCCGTCGCGGATGTCGAGCGTCTTGTACGCGTCGGGCGTGAGGCCCGGCGAGGCAAGGCGCAGTTTGGGGCTGGCGAACGCCTGGTCGTCGCTCAGATCCTTGCCCAGACCGTCGGCCAAGGCGTCGTCCTGGAGGAACAACCATTCCCGCAGCGCCTTTATCGCGTACTCGGTGTCACTAATTATCTTGGGTGGATAGTCGTTGTAGTCGACCTGAAGATAGGGTTTCGTGCCTGACGTCTTGGCGAACGAATAGATTCCGCTGAGCAGCGAGGCCACACCGACGACCAACGCCGCCCCACCACTGAGAAACAGCCCGACCGCAGTCAGCGCTGTCGAAGTCGCGCCGGAGGCGGTCGCCCACGGCGCTGCCTTCGAGTCGTCGTTGAAGTCGAGATCGTTTTGAAGCTTCGGGTGGAACTTCAAGGCGGCGAGGCAACTTTCCGCGACGAACAATATGGCCTTCTTCGCGCGGTTGACGGCGAGGTGGTAGCTGGCGGCCGCGATCGATAGCTCTTTGAGATAGGCACCCTGCCAATCGGCCGCCTCGCCGAAGTTTTTGAGAAAGTTGTCGCGAAAGGCCTCGGCTGCCTTACTGTTCCACTGCTCCGCGTGGATCATCTCTCTGACGTCGTTCATGAAGTAGGCGTCGGCGGAGAAGATGCTCCAGAACGCGGTTCCGGGCATGGGAGACCCGCCGACGATCGGCTGCCCTGGGCCGGTCCTGGTCTTGTGATCGCCGGGCAGAGCCAGAGCCTCGACGTTCTTCGCGAAGTCATGCGCGTCAAGCAAAGCGAATTCACGGAATCTGGTGAGCAGGTCGTCGACCGACCCGAAGAACTCGTTGGCGATCTTGTTCCATTCGGCGGCGTGGCGCTGCCTGTACTCCAGTGGAACGTCGCTGATGGAATGTTCCCATCGCTTGTGCGCCTCGGGGGTGATCTGCCTGAGTATCGGTTCAAGTTCGTCAATCAGCGCCATGTGTTTCTCCCCGCTTCGTCCCCACACTCCCGCTTGACCATCACTACGAAGCCGGGGTGGGGCCGGTTCCCCAGGCGCGCAAGATTTTTCGCGCCTGGTTCCCCGTCGTCATGCGGCAGAGTTAGGAATGAACCCAAATGCACACCGGAGAGCTCGCGCCGTAGTCGCGCCACTGTCCATTGTTGTAGGCCCGAAATGCCGCGCAGAAGTACTGATTGTAACTCAGCGTTCTGTTGAAGAAGATCTCCCCGGTGCTGGGCGAAGTGCTACAAGGGAAGCCGGTGCACAGGTTGTACATGCTGATTGCCGGCGCGGTCTTCTGAGGCGACCAGGTGTTGGTCTGGGCGGTCCAATAGTGGAACTTGTATTCGAACGGGTCGGCTTCCCTTCCGGTGACCCAGTTGGAGGAATCCAGCACCCGGTCGGCCCTGACCCGTATGTGATCGATTCGAAGGCCGGCGCCCCAAACATCGACACTGATGTCGATGCCGTCGCGAGTATTGGTCTGCGAACTGCTCGCCCACGCGGCACTGGGTGTGACCAGAACGGTCGCGCAAGCTGTGGTCATGGCGGCAAGAATCGCCAGTGTTCGCTTGAACCGGGCTCGGTTCCGGGTTCTCCTGTTGCGGAGAAGTCTCATGTCAAGCTCCCGTTCCTGTGACTCAGACATGGATGAATTGATCTACCCGTTCCTATCTGCCGGTAGCCTAGGGGTGGCCGGTGCATTGGATTCCTAGCGAATTGTTAGCGGCAGCCGCCATCCAGCAGAGTTGGTATCAAGGCAGCGCGAATCGAGCTATTTCTCACGAGGCCGACAGTTCAGGCCGGCTGCGGTAGCGCGGCGAGCCTGGCACCCAGCTCGGCCGCGTCCGGGTGGTGGAGCTCAAGGAGAATGTCATGCGCGTGCCGCCAGGCCGCATGGGCGGCGTCGAAGACTTGCGCTGACCGATGGGTGTCACCGAGATGGGTGAGGGTGTCGGCTTCCTGGTAGCGGTCGCCGGCCACCCGGAACAGCGCCAGGGCATGGTGATAGCAGGTGACGGCCTGCTCGTATTCGGCGAGATGGTGATAGGCGAAGCCGAGGGTGTCCCAGGTTTCCGCCTGGTCACGCTGATCCCCGATCTGCTTGAACAGGCCAAGCGCGTGCCAGCAACAGGTTACCGCCAAGTCGTAGTCGCCGAGCTGGGCATGGCACCAGCCCCGGCTGTTGAGAGCCTCGGCCTGCCCGGCGCGGTCCCCGGTCGCCTCGTAAAGGTCCATCGCCTGCAGGGCGTGCCGCAGCGCGCCGCTGTGGTCACCTTGCAGGCCGAGGACCAAGGCCAGCCCGCGATGCGCTGCAGCCTGCCCGGTCACGTCCTGCGCGGTGTGGCAGAGGGTCAAGGCTTGTCGCAGACAACCTGCGGCGTCCGTGTACGCGCCGAGGCGCAGCATGGCGCGGGCCAGACCGTGGAAGGCATGGGCTTGCCCGCACGGGTCAGCCAGCCGCGAAGCCGACCGCAACGCGATCTGCTGGCTGGCCGACTGGTCCTGCCAGTGTCCCTGCCGTTGCAGGAAGTCCACCAGAGTCCACGACAGCTGCCAGGCGTGCCGGTCGTGCCCGGTGTCGGCTGCTTGGCGCACAGCAGCCAGCAACGCGGGGCGGGACATGGTCAGCCACTCCAGCGCGGCGGTGTGGTCGGCGATAGCCTGCACGACCGTGCCCGGTTGCGGGCCGGTCAAGGCGATCGGCGGGCGATGCGGCTTGAGGAGTCTGGCACCGGCGTGCGCCGTATGCAGATAGTGATCGAGCGTGCGATGAATGGCTTGCTGCCGTTCGGATTCGGGTTCGACGCTGTGCGCCAGTTCTGCGGCGTAGGCCCGAAGCAGATCGTGAAGCGTGTACCGGCCAGGCGACTCCTCGGTGACAAGGTGCGCCTTGGTCAGCTCGGATAGAAGTGGCCGCAGTGCTGAGCAACCGACGCCGGCAAGGCTGGCCGCAGCCGGCACCGCGACATACGAACCCGCGTGCAAACCGAGCAGCCGGAACAGCCGCGCCGCCGGATCACTGAGACAGCGATAGGACCACGACAGCACCGCGCGGATATCGGTGACCGGGTCGCCGGTGTCCAGAGCATCCAGCGCACCGCTGGCGGTACGGAGTTCGGCTGCCAAGGCGGCCAACGGAAAGCCGGTCTGCCGGGCGCGGGCGGCGACGATCGCCAGCGCCAGCGGCAGCCTTGCGCAGGCGGTGATGACCTGCTCGGCCGCAGACGGTTCGGCGGCAATCCGGTCGGGGCCGAGCCGTTCGGCCAGCATCGCGGTCGCCTCGGCCGTCGACATGAGGTCAAGCGACAACGGGAAGGCGCCCTCGGCGGCGATCAGGGAAGTGAGCCGGTCGCGGCTGGTCACCACGACGAGCGCGGTGGGTGTGCCAGGCAGCAGCGGGCGCACCTGCTGCGCGTCGCGCGCGTTGTCCAGCACGACAAGCACATGCTTGCCCGCAATCAGGCTGCGATACAGCGCCGCCAACACATTCAGGTCCGCCGGAAGATGTTGGGTCGGCATGTCGAAGGCCTCGAGCAACGCTCGCAGCGCGTCAGCCGGCGGCAGCGCCTGACCGTCCGCGTCGAAGCCGCGCAGATTCACATAGAGCTGTCCATCGGGAAACCGATCCGCCACCCGATGTGCCCAATGCACAGCCAAAGCGGTCTTTCCCACCCCGGCCGTGCCGGAAACCGCGCAGATAACCGTGCCCGGCACTGCATTGGCCAGCATCCCATCGAGCGCGGCAAGTGGACCAGCGCGCCCGGTAAAGACAGAGAGGTTTGGCGGGAGTTGCGCCGGTGTGATCGATGCCGGCCGCACGCCTCGGGCGCTGCTTGCCGCCGGCCCGCCGCTCAGGATCGCGTGGTAGATCTCCTGCAGCTGTGCGGACGGATCCGTCCCCAGCTCCTCTGCCAAGCGGCGACGGGCGTCAAGGTATTCGTGTAAGGCATCGGCGGGACGCCCCGCGCTGGACAGGGCCCGCATCAGCAGGCCGATCACCGACTCGGCCAGCGGATACTCGCCCACCAGCACGGTCAGCTGGCCGATCGCCTTCGCCGGGCGGCCCGCGTCCAATTCGGCCTGTGCCCAGGCCACCACCGCGTCGAGGTACTGCTGGTGCCACGCCCGGCGCGTCCGCTCGGCCCACAGGCCCGGCAGCCCCGCCAGCGGCTCGCCCTGCCACAGCGCGAGCGCCTGGCCGAGCATGTCCGCCCGCATCGCCGAATCGCTGTCCGCAGCGGCCGCAAGTCGTACCAGCCGCTGGAAACGATGCACGTCAACCAAATCCAGGTCGACGTCCAGAACGTAGCCTCCGGAGCGCCGCACAATCCTCGCCGGGGACTGGCCATCCCCGTCGGCAGACTCCAGCACTCTGCGAATCCGGCTAATCAACATATGCAACGTTCGCCGGTACTCTGACCGGGCTTCACCCCATACCCGATCCAAGATCGTATCTGTCGGCACCGTCTGGCCGGCGTGGAAAGCCAAAGCGGCCAACACGATGCGCTGCTGAGGCGGCCCCGCCCGGAGCACCTGCCCCGCGCTGCGCACCTCAACCGGGCCTAGCAGCCGAAACTCCATTCCCAGCCCTCGGGATCACATCGCTGTTGGAAGATAGGAATAGCCAGAGCGCCCCACGCCGTAGCCCAGCCATCGCAATACTCGGCTGCGAGGGGACGCCGGCTCACCTTAGGCTTCCGTTCGAGTGCGCGACAAGGCTGGCCTTATCGGCACCGGTCAGTTGCCGATTGCAGAGGAGCGGTTAGTGGCTAGTCAACTGTTGGCGGTCTGCTTCGGCGCGAGCGACCCGCCGAGCCAGGCGCGGTTCTGGTCGGGGGTTCTGGGCTGGCCGATGGTAGACGATCCACGCGACGGCGTCGCGGTCCTTCCCTCGGATGACACCGGGTTCCGAATCCGTTTCGTGCCAACCGAAGTGCCGAAGGCCGAACTCAACTGGCTGCATTTTGATTTGACGAGCAAGTCTTTCGACGGCCAGCAGCAGACGGTGGCCAGAGCGCTCGGGCTGGGCGCACAGCATTTTGACGTCGGCCAGCTTCCGGAGGACGAGCATGTGGTGCTCGCCGACCCGGAAGGCAACGAGTTCTGCGTGATCGAGGCGGGCAACAATTTCCTCGCCGAGTGCGGTTTCATCGGAGCGCTTTCCTGCGACGGCTCGCAGGCGGTCGGCTATTTCTGGAGCAAGGCGCTGGGGTGGCCGCTGGTCTGGGATCAGAACGAGGAGACCGCGATCCGTTCGCCGCACGGAGGTCCGAAGATCACGTGGGGCGGCCCGCCGGTGAGACCGAAGGTTGCCGAGAACAGGGTGTTTTTCGAGCTTGCCCCGCCTGCCGACGGTGACCAGCAGGCAGAGGTCGACCGGCTGACTTCGCTCGGCGCGACACGAATCGACACCGGTCAGGGCGAGGACGGCCGGGTGGCGATGGCCGACCCCGACGGCAACGAGTTCTGGGTGCTGACACCCCGCTGACCAGGCTTCAGGCGGGCGGCGGGGGAGGGGAGTATGCGGCGTGCGGCGTCGCTCGCGCGCCCTACCCCCTGATCGGTGGTCCACGCCCACCGGCGGCGCGGGGGCGAAGGTGGTCTCCATGCCATCGCGGGCATGAGTGTGGTGCTGTCCTTTCACCAGACACTTACGGGTCGGTGGCCGCGGGCGTGGGAGGCGTGGCGCGCCGTCCGTCGTGAAGGGACTCATGATGACCGATCATCGGCATCTCAAGCGCCGGGTGCGGGAACGGATGTCGCGCACCCGTGAAAGCTACAGCACCGCGCGCAGGCAGGTGCTCGCACAGGCCAGCTCTGGGCCGCTGCCGGCGGGCCTGGTGCCCGGGTACGACATGTTCGGGGCGGGCGGGCATCGCCTCAGTTCACTGGTGGGCCACCTGTTGCGCCAGGCCGGTCATGTCGCACCACACACCGCGGCGCCTTACAGCGAGGCCATGGTGTGCGGGCTCGGCGGAGGTATCGGATTCATGTACGCGACATTCGAGTACACGAATATCCCGCCGCTTGTCACCATCGTGGCGCAGCACCATCCGGAGCCGTGGCTCGCTGCGGTCCTGGCCCGGCTCGGGATCGGGTCCTCCGAGACGCACAGCGGCAGCGTGCCGCGCGCGCTGGCCCAGCTGCGTGCCGATCTTGAGCTCGAGAAGGCAGCCCTGTGCCTTGTCGATCGCAGCGCCCTGCCGTGGCACAGCGACACGCTCGCGTTGGCATCCGATCCGTACCAAGTAGTGGTGGCAGGCGCCAAAGGCGACATCCTCTATCTCGACGATGTCAACGCTCAGCCACACCCGATTTCCGAGGATGATTTCGCCCGTGCGTGGTCGGGATACAAGAAGGGACGCCACCATCGGGTCACCGTGGACCGGCCGGCCAAGCCGGTGGATTTGCCTGCCGCGATCGCAACGGCATTGGCTGTCACGGTGGCGCACCTGACCGGGCCGGTGCTGGGCAACAGTTTCGATGTGAATTTCGGCTTCTCGGGCATGACCCGGCTGGCCGCGCAGCTGCGCGATGAGCGCACGAAGTCGGGATGGGTCAGGCGTTTCGCTGATCCGGGTGCTTACGCGTGGGCCCTGCTGCGCCTCTACGAGTGCGTCGAGCTGGAGTACACCGCGGCGGGAGCGACGCGGCCGCTGTATGCCGACTTTCTGGACGAGGCGGCAGTTGTCTTGGGCAAGAAGGAGCTGGCGCGGGCGGCAGAGCTGTTCCGCCAGTCGGGCCAATCCTGGTCGAAGCTGGCCGATCTGGCCGCCGAGACCGCCGACGACCTGCCCGAGGTCACCGAGCTGGCGCGTCGCCGGATGACGGTGGTCATGACGATGGGGCGGGCGGGCGCGGAGGAGATCAAGGCGCTGTCGGCGGCGATCACCGCGGCGGATGCGCCCGGTCCGGACCCAGCCGTGCTTGGCGCGCTGGCCGAGCTGGTGGACACCGCCCGCACCTTCGAGGAGCAGGCGGTCGCGCTGCTAGCACGCTAAACCAGGTGCGGGATTCTCTTGCTGGCCAGCCACATCCGCCACGCGTAAGGCGGGTGGGTGCGGCTTGGCCAGCCTTTGGCCACATGGGTGCGGTTGGCGAAGGACGCCATCTGCTCGTGGCCGTGCAGCTTCACGGCGATCAGATCGCTGGCGAACTCGGCTTCCCAGTTCTTCACCAGGGCATGCAGGACAAGGCTTGCGGCGATGATGGCCCAGATCCACGGGTCGAGAGTGATCGCGGCGGGAAGCAGGAAGCTGCGCCGCAGCCATCGATCGATCACGCTGCGCATCGAGTCGTTGCGTAACAGGTGGGCAAGCTCGTGCGCCACCACGAAACCGGACTCGGCGGGCCGGTTGAAGACCTCGCGGGAAACGCCGATGCGCGCCTTGGCCCGGATCCGCACCGCGTGATCGTCGAGGTGGTAGTCGTCGCGCAGCCAGATCGCGAAGTCGCTGATGCCCCATCGCGCCACCAGGGCCATCAGCTCCGGCGGGCTTGGCATCAGGCTGGAGTTGACGGGGGCCGGGATCCTCACCCGGCGGATCATGATGAGGTGCAGCACCGCCACCCACAGCAGGCCGACCGCGGCGAGACCGACCACCAGCTCAGGGCCGGCGGTGTGCTGGCTGGCCACCACCAGAATGGCGAGCGTGCCCAGGTACCAAAGCACATTGACCACGGTCGAGATGAGGTGAGGCCGTGGGCGAGGCCAGTCAAGACCCGCCTGCTGGACCAGCATCCTGCGGAACTCGTCGGGAAGCTCCACAGCCGGTTCGGGAAGCGACGGCACGTGGCCGGCCGCCACCGCGAGCTCGATCATCCTCAGGTCGGCGCCGAGGGCAAGCATTGTCTGCGCCGCCACGGATTCCGGGGTGCGCACCATGGCCAGCACGAGATGGCCCGATGTCAACACACCTTTGTGACCGAGCTTTTTGGACTCTCGTGCCGCCGTGTCGATGAGCGCCATCGACTCTGCGGTATACGGGACGGCGCCCTTCTGCTCGGTGCGGAACACGGGCCGCCGCCGCGCGAGCATCTCCTCGCGTACCACATCAAAGTTAATGCCTTGCTGGGCAAGCGCTCTGATCGCGGCGTCGGTGTGATCGGTGAGAAGGCCAAGCAGCAGGGTGCCGCTGTCGAGGCTGTCGTAGCGCAGGCTTCGAGCTGCCTGCTGGGCCTTAATCAGCGCCTGCCGCGCCTCTTCAGTGAACCGATCAAGCATGGCCGCGCGCCCTCTCCCGACAAAGTCCCAGGCATCCTGCCACACCCTCAATATTTTTTGGGTACGCCCGCCAGGCGGTCCGGATACACCAGCTGGGCGGGTCAGGCGCCGAACCTGCGCTGTCTGGAGGCGTAAGAACGCAGCGCCCGCATAAAATCGATCTTTCGGAATCCGGGCCAGTACACGTCGCAGAAATGCAGCTCGGAGTAGGCCGCCTGCCACAATAGGAACCCCGACATCCGCCGCTCGCCGCTGGTGCGGATCACCAGGTCAGGGTCGGGCTGCCCGCCGGTGTACAGATACGCGGCGATCGCGTCGGCGCTGAGGCGCTGCGCTACGTCATCGAGGGTCGCGCCCGAGCGCGCCTCCTCCTCCAGCAGGCAACGCACCGCGCTGACGATTTCCTCGCGGCCGTCATATCCAATCGCGACAGTGAGGTGAAACTCCGCGTTCCTGCTGCGGGTCTCTTCCTGTGCGAGTTTGAGGGCATGCCTGGTGGAGTCGGGCAGAACCTCCAGCCGCCCGGCCAGATGCAGCTGCCAAAGGCTGGTCTGCCGCGACAACCGCTGCGCCACCACGGTTTCGATCATCTGCATGAGGTGGTCGACCTCGTCGGGGTCTCGCTTCCTCATGTTGTCAGCCGAAGCGAGGAAGACGGTGACGTGCCGGATGCCGGCCTCGGCGCACCAGCCCAGCACCTCGTCCAGGTGCTCGGCCCCGTAGCGGTGACCGATCCTCGGGTCGTCGAAGCCCATCTGCCGAGCCCAGCGGCGATTGCCGTCCATCACCATCGCCACGTGCCGCGGCATGGCCATGTCACGAAGCTGCGCATGGAGCCGGCCGGCATAGAACCGATACAACGCACGACGTAGGGGCTGCCACATGGGTCGGATCCAACCACGTCGCGCGGGCCGCGAGGCCTCGCCCACACAAGATCTTCACATCGGCGCCACCGGCCGGCCTTGACCGGTGCGTCGCGGCTGTCAACCATTGGCGGCCTGCTGGGTGTCCTTGGAAGGTGGAAGTTGAGGTGGTGATGAGCGCACGCTGGGAGGCGCCGCCGTCGTTCGACGTCTTCATCCAGCAGCGGCATCGCGCGTTGCTGCGATTCGCCCTGGTGCTTTCCGGCGATCCGCTTCTGGCCGAAGACCTGGTCCAGGATGCTCTCGAACACGTCGGCATGCGCTGGTGGCTCATCCGGCGGCGCGATGATCCGGAGGGATACATCCGGCGCACCATCACCAATCGCTTCCTCAACAACCGGCGCGCCCGCCGCCGTGAAGACATTGTTGATGAGGTACCGGATCAGGCCAGCGTTGATCCGGTACCCAGAGATGAAGCTCTTTGGCGGCAGCTGGCTGGCCTGCCGCGGCATCAGCGCGCCGTGCTGGTGCTGCGCTTCTTCGAGGACATGACCGAGGCCCAGGTCGCCGAGGTGCTCGGCTGCTCGGTGGGAGCCGTCAAGACCAGCGGCTCGCGGGGATTGGCCAAGCTGCGCGCCGTCTACAGCCAGGAGGTCCCGAAATGATCGAAGACGACCTTCGGCGGGTGCTCAACTCTCCAGAAAGGACATTGCCGATGTGGCAGGATCCGGTGTCACGCGTCAGAACCGGTATGCGGCGGCGGTTTCGCCGGGCGGTGGTGTCGGCCGCTGCGGTGGTCGTGGTGGCGGCGGCGGGCGTGACGTTCGTGGTGACCCGCCATGCGCCGCAGCCTGGCGAGCCGCCTCTGGCCGACGGTGTGGTGGCCTGGATCGATGCCCCCGCAGCGGCGCAAACGCCACAAGCACCGCCCATATTGGACCCCTTCGGCCTGAATCCGTGCCAGGAAGCCGATATGGCGCAACTCGACGTCCACAGCGTCGTGGCCGACACCGCCCCGCAGAGCGTGGGGCTCGGGTTGCGGGTGCAGAACATCGGAGCGGAGGCCTGTGTGCTTTCTGCCCGGCCAATAGTGCAGAAGCTCGCCAGAGACGGCAGCCCCGTCGGGGGCAGCGTCGAGCCGGGCGTGTTCGACGGTTTGAGCACCGACGGCGCCGAGTCGATCGCGCTTCGGCCAGGGCATTCCGGCGTCGCCTGGTTGTCCTTTCGCGCCACACCCGCGTGCGAGAACGCCTCGGGCGAGGCCGGATCGATGAAGATCACGGCCAACGGCAAGGCGCTCACGCTCAACCAGGGACTTCAGCTGCTGTCCTGCCCGGCGAAGATCGGCGGTTGGCAGAGCGACCTTACCGGTCCGTTCAGTGGCCTGCGCGCCGAGATCAGTGGCGGCTCTCTGAAGCAGGGCAAGGAGTACAGGTACATTGTCGAGCTCACCAACGTCACCAAGGCCGAGGTGTCGCTGACCCATTGCCCGGCCTATACCCAGCAACTTCAGCCTTCGGGCCCCGACCTTCGCCACGATCCGCTGGCCAGCAGCCATCGGCTCAACTGCGATCGCCCCGCCATCGGCCCAGGAGAAGTGGTCCGCTACCAGATGCGGATGCCGGTCGCAGCCGATCTGCCCGTGGGCGCCTGGACTTTGACGTGGTCCATTCCAGGCAGCCCGGCCGGCTTCCTGCACACCGCTGTGCGTCCCTACTGAGCGGCTCAAGGGTGGCGAATTGTCAGGGGTGGGCGATAGCTTCAACCGGACACGATGATCCGATGGCCAGGAAGGGCATGATGAAGCTTCTCCTTACTGATTCGGGGGTCAGGAACAAGAGCATCCATGAGGCGCTGGTCGATCTGCTGGGCAAGCCGATCGCCGAGTCCAATGCCCTGTTCATCCCGACCGCGTTACACGCCCAGCGCAACGGTGCCGTCCAGGCCTACCGTGTGATCAGCGGGCAGGAAGACAGAGCGCCCATGGCCGGGCTGGGCTGGAAATCCGTGGGAATACTGGAGCTCACGGCGCTGCCCAGCGTCGGCGAGCAGCTTTGGGTGCCCCGGGTGCAGGGGGCCGACGCCCTGCTGGTCGAGGGCGGCGATCCCATGTACCTGTGCCACTGGATGCGCGAGTCCGGTTTGGCAGACCTGTTCCCGACCCTGCACCACACGGTCTATGTCGGGCTGAGCGCCGGGAGCATGGTGATGACCCCCAGCATCGGCGAGGACTTCGTGCGCTGGAGCCCACCCGGAGGTGGCGACAAAACGCTGGGCATAGTCGACTTCTCGATCTTTCCGCACGTCGACTACCCCGGCATGCCAGACAACTCTATGGCCAATGCCGAAAAGTGGGCCGCAAAGATGCCGGTGCGGGCATACGCGACAGACAACGAGACGGCCATCAAAGTGGTCGACGGAGACGTGGAAGTCATCTCCGAGGGGCACTGGAGACTGCTCAACCCTTAGCCCACGCTGGGTCGCTGATGTCAAGGTAGACCCCGGCCAGGATGAGACCGGCGGCGAGTCCGTGGGCCGCGGTCGGGGCAAGACCGTAGGCAAGCGCGGCCACCGGCGTGCCGAAAATTGGTTCGGCCAACAGGATGGTGCTGGCGGTGACGGGCGCCAGCTGCCGCATCGCCGTCCAGTAAAGCCAGCACGCCGGTGCGAAAAGGACCAGGCTGATCAGGGCGAGCGCTATCCCGTCGGCGGGATCGGCGCGAAGCCCGATCAGCGACGGGCTCAGCAGCAGACCCGAGGCGAGCATCTGCGCTCCGGCTGCCGCCATCGGCGGGACGTGGCCGGCCACCGCACCCACTGCGGTGACGAAAAGTGCGAGGCAGCCCGCGCTGACGGCGGCCAGCACGTAGCCCCAGGCCGCATGCGGGTAGCGGCCCTGGTCCACGTCCGCGGCGGCGATGAGCACCAGCGCCCCGATGATCATTGCGGAGACCACTGCGATCCGGGGCGTCAATCTCCTGCGCCCGCGAAGAAGTAACGCCGCTGTCAACAGGATCGGCGCGGACAGGTGCAGCGCCATCACCGGTCCCACCGGGGCCAGCTGCAGGGCCACGTAATAGCAGACCACGTTGACCGCTTCGAGCAGGCCGAGCCACCACAGCCGCCGGCCCAGGGCAGCGACCACCGCGCGCAGGCGCTGGCCGCGCGCAACCGTCAACCCGCACAGGAGGACCCCGGTCACCAGTTCCACAGTGGACGCCGCCGTGGCACCGCTCACCGCAAGGCCGGAGACCAGCCCGCCGGAGATGCCCCAAAACGCGGCTGCAGCCAGCATGGCCGCGGCTGCGACAGCTCGCGACGGCAAATGGTCTGGCCGCGGTGCTTCAGCGCCGGTCACCGCCGGCTCAGGTGGCTGGATCGTCGGCGACAAGACGTTCCAGCGTGCGCCGGCCCATGCCGCACATGGCCGGATTGGTTTCGTTGTAGTACCAGACCGCTCCCATTGCTTGCTGGAACGCCCACGCCGCGCCGCGCCGCCATTCGAGGTCTCCGCAGTCAAGGGCCTTGCGCAGCTCAAACCGTGGCCCGGCATCCAGCAGATGCCATGCGCTGACGAGGTCCAAGGCTGGGTCGGCAGGTCCGAATCCGCCGACATCGAGCACCCCGGCCAGACGCCCGCCCGCCACGAGGACGTTGCCGGGAATCAGATCGCGGTGGGCCATCACGTCCTTGGTGTCGCCGCGGGGCAGTTCTCGCATGACCGACCACATTCGGCGCAGCCGGGGCACATCCAGGAGCTGTTCGCTGCGCCGACAACAGGTTTCCATCCACCCGTCGTGTGATTGCAGGTCGCCTCCTCGGCCCGTGCCGCCGAAGGTTCGGCCGCGGGTGTCGATCGCGCGCACGTCGCTGATGAATGAGGCCAGATCGTGGGCGAACCCGACCGATCCAGCCGGGTCCTCCTCGGCGGCGACGACACCCGGTATCCAGGTTTGCACGGCCCACGGAAGCGGGTAGCCCGGCCCGGGTTCACCAAGGGCGACCGGCGTGGGCGTGGGGAACCGCGTGCGCCCCATCAGTTCACGGCCCGCTTCTGCTTCGGCTCGCAGCCAGCGGCGGGTCGCGTCGACGTCGCCGGGCTGCAGTGGAAACCGGGCCGCCAGGCTGTCGCCGACACGGAAGATGGCATTGACGGTGCCTTGCGAGGCGACGCCACGGATGGGCAGCCTGCGCCATTGCGGGAACTGTTCATCGACCAATTCCCGCACCGTTTCCAGCGAGAGGGTCAGCTGATCGGCATGCATCTGCACAGCCGGAAGCCTGGCAGGTGGTGATCTGCGCCCGCAACCGACTTCGGCCCGCTGGCCTAGGCTGGAATGTCATGGAACGCGTGGCCATCATCGGCTGTGGCGGCAGCGGCAAATCCACCATCGCCAAACGCCTCGGCGCCCTGCTGAACCTGCCAGTCAGCCATCTGGATGCGCTCTATTACGACGAAAACTGGAACCCCCTGCCGCTGGCCGAGTTCGCCGCCAAACAAGAGCTGCTCGTCGCGGGGCAGCGATGGCTGATCGAGGGAAACTACGCGACCACCCTGCCGATTCGCTTGGCTGCCGCCGACACGGTGATCTTTCTGGACCTGCCCGCTCCCGTCTGCCTGTGGGGAATCGTGCAAAGGGCGCTGGCGATACCGGGGCGGGCAACATCTCACCGACGGGGTCTTCGATCGGATCAGCTGGAGTTTTTTCTGGTACGTATGGGGCTACCGCAAATCGATGAAGCCCCGCGTGCTGGCCCTGGCCACCGAACACGCGGCCCATACCAAACTGATCATGCTGTCCAGCCGGAGAGCGGCCAACCGGTTCGTCGCGCAAGCCGCGAGCATCGGGTAAGCTAGGGCTTACGCGTAAGGAAATGCTTACCGATTTGGTGGGGGAGGATGGGGCACGCCGAACCTGATGCCGTGTTCACCGCTGTCGCGGACGCGTCCCGGCGCAGGATGATCGCCCGGCTCGCGCACGGTCCAGCGACCACCGGGCAGCTGGCTGAGCTGTTGCCGATCAGCCGACCTGCGGTCTCGCAACACCTGAAACTGCTACAGGACGCCGGTTTGGTGCACACCACGGCCGTCGGCCGGCACCGGTGGCACGAGCTGGCCCGCGACCCTCTGCTGGCCGTGAGTCACTGGGCCGGCGAAATGGCGGCACGGCAAAGCAAAGCACCCCCTGCGAATCTCCGGAAGGAACGTCATGACCCAGCCCGTTAGCTATGTCGAACTCAATTCACCCGACCTTGCGGCCACGGCCGGCTTTTTCGCGGAGGTCTTCGGGTGGCAGGTGCAGCCGTTCGCCGCGCCCGACTATCTGGTGGCCCCGCACGGCGAGGCGCCCGGCGTCGACACCGGGCTGATGCCTTCGCGTGACGGCCAGCCCCGCGCCATCCCCGTCATCCGCGTCGACGATCTCGACAGCGCCATGGCGCGCGTGACGGCGAATGGTGGCCAGGTGGTCGTCGATCCCTTCAGCATCGATGGCGTCGGCCGTGGCTGCTACATCGTCGACCCCGCTGGCCTGCTCATCGGGCTGCATGCCTACGACAAGGATGCCTAAGGTCGTCGATCCCCGCTCTGGACGGTCGTCGGCGGGTGGCCGCCAAGGTGACCAGCACCTCCGGCATCAGCGGGCATCGCCATCATGGCCGCCTCGGCGGCTTGGCCTGCCACGATGGTGCGGGATAGCGCCCACGCGGGGTCGTCGGATTCCCGACGCAGCACCATAAATCGCCTCGGCGGCTTCTGGTCGCCATGATTTGATGGGCGGGTGACCCACCTGAGCATCGCCGAGCTCGGCACCATCCTGTCGATCTGGGCGCATCCCGACGACGAAACCTACCTCGCCGGTGGCATCATGGCCGCTGCCGTGGCCGCCGGGCAGCGGGTGGTGTGCGTGTCGGCGACAGCCGGCGAGCACGGCACCGACGATCCGGTGACCTGGCCGCCGCAGCGCCTCGGTCAGGTACGGCGTTGGGAGACGGCCGCGGCAATGGCCGTCCTGGGCGTCACCGAGCACCACTTCCTGGATTACGCCGACGGCGCTCTGTCCGAAGTGGACCAGGCCGAGGCGATCGCGCGAATCCGCGCGATCATCGATGAGGTGGCACCCGACACCATCCTGACGTTCGGCCCGGACGGGACCACCTTCCACCCCGACCATCAGGCGATCTCGCAATGGACTGGTGCGGCGTGGGAATTGGCGGGCAGACCGGGGCGGCTGCTGCACGCGTCGATGACCGATGACCACCTGGCGAAGTGGGGCAGTCTCTACGAGCAGTGGCAGGTCTTCATGACCGACGAGCGCCCGGTTGGCGTGCCGCGCGAAAAGATGGCCATCGCGATCACCCTCTCCGGCGCCGACCTCGATCGTAAGATCACGGCCCTCGCCGCGATGAGCACCCAGACCAGCTCGGCCATGGCCGCCATGGGAACCGCCTACTGGGAACTCAACTCCGACGAATGCTTCGTGTCGGCCGACTGACTCTCCAATATGGACACTCGGCGCCCGGCTGCGGTCAAGCCGCGACGGCGCCGACGAGTCGATACAGGGCCTGCTTGGTCCGGTTCGCCTCGATGCGGAAGCCGATCGTGCACACCGCCAGCCCGAAGGGCAGGAAGAGAAACGGGAAGACGCCAACGTCGCGGGCGTTGGCGGCGCGGCTCACGACGGCGATGCCGAACCCCACGAAAACCAGGGCGGCAATGGTGAGCCAGAAGCCCATAAAGGCCAGGATGACAGGATGAAGGGCCATGCTCACCTCGATTGTCGAGCCCCCGCCTGCCGGGACGACTCGGCCGGTTATCTCCGGCCGGAAGGAGTTGCGGTAGCCGAGCACACGGTGAATCACAAATCTGTCGCCGTGAACCGAGCCCTGGAACGGCTGCGCCGGCCGCCGTAGCGAGAACCTGACCGGGGCAACCCCGCTGCGCAGCCGGTGGGTGAGCTCATCCACGGGGAGAGGGCTCTGGATGGTGAACCGCTCATAGGGCAGGATCCGCATGCCGACAACGATGCCATCTGTGCGCCACACGATGCCAGGCGCTGTTTGCGGGGCTAGGGATGGGATCGGGTGGCTACGGTGATCGCGGCGGCGGCAAGCAGGCTTCTCAGCCGGGCGTGCGGGAAATGCTCGCCCTCATCCGGTGGTGTCACCCGGGTGCTGTAGAAGTCGCTGTCGTGATCGTCGTCTTGTTCAGCCCACATGTTGCCCGCGTCGTCGCGATGCCACACCACCTGCTGGCCGCGGAAGTCGGCGCGGTCAAGCCAATCGCTGCCCGCGGGCCAGTAGCCTTCCCAATCCTGAGGCCGCAGCGCGGAGTATGCCGCGTCCACCTCGGCGACGGCGGCGTCCACGTCGTCGCCGTCGAAGACCGCGGCGAACCGGCACAGCAAGGCCATCGGCGCTCCTGGATGCGGCAGCTGTGGATCCAGCACCGAGACCGCGCGGCAGATCAGGTCGAGTTCCGGCCAGCGCAACGCGAAAGGATGCCAATGCGCCAGGTCGTCCCAGCCCAGCGAGGCAATGTCGGCGCCACCCGGCGCGGCGATGCCGAGCTCGTACGAGCCGAGATCGTTGTCGATGTCGAGCACCACCAGATGCCCGCCGCCGACGTCGAAGCTGACGACGAACGCGTCCTCCCGCTCCTCGTCACCTTCCTCGTCTTCGTCTTCGTCGAGCAGCTCCCTGAGGGTGCCGAGCCGATCCGCGCCGGGGCCGTCCTCCGCGGCGAAGGTGTACCGCGCCCAGAACGCGGGATCGTGCAACGATTCGCGCAGCGATACGGGAATGTCCACCCCGCGATCATCGCTCGCCGACCCGCCAGGCCGCCAGTCGGGGCCCGTGTCCGGGTCGCTGGGCTGCAGATCCAGGTGGTGACATCCTGATCAACCTGCCGTATCGTGGCGTTCCATGTCGGTACCGGTTCAGATCATCTTCAGCGCGGTGTGGCTCGTCGCCTACCTGTTGATGTCGCTGCGCTATCAACGGGTTTGGGATGCTCGCATGCGCGGCGCGCTGGGGCGGCGTCTCAACACCAGGGTCGGATGGTCCAAAGTGGACATCTCCGAGGCCGCGCTGACCGACGACAGCGATGCGCCCGTCATGGCCTGGCATGCCGATAGCGACGGCCCGCTGTTGCGCCAACTGGGTCAGGGATTGCTTGTCCGGGCAGCCTATCTCGCCGTCATCGTGCTGCTTGGTGCCGTGCCGCCGCTGGCCCTGATCGGGCTGCAAGTGCTTCTCGGCTTTCACGGACTCGTTGTGCTGGCAAGCCTCGTACCAGTCATAGCGATTTTCTCTCTTTTCTGGGTGGGGACCTACCGCCAGGCAGAATGAGCGCATTCAGCTAGCGCGTCAGAAGTCGCTGGGGTCGGGGTTGGTCAGGCGGATGCTTTCGCGCATGTCGGCTTGGCGGCGAGCGGAGAAACTCGAACCGTCGATGGTGGTCAATGCCCATGGTGTGGAGCAGTCGCCGTCGTGGGTGGGGTCGGGGCAGAGGGTGGTGATGAGGTCGTCGGCGAGCCGGTCGACTTCATCGCTGGAGGCGAGGACGGCTATCTCGATGAGCCACAGCCGCCGGTCGGGCGTGTCACTGGTCACGAAGTCAGCGTGTCACGTCTGGTTTCAGGGCGCGAATGGGTTGTCGCCGGAGGCGATGGCGGCCAGCAGCGCGGAGCGCAACTTGTCATACCTAGCGCAGCTGCCCGCCCAGCGGGACTTGGCGCAGCCGCACTCCGCTGGCCGCGGCGATGGCATTAGCGACAGCAGGGGCAGTGGTGATGGTCGCCGGTTCCCCCGCGCCGACCGGCGGCTGATCCGGGCGGTCGATGAGGATCACTTCGAGAGGCGGGATCTGGGTGAAACGCAGGATCGGGTAGGAATCCCATTCTGTGCACAGCAGCCCGCCCGCGTCCCAGCGAACCTGCTCGATCAAAGCCCGGCTCAGCGACTGAATGAGGTTGCCCTCGATCTGGTTGCGCAGGCCGTCCGGGTTGACGATCAGCCCGCAGTCGTGCGCGATCCAGAGCCGCTCCACCCGCGCCTCATTGTCCACAATGGACACTTCGGCGACCGTCGCCACATAGGCGCCGGTGCCGTCGTAGCGGCCATAGGCGAAGCCGCGGCCCCGGCCCGCCGGCAGCGGCAGACCCCATCCGCAAGCTTGCGTCACAGCATCGAGCACAGCCAGCGCCCGGGGGTCGGTGAGGTGCCGGCGGCGAAACTCGACCGGGTCCACTTCGGCCAGAGCGGCCAGCTCGTCCATGAAGCACTCGTTGGCGAAGGTGTTGGCGGTGGCGCCCAAGCCCCGCAGCGCAGAACCGGGCAGCGCGGGCTTGCGCAGCCAGCGCATCGTGACCCGCTGTGCGGCGATGTCGTAGTCCACCTGGGCGTTGCGGCCACCGCCGATGTACGCGGTGGCTTCCGGCTCGGCGAGGCCGTCACGCAGCCGGCCGGCGATGAGCTGGTCCGGTCTGGCGGGACGGCCGCCGTGCGTGGGGGTCCAGATGTCCGCGCTCCAGAACGCGATCCGCCCCTTCGGGGCGAGCTCCGCTGTCATCCGGGTGGTCATCGCTGGTCCCTTGCGTGCCCAGACGAGCTCGTCGAAACGGGTCCACTGCACCCTTACCGGGCGGCCCAGCTCCTGCGAGATCACGGCGGCATCGGCGGCCGCGTCGTCGGCGCCGTTGTGGCCGTAGCAGCCCGATCCCTCCCGATGGATGACCTCGATCGAGGCCGGGGGCAGGTCAAGCAGCTGGGCCAGTGCTCGTTGTAGCGGGTAGACGCCTTGCGCGGCCGTGTAGACGACAGCACCGTCGGGGCGCACGTCGGCCACCGCGCACGACGGTGCGAGCGAGGCGTGCGCCTGAAACGGCCAGTGGTAGTCGCGCACGATCGTGCGCTGGCCCGCCGCCACGTCGCCGGAGCGTGGCCAGGACACCAGGTCGCTGTCGTCGGTGACCTGCCGGCGCATCCAGCCGAACAGGTCGTCCATCGGCGGCAACGGATGCCCGTCGGTCCACAGGGGACGGATGGCGGCACGGGCCGCGAGCGCCACCTCCTCACGGTCGGCGACCACCGCCAGAAAGTCGTTGCGGCGCACCACGATCACGCCATCTGGCAGCGCGGAGGTGTCGACGTCGACCAGACGCGCGCCGAAGGTGCGGGGGCGCACCACCCGGGCGTGGACCATGCCTTCGACGCGGATGTCGGTGACGAACCCGTCCAGCCCGTTCACCTTGCGGGCGATGTCGGCGCGCCGAACCGCTGTGCCGACGACGGAGTACGACTCGGGGTGTTTGAGCGGTGCCCGGCCATCGATCGTGCGGTGGAACGGCTTTCCGCCCATCAGTTCGGCGTAGCTCCGGCGGCCGCCAGGCCCGGTGATCACGCCGCGGGCCACGGTCAGCGCGTCACCCAGCTGCGCCGTGGCCAGCTCCAGCAACGCTTGACGGGCCTCGGCCGCGGCCCGGCGGATCGCCGCCCCGCCGTCCTTGATCGAACGGCTGCCGGCGGTGTAGCCCTCGTCCGGGCTGCGGCCGGTCCACGGGCCTGCCATGTCGATGTCTTCCACAGCAACGTCGAGTTCTTCGGCGGCGATCTGGGCCAGGGCGGTCATCAGCCCTGTCCCCAGCTCCACCTTGCCGGTCTTGACGGTGACCCGGCCGTTGGCGTGGATCTCGATCCAGTCGTCGATCGGCGTGCCGTCCGCCGCGGTGCTCATCGCCACAGCTCATCCGCGGCCCGGCGCACCGCACGCACGATCCGGTGATGCGCCCCGCAGCGACACAGGTTGTCCTGCAATGCTTCCCGGATGCCGTCGTCGGTCGGGTTGCCGCGCATGACCAGCGCCACCGCCTCGATGATCATGCCGTTGGCGCACATGCCGCACTGCATCGCCTGCTCGTCGGAGAACGCCCGCTGCACCGGGTGCGGCTCACCTTCCTCGGCCAGCCCTTCCAGGGTGACCACCCGGGCGGCGCCCACCCGCTGCAGCGGCAGCCGGCAGCTGGGGACGGCCGCGCCGTCAACGAGCACCTTGCAGGCGCCGCACGCCTCCTCGCCACAGCCGAACTGTGGGCCGTGCAGGCCGAGATCGTTGCGCAGCACGAAAAGCAGCGGCGCATCCCCGGGCGCTTCCACCCGATGGTCCACCCCGTTGACATTGATGGTGAACATGGCGAGCCGTATCACCTCCCGGCCGGAACGGGCTGGACTCCCAGACTCGCGAGGAGGCTAGCGCAGGCGGTCGCAGGGCACCAGCACCGACCAGCCGGGGAAGCCCGACGGCTCCCCGTTGAACGCCTCGACACTGCCGTCGGCTGGGTCGATGTAGACGGCCCGGTTCGCTGGATCCTGGCAGGTGATCCGGGCTCGGGCTACCGCCTCGTCCCAGGGGGCGAGCGCATTGGCTCGCGGCGAGACCGTCTGGTAGCTGAAGGCGAAGACCAGCCCGACGCCGACGAAGGTGAGCACGAGGGGCAACACGGCGAGGCGCCGGGTGCTGTCCGGTTTGGGCAGCATGAGCGCGGCGAGCACCACGAAGAGCATGAGCTCGGGCGCGATGACGTAACGCAGCTCGAGGCCGCCGTACTGCATCTCGGTGGCGCACACGAACACGATCGCGGTCAGGCCCATCAGGGCCGCGATCTTCCAGGCCGGGCGGGTCAGCCCGACCGCCGCCACCACCACGAACAGGGCGAGCACGGCCCAGGACAGCTGAACCAGCCACGCCGGCTGCACCGCCTGGGTGCCGTCGCCGGTGATGCCGTAGCCGAACATCGCGTGGGGCAACGCCCAGTCGGCCGTAATCTTCAAGGCGTACCAAGGATCCCAGTTCGACGGCACATTCACCGGCCTTACCGCCAGGCCGAGCGCCAGCGCGCCGAGGTTGCCCGCCAAGGCCACCAGCAGGCCCGCCACCATAGTCACCTCGGCCAGCCCACGCCGTGCGTAGAGGCGCAGCAAAGCCAAGGGCAGCAGGATGACGGCCAGGAAACTGCTCATGGCGACCGCGAGGACGGCGAGCACCGCGACGACCTGGGAGGCGCGCCTTCTGGGCACCCACAACATCATCCACATCGCGGTGTAGATGGCGGCGAACTGGAGCGTGGCCACGTTGTTCGACGCGGCTGCCGCGACGTTTTCCCCTAACGGCACCGCGACGACGGGGGCGGCCGCGATGAGGCGGGCGAGCGGGTGGCGCAGATGCTGGTGGCTGGCCAGGTAGACGCCGAGCGCCATGAGCCCGGTGACCAGAGCCGCCTCGATGGTCAGCACCGCCGGGCCCCACTCGATCGGCGCCCAGCTCGCCGGGATGGCCAGTGCCCGGGTCGCCATCACGAAGTAGCCGTTGTGAGGGCGGAGAATCATTTTGAACTCGTTGCGGTACAAGGCATCTGTTAGGAAGTTCGAGCCGTCCTCGGCCCAGATGCTGTTGAGCACCCCTGGGCCATAGGGCACCCGGCCAAGACTGGCTAATGCACCGGCGACGACCGCCAGCGCCATCCACCACCACCAGCGGGAGAGGTGGGGACGGGCGGGGTCGTGCGGGAACAGGTCACGGATTCGGTCCTGGAGGGATCGCTGCCCAGCCGTCCCAGGATCCACAAGAGCCTTGTCTGAAATCTGATCGATGCTGGACACGACGGACATACTCGCACTTAGTTCACCAAGATCACTAGATTTGTTGCGCGAATCACCGAGCGGCGCAGGCCGCCTCCAGCGCGGTCAGGTACGACCAGGCCCAGGCCTGGATGTCATGGTGGCGAAGATGCTCCCGCATGGCAAGCATCTGCGGATTCGGCTCGGTCGGATCGGCCTGCAGCGCCTGGATCAGGGTGTCCTTGAGCGCCTCCACATCGTGCGGGTTCACCAGGTAGGCCTGCGTCAGCTCGGCGGCGGCCCCGGCGAACTCGCTCAGCACCAGCGCGCCGCATCCGTCGACCCGGGCGGCGACGTATTCCTTGGCCACCAGATTCATGCCGTCGCGCAGCGGGGTCACCGCCATCACGTCGGCGGCGCGGTAAAGCGCGGCCAGCTCGGTGCGATCGAAGACCTGACTCAGGTAGTGCACCGCGGCCACGCCGACCCGCCCGAAGTCGCCGTTTATCCGCCCGACTTCGCTCTCCACTCGGTCGCGCAGCAGCCTGTACTGCTCGACACGTTCCCGGCTCGGGATGGCGACTTGCACCAGCATCGTCTCGGCGGCTTTGAGCCGGCCATCGACCAGCAATTCCCGATAGGCCTTGAGCCGGTGCTCAATGCCCTTGGTGTAGTCGAGCCGGTCCACGCTCAGAATCACCCGCTGCGGACCGCCCAGGTCGGCGCGCAGCTGGGCTGCCTTTTGCACGACCTCCTCACTGCTGGCAAGCGCCTCCATCTCGGCGGTGTCGATCGAGACCGGGAACGCGCCGGTGCTCACGACGCGCCCGTCGATCTCGACGCCGTTTTCGTCGACGGTCGCCCCCAGCACCTTCGCGACCAGCTGGTGGAAGTTGTGCACGGCCTGAATGCGCTGGAATCCGATCAAATCGGCCCCCAGCATGCCGCGCAGCAGCTCGGCGCGGCGCGGCAGCTGCATGAACAGCTCCGGGGGAGGGAACGGCACGTGCAGGAAGAAGCCGATGCGCAGGTCGGGTCGCTGTGCGCGCAGCATCATGGGCACCAGTTGCAGGTGGTAGTCCTGCACCCACACCACGGCGCCGTGGGCGGCGACCCGCGCGGCGTGGTCGGCGTAGCGCTGGTTGACCCGCTGATAGGCCTCCCACCATCGGCGGTGGTGCACAGCGGGCTCGATGGCATCGTGGTAGAGCGGCCACAGCGTCGAGTTGGCGAAGCCCTCGTAGTGGTCGCGGACGTCCTCCTCGGACAGCTCTATCAGCACCAGGCGCACGCCGTCGACGTCTGGCAGCGAAGTGGTGGGGCCAGCCTTGCCCGCCCAGCCGATCCAGGTGGTCGGCGTGTTGATCAGCACAGGATGCAGGGCTTCACCCAGCCCACCGGGGCTGCGGCGCCACTCGAACACCCCTTCGGAAGCGGCGGCGTCGTTGATGGGCAGACGGCTGGCGATCACGACTAGCGAGGCGTCCCGCATCGGGGGCCTCCTTTCCGTGCTTTCGCTGACATGAGAACAGTTCGGACTATTGTCCGGCATTGGCCGGGTCGCGAAGCCACATGTATCAACCAAAAATTACGCCTTGGTTACCGAAGGTGCGCGTTAGGTGGACGGTCCAGCGTGGCGAGTTTGGTGCGCAGCTGATCGGCATTGGGGTGCTCGAGCTCATCGAAAACGGTCAGGGCCTGCTGCCATGCGGTTTGCGCGCCGCGCGGGTTGCCGGCGGAGTAGTGGGAGTCGCCGAGTCGGCTGAGGGTATCGGCTTCGCCGTGGCGGTGGCCGAGGCTGACGTACAGCTCAAGGGCGTGATCGTAGCAGGTAACGGCTTCGGAGTGCTGGCCGAGGTGGTCGTAGGCGTAGCCGAGGCTGTCCCATGTGGAGGCTTGTCCGTAGTGCTCGCCGAGCGCCTCGTGCAGGGCGAGGGCCTGCTTGCAGTCGATGAGGGCCTGCTGGTGGTCGCCGAGACGGGCGTGCGCCCAGCCGACCGCGTTGAGACCTAACGCCTGCCCGCGCTGGCTGCCGGCGGCGCTGTACAGCTCCAGTGCCTGGCGGGCATGATCGAGCCCCTCGCTGTAGCGGCCCTGCCGATCCCGCAGCATGGCGTGATGGTGATGGGTGGCTGCCTGCCCGGTCAGGTCACCGGTCTGGGTCGTCAGGTCGAGGGCGTGCTGCAGGTGGGCGTCGGCGTCGTCGAACCGGCCCAGCCTGGTGTGGGAGACGGCAAGTAGTCGGTGGGCGCGGGCCTGTGCGGACGGGTCGGCCAGACGCCCGGCCGCAGCCACCGCGGCCTGCTGGACGGCGACCTTGTCGTGCCAGTGCCCCCGCCGGTCCAGAAAATCGTCGAGGGCCCAAGCCAGCTGCCAGACGTGGAAGTCGAACCCGTTGGCGACAGCGTGGTCGACGGCGGCCATCAGCACCGCGTGTTCGGCGGTGAACCAGGTGAGAGCCTGACCGGGGTCGGCGAGGCCTTCGGGACTGATCCCGGATTGGGGTTGGGCGATCGATGGTGCGGACCGTTGCGGGTAAAGCAGGCGGGCGGCGGTGTCGGCGGTGTGCGTGTAGTGGTCCAGCAGGCGGATCAGGGCCGCGCGTCGTTCGGGTTCAGGGTCTTGGGCGGCCAGCTCGGTGGCGTACGCGCGCAAAAGGTCGTGCCAGAGGAATCGGCCCGGCGTGTGTTCGGCAATGAGGCTGGCCCGGGTCAGCTCGATCAGCAGCGGGACGGCCTGCCCCGGCGGGCATCCGGCCAGGCTGGACGTGGCGGCGGCCGAGATGTCCGGCCCCGGGTGGTGGCCGAGCAATCTGAAGAGCCGGGCCGCGGGCGGGGACAGGGTGGCGTAGGACCAGGACAGGACGGCCCGGACCTGGCTGGCGGGGTCGCCGCCGTCCAGCGTGTCCAGCCGCCGTCCGGTGTCGTGAATGTCGGCGGCGAGGGCCGCGAGCGGCAAGCCATCGGACTGGGCGGCGCGCGCGGCGGCGATCGCCAGCGCGAGCGGCAGCCTGGCGCAATCGCCGATGATGGTGTCCACCGCGTCGGGCTCGGCCGCGACCCGGGCGGCGCCCAGCCGCGCGGCCAGCAGCTTACGAGAGTCCTCTGTGGACAGTAGGTCCAGGCTGAGGGGATGGGCGCCCTCGGTGGCGACCAGCGGGGTGAGCCGGTTGCGGCTGGTGATCAGCACCATGGCGCCGCCCGCCCCGGGCAGCAGCGGGCGGACCTGCTCAGCGTCGCTGGCGTTGTCCAGCAGGACCAGCATCCGGCGGCCGGCCAGCAGGCTGCGGTACAGCGCATACTGCGCTTCAGCGTCGGCCGGGACTCGCCCCGGCTGCAGGCCGAGGGCATCGAGAAAGCCGCGCACCGCTGCGGCCGGCTCGACCGGCCGGCCGGCCGGATCGAAGCCGCGCAGGTTGACGTACAGCTGCCCATCCGGGAACCGGTCGGGGATTCGGTGAGCCCAATGCACTGCCAGCGCCGACTTGCCGATGCCGGCCATTCCGGTGATCGCCACAAGCCCAGGGCCGGCGGCCGACTCGGCGAGCTGGGTCAGTTGCTCAAGCTCCCGATGACGTCCGGCAAATCCTCGCGCGTCTATGGGTAGCTGCGCAGGGACCGGCCAAGCTCCACGCGGGCTCGCGACGGCGGGCACGAGAGCCTGCGCCGCCTCAACTGTGGTGGTGGCGAACAACTCCGGCGCTTGGCGCAGGATCCCGCGGAAGAGGTCCTGCAGCTGAGGCGCAGGTTCGCAGCCGAGCTCCTCGGCGAGCCGGCCACGCAGCTGCGCGTAGTGATCCAGCGCCTCGGCCGGCCGCCCCGCCGCGCACAGCGCCCGCATCAGGGCGGATAGGACGTGCTCGGCCAGCGGATGTTGCGCCGCAAGGTCTAACAGCTCGGGGACGATCTCGGTGCACCGCCCGAGCCGAAGCTCGATGTCGAACCGCTCGAGCGCGATGTCGAGCCGTTCCCGGACCAGCTGGTCCCGAACGTGAGTTGCCCACGAGCCGGTCAGGCCACTCAATGGCAGATCCGCCGTGAGATCCAATGCTTGTGACAGGTACGCCAGCGCGAGCTCATCGCTGTCTGCCTGCCGGCCGAGGCGCACCAGCCGCCTGGCCCGGTGCAGATCGATCGCCTCCGGGTCGCAGTCCAGGCGATATCCGCCCGCCAGATGGTGAATCACCACCGCATCGCTGTGCTCCGCGCAGGCTGCCGCGATCAGGCGGCGAAGCCTGCTGGCGTAGGTCGCCAGAGCTCCGGTCGCGTCGCTGGGCAGGGCGGGCCCCCACACCCGGTCGATCAGGACACCAAGCGGCACCACGGTTCCTGGCTCCAGCACCAACGAGGTCATCAGGCAAAGCTGTTTGACCGGACCAAGCGCAACGTCGGCGCCGGCCACACACATCCGGACCGGACCGAACACCCGGAACTCAATCCCCGCAGCGCGCACACTGCATTCAACCAGTCGCTTCGCAGCGCAATCAATCAGCAATCAATCACCTTGAAAACGCGGACCGCGATGCTTGGCGCACTGTCTGTCAACACCTCGCCCTGCCGCCCGAATCGGTGGCAGGGCTTTCCCGTGCCGACCCGCGACGGCTGTGATAGACCAGAGTTAATGCGAAGACCATCAATGAACGACAGAGGAGTCCGCATGGCCACGCCCTTCAGCCGTCGCACCCTTCTCACCGCCGGCGCGGGTGCCGCCGCCGGCCTGTCCCTGCCCGGCGTCGCCGCCTATGCCGGCGGCCAAACCTCACGCGTCGGATTCACCCTCGACGCACTGGTGCTGGACGGGGGTGAGCAGGTCACCTCGATCACCCTCGACACCGCCCGGCTCGGGCCGATCGACCCGGCCACCGTGACCACCGGCACCTTCAGCGTGCATGCCAAGGCCAGCAGCCCGATTCCCATCGCCCCAGGTGACGTCATCTTCAGCGAGTACGACCTTGACCGCCCGGTGACCGCGGCCCGGATCGACCGCCGTGGCAACATCGTGCTCGACCTGAGCTACGCCGAGGGACAGGTTGGCGGCGGCACCCTCGGTTACATCGTGAGCAAAGGACGCAACGTACAGCTCGATCTGGTCTACACCATCACCCAGAACGCGCCCTTCGCGTTGCGCAACCACCGCCCCGTCACCATCTCCGGTTTCCAGCAGGGGCGGCTGTCCAATCCGGAGGTGGACGCCTTCAGTTACCACGTCTCCGGCTCCGGGATGAAGTACCGGCTGTATTCGCCCACATCGCGTTCCGCGGGAAGAGGCAAACGCCCGCTTGTGGTCTGGCTGCACGGCGGGGGTGAGGGCGCCTCCCTGCCCGACAACTACTACGACAACGAAACCACGTTGCGTGCCAACCGCGGCGCGCTCGGTTTCGCCACCGCCGAGGCACAAAAGATCTTCTCGGGCGCCTTTGTGGTGGCTCCGCAGAGCACGTCGTTCTGGCTCGAGGACGGCCCGCGGTTCGCCCCTCTCATCCTTGAGATCATTCGCGATCTGGCCCGCCGGCACCCCATCGACCTGGACCGGATTTACGTCGCCGGCTGCAGCAACGGCGGATACATGAGCTTGAAGATGACCACGATCTATCCCGAAGTCTTCGCCGCCTCCGTGCCGATCTGTGGCGTGGTCGCGTCTCTTCAGCCGGGCGGCCCGGTGATGATCACCGACGCCGAGCTGGCGCGGATCAGTACCCCCACCTGGCTGGTCACCTCGCTCGATGACACGACAGTTCCGCCGGAGCCCAACACCATCCACGCACACGACCTCATCGCCGATTCCGAGATGACGCTCTACGACCACGTCATCTGGAACGGCCACCAGTTCCCCGGCCACTGGTCCTGGATCTACGTGGCCCGCAACGACCCCAGTATCAACTCAATACACATATGGGAGTGGATGAGAAAACAGCGGCGCTGACGGGTTGAAGACGCCCGCATGGCCGCGTACAGTTCCCGGACATGCGGGCCATCTCCGCCTCATCGGCCATATTGGCTGTTCTCGCCGTCCTGAGTTTCGGGGCGGCAGAGCCCGACGATCCTCGTGAAGCAAAGAAACGCGCTGATGCCGAGCTCGCGCGCACGGCCGTGTTGCTGGAGTCCGCTTCGGCCCAAGCCCAGGCGGCGCTGACCAAACTCGGCGAGCTGAACGAGAATGTGTTGGCGGCCAAGGAAGTCAGCACCGCGGCGAAGCAAGCGGTGAAGACCGCGGAAGACGCGGCGGCCGTGCGACAGAAGCAGGCGGATGCCGCGAAGGCGGTCCTGGACGTGGCCGCGCAGAAGTATCAAGCCGCGGCCGACCGGGTCCAGCTGGAAAAGGAGCGCCTCGGCCGGTTCGCCACCGTCGCCTACCAGGGCGGCGGGATAGCAGAGTTCAACGCCTTCATCGGTTCCAGCTCACCGCGGGAGTTCATGCTGCGCGCCGAATATGCGCGCCAGGTGTCGGAGCTGAAGAAAGAGGCTGTCGACGGGTACGCGGCAGCCACTCAGGAAGCGATGCGGTTGGCAGCCAGGGCCGGCGCGGCACAGGACGCCGCCGACAAGAAGCTGGCCGCGGCGAAAGCCGCGGTCGCCGAGGTCGCCCGCACCCGCGATGAGGCTGTGCGCAACGAACGTGCCTTGACCGATCTGCTCGCCAAGCAGAAAGACGCTGTCGCGGAAGCGGAAAAATACCGGGCCGAGGTGCTTGCGCGTTACCAGGAGGCGCAGCGGGAAAGCGAGCGCGTGGCGGCGGAGCTGCAAGCGTGGGAAGCCGGGCAGGGCGGTGGCACAGCGGTGCTACGCCCCGGCGCGCGCCTGCTCATGCCCGTCAGCGGTCGCAAGTCCAGCGACTTCGGCTACCGTCTGCATCCGATCTATCACGAGTGGTTGCTGCACTCGGGCATGGACATTGCCGCCGGCAACGGCACGCCCATCTACGCAGCGGCCCCGGGGCAGATCGCCCTGGCCGGGCCGCGCGGGGGGTCGGGCAACTACACTTGCATCGCGCACGGCACCTATCAGGGCTCCAATCTGTCCACGTGCTACGCGCACCAGTCGCAAATCCTTGTGTCGGTTGGCCAGCGGGTCAACGTGGGGCAGCTGATCGGCCGCGTCGGCACGACCGGCACCTCGACCGGATACCACCTGCACTTTGAGGTGAGGCTCAACGGCACTCCGGTGAACCCCGCAGACTGGCTACCCGCCTGCCTGTGCTGACCGCCTTAGACGTGACCGAGCGGGGCACACCGTCTGGTGTGCCCCGCTGCGTACCATGAAATAGTTTTATGGGTTTGTCAGAACAGGTGGCTTGACGCCGACATATGCTGCCGCCGCCTTGTCACCGAGCACCGCTACGTCCAGGGTGCAGGCGCCAAGCCAAACACTGGGCACCTTGGCCTTCTGGCAGACCAGCTCGGCGTGCCGGCGCAGTTCCGGGTTCAGGTCGCGGGCGAAGAACGGCCGGCCAGGATTGCCTTGCTCTGCCTGGGGTCCGCAGACCGACAGCAAAGACTTGGCCGGGTCGAGCCGCCAGCTGTCGCCGAATCTGTTGTAGAGGTCGGAGAACGAGACCGGAACGGTGAACTGGGTGCCATCGCGGGCCTCGAGCCGCTTGACGTCGTTGTCGGGGTTGCCGAGCAGGCCGAGAACCTTCGACGGCCAGGCCCCCAGGCCCACGGATACGTTGATATAGCTCGAATGCACGCCTATCCGAACACTGTTGCCGTCTTGATCGACGAAGAAATAGCGATTGCCGACTCGGTAGATGTTCACGTTGTCGGCCGACAGCCAGAGCGACCCGCCCGGGGGCAGCTCGGTAGCTTTTCCGTCCACCACAAGGGTTTTGCCTTCGCACAACGCCACTTCGGTCTTGCCCATGCGCGCGCCGACCGATTGGTTCACCGACGCGTCCGGCCATGTCGGCGCGCCGGAGACCTTACGTGTCTGCACCTCGAAGCTCGGGCCGACCTGTGCCTCGACGAAATCGCCGGAAGCTTGGAAGTCATACAGCAGACCGGCGACCGTGTGCTGATGGGTGTCACCTATCGCGGCCGCATACATGCAGTCCGCGGGCATGCCACCGTCGGTGTCCTCGATGAACTGGATGGATGGTCCCGGCGGCGTCGGAGCGGGTGCCGCGGTGCCGAAGCTCAGGTTGCTGGTCTCGCCGGTGAAGCTCACCGCCCGGCACTCGGGAGCATCGCGGCCGCCGTAGTTGATCAACGTCCGGACTTTGATGGTCGCGCCGGCGTTGAACGTGGCCTCGGCGCCACCCGGGCCGCCGAAGACGTTGAACTCGGCGATGTCCCACCCGCCCGAGGCGGACAGGAAGTTGTCGCCCGGCGCGGTGGTGGCTGTGCCCCCAGCGACAAAGGTGACGCTGTCGCCGGCAGCGGTGGCGTTGCCGGTCAGCCGCAGCGATGTCAGGTTGGTGATCGGCTGGTTGGCCAGCCCGCTCACCTGACCGGCGTTGTTGCGGAAGCAGTAGCTGATGGGGTCGCCGGGGCTGAACTCGAAGAAGATCCAGCCGGCCGGACACGGCGCGTTGTAGAACAGCATCCAGTACTGGATCAGCAGCCGGCCCGATGAGCCGGTGTTCCAATAGACGAACTGTTCCCAGCCCCGGCAGCCGGGGTTGGGGGAGGTGGAACAGGCAGGGCTGACAAAGGGATTCGTGTTGAGCTGCAGCGTGTAGTTGTTGGCTGTGCCCGAGCTGGTCTCACTGGTCAGGTTGACCGCGCTGTCGAACGAACCGGTGGCGCTGGAGATGGTGCCGACCGGGGCCTTGGCGGAAAGGTCGTTCATACCGCCGCCGCCCACGGTGAACGGCAGCGGGCCGGGCGGCCGTGGCGTCATCGGAGGTTGCTGCGCGTAGGAACATGACGTCTGCTGCCACTGCAGCTTGGGATAGCTGGAGGTGAAGCAGCCCTTCGATGGCTGGGGGACCTTGGCGATCTTCGCCTGCCAGGCCTGCAGCGCTGTCACCGTCGGTGCGCTCGCCACGGCGGTGCTGGCTTGCACCCCGGCCAGCAGCACGGTGGCCAGGACCACTCTTGCAGTTCTATTGAGTAACCTCATGCTCTCAGCACACCGGTCAGATGTTGTGGCCCGGTTGTGGCGAGGCTGTTTAGACAAATAGCCGACCGCTCTTGACGATGCGGGCAGCAATCGCAACTTCGCCGCACCTCGTTCGCGGATCGTTCGTCGTGAACTCCCGCCGCCGACGCTGGATCCAGGTATCCACCGGTCCACGGAGAATGGAGCGAACAATGTCAATGAAGCGAAGGTTCCTGGTCGGCACGGTAACGGCGATCACCGCGGTCGGCGGTGCGCTGCTGCCCGCCGGAGCGGCCCACGCGATCGACGACGTGACCGCATTGAACAGGTGCACCGCCGGAGCGGCGACGAGTTTCACGAGCCCCTCGTTTGCTGCGGGCGGCAACAACAACACGCCCTTCGACCTGCCCGCGCAGATGTTCAACAACGACGCCTTCCGGATCACGGCCACCGGAAGCATTGCCATCAACTATTTGGGTACCCAGAAGGATGTCGGAGGAGATCCCACGCCTGCCCCTGCCGACTGGCCGCTGCGGGGGCAGAACCAGTACATGCTGATCGCCAAGGTGGACCGGGGCGCGGTCATCACCGACCGCGGCCGGCGCTTCGGCACCAACGAGTGGTTCCCGGTCGGGCGCAACAGCGGCTGCTTCAGGTACGTGCGGCCCACTCCCGTCAGCGATGACGATCCGACAGCCGTGCTGATCTTCAGCTACAACGATCCCAACATCAGTGACAACGGCGGCTTCGGCAACATCGTGGTGCGTCAGTGGTTCTGCACGATCTGCTAGCCGCCTCCTAGTCGTTGGCGGCATCGAAAGCCGGTGCCGCCAACCAGAGTCAGCCGCCGTATGACGATTGCGCGATGCGATGGTCGCGGATGACTTTGTGCAGAGCCGGTAGGGCCGGCCCGGCTTGGGCGGCGAGATGGTCGATGCGCTGCTTGCGCTCGCGGACCTGGGCGCGTGCCACCGCGATGCGCACCTCGCCGATCGCGGCGAGCGCGGCCAGGGCCCCATCGTGGGGGTCCACGCTGCCGCCGGCCAGGGCGCGCGACACGATCGAGCGCAGCTGGGTCACGGCCCGATGCCTGAGCACCTTGACCCTCGTGGCGGGGAAGATGCCGAGGATCCGGAATCGTTCGGTGCTGATCAACTGATCCTCGACCAGCCGCTGCTGCACCGCGCGAAACATCGGCGTCTGCGCGTGACCCACCCAGTAAGCCCACTTTCTGGGCCTGGGCGCATTGCTTATCTCCTCCAGCACCTTGACTAGCAAGGGATCCTTCAGATGGGTACGCGCCGGTTTGACCACACCGTCCATATCGGACAGTGCGCCCGCCTGATGCAGCTCGGTGAGGGCCGCCGCGCGCAGCACGTAACCGAGATATCCGTTGCAGGTCAGCTTGTGCTTGTCGGTGTTGTAGGCAAGCAGGTAGACCCGCGAGGTGAGGGGTGCCGGAAGCTCCATGTCTGCCTCTCTCAGTCGCCGTCGGACGGGCTCTTGGGTGGCCGGCCGCGTCGCCGGGGCTCGCCGACATCGCCGGGCAGACGCCCGGATTTGGCGAGGGCTTGGCGTAGCAGGAACTCGATCTGCGCGTTGACGCTGCGCAGATCGTCGGCTGCCCACCGGGTCAGGGCGTCGTGAACCCCCGGGTCCAGCCGCAGCAGTAGCTGTTTTCGCTCGCCCACCACACCGCTATCATAGTGATATCAGTTTTCCGATGGCAAGCCAGCAAAGGATCAGGCGAACCGAAAGAATGGACACATGTATCCAGTTGAGATCCTCGGCCCCCGCCTCGTGCTGCGGGACTATCGGATCGACGACGCCGAGGAATTTCATGCGCTGCTCGTCCACCCGCGCCGGGTTCCCGGCCCACTCGAAATCGCCGCCCCGACCGTAGACATGGTCGTCGCTGAGCTGACCCTCCGCCAGACCGCCGCACAGGAACCCGACCGCAAGGACTACCAGCTGGCGATGACGCTGGACGGCCGAATCATCGGGTCGTGTTCGCTGTCCGGTTTCGAGCCTCGTCACTTCCGGGCCGAACTGGGCTATATGGTTCATCCGGACCTGCACGGCCACGGCTACGCCTCGGAGGCCGCCCGGCTGATGGTCCGCTTCGGCCTCGGCGAGCTTGGCCTGCACCGGATCGAGGCGACGACGGCGCCCGACAACGCAGCCTCCCAGCGGGTGCTGGAGAAGATCGGCATGAGCTACGAGGGGCTCGCTCGACACCATGTCCTGGTCGGTGGCCACACCTGGCGCGACTCGCTGCGCTACGCCATCCTGGCCACCGATCCGATGCCGTAGGACTTCTCGCCGACCCCCTGGCGGTTGCTACGAGTAGGTGAAGTAGGTGTAGCTGTAGAGCACCCAGCCGGATCCGCAATAGGCGCGGGAGAAAAAGTTGTAGCCGACCGGCCGGTGCGGTCCGTTGACGATTCTCTTCTGGCCGGTGGGCAATCGAAGGCAGGTGATGGAGACGTAGAACATGTGCGGTGGCGAGCCGGTGCAGAAGGCCTGGGCGCCCTCTGGAGAAATCGCGGCCTTGCTGCACGTGATGATGATTGCCTGGGCCGGGCTGGCCACCGTGAGCCCGGCGCCGACCAGCGCGGCCACGACGGCCACCCTGGCCAAACGCGTCAATATTCGTTTCCTCATGGACACTCCGCTTCTTCCCATGTGCCGACTGGTGACGTCCCACCCGGAACTCGGGTGGGACGTATTCTGCTGCGGCGACCGAGGAAGCGATAGTCGGCACTTCTGCCGACTCCCGGACGCAACTTTTCGTGGCGCCGTACCCGTCGTCGGGGTGTGAACATGGAAGGGGCCGCCGATGAGGGCTGAGGACGAACGTGAATACGCTGAATATGTCACCGCGCGCCTGCCCCACCTGATTCGGGCCGCCTACCTGCTCACCGGTGACGCCCACCGGGCAGATGACGTGGTCCAGGCGGCTCTGACCGCGCTCTATCGACATTGGGCCAAGGTCAGGACGGCCGACAATGTGGATGCCTACGTTCAGCGGGTACTGGTGCGCCAGTTTCTCGACGAGAAACGGCTCGCGTGGTCGCGGGTGTTTCTCAGCTGGAGTCTTCCCGACCGGCCGGCCGTGGTGGCCGAGCCGTTCGAAATGCAAGAACTGGTCCACACCGCGCTCAGGAAACTTCCACGCGGACAGCGTGCGGTGCTGGTACTGCGTTTCCTGTGCGACCAGTCGATAGAGGACACCGCCTTGGCGTTGCGCTGCTCCACCGGCAACGTCAAGTCCCAGACAGCTAGGGCGCTCGGGGCGATGCGGGAGCTGCTCGTCTCGGCCGACGTTCGGAGTGTTTCGTGAACGAAGAAGACAGGCTGTCCGCTCTGCTGCGGCAGACCGCTTTCCCACCCACCCTGCTGACCCCGGGCGGTGCCGTGCGCACTGCACGGCGCAGCTTACGCCGCCGCCGTGTCACGATGAGCGCCGCCGCAGCCGTGGTTGCGGTGGCAGCCATGGCCGTGCCGACCCTCATCCAGGTCAACCAGAATGTCATAGTTGCCAACTCACCAAGCCCACTGGTGTCGCCATCACCGACACCGACGCCATCGCTGTCGAAAAAGGCGGCCTCACCCTGGGTCACCGAGGCGCTTGCGCTGCCCGCGGGCATTCGCTACGCCTCGGCGCAGACGGTCGACGCGACCGGCCGGTACATCGCCGGCGTCGCCGAGGACAACCGGGTGGTGTTGTGGGACAACGGTTCTCCGGTGCTGCTGCCGCCGATCCCCGGCCGGGTGCACGACGTCTACGCCCGGTCGATCAACAGCAGCGGCTATCTCATCGGGACGGCAGAGGACCAGAAAGCGTCGGTGGAGGACAACTATCCCTGGCTGTACCACGACGGCCAGATGACCATCCTGGCCAAGCCCAAGGGGGACATCCGCGTTCAGGCGCTCGCCATCAACACCCGCGGCGACATCCTTGGCTGGGCCGACAACGCCGGGCCGGTGCTCTGGCACGTCAGCAATCCCGGCAAGGTGACCAAACTGTCCGGATTGGATGGAGGATCGGGGCTCGGTGACGATGGCACCGTAGGCGGCCGCATCGGCGACGGCGATCACCCCGCGGTCAGAGACCCTTCCGGCAAAGTGACCATCGTCGCCGAGGCGCCCGGCCGCCCCGGTGGCAAGGTCGACGCCGTCGCCGGTGAATGGGCCTCGGGCTGGGTCGCTGGCCCAACGCCCAACGTGATTGCCGCCAAATGGAATCTGCGGACAGGTGAGCTGATCCAGTACCCGCAGTACGCGGGGCCCATCTACCGGCTCTGCGCGACGGGCGCCTTCCTCAGCGAACGTTCCGGCTACGGCGGGACGGTGTTTGTCGATCCGTTGGGCAACTACGAAGACCTGCTGCCGCTCGCCGAAGCCGATGTGGCGGCAATGCTCGCCAACCCGCGGTCGCGCTATCTCGACGCCAACGACCTGAGCGATGACGGCACGCTCGTTGTCGGAACGCAATTCGGCAGAGCCGGTGGCGGCGAGGGCGCTGTTCCGGTGATGTGGCGGCTCAAACGCTGACCCCACGAGCGCCGGCCTGGTGCGGTTGCCTCAGGGGTACCAGGCCGGCAAGCCTCTTATTCCGTCGGCCGCAATGCGGGAAAGGCGTAGTCCTGCCAGATCAGGCGGGAAGTCTCCTCCGGGTAGGCGCAGACCTCCGGCTGGAGGTCGAAGAGCCGCACGAGACGCTGCGCGGTGTCGTAAGCGATCCAGCCGGGGTCTCCGTGGGCGGCAAACGCCGTCCACGCCGCGCGCATCTGGGCGGACAGCGCTTCCGCCTCAGGCGATGGGCCTTCGCCGATGAGCATGGCGGGCTGGCCGCTGCTCAGATTTCCGAAGACCAGCGGCACATCAAGACCATGGCAGGCCCCGAAAGCACCGCCCATGCCCGGTGCGGGCCAGGTCAGCTCGTAGACATGGGCACGTCCGCCGGCCGCGGTCTGAGCCAGGGCGAGATGCAGGGTGGGCATGCGGAACAGCCAGTCGGAGTTGACCAGTTCGTAGAGTTCCTCTGGGCCTGCGGCCGGGAAGCCTTCCCTGTACCGGCGTGCGCCCTCCGGGCCCGGGGCGAGAATGTTCAGCGCGGTCAGCGCCTGCTCCTCGCTCACCTGGGTCGCCTGGCCGAGTAGGCCGCCGAGCGCGGTGAACAACCGCTGTTCGTCGCGGGTATGGCCGACCAGCAGGTCGATCTCCCGGCCCGCGCCGTCGGCCAGGGCCTGCCACGGCGTGACCGGCAGGGTGTCATCGTCGACGATCGGTGCGAAAAGGATCGACCGGTACGCGGCCTGACCCCAACGCGGCACCCATTGCGCCATCTTGGCGCTGACCGCGTCACCGGCCGCGGACAGCAGGGCCGGGGCAACCGTGGACAGGTCGGCCGCCGTGGGACGCAGCCCCAGCTCGGCGGCGCACGCCGTGGCGATGTCAGCGGCGAGCTCGGGGGAGAAGAGCACTCCCGGCGCGCTTTGGGCGATGGCCCGGCCGAAGAGCCCGGCCGCACGCGGCATCGCCAGCAGTGCGGCGACCGATCCGGCTCCGGCGGACTCGCCGAAGACGGTAACCCGGTCGGGGTCGCCGCCGAAGGCCCCGATGTTGTCACGCACCCATTCCAGAGCGGCGATCTGGTCCAGCAGCCCGCGGTTGGCGGGCGTCCCTTCGATCTGCGCGAAACCCTCAACGCCGACGCGGTAGTTGAAAGTCACCACTACGACACCGTCGCGCGCGAGGCAGCCGCCGTCATATTCGGGCAGACTCGCCATGCCGATCGCGTATGCGCCGCCGTGGATCCATACCATGACCGGCAGCCCAATCCCCGGGACCGGCTCGGGCGACCACACGTTGACCGTCAGCCAGTCGTCACCCGGAGCCTGGTGCGCCAACGCATCCATGCCGAAGGCGGCGGCCTGAGGCGGCGGAGGCCCGAACGACACGGCCTGCCGCACCCCGTCCCATCGCCGCGCCGGTGTCGGCGCGGCGAAACGCAGCGCGCCGACCGGCGGCTCGGCGAACGGGATGCCCCGGAAGACCGCCACCCCCGCCTCCCAAGCCCCGCGCAGAATTCCAGCCGACACGCGAGCTTCGGGCGCGGTCATCACAGTCTTCCTCTCCTGCGCACAGGAAACGGCTACTTGCCAAGGAAATCCAGGGTTACTGCCGCGAAAAGCGGTGAGTCGGCCAGGTTGTAGTGGGTCAGCCCGGGCAGAATGGCCAGCGCATGTCCACCCCGGGGCCGGCCTTCGCCCATCCAGCCGCCGTCGCGCAGCCCGCCGTTGAGAAGCTTGAAAATCTCCACGTAGTGGCTTGGCGGCGCCATGTCCGCGTCGGCCGCGATGATCAGTGTGGGGACCTGCAAGCCCCGAACGTCTTCGCTGAAGTCGAAGTCGACGGCCATCGCCGCACCGAGCTTGTCCAGCAGCAGCGGGAAGTTCTCAGGCTGCGGCGCCACCCGATGGTACAGCTCGTACATCGGAGTGTCCTTCAGGAACTCGGCGGCGGCCGCGTTCACCTGAACCTGTTGCGCCAGCATCTCCGGTGGGATCGCGTCGCGGCGGATGTTCGCCGCCGCCGACACCAGCTTGCCCGCCTTTTCCGGGTACTTGACAGCGGTGTGCAGCGCGACGCCACCGCCCAGCGAGTAGCCGACCAGGTCGGGCCTGTCCAGCCCCAAGTGGTCGATGAGTGCGCCTATGTCGTCGGCCATGAGCCGCACATCGATCGGCCGGTCGATGTCGGCGGTGCGCCCGTGGCCCTGGAGGTCGACAAGGATGACGCGGTGATGGGCAGCGAGCGTGCCGAGGATCGGCCCGAACATCTCTCCCGAACCCAGCCCGCCGTGCAGCAGGATCAGCGGCGAGCCCGATCCGTGCGACTCGTAGTAGAGATTCACGCCGTTGACGTCTGCGTATTCACCAGTGCTCACGATCAGCTCCTTTGCGTAGCGGTCCAACTCATTCTTAGACCTGCCCCGCGCCGCAAACTCATCGCTCCGGGGCGCGCCGCGATGAAAATGTCAGCCGGCGCTGAACGTGAAGTCGGAGAATCTGGCGGTGGCGCCGATGTTGCGCCACGTCGTGATCAACGCCAGGTAGGCCGTCGATGGGCCGGCCGCTTGCGACGTTATGGTCACCGATTGACCCACCCGGTTGCTCACGGTGACCTGCATTGCCGACGGGTTCACGTTGACGACCACGCTGTAGGTGGGGCTGATGCCCTCGACCGGGCCAGGAGTGATCTGGCGCTGCTGGTTGTCGCCCGAAACATTGTTCACGACGCGAAGAGTTTCCACCCAGCCGTCCGCGCAGACGTTGAAGTAGTCGTATGTTGCGCCATTTGATGATGTGTGTACGGCCAGACCGCCGCAGCCGCCACGATTGTTGACTGTTTCGGGCCCGGACAGGCCACCAATGGTGAACGAGACGGTGTACGAGCCCGGCAGCTGCTGGTTCTTGATCGACATGCGCAGCTGCGCGTAGGACTGTTGGTATTCCTGATCCCATCCCACGGTCTTGCTCACCGTGGTGCCTCCGGCAGCGCACGCCTTACCGGCTTTGACCGTAGCCCACACCACCCGCGAGTCGCCCTCCGAGCAGCCGGGGGCCTTCCGGTTGACCACAGTCAACGGGGGCACGGCAGACGGCTTGGGCGGGGCCTGCGATTGCGTGACGGGCGTGGGCGAAGCCGTCGGTGTGGCGGCCGCGCTGGGCGTCGGGGCCGCCGTCGGCGCCTGACTATCCAATATGGACGACGATGTCGGCGGCTGTTGCAGGCCTGCCGGCGGTGGCGAAGCGGGCCGGGTGAGCCCGTAGACGAGGCCGGCAGTCACCAGCACCAGCAGCACCGCCGCAGCCGCCAGCGCCGGCATCAATCGGCTGCGGTCCGGCTCGGGACGTGCCCCGGTGACCTGCGGCATCTCGTGGGTAGGCGAAGACACCTTGGCCGAGGCCGGCCGGAACTTCCACCGATCCGTGCCTCCCTGCACCGGAAACGAAGGCCCGCCTAGGCCCTGCGACGGGACGACCGGCGTAACCGGATCACCGCCCAGCCCCCCGAAAGCTCCACCCGACCCACCCCCACCGCCAACCCCTCCGCGCACACCACCCGCACCCCGCCGCCCGCTGGGCCACTCGCGGCAAATCCTCCGCCACCCGCGCCGCCCCCTGGGCCGGCCGTGGCAAATGCTCCGCCG
>NZ_BONY01000008.1 GCF_016862955.1 Rhizocola hellebori | reverse complement strand
CGCCGGGAGCTCGTCGCGTGCCTGCCCGCGCTGCAGGCCGTAGCGGGCCGGTTTGCCAAGCACCTGGCCGGGCTGATCGAAGACGAGATCGTGCCGGGTGGGGTGGTGCCGCAGCGGTGGCGGGCCCAGGCCCGGCCGTTCGTGCATCATCGAGCCGACCGGTTGCTCCTGGTGCCGGTGGGAGAGCGGGTGGTGCTTGTCGCCACCACCTTCAACATGAACTCCAGCATCGGCTGCTGGGACGCGCAGACCGGCGAACAACTCGGGCCATTGCTTGACGGCGTTGCCAGGCACGCCTATCGCGACGGGTCCGATGTGGTCATCGCCGGCATCGACGGCTGGGGCGGCCGGGCGCGGCGGTGGGCCGTGCCGTCTGGCAGGGAGCTGGCGCCGCTTCGCCCGCAACGGCGGCCCTTCGCCTTGCGCCGGCGGGTGATGGAGAAGGTGACGGCGATGACGTCCTACCGCGATGGCGAACACGAGATCGTGGCCGCCGGTGACGAATCGGGTGCCGTGCGCTGCTTCGACTCCGCCAGCGGCGAGCCGGTGGGCGGGCTCGCGCGGCTCAGCGGCCGGGTGACCGCGCTATGGAGCTACCAGCTGGCCGGCCGGGCGCACTTGGCCGCCGGTGACGAGTTCGGCCAGGTGTGGCGCTGGCTGCCCGGCCCCGACCCGCGGCCGCAACAGGTTCACGGCAAGCACCACCAATACGTCCTGCACGGCGCGGCCTACCGCGACGGCGACCGCACTATTCTCGTCACCGGCGCCACAGATCAGGCCGCCTACCGCTGGGACGCCGAAACCGGTGCGTCCCTTGGTGATCGGTGGGTGATGAAGGATGTGATCGGCGGGATCTGCTCCTTCCCCGACGGGGATCGCACCATCCTGGCCATCGGAGGCTTCTGCCAGATCCAGCGTTTCGACACCGTCACCGGCCAACGGCACGGCGACCTGATTCAGGGCCATCAGGAACCGATTTCCGACACCGGCTACGCCGAGGTGGCCGGCCGCCCGATGCTGTTCACCTGTGACCTTGCATCGGTCTGGCGCTGGGACGCCCGCACCGGGGAGCCGCTGCCGGTCATGGACTGATCGGGCCGTGGACCGCTGACACGCCAGGGGAATGGGGCAGGTTCAAAGAGGAGCAGCCCGCCGCATTGCTCATAGAATTGGCGGCAACCGGCCGACGGCACAAGAGGCGCCCGCGGGTCTGGCAACCACGCCACATGCCGGTCAAGATGCGGGGGCGCGGGTATGAAGGTCCGAGGATGGCGAGCGGTATGGGCCGGTGCGACGGTGCTGGCGGTGGGCGTGCTGCCGCCTGTGCCCGCGCAGGCTGACCATCTGTTCGTCAAGGAGCCGACCGCGGTCGGCTTTGGCGGAGCCGTCGCCACGGTTGACGCCGACGCCACGCGGATCGGGTTGGAGGTGCTGCGGCGGGGCGGGAACGCCGTCGACGCCGCGGTCGCCGCGGCCGCTGCGTTGGGCGTCACCGAGCCGTTCTCCGCCGGCATCGGCGGTGGCGGTTTCTTCGTCTTCTATGACGCCCGTCGCGGACGAGTGTCCACAATCGACGGTCGGGAGGCGGCTCCGGCCGCGACGAGCGTCGACGTGTTCGTCGACCCGGCGACCGGGCTGCCTTACGCGTTCCAGGAGGCGCGCGTGTCCGGCCTCTCGGTCGGTGTGCCCGGCACCTTGGCGACCTGGCGGGCTGCGCTGAACCGCTGGGGCAGTCTGTCGCTGGGGCAGGCGCTGCGCCCGGCGGCCCAGCTCGCCGAGACGGGTTTCACCGTCGACGCGACGTTTCAGCAGCAGGTCGCCGACAACGCCGCCGCGTTCGGGCAGTTCGACTCCACCAGCGCGCTCTACCTGCCCGGCGGGCAGCCACCCGCCGTCGGGAGCCGGTTGCGTAACCGTGACCTCGCGGCCACGTACCGTCTCATCGGCAGGCAAGGCCCAGAAGTGTTCTACCGTGGCGACATCGCCAGCGACATCGTCGAGACCGTGCAGAAGCCGCCAATCGCAGCCAACCCGGTCGGGACCTGGCCGTGGCCCATCCGGCCGGGGGAGATGACGCGGCAGGACCTCGCGCGCTACGACGTGAGGTTCCCTGAGCCGACCCACTCGCGCTACCGCGGCCTGGACGTGTACGGCATGGCGACGCCGTCTAGCGGCGGCCAGTCGGTCGGCGAAGCCCTGAACATCCTGGAGCGCTTCGACCTGTCGGGCCTCTCGCGAACCCAAGCGCTGCACCACTATCTCGAGGCCAGTGCGCTCACGTTCGCCGACCGCAACCGCTACGTCGGCGACGACACTCCGCGGGCCCTGCTGCGCGAGCTGCTCAGCGATGGCTTCGCCGCGCAGCGCGCCTGCCAGATCAACCCGGCGGCCGCGCTGACCAAACCCGTCCCACCGGGCGTGCCGCACGGATCGCAGGGTGCCTGCCCGACCGCCGCTGCCGGAGCGCCGTCTACGGCGGGCCAGTCCACCACGAACCTGGCCGTGGCCGACCGCTGGGGCAACGTCGTGGAGTACACGCTCACGATCGAGCAGTCCGGCGGCAACGCGATGGTCGTGCCCGGCCGGGGCTTCCTGCTCAACAACGAGCTGACCGACTTCAGCTTCGTCCCCACCCAGGGCTCCGCGCCCGATCCCAACCTGCCGGCACCGTTCAAACGGCCGCGCAGCTCGATAGCACCGACGGTCGTGCTCCACGACGGTCGCCCGTTCCTGGCCCTTGGCACGCCAGGCGGATCGACGATCATCACCACTGTGCTGCAGATGCTGGTCAACCGCATCGACTTCGGAATGACACTGCCCGAGGCGCTTGCCGCCGCTCGGGCGGCACAGCGCAACACCCCGGACGTGTTGGCCGAGCCCGGCTTCGACCCGCAGCGCCCCGGGCTTGAGGCGCTAGGTCACGAATTCGCGTCCACCCCAGAAATCGGGGCAGCGACAGCCATCGAGTTCCTAGCCTCCGGACAGCTGCTCGCCGCGGCCGAACCGACCCGCCGCGGCGGCGGCTCGGCCGCCACCGTCTGGCCAAGCGCTCCACCGCCTTAGCGCCACCCGTCATTGATATCCCATGGCCGGGATGACTTTGCCAAGTGCCTTTTCGATGTGTTCACGGGTTTCGCTGTCGAATTGGTCGTCGCGGTTCGTCAGCTTGTGCGACTGAAACGTTGAAGGGGTGGCGAAGTCGTTGACGTCTAGCCTTTCGAATAGGGCGCGGCGCTGTCCGGGCCAGTCGGCTGCGAGATCTTCTGCCTTAACCTCGATATATCGCCTGCCCGTCAGGTCGACTGTGTTCTTCCAAGTGAGCCATCGGTGGTAGACCGGTTTGAGGTAGGCGAGCGCCCCGTCGACGGTGGGTGGTGCCCATGGCTGGGCCAGATAGGAAGCAAGCACTGAGACCGGGTGACGTTTGATGTGCACGATGGTCGCTTCGGGGACAAGTTCCCAGAGGAACTCCATGGACAGCAGGTTGAAAGGTGTCTTCTCGCACCAGGTCGGTTTGCCCGCGTCGGCGGCTGCTCCGCCGAACATCGTGTCGACCAGGCCCCGCAAAATCGCGAGCAGTTCCTGCCGGTCGCTGAAATACCTGGGAAGTACCCGCCTTCGGCTGGGCGGCTCGAATGGCCCGGCGGGCCGGTCGGCGTTCCCGAAGCCTTCCGCGGGCGCTGGTTCGTCGTATGTGCACGCGATCAAGTGCGGCCACAGCTGTTGCACCGCGTCCCGGTAGCGCTGCTCGCCGACCAGCTCGGGAACGGTTTTGCCGCGATCGTCGCGCCGGCCGGGCACTCTTACGGTGAGGAAGTCGCTCAACCGGCGCAAGGCGTCCTCACCAACGTCGGGGTCGTACCGATAGGTGAGCGCGTCGGCCAGGTCCCGCAGGCCACCCGGGTCGATGAGAAACTTGGTCTCCATTGGAATCCGATGGATCAGCGGATGTTCACCGATGATGTTGGCGATCCGTGAAGTTCCCGAACGGCCCGTGCCGGCAACGAAGATCGGTGAGGGGGAGAGCATGGCGAGCAGTCAAACCCTCGGCTCGGCGCCTGCGCAAGCCAATTATCCCTGCCTCAGCGTGCATGGCGGTGTCTAATCAATTGCTGCCTTTAGTACCCAGGACGTGACGCGTGGGTGGCCGGGGAGGTCGCCACGCCCGGTGGACCAGAGCAGCACCTCGACGGGATCACCGGCTGGAGCGCCGGGGAAGAGCCGGGCGAGCACGGCCCGGCATAGCCAATCCGGTGGGCTCCAGCCGATCCCGAGCCCTTGGGTGATGTCGTGGGTGTGCATCAGCGTTTCGTTCACGCCGAGGGCGGCGAAGCCGCTCGGGTCGGTCGGTCCCCAGTGCCAGGCGCGTGTCGTGGGAGCCGAAGCGGCCAGCATGGTGCTGAGCAGGCGGCCGCAGCCTGCGACCGTGCGCAGGACATCGCGGGGTGAGGCACTTTCCCGGGCAACGAGGTCGCACGGTAGGTAGGCGTGGTCGGGTCGGGCAGCGAGCTGCCCAGCGTAGGCGAGAAGGTCATGGGCGACATGGGCCGCCGTCGTCCAGCAGCTCCACTCGAGGGTGCCGGCCCGGCGTCCCCAGTCCGCGGACTCGTGCGGGGTGAGGATCCGCATCATCTCGGCTACCGCTTGCTCGACATCGTCGCCGTCCATCGCTCGCATACCGAGCAGCCTTCCAGGTCTGGCGTTGCCTCGTCGCCCCGGCGACTCAGGCGTCGCTGGACTGGTAGGAGGCGAGCAGGCGGGTCTCTTCGGCGTGCGTGGGGTAGGCGAAGTAGACCAGGGCGATGCCGATCAGGTTCGCCGCCACGGCGGCCGCATACGCCCAGCGGTCGCCTTGCAGGAACGCCTCCCGTGCCGCGTGGGTGATCTGGGTGGCGTAGTCGGGATAGCGATGGCCGGTCTGCTCGGCGCCGGCGAAAGACTTCTGCAGCTCGGATTCGGTGGCCTGGCTGACCCGGGCGGCGTCCGGCGACTGGTGGATCTGCCGGGCGAAGGAGGCGGCGTAGCCGGCCGTGAGCAGGGCGCCGAGCATGGACTGGATGACGGCGCCGCCCAGATCGCGTTGCAGGTCGGCGGTGCCGGAGGCCATGCCGGCGCGGCGTACCGGGACCGAGTTGGTCAGCGCCCGCGAGGCGGGGGTGCCGGCGAAGCCGATGCCGGCGCCGACAAGGGCGTAGGCCAGACCGACCCGCCAGTATGGGATGCCTTCGTGCCACAGCAATAACATGGTGAGGAAACCCAGCAGCAGGAACCCGTACCCACATAAAGGGGTGAAGCGGGAACCGTAGCGGTCAACCAGTTTCGCAGAACGCGCGGCGACCAGAGTCATCAGCAGCGGCGAGGGCAGAATCGCGGCGCCGCTTTGCAAAGTCGTGTAGCCAAGCACGTTCTGCATGAACTGCTGCCCGATGAAAAGCGAACCCATCAGCGAGCCGAAGACGATGATCCCGGCCAGCGCCGCCACCCAGAACGTGCGCCGCGAGGCCACCTTCAGGTCGTAGAGCGGATTTGGCGCGCGCCGCTGGCGCAGCACGAACGCGACCGCGGCGGCCAGCGCGACCAGGAACAGCCCGGCGACTGCCGCGCCGGCCCCCGGGCTGGGCGCAAAGTTGACACCCAAGACCAATGCCGCGACGAGCAGCACAGAGAGCACGCCGCCCAGGTTGTCGACCGGCTCAGTGGTCTCGTTGACGTGCGCGGGCACGTTGCGCCACGCGAGGATAAGCGCCACCAGTGCCAGCGGAAGGGTGAGCAGGAAGACCGAACCCCACCAGAACCGTTGCAGCGCAGCGCCTGCCAGCAGCGGCCCGAGCGCCGAGACCGCACCGCCTATGCCCGACCACATGGCAATCGCCTTGGTACGGCGCTTGCCCGACCACAGCGCGGCGATCAGGGCGAGCGTCGTGGGGTATGCCATGCCCGCGGCGACCCCGCCCAGCACCCGGGCGAGAACCAGCATGACGTCGGAGGCGGCATTGGCGGCCAGCAGACAGGCCGGGACCGAAAGGCCGATCCCGAGTACCAGCAACAGCTTGCGGCCGTATCGGTCGCCGACCGCACCGAGGTAGAGCACCGAGGCGGCCAGGCCCAGCGAGTAGCCGACCGCGATCAGGTTGAGCATGGTTTGCGAGGAGTCGAAAGCGCGCCCGATCGAAGGCAGCGCCACGTTGGCGACCGACAGGTTGAGGTTGGCCACCGCGGCGACCAGAATCAGCGTGCCCAGCACCAGAGCCGACCGCGCCGGGGCGGTTCCGGACGCAGCGGGAGTGGCCGTCATTCCCTAACGCTAGGGCAACCAGGGCAACTACGTCTGGCGCACGGTAATGATGTCCACTTCGTTGCCTTCCGGGTCGACGAGGGTTCGGCGATTCGGAGTGATGTCGGCGACGATCCGTCCTCCGGAAGCCAACGCCGCGTCGATGCGGGCTTGGGCATGATCGTGCGGGACGAAGAGGTCGAAGTGGATGCGGTTGCGTTGGCGCCGCCGCTCCGGGTCCGATGCGTCCATCTGCTGGAAGAACAGGACCGGATTGAGGCGGCGCGGATCGTAGATGTCGGTCACGAACGTCCGCGGGTCTCGCTCGTATCCGAGCACCGACACCCAGAAGGCTCGCACCGCAGGAACGTCGACGGCGTCAATGCCGAGCTGGACGAAACGGGGGCGCGTCAGGTCGGCTGAAAGCCCCAGATCGCGGGCTGCGGTCTGGATTCGACCCGCCAGGTCCTCGAACTGGCTCGTAGCGGAGCCTTCCCCGTCGTCCCACTGGTCCTTCCCGCCGTCGATCGTGACGCCATCGGGCCGCAGGTCCACCAGCAACGGCAGCCCCGCGTCGTCTGCCAGACCGGCAACAGCCGACACAAGCGCACACGCCAGCAGCGGCGAATCGACAGGGTAGTAGGCCATCGCGGCGAACAGCACTTGCCAGTCCGCGGTCTCCGGGCCCTTCGAGAGCTGGCCACCGGGGACCAGGTCGACCTCGTTCCCGTCGGCGTCGGCGAGCGCGACCCCGTACGCGCCGAACGGTTCTTGTCCGACTGCGGACCTGACCGCCTCCACCGCTTCCGGCGCACGAACCACATCGATGTGGATCCGATTGCGCAGCGGCCGGGGCTGGCTCTGGTGGAACGACAGCACGGGATCGCGTCGCGACGGATCCCTTAGCCCATCGGCACCGACGGGCTCGTAGGCGAGCACGGTCTGCCAGAACGACATGAGCGACGGCCGGTCCGCGGTATCGATCACGAGCCGCACGGTTTGGAGCACAGCCGGGTCCGCGGCCAAGCCCAGCTCTTGGGCGGCCGCCGAGATCGAACGCGCAACCTCCACGTCGTTGCGGCTGAGGTCTCCCGCCGGGCCGATCCGCACCCGCACCCCGCCGGGGCGCAGGTCTACGTCAGGCAGACCGGTGGCTTCCGTCAGCTCGGCGATGCGGCGGACAAGTGCCGCACCCGCGGCCATCGACGGCGCCTCGAACCAGGCGCTCATGCCTTCGTCCAGGACGCGCCAGTCCCGTACGGGAGTCTCGTTCACGGTGCGGATCATAGATTCCATCCCGGACGATAACCGTCCGGAATCCCGCTGTGTTTAGATCGGCACCGTGACGAAGATCGAGAACTTGCTGCAGACCGTGGCGGCCGACCCACATGCGCCAGCTTGGAGCGACCTCTATCACGAGGTCTGCCATCAGGGCCAGTGCTACCCGGACAGCTTCCCGCTCCTGCCCGACCTTGCCGTCATCGCCGCAGGATTCACACCCGCGGACCGCGATCAGGTGTTGATCTTCGCTGGAAACATCGCCGCGGACCTCGACCAAGCTTCGCGAGCCCGGTACGCCGAAGCGCTAGCAACTCTGCATCAGCTGACCGAAACCTGGCTTCCCACACCTATCGATCCACAGGACTTCATCTACCGCCTGAAGACGGTACTGGCGCTGGAAGGCGATGAGGTGTGGGGCAAAGAACTCGACCGAGTCATCCACGACGAGATCGAAGTCGAGTGTCCGACCTGCGGAACGTATCTGTTCGTGGTGTTCGGCGAGCACGGCCATTTCGCCACCCATGAGGACTACGCGATCAAGCCTGATGTCGAACACACACCACTGCTGCCTGCCCTACCCCACGAGCTGACGGGCGCCGGTCAACGGCTGCACACGTTGAGCCTGCAAGCTCAACAGGCCGGTGTCGCCGAAGCGCTCACGTATGTGTTCGGCTGCGCCACGTGCACGCAATGCAGCACCAGCTTCCGGGTGTCCGACCAAGTCGAGGCTCCGGGGGATTGGGCCTAGCGTTTCTGCCACGGGCTTCTCCTATTATGGCTGCCGTGGACCGTACCAAGTTGATCTCATGGCGTGGGGTCGATGCTGACCGATGGGAAACGGCGCGCCTTGATCCCAGCAAGGAGATCGGTTTTCTAGCAACGGGGTTTCAGGCCGGGATGGATCCTGAGCCATACCAGTTGTCCTACAAGCTCGACGTCCGGCGCGGCTTTGTTCACAGCCATCTCGTCGCGCGAGTCACCGGCAACGGCTGGCACCGCGAACTATTCCTGCGCCGCAACGAATCCGGCGCCTGGACTTGGCGGGCCCTCAGCACTGGGGAATGCCAGCTGCCGGCGCCGGGCGCGCCGCAGGAGCTGGCGGCCGAACTTGAGGGGGCTCTCGACTGCGATCTGGGCTTGGCGCCGTTGACGAATCTGATGCCGGTTCGTCGCGCGAAACTTCACACCGATGCGGGTAGTTGCGACATCCTGGTGGTGTGGGTGGCGGTCCCGGAGTTGTCGCTTCATGCCGCGCCGCAGCGCTATGAGCACCTGGGCAGGCACGACAGTGGGTCTACCGTCCGTTTCAGCGCACTCGATAGCGGCTTCACCGCCGACCTACAGCTGGACCCAGACGGGCTTGTCGTCGCCTATCCCGGGCTCGCGCGCCGAGCACGCTCCAATCAGGAGCGCTGACACCGACCTCGTCAGACCGGGCGGACTTCGGCCAGCCGCTTGACTGAGTAGTCGTCGTCCCAGCAGACGGCGGCTTCCCACGCGGCCGATGCTTGCGCGGCGATGTCGTGCGCGCCGTCGTCGAGGCCGGCGGCGTTGCCGGGAAGCACGAGGTCGAGGTCGGGGACGTCGACGTGCGACTCGTCCCAGTCAATCAACCCGACGTGATTCGCGGTCACACGGATGTTTCTGGGGTTAGGGTCGCCGTGCACGACACAGGTCTGACGTCCGGTCAGCCGCGCCCACGCCGCCCGGCATCGAGCAACACCCTCGGCAGGCATCGCGCCGAGGTCCACCTTCGTCCCGGAATCGGCGTGCAGCAGATCGGTCGACGACCGCCAACCCGGGCGCTGCGGCCAGCCCTGCGTCAACCGATGCACCTCGCGCAGCGTGCCGGCCACGCGACGCCAGTCGGCCGGTGTCTCGGGCGGTCCGCCCTCCACATAGGTCATCACCACCAGACCATCGGCGAACAATCGGCCATCCTTAGCCGGGATCGGCACAGGCACTGTCAGGCCTTCGCGGTCGAGGTACTGAAGCAGCTCGGTCTCCCACGCCAGGTCGGCGTCGCTCCTGGCACCTAGACGACCTACCGCAAGGCGTCCGTTGACCCGCACACTCCACACGTCGTTGGCGACTCCGCCCGCAAGCCGTTCGACACGAGCGGCGTCTTCACCCCAGTGCCCCAGCGCCTCCCACCCCATCGGCCACATGTTACGGGTTTGACGGCAAGGCGGCCGTGCCGTGAGCGGCCTCGAGGTGGGTGCTGGACCGTTGCCGCTCGATGCGTGCACATAGGAAGCCCGCCAACGTGACGATCACCGCGAGGGTGACCCAGCCGACCTTGCCCGCGCCGATGCACAGTGTCATGACGATGACCGGTGCCATCGCTTCCACAAAGCCGTGGCCGAGCCCGATCACGCCCTGATACTGGCCCTGCGCTTCGGGCCGGGCCAGCGCGAAGGACAGTTCGAAGGTCCCTGCCGCCTGCCAGACTTCGGCCAATGAGTGTATGAGCACCGCGGTCAGCAGAATGGCGACCGCGGCCCACACCGACGGGCCGGACGCCATGGCCATCAGGATCCAGGCCACCAGGAAGAGCGGGCCCGAACGGGCCAGCAGCCGAGCCGCCGCCCGGGGGCCGTCGATGGACCGGGTGGCCGGAATCTGGGTGATGGCAACGGTCACCGCGGCGACGAACAGGACGAGCCCCGCCATGGGGCGCGGCGCCGCCGTCCGCAGGACGATCCACACCGGTAGCGCCTGGACAAGTACCCAGTACTGCAGGCTCGCCACCGACGACGCGGCGGTGAACGCCAGGTAGTGCCGGTCGCGAAGGGCCAGCCAGCGACGCTCGTCCGGGGCAGACTTGGCGCTGCGGGTCGGCGGGAGGTGCCGCAGCCGCGCGAGCACAGCAGCGGCGACGAGGAAGGTCGCCGCATCAGTGAGCACCATGGTTACGTAGGCCGGGCGGCTGTCGACGGCTAAAACGATTGCGGCACCGAGCATGCCCACCGCCAGACCGACGTTGGTGACCGCACGCAAGTAAGTACGCAGTGCGGCGCCCTTGCCCTGCTCGGCCAGCACACCAATCATCGCCCCGCGGGCACTTCCCGAGCCTGCCCGGCCCACCGCCGCGACCGTCGCCACCACAATCAACATCCATATGTCGTGTACCAGCAGCAGCCCGACGCTGGCCACGGCCTCCACCAGCATCGAGGCGATGACCACCTCGCGGGCGCCCCGCCGGTCAGCCAGGTCGCCGACGAACACCCCTGCGCCGAAGCCGATCAGTGAGCCGACGGTGAGACCGACGCCCGCGGCGGCCGGGCTCAGCCCCGCCGACCGGATGAGGAAGATGGTGCCCGCGGAGAGGAAAAGTCCCATGCCGACGGTGTTGATCAGAGTGGACAGCGCCATCAACCGCTGCCGCGGATCCTGTGGACCGCGCAGGTCGTCGCGCAGTTTGGTCAGCTGGGTCACCACGACGTTCACGCGGGCACCACCAGCAAGGCGACGGTAGGTTGATCGGGTACAGCTACGCTGACGGGAGCGTGCAGGTCGGTCGGCATGGCTGAACGGTAAGGTTTGACATGGGTGTCAAGGTCAAGAGTGGATGATGCTGATCAACCAGTTGGCTCAGCGCAGCGGCGTCAGCACGCGGGCGCTGCGGCACTACGACCGCCTGGGCCTGTTGTCCTCGCGGCGTCTCCACAACGGGTACCGCGACTTTGAGGAGCACTCCGTCGAGGAGGTGCGCCGGATCCGGCTTCTGCTCGACATCGGCCTCGGCCTGCAAGCCGTTGCGCAGGTGCTGGCATGCTTCGACGCAGGAGGAGCTCTGACGGCCTGTCCGGCTGCCCTGGAACGGCTTCGGGGCCAGATCCGCGATGTGGACCATTCCATCGCTGAACTACAGCGAACCCGTCGGCTGCTGACCGGTACCCTGGAAAATTTGGTGGAAAGCTAGCGACTCGCCTTACGAGCCCTCAGCATCAATATGGTTGCGCCGAACATACCCGCGACCGACACCAGAGACAGCAGGCCCGCCACGGAGCTGGTGGCTTCGACGTGGCGACGGCCGTACATGGCGAGCAGGGCCACCGTAAAGCAGAACATGGTTGCGGCGAACATCCGCGGCGGGTTCTTGCGCCAGATGCCGGGGCGGAAATCAAACGCGAGCCCCGCGACACCGGCGCAGACCGCAGCGGCAATGGCGACGAGCAGCAGCAGATCCATAATCGCGAAGTATATGGATATCTGAACCTCAGTGACATCGGCCTGAGGCTGAGATGGCTGTCGATTGGGCTAAGGCGCCGCCGCCGCCCCGCCGAGTCCCGCGACCGCCTTCGCTCAGCCGCAGTCACCTTCGACTCCCTTGGCGTCACCCCGTGGGCCGACCGCGCCCGCGCCGAGCTCGCCGCCACCGGCGAGACGATCCGCCGCCCCGATGACGGCCGCGACCGCCTCACCCCGCAGGAGCTGCAGATCGCCCAGCTCGCCGCCCAAGGCCTGTCCAACCGCCACATCGCCGAGCGCCTGTTCATCTCGCCCCGTACCGTCAGCACACACCTCTACCGCATCTACCCCAAGCTGGAGATCGGATCCCGCTCCGAGCTGATCCGCGCTCTGCCCCGCCATGAAACACCGGGCGGGTGAAGGTTCTTCAGTCAGCTACACCTGGGCGACCGCGAGGCTCGGCGACCATGCCATCAGCACCCGGCGCAGATAGAACCACCACGTGACGACGAGGAAAACGCCATAGGCGGCGAAGAATGTCCAGAGCGCCGGCGTGATGGATCCGGTGTAGGCAATGGACATGCCGAACCCGCGCGGAATGAGAAAGCCGCCGAACGCGCCGATCGCCGAGGCCAGACCGATGACCGCGGCCGCCTGGACGGGGGCTCGGACCGCCGCTTGGCCAGAGCCGGCCTGATTGGAGGCGAGAGCACGGTAGATGGCCGGGATCATGCGGTAGGTCGAGCCATTGCCCACTCCGCTTGCGATGAATAGCACCAGGAAGGCGGCAAGGAAGCTGCCAAAGTTCCCGACCGTGAGGCTCAGCAGGACTCCGCCGGTGCCTGCGGCCATCACCATGAAGGTCAGCGCGGTCACCCTGGCCCCGCCGACGCGATCGGAAAGCCACCCGCCGATCGGGCGTGACAGCGAGCCCACCAGTGGCCCGAGGAACGCCACATACTGGCCCTGTGCACCGGCGAACTGGGACTTTATCAGAAGCGGGAAAGCCGCCGAGTAGCCGATAAACGAGCCAAAGGTGCCGATATAAAGGACCGACATGACCCAGGCATGTTTGTCGCGCAGCACGGTCAGCTGTTCGCGAACGCTCGCCCGCGCGGCTGTCAGGTTGTCCATGAACAGCCAAGCGCACGCGATCGCGGCGACGATCGGGACGAGGTAGACCAGCGCGACGTGGTAAAGGATCGCGCCCGCGCCAATCACCAGTGGCACCACGATCTGCACGACCGCGACCCCGATGTTGCCGCCGGCCGCGTTGATGCCCAACGCGGAGCCCTTGTCGCGGTCGGGATAGAAGTAGGAAATGTTGGCCATGCTCGAGGCGAAATTGCCGCCGCCGACACCTGCCGCCGCTGCCGCCACCAAAAATATCCAATAGGGGGTACCAGCCGAGCTCAGGCAGTAATACAGCAACGCCACCGGTCCGAGCAACGCCGCCGTCGACACGATCGTCCAATTGCGACCGCCGAAGCGCGCCACCGCCGCCGTGTAAGGGATACGCAGTGTGGATCCCACGAGGTTGGGTAACGCGACGAGCCAGAAAAGCTGATCCGCGCTGAACGAATACCCGGCGCGCGGCAGGAACACCACGACCGCGCTCCACATGAGCCATACCGAAAAGCCGAGGTGTTCGGAGAAGATGGAGAACACCAGGTTGCGCCGTGCGATCCCGCGCCCGGCACGCCGCCAGAAGACCTCGTCCTCCGGGTTCCAATCGTCAATCCAATGCTTGGCCACGGCTGGCCTCCCTGCTGCGGTACACGATGTATGGGCGGGCAAGGTATCCGAGCGGCAGACTGAACGCGTGCACCAGCCGGGTGAACGGCCAAGCAGCGATCAGCGTCCAGGCGATCAGCGCGTGCAACTGGAAAGCCCACGGCGCCTTGGCGATGGCGTCGACCGCCGGCTGGAACGCGAAGACCGACCTGAACCACGGCGCGACGCTCGCGCGATAGTCGTGTCCGTTGCCGGACAGGGTGATAGCTAGTCCAATCAGGATGGTGGAGCCGAGCAGCACGTACATGACCAGGTCACTGGCGAGGCTTGCCCGCAGCACTGCGCGAACGGTGAGCCGGCGAAACACCAGGATCGCGAGCCCGGCGAGCGTCATCAGCCCCGCCAACCCGCCCACCCCCACCGCCATCGCCTTGTATACGCCGTCGCTCATCCCGAGCGCCCTGGTCACCCCGGCCGGGATGAGCAGCCCGGTGGCGTGGCCGAGGGCGGTCAAGAGGATCCCACCGTGAAACAGCGGGCTGCCGAGCCCGAGCAGCCGCCGCTCGTGCAGCTGGCTCGAGCGGGCCGTCCAGCCAAGCTTGTCGTACCGGTAGCGCCACACCAGCCCGCCAGCGAAGGTGGTCAGGGCCAGATAGGGCAGCACGGCCCACAGCGCGGTGTTCATATCCCCACCAGCTCCGTGGGCGGGCCGTCCTGCGCCAGAGTCACGGCCAGCGCGGCGTCGGCCGGGCCGGGCGGGGGCAGGGTCGCCCGCACCGCCGCGACCGCCTCCGCATACGGCGAGCCGAGCTCGTCGAGCGCGTGCCAGAGCAGGTCGAGGCCGGCTCGGTGGGCCAGCATCAGGTCCGTCGCCTCGCGGGAATGGCCAGCGGCCGAGAATTCGAGCACAACGGCGAGATGGTCGGGCAGCTCCTCGTCGGTGAGCGCCAGCCCGGCCCGTTGATAGGCCTGCCTGAACTTCAGCAGCGCCAGCCCGCGCCGGCGGGTGTCGCCGTGCGTGTAGTAGGTCAGGTAGAGGCAGCACCGCTTTCGCAGGTCGAACGTTTCGACATAGCGCGCCTCGAGGGCGGGCAGCGGAGTACCCTCCAAATAGGTCTCAAGGCGGGGGAACAAACCCTGAAACGGCTGCAGCCTCGTGGCCGTCGGATAGCTCAGGGCGATCGACGCCGCCATGTGCACGGCCCGGCTCACGACTGTCTCACCTTGGGGAAAGGCAGCGACACCGGAGTGGGGACAGAACAGCCATCGTTGGGCGCGCCGGCATCCTCGCGGTGGGCATGCGGGATGACGTAGCGGTCCTCGGCCTTCGCGATGGCCAAAAGCCTATACATGTCATACATCTGCGAGCCGGTCATGCCGACCGACGCGGGGATCGACTCATCGGGATCCCGGCCGAGGTTGATGTCACGCATGAACGCGCGCATCGCCACCAGCCGCCGCAACACCTCGCGGACAGGGGCCGGGTCGCCGGCCGTGAAAAGGGATGCCAGATAGCCGATCGGGATCCGCAGCGCCTCCACGGCGGCGAACAGGTTGGCGGCGTCCTCGCCGTCGAAACCGGTGTCCCGCACCGCATCCACCACCGGTGAAAGCGGCGGGATGTACCAGACCATCGGCAGCGTGCGGTATTCAGGATGCAAGGGCAGCGCCAGCTGGTAATCGAAAATGAGCGAGTAGACAGGCGAGCGTTGCGCCGCCACCACCCAGTCCTGCGGGATCCCACTGCGGAGTGCCGCTTCGATGACCGACGGATCGTGCGGATCCAACAGCACTTGCTTCTGCGCGTCAATGAGCGAATGCTCATCGCGCACCGAAGCCGCCTCCAGCACCCTGTCCGGGTCATACAAGACGACACCGATGTAACGCAGCCTCCCCACACACGTCTGCGCGCACACCGTCGGCATCCCGAGCTCGATGCGCGGGAAACAGAAGGTGCATTTCTCCGCCTTGCCGGTCTGGTGATTGAGGAACACCTTCTTGTAAGGGCACCCGGTCACGCAACTGCGCCAGCTACGGCACGTGTCGGAGTCGACAAGCACAATGCCGTCCTCGGTCCGTTTGTAAATCGCGCCCGATGGGCACGACGCCACGCACGACGGGTTCAGGCAATGCTCACAAATACGTGGCAGATAAAACATGAACGCCTGCTCGAACTCCAGCCTGATCCGCTCCGACATCGCCTTGAGGATCGGGTCGTGCTGGGCCAGCTCAGGCCCACCCGCGAGGCTGTCGTCCCAGTTGGCGCTCCAGGTGATCGGAGCGGTCGGTTTCGCGGTCGGCAGGTCGTCTCCGGCCGGGGCCGTGATGAGGTTCTGGTAGTCGTAGGTCCACGGCTCGTAGTAGTCCGACAGCGCGGGCAGGTGCGGGTTGAAGAACAGGGTCGCCAGCTTGCGTAGCCGGCTGCCCGAACGCAGCTTGAGCCGCCCACGCCGGGTCAGCGTCCAGCCGCCGCGCCACCGATCCTGATCCTCATAGGTGCGCGGATATCCCTGTCCCGGCCGGGTTTCCACATTGTTGAACCAGGCGTACTCCACCCCGCCCCGGTTCGTCCACGCCTGTTTGCATGTCACCGAACAGGTATGGCACCCGATGCACTTGTCGAGATTCATCACCATGGCCATCTGCGCGAGCACTCGCATCAGTACTCGACCTCCTGACTACGCCGCCGGATCATAGTGACCTCGTCACGCTGGTTTCCGGTCGGTCCGAGATAGTTGAAGGCAAAGGAGAGCTGGGCATAGCCGCCGACCAGGTGACTGGGTTTGATGAGCACCCGGGTGAGTGAGTTGTGCGCGCCGCCACGTTTGCCTGTCGTCTCACTCTTGGGCACGCCCACCAGCCGATCCTGGGCGTGATAGAGGTAGACGGTGCCCGATGGCATGCGGTGCGAGACCGTCGCCCGGGCGACAAGCACACCATTGCGGTTGACCGCTTCGACCCAGTCGTTGTCGCGCACACCGATTCGTTCGGCGTCGATCGGGCTTATCCAGATCGTCGGCCCGCCACGCGACAGCGTCAGCATGACGAGGTTGTCCTGATACTCGGAGTGAATCGACCATTTTGAGTGCGGCGTGAGATAGCGCACGGTCAGCCCGAGCTCGCCCTGTTCGCCGATCACCGGCTCTTTGAAAAGCTGGTTCATGTCCAGCGGTGGCCGGTAAATCGGCAGCTGCTCGCCCATCTCGGTCATCCAGTCGTGGTCGAGGAAGAAGTGCTGCCGCCCGGTTAGGGTGTGCCACGGCTTGAGCCGCTCGACGTTCATCGTGAATGGGCTGTAGCGGCGTCCGCCCGTCTCGATTCCTGACCATTCCGGCGACGTGCCGACAGGTACCGGGCCTTGCTGCGTGTCGGCAAAGGTCACTCTCCCATGACTTTTCAAGTCCATTAAGGGGGTACCGGTCCTGCGCTCCAACTCCGCAAAGCCCGCAGCGGCAACGTCTCCATTCGTGGTACCCGACAGGGCAAGGATCGCCTCGCACAGGTCGGTGTCGCGCGCGAGCGACGGCCGCCCTGCGGCGGCACCCTCCCGGGCCACACCGTTATGCCTTCCCAAATACTCCACCTCGCGGGACAGCTCGTACCGAACACCCTTCGTTGTCGCGCCGAGGCTTTCCACCAGTGGGCCGAGCGCCGCCATGCGGTCGGCGACGGCCGGGTAGTCGCGTTGCACCACGATCAGCCGCGGCATGGTGAGCCCAGGCACCGGTTCGCATTCGCCGGAGCGCCAATCCTTCACGATCCCGTGGACGGTGGCCAGCTCGTCGGGTGTGTCGTGCATCAGCGGCGCGGCGACGATGTCCCGGCGCACGCCGAGATGTGTTTTGGCCATGGCGCTGAACGACTTCGCGATGGCCGCGAACGCGGCGAAGTCTGTGCGGGTCTGCCACGGTGGCGCGATCGCGGGGTTGAACGCGTGCACATACGGGTGCAAGTCGGTGCTCGACAGGTCGTGTTTCTCATACCACGTCGCGGCGGGCAGGACGACATCGGCGAACATCGTGGTGCTCGTCATGCGAAAATCCAACGCCAGCAACAGATCCAGCTTGCCTTCCGGAGCCTGTCCCACCGGCTCCCCCCGCACCGCGGAGTCGGTGCCGAGTAGGTGGCGCAGGAAGTATTCGTGTCCTTTGCCCGACGATCCGAGCAGGTTGGCCCGCCACACAGTCAACGCGCGCGGCCAATTCTCCGGCGCATCCGGATCGTCGGCGGCAAAGCGCAGAGTCCCGTCCTTTAGCCGCGCGATCACGTGGGCCACCGGATCGTCGGCCTCATCGGCGAGGTCTAGCGGATTGCGGTTGAAGGTGGGGTAAGAGGGCATCCAGCCCAGCCTGGCTGACTGTGCGATCAGATCGGCGACCGTCCGGCCCTCGAACCGCTGCCGCCCAGTGGGTGAGGCGAAGGCGTCGGCCGTGAACGTGTCATAGCGCCACTGATTGGTGTGCATGTACCAGTACGGCGTCGCGGCCTGCTGGCGTGCGGGGCGAGCCCAGTCCAGCCCGAAGGCGAGCTGAGACCAGCCGGTCAGCGGGCGCACCTTCTCCTGCCCCACATAGTGCGCCCAGCCGCCACCGTTGATGCCCTGGCACCCGGTCAGCTTCAGCAGCGCCAGAAACGAGCGGTAAATCGTGTCGGAGTGGAACCAATGATTGCAACCCGATCCCATGATTATCATCGATCGGCCGCCCGATTCTTCGGCATTGCGCGCGAACTCACGGGCTACCCGCGCCGCCGCCTCCGCCGGAACAGACGTGATGGCCTCCTGCCACCCGGGCGTATAGGGCTGATCGGTGTCCGAATACGACAGTGGCCATTGCCCGGCCAGGCCGGGCCGCGCGACCCCATACTGCGCGAGCAGCAGGTCGAACACGGTCGTCACCAGGTGCTCGCCAATCCGGCGCGCCGGCACCCCTCGGGGCAGCACACCCGTGACGTCAAAACGCGGCATGGTGACAGCGACCATTTCGGTCGCGTCGTCGTACAGCGTCAGCAGCGGATCGATGTCGCCCAGATCGAGGTTCCACTTGCCGATGCCCGACTTCGCGAAGCGGAAACCCAACGAGCCGTTTGGCACGACTGGACCCGTTTTCCGGTCGTACATCACCGTCTTGAAGCTCGCCTCGCCGTCGGATCCGTCATCGGTGAGGAACTTGTCCGCGACATACGCCTCACCCTCTTGCCGCAGCGTCACCAGGAACGGAAGGTCGGTAAAGCGTTTGGCGTAGTCAACGAAACGGGGCACTGTCCGGTCGACGAAGAACTCACGAAGAATCACATGACCCATCGACATCGCGAGCGCGCCATCGGTACCAGGCTGAGCGGGAAGCCACTCGTCACCAAGCTTGACGGTGTCGGAGAAGTCGGGCGACACCACGACGACCTTCTGGCCACGGTAACGCGCCTCGACCATCCAATGTGCGTCGGGAGTACGGGTGACCGGCACATTCGAACCCCACACCAGCAGATACGAGGCGTCCCACCAGTCCGCCGACTCCGGCACATCGGTCTGGTCGCCGAACACTTGCGGCGACGCCACCGGCAGGTCGGCGTACCAGTCATAAAATGACAGCATCACGCCACCGATGAGCGAAAAGAAGCGGCTTCCGGCCGCGTACGACGCCATCGACATCGCGGGAATGGGCGAGAATCCCGCTATCCGGTCCGGCCCGTAGCGCTTGATGATGTGAACATGCGCGGCCGCGATCATTTCCACGGCCTCGTCCCAGCCGGCCCGCACAAATCCGCCCCTGCCACGGGCCTTCTGATAGGCACGCCGCTTCATCGGGTCGTCGGTCAAATGCTCCCAAGCCAGCACGGGATCACCGAACTCGGCCTTGGCCGCCCGATACATCTCGAGCAGAACACCCCGCACATACGGATAGCGCACACGGGTCGGCGAGTAGGTGTACCACGAGAACGCCGCGCCGCGTGGGCAACCCCGCGGCTCGTATTCCGGCCGGTCAGGCCCGGTGCTTGGATAATCGGTCTGCTGCTCCTCCCAGGTGATAATCCCGTCCTTGACATACACCTTCCACGAGCACGACCCGGTACAGTTCACGCCGTGCGTGGAACGCACCACGGCGTCGTGGCTCCACTGTGCGCGCTGAAAGGCATCTGACCCGCGGCCACCAACCTTGTATACCGACCGCAGATCGCCCGACGTCTCCACGCGGCGCAGGTAACGCCCCGCGCGTAGCAGCGCCTCGGCAATCGGGCCGTCCATGCCCAGCACATCGCCATTAGGTGATCCGAACATCGGCATCCTCTTGAACTCTCATGTGGATAGTCACGCGTGAGGTAAGGGGCGACGCTGCCCATCTGACTGCATGTCCCATCCGTTCCGCAGGGCGCCAAATGCGGATCGGGGATGACTTTCCAGTCAAGAATGGATTGATTCCAAATTCATGTCAATAGATGTTACGGGGACGGAATTCCCTTAGTGGCATCGATCAAAGGCTATGGATCAGATACTTGCCGAAGCGTCGATGTCTGTCCGAACGCGACACTGGTGCCGCCGGGGATGGACATGCGGCCCATCGCGGGTCTTGTGGCCAGGGGCTAGTGTTCGTGGAACTCCGGGCCTGCCTCCCAATGACAGGCGCACAACCGCCGGCGGACACCTGTGAGAAGGAGCCCTATCTTGTCGCACCTCGGTTTCGCCCGCTCGCTTTCGCTAGTCGCGGTGGCGGCACTCGTGCTTAGCGCTTGCGGCTCGAAGTCCGACGACCCGGTGAAGCAGGGCCCGGTCGTCGTTGACGGTGCCGTGGACATGCCGGCGCTGCAGCGCATGGTCGACACCCAGCGGGCGCGATCGAAGGAGCTGCAGGAGATCGAGCTCGCCAGGCTGGACAACGTCCTGGAGCGAGGGCTGTGGACCGAGTCGGGCCTGGAGTCGGCGCTGGGCGGCGCCGCGGCCGCTGACGCGGCCTTTGACGCCCACGGCAAGGCACTCACCAGCAAGGCACGGGCGATCGGTGACCTGCCAATGGTGATAAAGCCGGTGCTGTACGTGGCCGATCCCACCATCGGTGAAGGCATGTTCGGCGGCGCGATCGTGGCCTTCCTCGGGGCCGACCGCGCGGTGTCCGCCTCCAACGAGTTCACGGACGGCCAAGGTTCTATGGACCTGGGCAAGGAAATGAATATCTCGGGCTCCCGCGGACACGTCGACATGGTGCTGGACGCCACTCACGAATCGCACGGCGTGACTACCAGACTGATCGTGAAAATCGGGATCAGCCCATGTCCCGACGCGAACGGCCGCTTCGAGGCGAGCGCCAAAGTCGATGTCTCGGTGACGAAGTCCGGTGGCAGCACCGGCCAGAAGGGCACCCTGGACCTCGCGATCACCGGCCAGGCCGACGATGACGCCAAGCTGGCGTCGACCGATACCGAATACCGCATGCAGTTTGCCGACTTCGCGAACAGCAAGGGTGGTTTCGTGGAGGTCTCAGGTGCGATGGGCGATACGAAGGTGCGCTCCGCGACGCTCACCCGCAGCGGCGGCAAGGCGAACAGCTCGATGCAGGAATCGGCTGTCGGCTTCGGCTCGCTGTTCAGCATGATCGTGGCGAGCTCGGTCGCCTTGGCGGCCGAGAAGGGCTGGCAGTCAGGCAATTGCGTGAGCCTCAAGCCGACCGTCTCGCCGGGGCCGAAAGGCATGAAACCCGGCGCAACCTCAACGATCAACGCGGCGCCCCGCAGCCGGATCGACGGCGGGCCTGTCGGCGGGTCGGTCAAGGCGACCCTCGCCGGAGGTGGCGCCTCGGTCAAGCCGGACGGCAGCAAGGTGAACGCCGACGCGACCTTCACCTACACCGCGCCGGACGCCCCCGACAAGACCGGGACGGTGGCCCTTGAGGCCAGATCGCGCAGAGGTGTCGCCAAGGCGAGCATCGATTTCGACACCAAACGCGGCGGGTACGTCGCCAGTGGGGGCACCCAGGTGAAGGTCTCCGGCACCGTCAACGACCTCACCGCCCCATTCACCTTGCAAGGCAAGGGAACCGGCTTCGATGTCGTCTACTCCTACACCCCGGCCAGCGGCACCGGTGGCACCTACACCTACACCGGCTCGGGTAGCGGCGTGTCGATGCAGGGATCTGGCACCTACCAGATCGCGGGCAGCGACCCGGTGCTGACTCTGACGCAGACCGGCAACGGCTGCGTCACCATGGGCGGTTGCAGCACGACCACCAACGTCATCACCCTGACCAGAGCCGGAGCCTGAAAGCCACCTCTGGCCAGAAATGCAGCATTGAGGTGTCTTGCCGCCTATCGCGAGATGCGCAGGAGGAGTAGGGCGCTGGTGCCGCAAGCGATTGCGGCGGCGGCCATGAAGGTGTTGGGGGCGACGGCTGCGGCGGCGAGGGGCGCGCCGGCTTTGGCGAGAGTGATGGGCATTGTCATGATGCCGGCGATGGTGGCGTACCGGCTCGTGCCGTAGCGGGCGGCGAGGATGGCGGGTCTGGCGATGGTGGCGACGCCGAAGCCGAGTCCGAAAGCGACGATGCAGGCGCCGGCGCCGGCGATGGTGCCGCCAAGAAATGGCAGCGCTGCCGCGCCGAAAGCTTGAGCGGCGAAGACGGCGGCGGTGACGGCGGTCATGCCGAATCGTTTGGACAGACCGGTGGTGGTGAGCCGGCCGGTGACGGACAGGATGCCGAGCAGGCCGGAAAGTGTGGCGGCGGCGGTCGCGGTGTGCCCGGCGCGCAGGAGGTAAGTGACCAGAAGGACGCCGACGGCGGAGATGGCCGCGCCGTGGACGACGAAGGCGGCGGCCAGGAGCCAGAATGCCTTGTCTCGTAACGCTTCGCGAACACCTGAGCCAGCGCCCGCCGTGCGGGTCTGGTGTTGCCGGCGGCCCGGAACGGCCAGCAGATGGGCGGGAATGGTGATCGCCGCGAGCAAGACGGCGAGGATGACCAGGGTGGTACGCCAGCCGTGGCGCTCAAGCAGCAGCCCGGTCAGCGGGAAGAAGATGCTGGAGGCGAATCCGGCGACGATGGTGACCGCGAGGAGCGCGTTGTCGCGGCGTTCCGGTCGGGTGGCGGCGACGATGACAGGGAAGGCTGCTTCGTAGAGCATGGTGGCCGAGGCGAGCCCGATGAGGACGAAGACGGCGTAGAGCTGCCAGATGGTGGTGACCTGCGACCAGGCGAGGACCAGAGCGGCCGCGGTGGCTGAGCCGAAGGTGAGCAGGGCGCGGCCGCCCTGCTTGTCGAGCCACCGCCCGACCGGGATGGAGGCGGCTGCGGCGGCGACAATCGCCGCGGTGAATGCGCCGGTGACAGTGGCGGTGCTGGCGCCCAGCTCATGTGCGATGGGCGTGAGCAGGACGGGGAAGGCATAGGAGAGCACGCCGTAGCCGACAGTCTGGGTGACCGAAAGGACGGCGATGAGACGGCGTGAATGCGCGGCCGGGCCGCCACCGGGTGTGGTGGCGGCCGGGGTGAGGATCGCTGTCACGTCAGCTGCAGCAGCCGTCGCCGCTGCTGGCCGGTCCACCAATGGTGACCAGCGGCAGGGAAATCAGGCCGCCCTGAACACCGGTGGCCAGGCCGCGCTTGACGTCCGGTGTGGGGCCGCAGCAGGAGGACTCGGCGGTGTCGGCGTTGGTGGAGCAGACGCCGGTTTCGGGTAGTTCCAGCTGGACGTTGCGGGCGGCTTCCCAGTCACCGTCGATGGCGGCCACGACCGAGCGGGTCTGCTCGTAGCCGGTGGCGAGAAGGAAGGTGGGGGCGCGGCCGTAGGACTTCGCGCCGACGATGAAGAACCCGGCTTCGGGGTGGGCGAGTTCGTCGGCGCCGTGGGGTGGGACGGTGCCGCAGGAGTGCTGGTTCGGGTCGATCAGCGGGGCGAGAGCGCGAGTGGAGCCGAGAATCGGGTCCAGGTCCAGGCGTAGCTCGGTGGCCGCGGTGTGGTCCGGGCGCGCGCCGGTGGCATTGACGATGACGTCCGCCGCCACCTTCTCCCCGTCGGTGGACACGACAGCATCGCCGGTGATCTCGTGCGCGAAGAATCCGGTGTGGACGGTCACTTTTCCTTGCTCGACAAGGGCTTTGACCGCGCTTCCGATCGATCCGCGGGCGGGCAGGGCATCGGCTGCGCCGCCGCCGTAGGCCCGGGACGGGTCCGGGGCACGCACGACCCAATGCACGGTCGTGTCCGCGGCGAGCTCGGCCAGGGCCAGCACGGTCCCCGTAGCCGAGTGGCCCGCGCCGATGACGGCAACGTTCTTACCGACGAAGTGGGGACGTAAGACGCCCAATACATCGGGCATGCCGTCGAAGACACGGCCGTTGGCGCGGGCTTCGGCCTCACCGTGGGCGGCAAGGCCGTTGCCGCCGACTGGATTCGGGTGACGCCAGGTTCCCGAGGCGTCGATGACGGCGCGGGCCAGCAGCTCGGTGTCGTCGGCCAGGCGGATCAGGAACGGGGCGTGTTCACGGCCGGTGGTGCGGACCTTGTCGAAGCCCTGCCGGGCGATCGCGGAAACGGTTGCGCCGTAACGGATGTGCGGGGCGATCGCCGGGTGCGCGGCCAGCGGGGCCAGGTATTGGCTGACCAGGTCGCCGCCGGTGGGCAGCTGCTGCGGGTCGGGCGCTGTCCAGCCGGTGGTTTCCAGCAGGGCGCGGGCGGCGGGGTCGGTGTTGTACCGCCACGGGGAGAACAGGCGCACGTGCGCCCATTGCGCCACAGACGCGGCGACGGTGTCGCCGGCTTCCAGAACCACGAAGGGCATGTTGCGGGTGGCGAGCTGGGCGGCGGCGGCCATGCCGACCGGGCCCGCGCCGATGACCGCGACCGGCAACGTGCTGGCATTAGTGCTCATGGCACCCCTTAAAGTCTGTTTAGAAGTTCCTCTAACCAATATCTAGACTGCCGTCTAGTTAGACAATTGTCAAGACAAGCCCGCGATCGTGCTGCGGCGCTCGACGAGCACGACGTCGCGCCACACGCCGTCGAGGCAGCCGACCCGTTCCCGGACGCCGATCTGCCGGAATCCGGCCGCCCGGTGCAGCGCAAGGGAGGCGGTGTTCTCCGGGAAGACGCCAGACTGCAGGGTCCAGATCCCACCCGCCTCGGTGGAGGCGATGAGCTGACGCATCAAGGCAATCCCCACGCCCTGACCGCGGGCCTCCGGGTGGATGTAGACGGCGTGCTCCACCACACCCCGGTAGGCGTGCCGCCAGGAGAACGGGATGCAGGCGACCCAGCCCAGAACTTGCCCGGTGCCGCCTTCGGCGACGAAGCGGTGCTCGCGCATGCGGCGGGTGTCGAACTCCTGCCACGGCGGAGCCGCCGTCTCGAAGGTCGCGTTGCCGGTGTCGATTCCGGCCTGGTAGATGGCGAGCACAGCGTCGCCGTCGGCGTCGGTCATAGGGCGGATCGTCAGCATGATTCCCCCGGTTTGGCTGGTGCTGGTTTGCCCATGACGAGGTCGGCGGCACTGGGGAAACAGCTGATGCAGTTGGTGTTGATGCGATAGCGGCGGGCGTTGCCGTCGGGCTCGGCGAGCACGAACCGCACCTCCGCCAGGATCTTCAAGTGCTGCGACACCGTCGACTGGGCCAATCCCATGACCCCGACGATCTCGCCGACGCTCATCGGCTCACCCGTGCGCGCGAGCAGCTCGACCAGCTGCACCCGCGACGGGTCGGCCAAGGCTTTGAACCATGAGGCGTATTCGGCCGCCGCGGCCCGATCCAGTAGCTCCATCCGGTACCCCAATATCATCGTCAATCGGCGATAGACGATTAGACTTTAACATGCTCACGCAGGATCGTGACCGTGGTGGTAATCAGGGCGGCGGCGGCCAGCAAGGTTGAATCCTCGACGCGGTCGGCGGTTTCGGCGGGTGTCTGGTAGCCGGGCATGCCCATCCCGATCCCCACGGCCGCCAGCCCTGCCGCCGCGTAGCGCCGGTTGTCCGACGGCATGGCCTGGGCTCGCAGCGGCACACCGGCGAGCCGGCCCGCCTGGTCGAGCGCGGCCAGCAGCGCGTGGGCGGGGCCGCCCGCTTCCACTGCTGCGGCCTGGTGCAATTGCGCCGCCCCATCCATGTTGATCACCAATGTGCCTGCGGGCACCTGCGGGGCATGGTGAGCCGAGCCGTGCGCTCCCGCCTCCTCGGCATCCAGCAAGGCCACCGCCAGACCCATCCCGGGTGGCAGCGTGTGGTGAAGCTGTTGCGCCGCTTCAACAATCACGGCCACCCCGGAGGCGTTGTCGGCCGCGGCCGGATGGCGCAGCCCGGCATCATCGCCCACCCCATCGAAATGGGCGGCGAGCAACACTGACAGCGCGCCAGGCTCAGGCTCGCGAAAGACGCCATGAACATTGATCCCATTTACTTCAACACTTTTCACGGGTACGGACGCCGACACCCATGACCCGCTGCCTTCGGCAGACGCGGCCAGCTGCGTGTGCAGGTCGGTGCGCACCGACAGGACGGGTAGCGGTCCAGCGGCCGGCCCGGCGATCATTTTCGGCATCCAGCCCGCGTCGTCGGCGCCCCTGGGCACCAGCAGCCCAGCTGCGCCGGCGGCGAAAAGGTGGGGGAGTGACGCGGTGCCAAGTGTTTCCGCCACTACCCAGGCACCCCGCTCTTTCCCAGACCCGGCCAGAGTCAGCTGTCCTTTCCGGACAGTAGGCAGGTGTGCTGAGGCAAGGTGTTCGGCGAAGTCGCGCCGATGGACAAGGTCGGTGTCACCGAATTCCTGGTGCCAGATGAGCACCGGCGGCGCGGAGAGCTCCTTGACCGCGCCCGTGACGGTGAACTCGTCCAGGCGCACCTGTGCGCCGACGCTCCTGAGCTGCTCAGCCAGCCATCGGGCCGCTGCCCGCCCACCTGCGCTGCCTACCCGGCGTCCGGCGAACTCGTCCGCCGCAAGGCGCACGACCATCTCGCGCATCCGATGCGCGGGGCCGGTGGTTTCCGGCCCCGCGATGGGCAAGCTCATCCGCAGCAGCCCTGACCGGTCGCGACCGCTTCGGCCTTGGCAGCGGCGCCGCAACAGCTTCCCGCCGCCTGCGCGTCGGCGGCCGTGCCGCAGCACGGGCTGGCGGCGCTAGCGTCGGCGGGGGCGGCGGTCGAGGGAGCGCTGCCGCAACAGCCGCCGCCGGACGGCGGGGTGAACGCGTCGGCAAGGTCTCCGGTGAACCCACCCGTTGTTGGTGTAGTGGTCATGGCATTCTCCTCGGTTAACGGATGAACGGAACGTTTGCGGCGGCCTGCTCGCGGATCCGGCTGTAGTGCGCTTCGGCGCGGCAGGCGCTGGTGCACACCTGGGCGCACTCGTCGCAGAACTCGGTCGGCCCGGTAGCGGTGAGCCTGCGCAGCAGTTTGGTGAACACGATCCACTCCTGTCTAGATGAATATCTAATCAGCGGTACGGGGCCAGCTTGCACCCTGTTTAGAAATCTGTCAACCTAGAGGCATGTCGAAACAGCTTGTGGTGCTGGACACCTCCACCGGCGCCTGCTGCGAACCACTCGCCGAGGCCGCGCTTGATGCCGGGCAGGCCGAAACGCTCGCGCCGATGTTCAAAGCGCTCGGTGACCCGATCCGGCTGCGCCTGCTGTCGATGATCACCTCCGCTCAGGGTGGGGAGGCCTGCGTGTGCGATCTGACCCCGCAGTTCGACGTGTCCGGCCCGACCATCTCGCATCACCTGCGGGTGCTGCGGGAAGCCGGGCTGATCGAGGGTGACCGCCGTGGCACGTGGGTCTGGTACCGGCCGATGCCCGCAGCGATGCAAGCGCTGGCTGCGGTGCTGGCTGTCCCGGCCGCCGCCGGCACGTGAGCTGCGGCGCCGGGAAAGCGAACGTTGCGTGAACAGAGCAGTGCCGCTCTTGCCAACCGGGTGAACGCCGCCCATAAAATCACAGCGTGCTGATATCAGCTGAAGATGATGTGACAGTGGTGGCCGGCCTGCTGGCCGATCCTGTCCGGGCGCGGATCGTCCGGGTTCTCGCGCGGGGCCCGGCATGTGTCTGTCATCTGGTGGAGGACCTGGATCTGAAGCAGCCCAACGTATCCAACCATGTGCGGGTGCTGCGCCACGCCGGGCTGATCACCGGCGAGAACCGGGGCAAGTTCACCTTCTACCACCTCAACCACGTCATGCTCGACACCGCCGCCGCGCAGTTGAGCGAGTTGGCCGCCACCGCGCGTGAGCATGCCGAAGCGCGCCGGGATTGCGCATGACAGCCCTGTGGCGTCGCGCCGCCGCCGAGTTCGTCGGCACTGCCGCGCTGGTCACCACCGTTGTCGGCTCCGGCATCATGGCTCAGACGTTGTCCACCGACGGCGCGGTGCGGTTGCTGGCCAACTCCACGGCGACCGTCTTCGGGCTGGCCGTATTGATCGCCGTGTTCGGCCCGATCTCGGGCGCCCACTTCAACCCGGTCGTCTCCCTTGCCGACTGGTGGCTCGGCCGGCGCACCCGCACCGGACTGGCCATCCCCGACGTGGGCGGCTACGTCGCGGCGCAGACCGGCGGGGCGATCGCCGGGGCGATCATCGCCAACCTGATGTTCGACCTGCCCGCGATCGCCTGGTCACAGACCATCCGCAGCGGCGCCCACCTGTGGTTCGCCGAAATCGTTGCCACCACAGGGCTTGTCGTGGTCATCGTCGGCCTGGTCCGCACCGGCAAGGCGGCAATCATCCCCGCGGCGGTGGGCGCCTACATCGGGGCGGCCTACTGGTTCACCTCCAGCACGTCGTTCGCCAATCCGGCGGTGACCATTGGCCGTGCCTTCACCGACACCTACGCCGGGATCGCCCCCGGCAGCGTAGCCGGTTTCGTTGCCGCCCAAGCAATTGGCATGGTGGCAGCGCTAGGTTTGATCGCCGTGTGCTATCCGGTCGGCCCCGCCGAAACCGCAGTCATGACCAACGCCGCACCCGAGGAGAGGCAGGCCCAGCATGCCTGACCCGAGCGAACAACCCACGGTCCTGTTCGTGTGCGTGCACAACGCCGGCCGGTCGCAGATGGCCGCCGGATGGCTCAAACACCTGGCAGGCAACAAGGTCCGGGTGCTCTCAGCCGGGTCCGCGCCCAAGGAGTCCATCAACCCGGTGGCGGTGGCGGCGATGGCCGAGGTGGGAATCGACATCACCGGCAACATCCCGCAGAAACTCGAATACGAGACCGCGCGTGAATCCGACGTCATCGTCACCATGGGCTGTGGCGACGCCTGCCCATACTTCCCCGGAAAGCGTTACGAGGACTGGGTGCTGACCGATCCGGCGGGCCAGTCGATCGAGGTGGTGCGCGAGGTCCGTGATGAGATTCGCGAACGGGTCAAGACGTTGATCCAGGAGATCGCGCCGGCATAGCGCGCGGCGAGCCGTCGCTGGTGCGAAGATGGGCCGGTGATGCCGCAACGGTTTTCTGCGATCATGTCGGGTCGTGGACGCAATGGAGGTTTCATCGCCGTCCCGTTTGACCCTGATGCAGCGTGGGGAGTCAAACCTCGTCATCCCGTCACGGGCACGCTCAACGGCTGCGGATTTCGTGGTGTGATCGAAACCGGCGCTGATGGTGTTCACGGGTTTGCCGTAGGAGCGGCATGGCTGCGTGACAGCCGGGCGACCATCGGCGGGCACGTCGAGGTCGAACTGATTCCCGAAGGGCCGCAACGCGGTGACCTCGGAGCGGATGTCGCCGCGGCGCTGGAGGCTAGCCCGCGGGCCGGTGCCTTCTTCGACGGGCTGGCCCAGTTTTACCGCAAGGCTTACCTGCGCTGGATCGACGGCACCAAACGCCGCCCAGACGAGCGAGCGCGCCGGATCGCCGAAATGGTCACGCTCTTGGAAAATGGGCAAAAGGAACGCGGGGCATCCTGAAAGGTCTTGACGAAATCCATACGCGACCAGTTAGCCGGACGGGCGTACTGTTTGCGGCGTGGAGCTTATTGCCCTCGCGGTAGGAGCAGCCATCGGTGTGCTCCTCGTGTTCTTTCTTATGGTGGCCAAGTCGGTGCACCGGATAGGTCCGACCGAGGTCGGCCTGGTCACCAAGCGTTTTGGCCGCAAGCTGCCCGATGACAATCCAATCGCCTTCAATCGGGAGGCCGGACATCAGGCCGACCTGCTGATGCCGGGGATGCGGATGAAATGGTGGCCAATCTTCACTGTCACCAAGTTTCCTTGGGTACAGATCCAGGCCGGCGAGATCGGTGTGGTGATCTCCCAGGTCGGGCGGTCGTTGCCGATCGGTGCGAAAAGTGCGCGGTACCGCACCGAGTTTGGCACCTTCACCGATCTGCGCGGCTTCATCTCCGGCGGTGGGGAGAAGGGTGTGCAGCGGCCGGTGCTTCCACCGGGATCGCTGGTGCCGATCCATCCCGTGGGATTCCTGGTCATCACCGCCCGGCACGTGCATGGGCTGCCGGTCGCGCCGGAGTTCGCGGCGCTGGCTCGGGGAGGCAAACTTGTCGCCCAGTCTTTCAAGCTTGACCCCAAACAGCTTGAGGTGGCGGTGATCGCACCCCATGGCACGACCGACGTCATCGGGTTGGTGACCACTTTGGAGGGTGAGCCGTTGCCTTCTGGTGATCTAGCCAGCCGGATCGGCGCCTTCGACGACATTGTCGCGCTGGAAACCGATCGGGCGGTCACCGATGCTCAGGTCATTGACATTTTGATGGGTACCAAGAACGGCCTGCACAACAATTACCAGGACTTCCAAGCGTTCCTGGATGCCGGCGGCCGGATCGGGTTGCAACACGATCCGCTGCTGTACGGCGCATACCTGCTCAATCCGTTCCTGGTGCGGGTGGAATTGGTGCCGATGCTGGTGGTCAATCAAGGGCAGGTCGCCGTCATCAAGTCCTTCGTGGGGCTGCCCACATTGGACACTTCGGGCGAGGAGTTCAAGTTCGGCAGCATTGTGGCGCCGGGGCACCGCGGCATCTGGCAGGAGCCGTTGCGGACAGGCAAATACGCCATCAATCCCCGCATCTACGCCGCCGAGCTCGTACCCACCTTCATATTGACGCTCAACTGGGCCAATGCCGCCTCGCAGGCCCATGATCTGGACGCCCGCCTGGAGCCGATTGTGGGTAAGAGCCGGGAGGGTTTCATCTTCACCATCGATCTGCAGGTGCAGATCCACGTGCCGGATGCCCGCGCGCCCAAGGTGATTTCGATGGTGGGCACGATGAAGAATCTCGTCAACGAGGTTCTTCAGTCGGCCGTGGGCAACCATTTCCGCAATACGCTGCAGGCGCTGGAGGCGGTCAAGTTCATCGAGACCCGCGAGCAGGTGCAGCAAAGCGCGCACACCGCGGTCACCCGCTACCTGGCCGGCTACGAGATCGAAACGAAAGGCGTCTACATCCAGGATGTCGTCTTTCCCGACGAGCTGGTCGCCGTGCTGACCCGCCGCGAAATAGCCAACCAGGAACGCGCCACATACAAGGAACAGCAGGCCGCCCAGACCGCGCGAATCGAGATGGAGAAAGCACGCGGCACGGCCGACATGCAAGCGGAACTGGCCGCCGCGCAGGTCTCCGTAGACATCAACGGCAACCGGGCACAAGCCCGCGAAGCGCAGGCCGGCGGGGATGCCGCGTACACGCGGATCACCGGGCAGGCCGAGGCCGACCGGGTGCAGGCCATCGGACTGGCCGAGGCCAAGGCAACCGAGGCCCTCGGCGTCGCCCGCGCGGCCGGATTCGCCGCGCAGCGGGAAGCCATCGGCGAGATGCCCACCGCGTTGGTGGCGGTAGCAGGCGCTGTAGCCGAAGGCAAAATCAACGTGGTCCCCGACATCCTGGTCACCGGCAACGGATCCAGCCTGGACGGCCTGGCCGCCACCCTCATGCGAAAGCTGTCGCCTGCCCAGGATGGTCAGCCGGGCTAAGGCCGGATGAGCGGGAAATCACTGCTCCGTCAAGGCAGCGTCAAAATTCGGCGGCCGCACGTATGGATGCCGTCAAGAGCTCTCCCATCCGCGTGCCACTTCGGGTTTCCTCTGATGCGTGTCAACGAACTGTTTGAATGAAGCTCGTAGAACACGCAAAACGGACGATAACCAGCTAAGGAGGCACGCGGTGGGCGATCTCGTCTACGTGCTGCTCACTATCGGCCTGTTCGCCGTGCTCGCCCTGGCGATCAGGGGAGCCGAGCGACTGTGACCGCAACGAATGTGATCGGCCTGGTGATCGCGGCGGGGCTGGCGGTCTTCCTGGTGGTGGCGCTGCTCTTCCCGGAGAGGTTCTGATGAACACGACATCCGCGGGAGTGATTTTCGTGCTCTCGCTCATCGTCGCGCTGGCGGTCGCGTACCGCTATCTCGGCGACTACCTGTACCGGGTCGTCTCCGGCAGCAAGCACAGCGCTGTTGAGCGCGGCCTGTACCGAGCCATCGGGGTGAACCCGGCCGCAGAGCAGACCTGGGGCACCTACGCGCGCAGCGTGCTGGCGTTCTCGGCCGTCTCGCTGCTGTTCCTGTATGCATTCCTGCGCCTGCAGGATTTCTTGTTCGCCAACCCCAACTTCGAAACCGGCATCAACGAAAGGGTTTTCGACCACCTGGCGTGGAACACCGCGGTCAGTTTCGTGACGAACACCAACTGGCAGGCCTACTCGGGTGAGTCGACGATGACCCATCTGGTGCAGGCGGCCGGGCTAAGCGTGCAGAACTTCGTCTCTGCGGCGGTGGGTATAGCGGTGGCAGTGGCGCTGGTGCGCGGCTTCGCCCGTTCGCGCAACGGGCAGCTGGGCAACTTCTGGGTCGACCTGACCCGGATCACGTTGCGAGTCCTTCTGCCGATCAGTGCGGTGGCGGCGATCCTGCTCATTGCGGGCGGCGCGGTGCAGAACTTCACCGACGGCACGGTGGTGTCGACGCTGACCGGCGGCGAGCAGCACCTCACCGGCGGGCTGGTCGCGTCGCAGGAGGCCATCAAAGAGCTGGGCACCAACGGAGGCGGCTTCTACAACGTCAACTCCGCGCATCCGTTCGAGAACCCCAGCGCGTGGACGAACTGGCTGCAGATCTTCCTCATCTTCTGTATCCCGGTGGCGTTGCCGCGGGTGTTCGGCCGGATGGTCAAGGACAACCGGCAGGGCTACGCCATCATCGCCGTGATGGGCATTCTGGCCATCGCCAGCATCGCGCTGACCAACGTGTTCGAGCTTCATGGCGCGGGCACGGTGCCGATGGCCATCGGTGCGGCCATGGAGGGCAAGGACATCCGCTTCGGTGTGTCCGACTCGGCGACCTTCGCGGCGGCCACGACATTGACGTCCACGGGCGCGGTGAACTCGTTTCACGACTCGTACACGGCGCTGGGCGGGATGATGCCGATGTTCAACATGATGCTTGGTGAGGTGGCTCCCGGTGGTGTGGGCGCGGGGCTCTACGGCATGCTCGTCATCGCTGTCATCACGGTGTTCGTGGCCGGGCTGATGGTCGGGCGCACTCCGGAGTACCTGGGTAAGAAGATCGGCGCCCGGGAAATCAAATTCGCGTCGCTCTACTTCCTGATCACCCCGGCGCTGGTGCTGATCGGCACGGCCGCGGCGCTGGCCTCCGGGAACTGGCGGACGCAGGCCAACGTAGGCCCGCATGGGTTCTCGGAAGTGCTCTACGCGTTCACGTCCGCGTCGAACAACAACGGCTCGGCGTTTGGCGGTATCACTGTCAACACGCCGTGGTGGGACACCGCACTTGGACTGTGCATGCTTTTGGGACGGTTCCTTCCCATCATCATGGTGCTCGGTCTGGCCGGATCCCTTGCGGCACAGAAGCCGACTCCGGCCTCGGCGGGGACCTTGCCGACGCACCAGCCGCTTTTCGTCGCCATGGTGGCCGGTGTCGTCGTGATCCTCGTGGCGTTGACATTCCTGCCCGCGCTGGCGCTGGGCCCCCTGGCTGAAGGTCTGTGATGACAACACTGGCAACAACATCCCCCAAGAAGATCGGGGCCGGCCTGCTGGACCCGAGGATGCTCTGGAAGTCCCTTCCCGATGCTTTGCGCAAACTCAACCCGGCCAGCCTGTGGCGCAACCCGGTCATGTTCATCGTCTGGGTGGGGGCGGTGTTCAGCACGGTCCTGGCGATCACCGACCCGTCGGCTTTCGCCTGGATCATCGTGGTGTGGCTGTGGCTGACCGTCGTGTTCGCCAACCTGGCCGAGGCGGTAGCCGAGGGCCGGGGCAAGGCGCAGGCCGCCACCTTGCGCCAGGCCAAGAAGGACACCATCGCGCGCAAGCTGCCAAGGTGGCCGGCCACCGACGAGGTGGCCATCGAGGCTGTGGCGCTCAAGCAGGGCGATGTGGTGGTCTGCGAGGCAGGCGACACCATCCCCGGTGACGGCGATGTCATCGAAGGCATTGCCAGCGTTGACGAATCGGCCATCACCGGCGAGTCGGCCCCGGTGATCCGCGAGTCCGGCGGAGACCGCAGCGCGGTCACCGGCGGCACCAAGGTGCTCTCGGACAGGATCGTCATCAAGATCACGCAGCGGCCGGGGGAGTCGTTCATCGACAGGATGATCGCGCTTGTGGAGGGGGCCAACCGGCAGAAGACCCCCAACGAGATCGCCCTCAACATTCTGCTGGCGAGCTTGACCATCATTTTCCTGCTGACCGTCGTGACACTGCAGCCGATGGCCATCTACGCCAAGGCATGGCAGGGCGCGGCACCGGACACCATCGCGCTGGGCCAAGACGGTCTGTCCGGCATCGTGCTGGTGTCGTTGTTGGTGGCGTTGATTCCGACCACCATCGGCGCGTTGCTGTCGGCCATCGGCATCGCGGGCATGGACCGGCTCGTGCAACGCAACGTGCTGGCCATGTCCGGGCGTGCTGTCGAGGCTGCCGGTGATGTGAACACGTTGCTGCTGGACAAGACCGGCACCATCACCCTGGGCAACCGGCAGGCAGCCGAATTCCTGCCGGTCGCCGGGACCGACGCGCAGGAGCTGGCCAACGCCGCACAGCTGTCCAGCCTGGCCGACGAAACGCCGGAGGGCCGCTCGATTGTGGTGCTGGCCAAGCAGCAATACAACCTGCGCGAACGGGAGACGGCAGGCCTTCTTTTCGTGCCGTTCACCGCACAGACCCGAATGTCCGGAGTGGACCTGCCCGGACGGCAGGTACGCAAGGGGGCGGCGACCGCGGTCATGAAGTGGGTGCGTGACAACGGCGGTCACCCCACCGACGAGGTCGGTCACGTTGTCGACGCCATCTCGTCCTCGGGCGGCACGCCGCTGGTGGTGGCAGAGGTCGTGTCAGGGCAGCAGGCTCGCGCGCTGGGTGTCATCCACCTCAAGGACGTCGTCAAGCAGGGCATGCGGGAACGGTTCGACGAGATGCGCCGCATGGGCATCCGCACCGTGATGATCACCGGCGACAACCCGTTGACAGCTAAAGCGATCGCCGATGAAGCGGGCGTGGACGACTTCCTCGCCGAGGCGACGCCGGAGGACAAGCTGGCGCTGATCCGCAAGGAGCAGGAGGGCGGGCGGCTGGTCGCCATGACTGGCGACGGCACCAACGATGCGCCCGCACTGGCGCAGGCCGACGTCGGGGTGGCGATGAACACCGGCACCTCGGCGGCCAAAGAGGCCGGGAACATGGTGGACCTCGACTCGGATCCCACCAAGCTCATCGAGATCGTGGAGATCGGCAAGCAGCTGCTCATCACGCGCGGAGCGTTGACGACGTTCTCCATCGCCAACGACATCGCGAAATACTTCGCCATCATCCCGGCGATGTTCGCGGGCGTGTACCCGGCGCTGGAGGGCATGAACATCATGCGCCTGACCTCCCCGACGACGGCGATCATCTCCGCGATCATCTTCAACGCGCTCGTCATCATCGCGCTCATCCCGCTGGCTCTGCGCGGCGTGCGCTACACCCCCAGCAGCGCCAGCAAGCTGTTGACCCGCAACCTGTGGATCTACGGTCTAGGCGGCATCATCGCACCGTTCATCGGCATCAAACTCATCGACATGATCGTGTCGCTCATACCAGGGATATCGTGATGCTGCGCTTTTCAGAATTACGGTCAAGTTGGATGACACAGCATTGGGCCGCGGTGCGCGCGGTCCTGGTTCTCACGGTGATAACCGGGTTGGTCTATCCCTTTGCCATCCTGGCGATCGCCCAGATTCCAGGCCTGCGCGGCAATGCCAACGGCTCCATCGTCGAGGTGAACGGCAAACCGGTCGGCAGCACGCTCATCGGCCAGCTGTTCACCGACGCCGACGGCATGGCCGACCCGCGTTACTTCCAGAGCCGGCCGTCCGCGGCCGGTGATGGATACGACCTCGACGCCACCGCCGCCAGCAATCTCGGCCCGGAGTCCATCGAGGACACGCTCGGGGATCCCGCGCTGGACCCGGACTCCGAGGAAGGCGACGGCAGCAAGCAGGCGCTGCTGAGCCAAGTGTGCGCGCGTAGCAAAGCTGTCGGCGAGCTGGAGGGTGTGGACGGCAGCCGGCCGTTCTGCACTGCAGACGGTGTCGGGGCGGTGCTGCGGGTGTTCCGCGAGAACGGCCTCACCGGCAAGGTGACGCGGGCGGTCAGCGTCAACGAGCGCTGCCCGGCGACCCCGTTCCTCGCCGAGTACGAGGGGGTGAAGGTGGAATGCGCCCAGTTCGGTGAGGACTACTCCGCCGGAGTGCTCACGCCTATCCGGGGTAACGCCCCAGCCGACTCTCCGGTGCCGGCCGATGCCGTGGCGGCGAGCGCCAGCGGACTTGACCCGCACATCAGCGTGGCCTACGCGAAGCTCCAGGCGCCACGGGTGGCCAAGGCGCGCGGCATCTCGCTCGAACAGGTCAACTCGCTGATCGCCGAACACACCAACGGGCGGGTGCTCGGGTTCATGGGCGAGCCGGGAGTCAACGTGTTACAGCTCAACCTGGCACTGGACAACCTGTAGCCAGCGCCCAGGGGCGGTCTTGAGAGGATTAACCCATGTCTCGCGGAGAACTGCGAATCTATCTCGGGGCCGCCCCCGGGGTCGGCAAGACCTACGCCATGCTCGAGGAAGCCCACCGCCGCAAAGGCCGGGGCACCGATGTCGTGGTCGGTTTCGTCGAAACACACGGACGCGAGCACACCGCCGAGATGATCGGCGACCTGGAAGTGGTACCCAGAAAGGAAATGCAGTATCGAGGGACCGCTTTCACCGAGATGGACACTGCCGCCATCATCGCCCGGCATCCCCAGGTGGCTTTGGTCGACGAGCTCGCGCATACCAACGTGCCAGGTTCCCCGCATGTCAAGCGGTGGCAAGACATCGAGGAGCTGCTCGCAGCGGGGATCACCGTTCTGTCCACATTGAACATTCAACACTTGGAGTCGCTGAACGACGTCGTGCAAACCATCACCGGCGTCCCGCAACGCGAAACCGTTCCAGACGCGATCGTGCGCCAGGCCGAGCAGGTCGAGCTGGTCGACATGACGCCGGAAGCGTTGCGGCGACGGATGGTGCACGGCAACGTCTACCGCCCGGAGAAGGTTAATGCGGCGCTGGGCAATTACTTCCGGATCGGCAATCTCACCGCCCTGCGCGAGCTGGCGCTGTTGTGGCTGGCGGACAAGGTGGACGATCAGCTTGACCGGTACCGCGCCGAGCATCATATAGACAAGACCTGGGAAGCGCGGGAACGTGTCGTCGTCGCGGTGACCGGCGGTCCGGAGGGCGAGACCCTGGTGCGCCGGGCGGCGCGCATCGCGGACAGGGCGCGCGGTGCCGATCTGATGGCCGTGCACGTCACCCGAAACGACGGTCTGGCCGGGGCCGACCCGGCGCTGCTGGCGCAGCATCGGGTGTTGCTGGAGAGCATGGGCGGCACCTACCACGAGGTGGTGGGATCGGACGTTCCCAAGGCGCTGCTGGATTTCGCCCGCAGCGTCAACGCCACCCAGCTTGTGCTCGGCGCGAGCAGGCGGGGCAGGTTCGCGCAGATCTTCTCCCGGGGCGTGGGTGTCACCACCACCGCGGAGTCGGGGTCGATCGACGTTCACCTGGTCACGCACGCCGAGGTCAATCGGGGCCGGCGCCTTCCGGCCGGCACCGCCAGCGCCCTGTCGCCTCATCGGCGGCTGGCCGGCTTCGCCTTGGCCCTGCTCGGTCTGCCGCTGCTGACGCTGTTTCTGGCCACCGTCGGGGAACTCAACCTGACCAGCGATGTGCTGCTGTTCCTGCTGGCCGTGGTCATCGTCGCTCTGGTCGGCGGGCTCTGGCCGGCGGTCGTGGCCGCGGTCGGCGGATTTCTGTTGCTGAACTATTTCTTCACCCCACCGATCAAACAATGGACCATCAGCGAACAGGAGAACCTGCTGGCGCTGGTGGTGTTCGCGGGTGTCGGCATCTCGGTGGCAGCGGTGGTGGACCTCGCCGCGCGGCGCACCCGCGACGCCGCCGCGGCCCGGGCGGAGGCGCAAATCCTGGCCACCATCGCCGGAGGAGTGTTGCGCGGGGAAAGGCCTTTGCTGGCGTTGCTGCAGCAGCTGCGGGAAACCTTTCAGCTCACCTCGGTCACTCTTCTTCAGCGGGTACCAGACGCAGCCAAGACCGTGGAGATGCGCCACGATCCCGGTTGCTGGTACATCGCCGAGTCGGTGGGCCAGCCCACCGCCGAAGCGCCCGGGGCCGGTGACGCCGACGTGCCCATCGGTGAGGACCTGTCGCTCGTCCTGAACGGGCCACCGCTGGCCGCATCGGACCGGCGCATCCTGGAAGCCTTTGCCGCTCAAGCGGCCACGGCCTTGCGTCAGCAGCGCCTGGCCCGGGAAGCGGCCGCGGCCAAGCCGCTCGCCGCCGCGGACAAGATGCGCACCGCGCTGCTCGCCGCAGTCAGCCACGATCTGCGAACGCCACTGTCGTCAGCGAAGGCCGCCATCACCAGCATGCGCAGCACCGAAGTGGACTTCGACGAGCACGACCGGGCCGAACTGCTCGCCACCGCAGACGAATCGCTGGACCGGCTTTCCGGGCTGGTGGCCAACCTGCTGGACATGAGCCGGCTGCAAGCCGGTGTCCTCGGGGTGTCACTGCGGCCGATCGGCTTGGAGGAAGCCGTCCCCCACGCGCTTGACGAAATCGGCGAGGACGCCCGCGCTGTACGCATGCAGATCGCGGCGGACCTGTCGGCGGTGCGCGCCGATCCCGGCTTGCTGGAACGGGTTCTGGTCAACCTGATCACCAATGCGCTGCGGTTCAGTCCGCCCGGACAGCCGCCGCTGCTGTCGGCGAGCGAACATGGTGGACGTGTCGAGCTACGTGTCAGCGACCACGGGCCAGGAATCCCCGAGGCCGATTGGGACAAGGTTTTCCTGCCATTCCAACGGCTAGGAGATCGCGACAACACCACCGGCGTGGGCCTGGGTCTGGCGTTGGCCCGGGGCCTGGCCGAGGCGATGGGCGGCACCCTGACCCCGGAGACCACCCCGGGCGGCGGACTGACCATGGTGCTGTCCTTGGAACAGGCGGAAGGAACCGGTACATGACGAAGGTGCTGATCGTCGACGACGAGCCGCAAATCCTGCGCGCGCTTCGCATCAACCTGCGCGCCCGCGACTACGACGTGCAGACGGCCGCCGATGGTGGCTCGGCGCTGGAAAGCGCGGCCGCCTACCTACCCGACCTCATCGTCCTCGACCTCGGCCTGCCCGACATGGACGGCGTCGAGGTCATCCGGCGGGTACGCGGCTGGACCGACGCGCCCATCATCGTGCTCTCCGGGCGGGCCGGAAGCGAAGACAAAGTCAAGGCCCTCGACGCGGGTGCTGACGACTACGTCACCAAACCATTCGGCGTCGACGAACTGCTTGCCCGGATGCGGGCCGTCACCCGCCGCCATGCCGGCCAGGCCGCCACGACTGTGCTCATCGGCCGGCACTCGGTCGACGTCGCCAACCATCTCATCACCAGCACCGAGGGTGGTGAAGGGACGCGCCTGACCCCCACCGAGTGGCACCTGCTGAGTCTTCTGGTGCGCAGCCCCGGCAAGCTCATCAGCCAAAAGCAACTCCTGCACGATGTGTGGGGCCCGCAGTACGCATCGGAAACCAATTACCTGCGCCAGTACATGGCGCAACTGCGCCGGAAACTCGAGCCCGACCCGGCCCACCCCCGCCAGTTGCTGACCGAGCCGGGCATGGGCTACCGCTTCCTGGCCAACCCCTGAATCGGCTATCGGTTTTGCGAGCGACCGGCGGTTGATCATAATGGGCGGCATGATCACCCCCATCCCGGCAGTGAAGAAAGCAGCGTGGATCGAGGTCTACTTCGACCTGGTCTTCGTCCTGGCGATCGCGCAGGTGTCCCATGTGGTGGCCGACCATCCGGGATGGGCCGGGCTGGCGCAGGGTCTGGGCCTGTTCGCGGTGTTGTGGTGGACCTGGATCGGGTTCGTCGTCTTCTACAACCGTTACGGCGACGACCGTTCGGCATGGCAACGCCTTGCGCTGATCGCGGCGACCGTCCCGTGCGGGCTGGCGGCGGTGGCATTGCCCGCCCTCATGGATGGTCACCGGGTGGCGTTCACCCTGAGCCTTGCCGCCGCCCGGGCACTGCTTGCGGTCATGAACGCGGTGCAGGGGCGCGACCTGTCCAGACGCATCGCGTCCGCTTACGGGGCGTCGGCCATCGCGTTGGTGGTGTCGCTGCTGCTGCCCAGCCCGTTGTGGTGGCTGCTGTGGGCGGCCGTGATCGTCAGCGAGTCCCTCGCGGCGTTCGCCGCGGGCAAACCCCGCCGCCTCTCCGCCGAAGAGCAGGCGGACACGGGCAAAGACTGGCGCAAAAGCCTGCGGCTGCTCAAGCCGACCGATCCGGAGTACGCGCTCAACGTGCCGCATCTAGCCGAACGGCTCGGCCTGTTCATCATCATCCTGCTCGGTGAGGTCGTGGTGACGGCCGGGCAGGCGGCAGTGGCGCACGGCGACCTGTCGTGGCCGGATGCCGCCGGTGTGCTCGTTCTGGCCGGCGCTTTGTGGTGGACCTATTTCGACGCCGTGGCGCGCACCTACGAGCGACTGCTGGAAATGTCAGGCGGGGCACCGGAAATTGCGCGATCGGTCTTTGGCGCCGGGCGAATAATTCCCGCGTTCGCCATCGTCATGATCGCCGCAGGGTTGCGGGTGCTGCTGCTGCCCAACCCCGCGGTGGCCGGATACTGGTTGGTCAGCTGCGGCATCGGTACCTATCTGCTGGGGATGCGGATCGACTTCGACAAAGCGACCTGGGCGAGGCTGGCGCTTTTCATGCTCAGTTTCCCGCTTGGGCTGCTCGGCAACGTGGTTAATGTCCACGTGTTCATCTGGCTGATGGGCGCGTGGATGGCGGTGTGCGCGTATGCCGCGAGCACGGGCAGCCGTGCGCTGCAGTCACAAATCGTTGCCAGCCAGCCTTGAGCGTCTCGCGCGAGGCGCGCCCAGCCCGATGCCACCGGCGGCGGGCCGGATAATGTGCCGCTGGAGGACACCGATCATGCGGTGGCCCACCGCTCGGGCGGAGGAATGGTAATGGCCGGCAATCACCCACAGGCCGAGACGAATCACGACCGCGGGGTAAGCGATGTCGTGCGGCTGGCAGTGATCGTCGCCGCCCTGGGCGTGGTGTTCGGCGACATCGGCACCAGCCCGATCTACACCATTCAGACGGTGTTCAACCCGGCCGATCCCCATCCGGTGCCGGTATCGGTCGACAATGTCTTCGGTGTGGTCTCCACCATCTTCTGGTCCGTGATGATCATCGTGACGGTGACCTACGTACTTCTGGCCATGCGGATAGACAACCAGGGTGAAGGCGGCATCATGGCGCTGATCACCCTGCTGCGGCAGTGGGCTTCGGGCACCGGCAAGCGGGCGGCCGTGACCCTGGCCGGACTGGGCATCTTCGGCGCCGCGCTGTTCTTCGGCGACAGCATGATCACCCCGGCGATCTCGGTACTGTCCGCAGTGGAGGGCATCAAGGTCGTCAACCCGGCCTTCGCAGACGCGATCATCCCCATCACAGCGGTGATCATCGTGGCCCTGTTTCTGGTGCAGCGGCGCGGAACTGCGGCCGTGGGCAAGGTCTTCGGGCCGGTGATGATCGTCTGGTTCACCACCATCGGCGTCCTGGGTGTCGTGGGCATCGCCACCCATCCGGACATCCTCAAAGCCCTGTCACCGCTTTACGCGCTGAAGTTCCTGGCCGGCAACTTCGGGGTCGCGTTTTTCGCGCTGGCCGCGATCGTGCTGGCCATCACCGGCGCCGAGGCGCTGTACGCCGACATGGGTCACTTCGGCCGCAAGGCCATCGCACGAGGATGGCTGTTCCTCGTGCTGCCCGCCTGCGCATTGAGCTACATGGGCCAGGGCGCGCTGATCCTCGAAGACCCGGCCAACATCAGCAGCCCCTTCTTCCTGCTCGCCCCGGGCTGGGCGCGGCTGCCGCTGGTACTGCTGGCCACCGCCGCCACGGTGATCGCCTCGCAAGCGGTGATCACCGGCGCGTTCTCGGTCGCGGCGCAGGCCGCACGATTGGGTTATCTGCCCAGACTGCGGATCGCGCACACCTCCGAGTCGACGATTGGCCAGATCTACGTACCGTGGATCAACTGGCTGCTGATGACCTCCGTGCTGATCCTGGTGTTCGCCTTCCGCAGCTCGGCGGCGCTCGCCTTCGCGTTCGGCATGGCGGTCACCGGAACTATCACCATCACCACGACACTGTTCCTCTATGTCGCCCACCTGAAGTGGAAGACACCGGTGTGGCTGCTGGCTATTGGCGCGGTCATCCTGCTCGGCGTCGATCTGCTCTTCCTGGCCGCCAACCTGACCAAGATCCTGCACGGCGCCTGGCTGCCGCTGTTGATCGCCATTGTCGCCTTCACCATCATGATCACATGGCAGCGTGGGCGTGAGCTGGTCACCGCTCGCCGTCAGCAGCGCGAAGGCTCACTGAGCGAGTTCGTCGCCAAACTGCGTGACGGCAAAGCCCTGATCCGCCGCACGCCGGGCACCGCCGTGTTTCTCAACCGGGGCAAGGCAACCGCGCCACTGGCGTTGCGGGCCAACGTGGAACACAACCGGGTCCGCCACCAGCACGTCGTGATCCTGTCGGTGCAAACCGAACCGATGCCGCGAGTGCCGGCCGAGGAAAGGCTTATCGTCGACGACCTCGGCCACGCCGATGACGGCATCATCCATGTGACGGCGCGCTTCGGCTACATGGAAAACCCTGACGTGCCGGCCGCGCTGCGGATGCTGGACCCAGCCCAGACCGAGGGGCGCCTCGACCTCGACGACGCCTCCTATTTCCTTTCCACCATTGAATTGCGCAGCGGCCCCGACGCCTCGATGGTGCCGTGGCGCAAGCGGCTGTTCGTGGCCACCTCACACATCACCGCCGACGCCGCCGAACACTTCGCCCTGCCGCGCGACCGCACCATCATCATGGGCTCTCACATCGAGGTTTAACGACTTCAGCTAACTACCTTGAATAAATTAAGATCATCTAGTTGAGATGTTAAAAAATTCAAGGTAGAAATTAAACCAGTCGCACGCTGGACCCACCATACCCATCGGCCTACCTCGAATACCCTAGTACCTTGACAGTCACAGTAGTGCGAGCTACGGTGTAGCTCAGGAGGTGAGGTATGAGCACGAACAAGGTCACATCTGACCTGCTACGGGGGAACACCGACACGATGATCTTGCGGTTGCTGACGGAGGCAGACCGTTACGGCTACGAGATCGTCAAGCTGATCGGCGAACGATCAAAGGGCGAGTACGAGCTCAAGGAAGCCACGATGTACTCCAGCGTCCGGCGTCTGGAAGCCGATGGCGACATCACGTGGTACTGGGGCGACGAATCCCAGGGCGGAAGACGCAAGTACTTCCGGGTAACCGAAAAAGGCCACGCGACTTACGCGCACAACAAAACCACCTGGGCGTACGCCAAACGCGTACTGGACACGCTGCTGTAAGGGGAAACCACGATGAACAACAGGCTGAACGAATACATCGACGGCATCTTCGCCACCTACGAGGGCACCAAGAGCGTCGGTGAGCTCAAAGCTGATCTGCTCGCCGACCTGCAGGAGCGATATCGCGAGCTGCTGGCCGAAGGCAAGGACGAGGAGACCGCTTTCGAGATGACCGTCGACAGCATCGGCGACATCGAGGAGACGGTGCAGGAGGTGTCGCAACTGTCTCGGGTGCTGGAGCGAAAGGTCGTGACCCGATTCGATTCGACCGACCTGCGGGGAAGCGACTTCGCCGGTGTGGTGGCGCGGGACGGAAAGTTCAGCACCAGCGCGCTGCGTGGCTCCAATTTCGCCAACGCGGATCTGACCGGTGGCAAGTTCAAGAGCAGCGACCTGGCCGAGGCGAACTTCGACGGCGCCAACCTGACCGACGCGGTCATGACCACCTCCGAGCTGAAGGGTTCCAGCTTCCACCGAACCCGGTTGGTGCGCACCGACTTCAGCATCTCCGGTCTCGAAGGAGTCCGCTTCGCCGACGCGGTGTTGATCGATGTCGCGTTCCGCAAGACCGACCTTCGCCACACCATCTTCGAGCGCTGCACCTTCACCGGCGTGGACTTCTCCATCTCCGATCTGAGCGGCCTCAACTTCGACGGGGCGTCCTTCACCGGGGTGAAGTTCGACCGGGCAGGGCTTGAGGGCGTGTCGATGCGAGGGGCGATCCTGCGCGACTGCTCCTTCCGTGGCTGGAGCAAGAAGTACTACCGGGCCTTGGCCACTGTGAACTTCGAAGGGGCGCGCATGGACAAGCTGACCTACGCCGCGCTCAAAGGCTTCGGCGTTGCCCCCGCCAACGTGACTGTCGAATAAGGAGAGAGCGACACATGAAAACCCCACCCCTCGCCATCCAAGTCAGCGGATTGCAAAAGTCTTACGGCAAACTCGAAGTCCTCAAAGGCGTGGACTTCTCGGTGGCCAGCGGGAGCATCTTCGCGCTGCTCGGCTCCAACGGAGCCGGCAAGACCACCGTTGTCCGCATCCTGTCCACTTTGCTCAAACCAGATGGCGGAACGGCAACAGTCAACGGATTCGACGCGGTGGCCAAGCCGGAGCGGGTTCGGGAGTCGATCAGCCTGACCGGGCAGTTCGCCGCGGTCGACGAGATCCTCACCGGCCGGGAGAACCTCATCATGGTCGCCAAGCTGCGGCTGGTACCCAATCCTGGCACCGTCGCCGACGACCTGCTGGCACGGTTCGGCCTGTCCGATGCGGGAGGACGCCGAGTAGCGACCTATTCCGGTGGCATGCGCCGCCGCCTCGACATCGCCATGAGCCTCATCGGCGACCCGCCGGTCATCTTCCTGGACGAGCCGACCACCGGGCTTGACCCGGAAGCCCGCCTCGAAGTGTGGCACGAGATCCAAAGCCTGGCCGGCAAAGGAACGACGATCCTTCTCACCACCCAATACCTGGAAGAGGCCGAAAAACTGGCCGACCGCATAGCCATCCTGCACCAGGGCATCATCATCGTCTCCGGCACTCTGGCAGAGCTACGTCAGCTCCTGCCGCCCGCAAAGGCCGAACTGGTCGAACGTCAGCCCACCCTGGAAGAGATCTTCCTGGCGATCGTCGGAAACAAGGAAGGAGCGCGGCGATGAGCGCACATGTCATCAGCAACACAGGGGTAATGCTCGGCCGGTCCATCCGGCACGTCACCCGCAGCATGGACACCATCATCACCGTCACCATCATGCCGATCGCGTTCATGCTGTTGTTCCGCTACGTGTTCGGCGGTGCCATCCAGACCGGCACCGACAACTACACCAACTATCTGATGCCCGGGATTTTGCTCATCGCCATCGCCAGTGGCATCTCCTACACGGGCTTCCGGTTGTTCAACGACATGCAAAGCGGCATCTTCGAACGGTTCCACTCCATGCCGATCGCACGATCGTCTGTCCTATGGGGACACGTGCTGACCTCGGTGGTGTCCAACGCCATCTCGGTGGTCGTCATCATCGCCGTCGGGCTGGTGATGGGATTCCGTACCTCGGCGGGAATCCTCGACTGGCTCGCCGTCGCCGCGATCCTGGCGATGTTCACCCTCTCCCTGACCTGGGTTGCGATGATCGCGGGGCTGGCGGCCTCCTCCACCGACGGTGCGACCGCCTTCTCCTACCCGCTCATCTTCCTGCCCTTCATCAGCTCGGCCTTCGTCCCCACCGAAACCATGCCCGGACCGGTGAAAGCCTTCGCCGAGAACCAGCCGGTCACCTCCATCGTCAACGCCCTGCGAGCCTTGTTCGAGCAGCAGCCCGTCGGCAATGACATCTGGATCGCCCTGGGCTGGTGCGCCGGCATCCTCATCGTCGCCTACGCGTTCGCCATGAGGGTGTACCACCGCAAAGTCGCCTGAGCCACAAGGGAAGCGGGCCGCCCGAGAGCACTCGGGCGGCCGGCCGTGACAGTGACGAGAGTGTCCGAAACGGACAGTCGACATCGGTGACCCGTGAGCCGTCGCGGCCCGCGGGGACAGTCTGGTTGGAAACGGCAGTGGCGTTCGTGTGCAAGCAAACGCGGCTCGGAGCTGCGTTTCGGTCTCGGCGACCACCGTCGGGAGGTCGGGTTAGCAGGAGCAGTTGCCGCTGCCGCAGCCGGATGCGCCCGCGGCGACGGCTTTTGCGGCTTGGCGGCGGCGGTGCCACCACCACATGCCCAGGGCGGCAGCCGCCAGCAGCGCGGCGACGGCGAGCAGGGTCTTCTCCAGGATCGCGGCTCCTGCGCCGGTCACCAGTCCGGCGGCGATCAGTAGTGGGATGGCGCAGCAGGCCGCGCATGCGAGCGCGGCGAGCCCGCCGGTTATCTTGCTGCGTTTGGGTGGGCTGTTGTCTTGTCCGTGTGCCGTCTGCTGCGTGGCAGGTGTGGTCATTGTGGTGTGGGTCCTTCGGGTTGGGCCAGTCCGGCAAACGGCATCGGGCAATCGGCGCAGGTGCAGTTGGTGAGGCTGTCGCAGCGGGCGGCGATCAGCTGGGTGAGGGCTTGGCGGATGGTGTGCAGGTGGGCGATCTTTTGGTCCACTTCGGTGAGTTTGGCGGCGGCCCGGTGTTGAAGGTCGCGGGTGGGGTGACGGCGGCGGCCGGTGGCGAGCAGCTCGGCGACCTCGTCGAGGGTGAACCCGAGTTTCTGGGCGGCTTTGATGACGGCGAGCAGGGTGACCGTGTCGGCCGGGTAGGTGCGGTGTCCGCCGGGGCTGCGGGCGGGTTCGGCGATCAGGCCCCGGCGTTCGTAGTAGCGCAAGGTTTGGATGTTGACCCCGGCCTGTTCGGCGACCTCACCGGTACGCAGCCCGCCCTCATTGTTCACGGCCGGCCTCCGGCGCTGGCTTGCATCAGCTCGCCTTTCCTGATGCGGCAAGGGTTTCCGCCCGCTCGGCCAGGGCCGCCAGCACCGCGATGTGCGCTGCGGGTACCTCCACGTCCAGGGTCAGCCGGCCGTCGGCTGTGCCCGGAACCGGTGTGGTGGTGAAGGTGAAGAACGAGCAGCACTCGGTCTCCCGGGCGGTGAGATTGCGCACCGTGGCCTCCAGCCCGGCGGCCCCGGCCAGGTGCAGGCGAATCTGGACGGGGCTGATCCGGTCTAGCGACGTCAGGCCGGTGAATAGGTCATCGAACTCGGAGAGCCGCAGCGGCCGGTCTGCGGTCGGCAGGGTGCACGCGTCGGGCGCCCAGGCCGGCGGCAGGTTCGGTGTGGTCATGACCCCACGGTAAACCTGTACCTAGGTACAGGATGCAACCCCGGACGTCAGCGGGTGGTGATGCTGAAGCCGCGATCGGCCAGCCGTTGTCCCATGACCCGCCAGTCTTCACCGGCGCTTGTCATCTCGGGCACCTGGTAGAACTCGTCCAGCGCCGCCCTGGCCAAATCGTCGTCGACGACGGTGATGTCCCAGCGCACCTCTTCGTCGGCGGTGGCGATTTCGAAGTCGGCGAACGGGCAGCACGCCTTCTCCCGCGCGGAAAGGTCCCTCACCCACGCCTCCACACCTTCGGCGGCACGCAGCCGGAAGCGGATCCCTTCGGCCGTGCGCTCTTTGCCCAGCAGGTGCTGCCCGAACAGCCGGCCGTATTCGGCGGTCCGCTCGTCCGGCGTGTCTGGAGCCGTGCTCATGTCACACGCGATGACCGGCCTGTCCGGCATCGAAATGATGTTGTCCTCCACCTGTTGCCACCCTTCGGGATCTGACCGGGGGTGTTGCCCCGGTTGCCCTCCAAACGTAAACTCTGGACTTAGGTCCAGAGTCAAGACGTCGAAGAAATCAGGTCCCATGTGAAGATCGGTCAGCTCGCCGCAGACGCTGGGGTCACCATCGACACGGTGCGCTTCTATGAGCGCCGCGGAGTCCTGCCGCCGGCGCAACGGCGGCCCTCGGGATATCGCGACTACACGCCGGACGCGGTCGAGCGCATCCGCATGGCCCGCATGCTTCAACAGCTCGGCTTCACCCTCGACGAGGTCATCGACGCCTTGCGCGCCCACGACTCCGGCGAGGCAAGTCAAACCAGCCAGCTGTGGCGCATGGAAGCCGTTGTGGACCGCATCGATGCCAAAATCGCCGAGCTGCAGCGGACCCGCCTGAACATCACCAACACCATCGCCGAGTGCCGCGATGGGCGCTGCCGCTTCGCGCCGTCCGGACACTGCCAGGCGCCGTAGGCTAGTGTAGGATACCTACGTATAGGTGCCGCTGGACGGGAGTGCCCACATGGATGCAGCTACCGGGCGTGGGTCGCCGCCATGAGCGATGTGGATGTGCTGGTCGTGGGCGCCGGTCCGACCGGGCTGAGCCTGGCCGCACAGCTGGCGGCCTACGGCACCAATATGCGGATCGTCGACCGCAACCTTGACCGGGCAAGCGAATCGCGGGCGCTGGCGATCCAGCCGCGAACGCTGGAGGTGCTTGCCGGGCTCGGCGTCACCGAGGAGCTGGTCGCCCTGGGCAATCGCGCTGTCCAGCTGAGGATGCACGCGGGGCGGCGCGTGGTGCCGGTCGAGTTGTTCGATATCGGAGTGGAGGATACTGCCTACCCGTTCCTGCTGTTCCTGTCGCAAGCGGAAACGGAACGCATCCTGGGTGAGCATCTTGCTTCTCGCGATGTGGTGGTGGAACGCGGTACCCAGCTTGTCCACATGCGACAAACTGCTGATGCGGTTAAGTGCGTGCTTCGCCACGGCGACGGTAGGCAGGAACAGGTCGACGTGGGATACGTCGTCGGCTGTGATGGCGCGCATTCCACGGTGCGGCAGCAGGCCGGGATAGCTTTCGAGGGCGCCGCGTACCCGCAAACCTTTGTGCTGGCGGATCTGGAGGCTGACGGGATCGAAACCGGTGCGGCCCACGTCTTCCTTTCCCGGCACGGAATGCTGTTCTTCTTCCCGCTGGGCAAACCAGCCACCTGGCGAATGCTCGCCATGCGACCGCGCTCTGATGACACACCCGTTGCGCAGCCCGTCTTTCTGGCCGAGGTTCAGGCGTTGGCCGACGCCTACACCGGGGAAGGTGGGGTGCGGTTGCGCGATCCGGTGTGGATGACGAATTTTCGGCTGCACAACAGGGGAGCGGTGCAATATAGGGCCGGGCGGGTGTTTCTGGCCGGGGATGCCGCGCACATCCACAGCCCCGCCGGAGCGCAGGGAATGAACACCGGCATCCAGGACGCGGTCAATTTGGGCTGGAAACTCGCCCAGGTCACGGCCGGCCTTGCCCCGTTGCGATTGCTGGACACCTACCAGCCGGAACGTGTGCCGATCGGTGCTGAGGTGCTGCGGTTCACCGACCGGGCCTTCACCATCGCCACCTCTACCAACCCGCTGGTGAGCTTCGCCCGCACGCAGGTAGCGCCCCGCCTCATCCCCTTGGTGGTCTGCTCCAAACTGAGCCGCCGGTACGGGTTTCGCACCATTTCGCAGCTGGCCATCAGCTACCGGCGCAGCCCGCTGTCGATCGACGAACCGCATGCTCCTCGCCGCGGGCCGAAGGCAGGCGACCGGATGCCCGACGCACCAGTCATCCACGAAGGACTGCCAACGACTCTGCACACGTTGTTGCGCCAGCCGGGCTGGCATTTGATGCTGTGCGGGCCAGGCTGGCCCGCAGCCGGGGAACTGTTACACCCGCCGCACAGCCGATCGGTAGCGGTCCACCGCCTGTCCGCGACCGGCCGCACCGACGCGACCGGAAAAGCCTTGCAACGTCTAGGTTTCGGCCCCAGCGACGCCGGCCTCATCCTGGTCCGCCCGGACGGATACATCGGCTTGCGCGCTGGCGTCACCGGCCTGCCGAGACTGCACGGCTACCTGAACCGGTGGCTGCAGCCATAGTAAGAGAGGTCTATGGCAGACTCACGTGCCGTGACCTCCAGTCAGCCCGAGCCGGTCGCTGCCGACTCCGACGAGCAGCGCTGGCTCACCGCCGGTGTGACCGGAATCGGCACCGCGAGTTTGCTCGCTGATGTCGGTCATGAGATACCCACAGCGTTGCTGCCCTCGCTGCTGACCTCGACCCTGCAAGCACCCGCGGCCGCGCTCGGGGTGATCGAAGGTGTGGCCGACGGGTTGGCGGGGGTTGCCCGCTTTGCCGGTGGCGCGCTGGCTGACGATCCGCAACGGCGCCGGGCGGTGGCAGTAGGCGGATACACGGCCACCGCGGTGCTTTCGGCGGGCATCGCCGCCGCGCAGAGCGTGTGGCAGGTGGGGCTGCTGCGCAGCGGCGCGTGGCTGGCCCGTGGGCTGCGGGTGCCGGCCCGCAACGCTCTGCTCGCCGATGTCGTACCCGCTTCCGCTTACGGGCGCGCCTACGGTTTCGAACGGGCCATGGACAACCTCGGCGCGATTCTCGGCCCGCTGCTGGCCTTGGGTTTGGTCGCCGTGGTGGGAGTGCGGTGGGCGATCGCGCTATCGGTGATTCCCGGTCTGCTCGCGGCGGGAGCGATCGTCTACGCGATCCGGCATACCCGCCGCGCCGCCGCCCGCCCACGCACCCCGATCCGGTTCATCGTCCGTCCGGTGCTACGCGGGCGGTTGGGCAGGCTGCTGGGTGCGGTGGCCGCGTTCGAAGTGGGCAACATCGCAGCGACATTGCTCATCCTGCGCGCCACCGAGCTGCTCACCCCTCAGCACGGCAGCGCCACCGCGACCACCTATGCGATCGCGCTCTACATCGGCTACAACGTGGCCGCCACGCTGGCCAGCATCCCCGCCGGAAGGCTGGCCGACCGTCTCGGCGCGACCGGCCCGGTCGTCGTGCTGACCGGCGGGGTGGCCTGTTTCACCTTTGCCTACACCGGTTTCGCCCTCGCTCCGGCCTCGGTCGCTGTGCTGGCTTTACCGTTTGTGCTTGCCGGGATCGGCATCGGCGCGGTGGAGACAGCCGAACACGCCGCAGTCGCCGCGATGGCGCCGGGCGACATTCGCGGGTCTGCCTTCGGCATGCTCGCCGCCGTCCAGTCGCTGGGCAACCTTGCCGCCTCGGCGATCGCGGGTCTGTTGTGGACGGTCCTCTCGCCCGCTGTCGCCTTCTGGTATCTGGTCGGATGGATGCTGCTTGCCTTGGCCGGCCTGGCGTTCACCCGCCGCTAGGTTTGCTGCCCACCGTCATGAGTGTAGGATAGCTACCTATGAAGGCGGATTCGCAAGCCCTCAAAGGCCACCTTGATGTGCTGCTGCTGGCCACCCTCGCCGACGGGCCGCAGCACGGTTACGCCGTCAAAGAGGCGCTGCGCGACGGCAGCAACGGCCGTTTCGATCTGCCCACCGGCACCGTTTACCCTGCGCTGCACCGCCTCGAAGCCGCCGGCCTCATCGCCGGAAGCTGGTCGGTGGTGGACGGACGACGCCGCCGCAGCTACCAGCTCACCGCCGCCGGTGAAACCAAGCTGGCCGGCGAGCGCACCAACTGGCGTGAGTTCGCCGCCGCTGTCACCGCGATGCTGGAGGCCAAACCGTGGCCAGCCACCACCTGATCGAGACTTTTCTGGCCGGCCTCGCCCGCTGCCGTCTGCCCGCCGACGCCCTTGACGAGCTCGCCGACGGGCTGGCCGAGACTTACCACCATCACCTCGGCACGGGCCTGTCGCCGCAGGACGCTGCCGCAAGGGCGTTAGCCGAATTCGGTACCACAAAAGAAATCAATGCCGCATTTGCCCGGCACTCACCGGCACGGCGGGCTGCGCGCCTGATGCTTGTCACCGGGCCTGCCGTAGGGATGTGCTGGGGCGCCAGTCTTGTGGCTGCTCGCTTTTGGACCTGGCCCATTCCCAGGCCCGCCGTCATCGCCTTCGTGGCAAGCCTTTTGGCCACTATCGCGGTGCTGGCCGCCGCGGCAACCAGCAACACCTACTCCCGCACGCGTATCGCCGTGATGGGCGCCTGCGCCATGAGCCTGCTCGACCTGATCATGCTCTTTTCCATCGGGTACGCGGCGCCAGGCTTCGTCTGGCCCATGGCGCTGGCCGTCCCAGCCAGCATCGCCCGCGTCGGCCTGACGTTACGCCAGCTGCCCATGCTGGTCGCTCGATAGCCGCAGGTTCAGACCCGCGATAAGTTCGGCGGTCAGGGCACGGAGCTCCGCGAGGACTTGCGGGTCGGGCCATTCGTGGGTGAGCATCCACTGCCGGGCCTCGGGGATATCGCAGTCGATGGCTACGACCATGCCGTTGTGGGTGTCGCCCAATGGGCGAGGGGCGGTGGTGTCGAGCTCCGCTGCCGCGGGGTCGGCAACCAACATTGATGCGGCGGCCGCACTCGGTTGCTCTTGAGGCTCGATACCGGCGGAGGTTGCCCGCCAGCCGGGTGGCGCGGCCGCATTGAACAGGGCCGCGGCGATGCGGCTTTTGCCGGCGCCGTGTTGGCAGACAAAGGTGACCAGACTTTCCATGCGCTAGATGTAACCACGGTTGCATCAGAATTGAAAAGGTGCGATGGTGAACTCCGAGCCGGCGGTCGTCGACCGTCTAGATAGGACATCGCCCACCAAGCCCAGGGGAGGCTGCGACATGATCAGCTGGATGGTCATCGGTTATGGCGCGGCGCTGTCGGCGCTGCTGGCCGCAGCCCTGGTTGCGCTCGCTGCGCGCGGTCACCGGGTCGCCGCTGGAGTGGGAGCTGCCCTGGGCGCCGCAGTGGGGCCGATCGCCTGGAACGCGATTCTGCGGGCGACACACGCCGACAGCTTCTTCACTGACGCGCCGATCGCGGTAATGCCAGCCAGCTGGCAGGACACCGGCTCCGGGGTGTTTGCGATCGCCGCCACAGCGCTTGTGCTCGGCCTGGGCCCGTTGAGCGGCGAGCCCGCCCGCCGCGCGGTCAGCCTTTCGCTGCTGGCAGGTCTAGCGGCGTTTCTCGTCGATGTCTACCTCTACTGACGCCGGCATGAGCACATCGGATGCCGATGACTCTGCGCCTGATATCCGCGCCGTGCCGATGAAGGTGTTCCTGGGCTACTTCCTCGGCCTGGGCGCCTGGGGCTTCGGCGGTCCGATCGCCACTGTCGGCTACATGCAACGCGACCTGGTCGAACGGCGCAAATGGCTGTCACCGCAGGACTTTCTGGATGGGGTGGCGCTGGGGCAGGCGATGCCAGGACCCCTTGCCGCGCAGGTAGTAATGTGGCTCGGATTCCTTCGCGCCCGATCCTGGGGCGCGCTGGCCGCGGCCATCGCGTTCATCGCCCCGTCGTTCGTCGTGGTGCTCGCTGTGGCGGTCGCCTATGGCCGCTATCAGGGGTCGAGCCTGGTGCAGGCGCTGTTTTACGGCATCGCTCCGGCGGTGATGGCCATTATCGCCATCGCCGCTTACAAACTGGCCCGGATGACCAACCGGCGTGACTGGCGATTGTGGACGATCAGCGTCGTGCTGGCGGTGGCGACCGCGTGGACCGGAACGGAGATCGCCCTGCTCTTCCTCGGCTCCGGCTTCGTGATGATTCTCGTAGACGCGCCCCCGCGCTGGTTTCGCCGCCGCGACCGACCGGCGTTGACAATCGCCCCCGTGGCCGCGATCGCCTGGCCGGTCAAAGCACTCGCCGCCGCCACCGGAGCCGGCACATTGCTTACCCTGGCTTGGTTTTTCGCCAAGGCCGGAGCGCTGACCTTCGGATCGGGGCTGGCGATTGTGCCATTTCTGCGCGACGGGGCTGTACACCAATACCATTGGCTGACCGATGCGCAGTTTCTGGACGCGGTCGCGATGGGCCTGATCACCCCGGGGCCGGTGGTCATCACCGCCACCTTTGTCGGCTACCTGGCCGCCGGATGGCAGGGCGCAATCGTGGCCACCGTCGCCATCTTCACCCCGATCTTTCTCGGCGTAGTCCTGCCCGGGCCGTGGTTCCTGCGCCACCGCGACAACGCTCAGATCCAAGCGTTCGTCAAGGGCGCCACAGCGGCTGCGGCGGGCGCGATCGCCGGCGTCGTCGTCGTGTTGTCTCAGCAGATCGTCACAGACTGGGCCACCGCCGGAATCGCCGTAGCGACACTGGCTGTCCTGCTGCGCTGGAAGATTAAGGAACCGTATGTGGTGGCCGCGGGCGCCATCGCCGGGATCATCCTGCACTGGCCTTGGTAACCCGCCGAGAAGGGAGTCGATCGTGGGCCGCGCCGACGTCTATCTGCAACCGCATGCTCCCGATCCGGTGCTGTCCGACGAACTCATCGTGCGCCTGACTCGGCGCCATGTGTCCAATGTGGACCATGTCACCGGTGTGGACGAGTCGGGAGGGGAGGCGCGTGCGTATCTGGTCGATGACACGATCGTGGTCAAAACCCAGCGCCCGCACCGATTGCGCCCACGCACCAGCCTCGCCAAGGAGGCGTATTTGCTTGACGCGCTCGCTGAGCCGTTGAGCGGCTGGATTCCCCGGCTGCTGGGCTACGACCGCACCGACACCGACCAGGGTCCGGTGGAGTACCTGTGTATGACCCGAATCCCGGGCAACGCCTCCCTTGATGCTGCGGCACAGCCGGATCTCCTCGCCGAGCTCGGCGCGCTACTGCGCCGGCTGCACGCCACATCAGTCGACATCAGCCGGCTTCCCACCGACAACGACGCTGCCGCGCTGCGCAACCGATTTGAACACGGATTCGCCGATATTGCCGATGGTTTTTCCTTGGTACCGCTACCGCTGCCACTAAACATGGTGATCAGTCGATCGCTTGCCGCGCTGCCCGAAACCCTGATTCAGGCCCCCGCACTGTTGCACTCCAATCCCGGCCCTACCCACGCGTTCGTCGACCCGGGCACAGGCCAACTCACCGGCCTGATCGACTTCGGTGACTCCTATGCCGGCCATCCCGCGCTCGACCTGCACCGCTGGCCCGACCCCGCCGATCGGATCCTGCTACGTCATGCGTACCTCGATGGGGCCGTCCCTGCGCGTGAGTTCCATCAGATCTGGACCGTGGCGATGATCTGCACCGATCTTGCGGTTATCGCTCGCGGCGCGTCGCACACCGAAGCTGCCACAGCGGATCTGGCACTGCGCCTGGAAGACCTGTGACATCTATTCTTCCGACCGCCGGCGGACGAGGTCTTCAAGCATAGTTTGGATCTGCGCGACATCGGGATGGCTGCCCGGCCCCGCAGGCCACTAGGCGGGCTCGTGCCCCAGCTCATGGGCGCGCGGATCAGCCAGGCACAGGCGCAGCGATCAATGTGAATATGTTCACGGGTCGCCCACTTCATGTGCTTACTATGGCAGCAACCAACTCGTGTGCTTCCTTCCGCTCAGGTGTCGGGAAATAGTCGCGCCTTCCGATGCGATGCAGCCTGTCGAGCAGCCGCCGCTTGACCGCCCGGCGGGCCGAGTCGTCCAGGTCACCAGCTGATCGAGCCTCCTCGATGACCTCCGCGTATTCGTCGATGCGCGCCTGGGTCAGCTCGGCGACCAGATCCCGTCCTACCTGGATCACGCTGGGCCGGGCCAGCCAGGTGGCGGCGACCCCGCCCGCCTCTGCGATCTCGCCCGCCAGCCACTCCAGCTGTTCCCGGGTGCGTGCGTCGTCGGGCAAGGCGACCAGGCCGTCGTTGATTTGCGCCACACCGAGCCGCTTGAGCTTTCGCCAGGTCGCGATCCGCGGCGTGGACGGCTCGCGCGGCAGCCGGTACGACAAAAGCACCCACTCGGTCGGCATGGCCGAATAGTAGCGGTTTATCCACGGCCACCAGGCATCCGAGCCGGTCAGATTCCGCGGACCAACGCCGGGCCCGGCCCGGCGTTGGTCGGTCGAACATCCGCAGATCCATAAAGGTTTTGCGGCTAGAGATAGGTGAGGGCTTCGCGGACGGTCAGGCGCGCGGCGCGTGCCGCGGCGGCCTCGGTGGCCAGCATGGTGCCGAGCACCGCCAGGCCCAGCCAGATGGCCGCGGCCGGTAGGGACACCCGGTAGGGCAGTGGCGCGGCGAAGAACAGGTTGCCCAGGCCGGCGCCGAGGATTGAGGTAAGCGCGAGGGCCGGGCCGATGGCGAGCAGACAGCTGATTATGGCAAGGAAAACACCTTCGGCCACGACGATGCGGCGCACCGCTTTCGGGCGGGCGCCGATGGCGTGCATCACTCCGAACTCGCGGATGCGGTCGAGAACGTTGGCGCTCATGGTGGAGGCCAGACCGATGACGCCGACCACGCCGAGGGGCAGAGCGATGCCGAGCAGGATGAGGATGACCGGGCCGAGGTGGCCTTCGGAGATGTCCTGGCGGCGGCTGACCGACTTGGAGGAGGCGACGCCGACCCCTGCCGCGGTGAGCGCGGTGCCGACCGCGTCGGCGGCGGTGCGGCGCGCCGTCTCATCGTGGTTCGTGGTGACGATGCGGAGCTGATTGACCTGCGTCGGCTGTCCGGTGGCGACAGCCAGCCCTTCGGCGGTGGCATAGACGCCACCGGCTCCGCCCATACGTTCCTCCGCGATGCCGACCACGCGCCAGGTCGTGGCTTGACCGCCGATGATGAGCTGCACGGTGTCGCCTGCTTGTACGCCGGGTGCGGTGCTGGCGCGGGTGATCTGGTTGAGCACCAGCGCGCCGGTCTCGCCGGGGTTGAGCCAGCGGCCTTCGAGCATCCTGGGCCGCGGGAAGGTGATGGCATCGGCCGGTATGGCGGTGACAGCGATCCGGCCGTGCCCCTGGTCGGGGTAGGTGCGGGTGATCGGGATCTTTCCCGGACCGGCGAGCCCGGCCGGTACCACCTGATAGCCCTCGACGGTGTTCACTCCGGACACCTGCTGCGCGGCGGTTTCGATCTGCCGCATCGAGAACTGGCCGGACAATTGAACGTCGAGATCCCAGGTGCGCTGCCGCTCCTGTTCCTCAGAGATGGCTTGGGTACTGGTACTCAGCGACATTCCGGCGACGAACACCATTCCGGCGGTGGCGAGCAGACCTGCCGACAGCCAGAACCGGGCTGGACGGCGGATCGTGTTGCGCAGCGCCATCAGCAGGCCCCGGTCGACAGCGCCAAAGCGGCTGAGCCGGGCCAGCAAAGCCGTTGCCCTGCTTGGCCTGGAGCCGCCGCCGTGGTGGTCGATCGCGGCACGCACGGTGATCCGGCTCACCTTGAACAACGGGACCAGAGCCAAATGCGGTGGCAGAAGCAAACCTGCGGCCAGCACGACAAGAACCGTCCAGCTTGGAGGTGCGAGGCTCGCCGGGGTGATGCCCAGGAAGCCGAGGAAGGTGTCGACGGCGAGCCGGCCGAGCAGGATCGCCGGACCGAAAGCGAGCAGAGTGGCCGTAGCGGCAACCAGCAGCGTCATCGTCAGGTAGAGACCGCCGATGTGGCGGGGGCGGGCGCCGACGGCTTTCATGATGCCGATCTGCGGGATCTGCTGGGTGAACAGGTTGTTGAGCATGTTCGCGACCAGGATCGCCGACAGCAGCAAGGATGCCGCAGCCCCGGCCAGCAGCGAAGCGAGCAGCGCATCGGCCTGCCATTGATGTGGATGGGTGTACGGGCGAGGAACCTGCACCTCACGAACAGCCAAACCGTAGTCGCTCTGCAGCCACCGGCCGACCTCACCAGCGGCGGCCACCAGATAGTCGCGGTCGCGGCTGGGCGTTATCTGCCCTGGCTCAGCCAGCTGGATCTTGAGCTGGTCCAGCTGGGGCTCTTCGCCCGCAGGGGTCAGCGACGCGGCGGACATATAGGCGCGGGCGGTCTGTTCCTGGGGGGAGGGGGACAGGCTTGGGTCATAGACGGTGTCGGCGACCCGCAGGCTCACCTTTGCGCCACCGGGCACGGTGATGGTCACCGTATCGCCCAACGTGATGTCAAGCAGCGCAAGCGAATCTCGGCCCAGGAAGAGCTCGCCCGGCGCCGGCGGCCAGCTGCGTCGGGCCGGGAACATCTTGGCCATCAGCATCGGGTCGTCCGCCGGAGCGACGAAGACCTGGATGGGCAGGTCGCGTGGCTGACCGTTGACCTCCAGCGCGCTGTGCAGCTGGGTACGTCCGGCCGCCTGTATCACGCCCGGTCTGGTCAGCGCCGAGCGGGCGATCTGGGCCATCTGCCCGGCGGCAATGGGCTTGTCCAGCAGGATGGTCGCCGACGCGGGCTCGGTGCTCGCGTAAGCGGCGCCGGTCTCCCGGCCGCTGGCCGCCCAAGCGAAAAGCACCGCCGCGAAAGTGGTCAGGCTCACCGCGATGGCCGCCGCCATCAGCGCCAGCCGTGGCCACACCGCCCGGATGTCACGGCGCAGCTTGATTCTCATCAGCGCAGTCATGCTTTGGTCCCCTGCCGTGGGGATTCGCCTGCCGTGTCGCTGGTGACAATTCGGCCGTCTTGCAGCATCACTTCACGGCCCGCGACGGCTCTGACTTCGCGCTCGTGGGTGACCACGACGATGGTTCTGCCCTCCTTGTTGAGGCTGGCGAACAGCTCGAGCACCGCGGCGGCGGTTGCGGAGTCGAGGTTTCCGGTCGGTTCATCGGCAAGCAGCACCGGCGGGTCGTTGGCCAATGCGCGAGCGATTGCGGCGCGTTGCTGCTGACCACCGGACAGGGTGGCGGGAAGCTTGTCGGCCTGATCGGCCACGCCGACGCGGTCCAGCAGCTGGAGTGCCCGCTCACGACGCCGCCCGGCCGGGATGGTCTTGGCGAAGTCCATGGGCAGCATCACATTTTCGGCCACCGTCAGCGTCGGCAGCAGCTGGAAGAACTGGAACACCAGCCCGATGTTGCGGCCCCGCCAGCCGGCCAGGCCCGACTCGGACAGCGCGCCGAGATCGGCGTCCGCTACCCGGACTGTTCCTGAGGTGGGCCGGTCTATACCGGCCAGCAGATTGAGCAGCGTCGTCTTGCCGCTGCCCGAACGCCCCACCACCGCCACGAAATCACCAGCGCCCACCGTCAAGCTGAGGTGGTCGACAGCGATGAATCGGCCTTGTCCCAACGGATATGCCTTGACAACATCGTCGATTTCTATCGTGTACCGCATCAGAGTTCGCTCTCCGCGGCAATGTTGGCCGGTCCGGCGGAGAAGTGGCGGGCCGGGCCGTGGTCATCACCGAGGACGATCATCACGACGAAGGTGATCAGGACGGCCACGGCCACCACGATCACCGCAATCTTGATCCAGCGCCGAATTCCGCCGGCCGATTCTTGTTCCGTGTCCATGTCCGCCAACCTATGAAGGGATGGCGGGTGGCGAATCGCGCCGCGAGGGGAACTTCGCCGTCCCCATTTAGTCCACGCGGGTCATCCGACGGGGCGACTTGGCGCAGGTCATCGGCCGGTACCCTCAACGGGGTCATGTCTGTTTTCGCCACTGTCCAGCGGCCTGCGTCCGTGCCGCTGCGGCTCAGGCTGTTCGTGGACGCCGTGGTCGCCGCGGTAGCGCTGGCGGTGACCCTCGCCCTGCTGCGCCACGGGGGCATCGTCGCCGCCGACGCGTGGTCGGGCCAGCTCGACCTCTCGGCGGTGACGCTGGCCGCCTGCTCCACGCTGCCGCTGATTGCCTGGCGGCGGCACGCTTTGAGCGTGATGGCCGCCACCACGGCAGCGGGCATCCTGCTGGCCGGTTTGGGTTATCCGGCCGATGTGATCCTCGGTCCCACGATCGCGCTCTACCTGTTGGCGGCCTCCCGGGAGCGACCGGCGCCGTGGACCGGCCGCACCACGGTCATCGTCGCCGTGTTGTTCGTCGCCTATCTGGGCGCGGCTGGGCTTGGGCGGCAAGGCTTTCCGGGCGTGGAGCTGTTGCACACCGGGTTGGCCTGGTCGGGTGCCTGGTTCGCGGGGGAACGCACCCGCCTGCGCCGCGAGCAGATCGCCGAGCTTCAGGCCCGCGCGCTGCGCGCCGAGCGGGACTCCGAACGGGAACGCCAGCTCGCCGTCGCCCAGGAGCGCGCCCGCATCGCGCGCGATCTGCACGACTCGGCGGGCCACGCCATCAATGTCATCGCCGTGCGGGCCGGAGCGGCCCGGCTGCACCATCAGCACAGCCCCCAGCGTTCGCTGGCGGCGATCGAGGCCATCGAACAGCTTGCCCGGCAGACCGCCGAGCAGATCGACCACATTGTCGGCGGTCTGCGGGAAACACCCGCCACCGGCAGTGTCGAGATTCCGGCCGGGCTGGCCTTCCTGCCCACCTTGATTGGCCAGCACTCCGCAGCCGGTCTGGTGGTCACCCTCGATGTCTCCGGCCGGCCGCCCGATTATGGAAGCCCGGCAGATCAGACGGTGTACCGCATCCTGCAGGAAGCGCTCACCAATGCGGCCCGCCACGGTCAAGGCAGCGCCGCAATAGCGCTCAGCTTCGACGACCGCTCGGCCGATCTGACGATCACCAATCCCGTGCCGGCTCAGCAGGAGCCGCGCTCCGGCGGTGGTCATGGCCTGGTGGGGATGCGAGAACGCGTCACCCTGCTCGGGGGCACCCTGCACACGGGCACAGAGCATGGGACGTTTCGCGTCCACGCGCGCATCCCGATCGGCGGGCAACGCTCATGACCCGGGTGCTGATCGCGGACGACGACCACCTGATGCGGGCCGGTCTGGCCGAGCTGCTCTCCTACGACCGCGGTATCGAGATCCTCGGCCAGGCCGGGACCGGGCGCGAAGCTGTCGAGCTGGCGCGCGCCCTGAACCCTGAAGTGATCCTCATGGATGTGCGGATGCCGGACCTGGACGGTATAAGCGCCACACGGCTGCTGGCGCAGACCCTGCCCGAGGTCAAAGTCCTTGTGCTGACGACGTTTGAGCAAGACGACTACATCTTCGGCGCGCTGCGCGCCGGCGCCTCGGGGTTCCTGCTCAAGCGCACACGCCCGGAAGAACTCATCGCCGCCGTGCACACCATCGCCACCGGCGACTGCCTGCTTTCACCCTCGGTCACGCGCCGGGTCATCGCCCGGATGGCCCAGCAGCCGACACCCGAATACACCGCCAACGCCACGCTCGCGCAGCTGACCGCACGGGAACGCCAGGTCCTCGAGCTGATCTGCCGCGGACTGTCCAATCGCGAGATCGCCTCGGCGCTGGTGGTGGAAGAGTCGACAACCAGAACCCATGTCAAGCGGATCCTTATGAAACTCGGCTTACGAGACCGGATCCAAGCGGTCATCTTCGGGTACGAGAACGGACTCGTTCGACCGGCCACATAGGACAGTCCATCGTTACGACGCGACCAGGGCGTCCAACATCCGCCGGAGGGCTTTGCGATCGCCGGTGGTCTCCAGCCGAGCGCCGAGCTCGCTGGTGGAGCGTCCCCCGATCACCAGGGCTTGGAAGGTGGCGGTATCGGTCCGGATGGCCGCGTCCCATCGCGTCGGTTCGCCCCGCTGGATGGTGAGCTCGCCGTCCATGACGCGGACGGTGAAGAGGTCCTCACCGAGGTCGATCATGAAGGTGGCATCGAGGCCTTCCATCCGAGCGGGTTCGAGATGGCTCTTCATGGCGAGCATCAAGGAGTCAGTGCTCAGGGTCTTCGTGGCCGGCTTGGCGGGGGAGCGGCTGCCCCAGCGGCCAAGGTGCACGAGGATCGGCTCGAGCTGGTGGCCCCACTCGGTGAGTTCGTAGACCCAGGCCCGGGTCGGCGGGCCCAGCTTGCGCCGCAGGATCACCTCGCCTTCCTCCAGATCGCGCAGTCGTTGCGACAGCACGGTGGGACTGGCGTTGGGCAGCCCGGCTTGCAGGTCGCTGTATCGCTTGGGGCCGAAGAGGAGCTCCCGGACGATCATCAACGCCCAGCGTTCGCCGATCACGTCGAGGGCACGCGCGGCGGCGCACGGGTCGCCGTAGGAACGGACGGTGGTCATACCTCATCCTACATAGTCCAGATGAGTTACTTGTTTTTATGTAGTAAACGCTACTAAGGTTGCAGTCATGATTCTAGTGACCGGAGCAACGGGCCTCAGCGGATCAATGATCATCCGCGAGTTCGCCCAGCAGAACATGTCTGTCCGAGCGTTGTTCAGGAACCCCGACAAGGCCCAGCAGTTCCACGGGCTGTCTGATGTCGAGCTGGTGCAGGGCGACATGCTGCAGCCGGAATCGCTTACGGCGGCTTTCCGCGATGTGGAGCGGGTGCTCATGATTTCGTCCGCCCGGGAGCGGATGGTGCAGACACAATGCGGGTTCATCGACGCCGCGAAGGCCGCGGGCGTGCCACACATCGTGAAGTACTCGGGCAAGGAGTCCGGCGTCGATTTCGACCCCGACAAGTTCCGGGGGACCCGCGAGCACCTGGAGATCGAGCGATACCTCGAAACATCCGGGCTGGCCTGGACCCACCTGCGCCCGAGCCAGTTCATGCAGTTCTACCTGCCGGGCACCCTCGCCGGCGTGGAAGCGGGCCAGCGGGAGCTGCGCATGCCGATCGGCGACAGCCGGCTGTCGCCCGTCGACATCGAAGACGTCGCCAAGGTCGCTGTCGCGCTGATGCGTTCCGACGGCCACGAGGGCAAGGCTTACGACATGACCGGGCCAGAAGCGTTGTCGATGAAGGAGATTGTCGAGCAGATCTCCGAAGCCACCGGGATCGCGTTCCGGTACACAGAAATATCTCTGGAGGAGAAGCTGCAGGAGTTGCGGGCCAAGGGAATGCCAGAGCCCGCTATCCAGACCCTGAACGAGATATTCGCTGAGCGCAGCCGCCGCCCCGAGTCCCACGTGTGGCTACAGACCCACCGGGCATTCGGCGTGGAGCCCACAAGTTTCCTCGAGTTCGCCCGGCGCAACGCCCAAGCCTTTTTGCGGTAGTGCCGCAGTCACGCCGTCGGCGGCCGGTGTGACTGCGGGCGGCCGAAGTCTGCTACGGCTGGGCGACAAGCCGGAACGACTGAGCCCCGGTGCCATTGCACGTGTATTGCACGAGCTGCACACTGTCGGCGGTAGAGGAGGCCGGCACATCAAGGCATTTTCCACTGTGTACGGCGACGAAGTGGTAATAGCCGTTACCCTCCGACACCGGCGTCCACTGCTGATTGCCACCTCCCACGTATGCCCAAAGGTGCACCACCGCATTGTCCGCAGTGGACACTCCGCTTACATCGAGGACCTGCGCGGAGTTGTTGCGGCTGTTGATGCGCACATTGCTGCCACCGGTGGGCTGGAACTGGTACTGCTGGGCATAGGTGTTGTTGCACGTGTACTGCTGGATCGCCGTGCCGTTGGCTGTTCCCGCGGCGCGGGCGTCGACGCATTTGCCGCTGGTCTTGTTGACGACGCTGTACCAGGTGCTGGGCGAGATCGGCCCGCCGCCTCCCGGATCGGGACAGGTGCCGGCCGTTCCGACAGTGTCCACATGCGACGTTCCAATGCCCCGGTAGGCGTTGACCCGATTGCGGGCCACGTCACCCGAGATCACCTCATTGCCGGCGAAATAGAGCCAGTCCACCTGCTGGATATAGGTGCTTCGGCCGCCTGAATGGCCGGAGCTGTCAATGAACCAGAGGTTGTAGTTGATAGACATTGGTGTCTCGGGATAGAACTTGTCACCGTGATCGGCGACAAGGGTGCCATCGATGAAGTATTTGACTCGGCCGCCACTGACCTGAGCGACCAGATCGTGCCAGCCGTTGTAGCTGCGCCGCTGGACGGCATGAACGTTGTCGGCGACCCACGGGTCCGGCTGATAGGTCTCCCAAGTGGTTTCGAAGAAGGCAGAGCCTGTCTCGCCCCATCCTCCGTTCGCCAGATACTCGAAGTCGATTTCTCCGTAGCTCGGATCCATCGAGTAGGCCAACGGGGTGATCGTGAAGAAGGTCTCCACGATACGGTCGCCGTCGTTTCCGGCTATCGGTGTATCCGCGAAGCGGACGCGACTGGCATAGGTGCCTTCGAAGAACTTCCGCTGGTGGTAGACCTCGGTTTGGGCAGTCCCGGCGCCGGTGCCGTCGGTGTAGGAGGACAGCTGAAGGACCTTCTGTCCATCCACGACGGGGAACGTGACGTTGGATGCCAGCCAGGAGGCGCCGGGTATCCCCGGCCCGCCCCCACCGGTCCGGACTGTCCAATGACGAGCGGCCAGAGCGGGGTCAGCCGACGAGCTGTACTGAAAGTCGTCGAACAGGACGCTGCACGTGGCAGCGGAAGCGGGTTGGGGCTTGGAGACGCTGATCAGCCCGGCGACGATCAGCAGCACAGCCGCGCTCGCCGCGGCCGGTTTTGGGAACATGAGGACCTCCAGGGGGACGGTGAACATAATGTTCATAGAGGCGTTGAGATAGTGAAATTTATGACTGCGATGCCGCTCGAGTCAATAGTTTTACCGCAAGAGAACGCTCTCTGCCGGGTCCAAAGGGTCCCAAGAGGGGCATAAGGGAAGCGTTTCTACGCGTCTATAGTGGTGCCATGTATGAGGTGCTGACGGTGGTCGCCGTGGTGCTCGCTGTCGCGGGCGCCGCTATTGGACTGTTTGTGGCGGCACCAAAGACCGGCGGTCCAGGTGATGATCAAATTGCGGGACGCGGCGCGTCAGCCCCGGTCAAGCTTGCCTTCGCGGCGCCTTTCTTGGGTGGTGGCGCGGTGTTCGCCTTGGTGGCGATAGCGTTGTCAGTCCTGGCTCGAGGGTAGAGCGGCGCACTGTAAGCGCTTTCTTGGCGCCGATGGCGGCTAGCGTGCGTCGTGCGCTGGGCAGTCAGCGTTTGGTGACGGCCCCGGCGTTGAGGGGATGGCGAGTGGAGCGAGGCGAAGTCTGGTGGGCGATGGTCGGCGACCGTTGCCCCGTCGTGCTTCTCTGCGGCACAGAGGAGTCCGAGCTTCGCGCGATGCAGATCGTCGCGCCCGCGACCGCCCAGCAGAAGCAGGGGTTCGTGGTGCTGTCGGCAACCGAGGCGGCTGACCCCGCGGCGAGGCAGCAGGCCATCAGCTTGGCCGGTGCCGACGTCGGCGGTGTCGGCATCGAGGTCGAGATCGGCACCGGTGAGGGGCTTACGTACGACGGTGTGGTGCGGGTGGCGATTCCCCATCAAGGTCGCATCTTCTGCACCTGGCTGGTGACGTTGACACGGGAAAGCTTGGTCAAGCAAGCCGGGGCGTTGTCGACGGTGAAGCTCGAACAGCTTGCCAATGCGTTGCGGCTGGCCGAATTGGAGTAGCCGGGGAGCTAGGAGATGGGCAAGATCTTCAGCGGTGGTCCGGTGGTCGCCCCGCTGGTCGGCACGACCAGGGCGCTGCCGTCGGGCAGGAATGCCAGATCTCCGATGAGGTGATCGGCCCGCAGCCGGATCAGCTCCTGGCCGGTCTCGGTCTCGAACACGATGATGTGCTTGCGGGCCGAGTTCAGCGCCAGGGCGATCAGCGCGAGCCGCCGTCCGTCGGCAGACAGCTCGGCCGTCACCGCCTGATGGTCGGGCAGGAGGAAGGACCTGACCGGGCTCAGGCCGGGCAGCGGGACGACCGACGCTCCGAACTCGACATCCTGGCCGTGGATCTGCGGCCACTGGGACACGGCCAGCATCGTCTCAGAATCGTTGGTGCTGAGCCGGAATGCTCTAAACGGGAAGACCTGGCGCGGCAGGGTGCTGCCGGGATCGAGCTGAAGGACGCCATCGTCGGTCGCGATGAGCAGCTCGCCGCCGCGCAGATATCGCAGCCCGCCTGCCCGCTGCGCGAGCCGGATCGGGTCCATGGCTTGCAGATCGGCGTCGAGCTGGTAGAGAAGACCTTCGAACATTGAGACGGCGATCTCGGAGCCGTCGGCCATGACCGCCATCGACGCCGGTTCACCGGGTAGCTCGCCCTGATCGATGAGCCGGCCGTCGGCCGCGTCGAAGCGCATCACGACCGCACGGGCGCCGCTGTCGAGGTACTGGCACCGCAGGGCGTACACCGTGCCCGCCGAGCCCGAGCAGGCTACCTGCCGAAACGAGTCGCCCCAACCGGGAATCTCATACGCCCAGCGCTTTATCAGGCTCACGCCGTGGAGGTCATAGGCGACGAGTTGCCCGAGGAACTCTTCATGCGAGCCGGACCCCGCCTGTGGGTTGGCGATCGAGCCGGCTGTGTAAATGCGTTTGCCGTCTGCCGCTACGGCCAGCGTGTCGCAGCTGGCGTAGTCGCCCTCGGTACGGATCTGCTCGACGAAACGCTGCGCCACCAAGGGCGGGTTCAGCTCGATCGCCGACCGCTGCGCCAGTTCATCGTCCCCCTCATCGAGGATGACCAGCACCAGCTGATCGCGGACAGCACCCGTGCCGAAGAACTCCCGCCTGTCGAGCTCGCGCAGGGCGGCGATGACCGCGCTCGCGGCGCTATCGGTGTCGGGCTCGTCATCGAGCGAGCCGAGGTAGGCGCTGACCGCACCGGCGGCGGCCAGCTCGTGGAAGTCCGCGGCCAGCGGGGAATCCTCGACCGAGTAGCGCAGGTCTTCGCGGGCCTCTTCAAGCGTGTCATGGTGTCCGCCGTCGACGTAGTCCTGAGCGACCTCGGCCAGGCCCTGCTCGGTGAGGACATGCGGGACGAGATCCGCATCGCCGCAGCCCATCCCGTAGACCACCAGCGCGTAAGGGTTGTGGTCGGGGTAGGTCGCGCGGAACGTCGTCCACGCCCGGGTCAGGTCGTCGACGTACGCCTGGCGCAGCCGCGCGGCAGTCATGCCGAGTGATGATACGGGTTCGTCCACGTCGGAGCGGCCGGCGTCCTAGGGGTAGGGCGAGGTCACGCCGGAGCTGTCGGCTTCGCTGTGGCTGTGCGGGTCTGTTTGCCGCGGGCGAGGAGATATTTGACGGCTTCCATGGTGAGGAACGCGGTGACAACGGCGATCAGGATGGGGGCGGTTTGCAGCGCCCCAACCTGGGTCAGGAAGGCAGCCATCAGCACCATGGAGAATGGCGCGGGCGCGAGTGCCCCCGGGACGGCGGCGAGCAGGCAGGTGAACGCCAGACCCATTGGCACGCCGGGGATGACCTGGTGGACCAGGACTCCGGCGGTTCCGCCGATGAACAGCGAGGGAAAGATCGGCCCGCCGACGAAACCGCTCGCCTGGCTGACCGCGAAGGTGAACATCTTGGCGACCAGGACGGCGGCGATCAAACCCAAGCCAAGGGTGCCCGGGTCTTTGAGCACAGTCTTGAGCTGCTCGCTGCCGGAGAACATCGTCAGCGGCAGTGCCACGCCGACGATTCCGAAGATGAGGCCGCCCAGCGTCGATTTCGCGATCGCCGGGGCCTTGAGCCGGCCGAACAGCCTCGCCGCCGCCCTCATGAGCCCGGCCAGCAGCGTCACCACCAGGGCCGCGAACAGGCCCAGGAGAACTCCGGCGAGCAGTTGCCAGCTCTCGAACTCGTAGGCGGGCACCTGGTAGCTGTCCAGGAAGACAGCACCGGCGATGACGAAGTAGATGCCGAACGAAACGCTTGATGCCACGATCTCGGCGGCGAGGGCCTTGGTGAGCCGCTGCCCGCCCGGGCGGGCAGCCTCCAGGATCAGCAGCACCACGATCACCGTGCTGGAGAAGAGCCCGCCGTAGGCACCGGCGAAGCCGGCCAGCGTGTTGACTTGTGAGTCCTCTTTGCCAAGCGACTTTCGCTGAGCCAGCCAGCTGCCCGCCCCACCGCCCATGGAACCCAGCGCCTTTTCCGGGCCGAGGCTGGCGCCACCGATCAGCGAAACCGTTGAGACAGCAACGATCCCAGGCACGATTTTCCGGTCAACCCGCTCGGTTTGCAGATCAGCGAACAGGCCGGGGACGTCATGAGGCAGGCGGGTCAGACGGCGCAGCAACCCGACCACCGCGCCGGCGACCGCGGCTACAGCCACCCACCACCATTGCCCGCCGAACCAACCCGGATCGGAGTCGTTGTACCACTTGCCCCCGAAGTCGATTACTCCGATGAACACCAGACCGGCGATCGCGCCGAACACCCCCAGGGCGACCGCATAACCCATCAGGGCCCAGAACTCCCGCTTCTGGGTGACCGGTGGCGCCTCGGCCGGCCCGCCGGACAGGCTCACGAGGAGCACCCCGGCAGAGCTGAACTCCCGTGTCGCCGCACGATCCGGCCACCGCCTTTCCCTGCCACACGTTGGCCGGCCCGAGGCCCCGGGTGCGGTCCTCCGCTGACATTCTTCTCCAGACCAGACCTTCTCGCCGACATATGCGCAATCCTGTTCAGCCAAGGAGGTTTACCGCGTTGGCGATGACCAAGGTGAGGATCGCCATGGATATCGTTGCTTGCAGGCCCATCGCGATCTTCGCCCATGGCCGTAACGGCATCACGTCTGTCGGGCTGAACGCGGTCGCGTTGGTAAATCCCAGATACAGGTAGTCGATGAACGTCGGCCGCCATCCAGGCGGGGCCAGTTCCGGGCTCAAATGCTGGGGAAAGGCCAGGTCGGGATAGGGCTGTGGCCGACGGGCGCGATTCAGCGCGCCTCCGCCATCAAGCTCCCAGTAGACAAGGGCGAAGGCGATGTTCGTGTTGAGCCACACCACTGCCCCGGCGACAAGGAGCGCTCGCGCGGTCGGCCACGATTTGCCGCCATCGATGAGGTCAAGCACCAGATGGATCGCCGCATAGCCGGCGCCGGCCGCGAAGATCACCACCATCCCGATCGTCAGCGCGCGTAACAAGAGGTATCGACGGCCGGCCAGTCTCGGGCTGGTCGCCAGAATCACGATCGCGAAAATCCCCAGCATGGCTGGTACCACCCAACCTGGGCCGAGTATCAGCCGCTCTGGCAGCAACACCGATATCGCGAGCGCGAACAGCGCAGTCAGCACTACCGGCCACCGCTGCTGACCGGTAACGGCAGCCTTCGCGTCAGGCTGGGCGTGCTCGCCGCGGTCCATTCGCGTCTCGACCCCGTTTCTCACGGACGGATTGGCGTCACTCCCCAAGTGGCGCGCCAGGTTTCGCCCGGCTGCAGGGTGATGAGGTCGGTGCCGCTGCGGAAGGCGTTTGGCGGGCAGGTCATGGGTTCGACGGCGATGGATCGGCGGCGGCGGGGGTCTGGGACGGTGTCGCCGGTGAACAGCTGCCACCACTTGAAGACCTCGTCGCCCCACACGCGCAGGGCGTGCTCGCCTGTTCGCGACGTCATGGTGACGGCGTTGCCGCCGGATTCGAGGTCGGTGAAGGTGGTGTCGAGCTTCGCCGCGCCGATGGCTCGCGGGCTGCCGAAGTCGTAGTCTGTGCCGGCGACGGGGGCTTGGCCGATGGGCAGGAGCCGGTCGTCGACGAGCAGCCGTGTCCGCGCCCGCAGCGTGATCTGCGTTTCGTCCACAGTGGACTCAGGCAGCCGCAGATATGGGTGGATGCCAAGGCCGAACGGGCAGGGTTGCGCGCTGAGGTTGGTGGCGGCGTGCTCGGCGTGCAGGCCGTCGGGCCGCAGCGACCAGGTGGTGGCTATCCGCAGGTGCCAGGGGTAGCCGGGCTGGGCCGTCAGCAGGCAGACCACCTGGACGCTGTCGGTGGCTGTCGCCTCGGCCCGCCATGGCAGCCAGCGCACGAGTCCGTGGGCGGCGTTGTGGTGCTCGGGTTCGGTCAGCGCGAGTTCGTGCGCCTGCTGCCGATGGGTGTACCGGCCGTCTCGGATGCGGTTTGGCCAAGGAGCCAGGATCTGCCCTGCCGCGCCCGGCGCTACTTCGTCCTGGGCGTACCCGTCCAGGACGTCCCAGCCGCCCACGCTATAGGCGCGAAGCCCACCACCGACCTCTGCCACTACGGCACGCTGGTCGCCGGACGTGATGACCCACTGATCGCCTGACGCCGGCCGGATGCTGGTCACTATCGCACCGTAGCCATGACCGCGAACGATCGTGGATGAAATGCCATTTTCGTGGCAGTAATGCGTCTAAACTGGGCATCGTCAATGGCGATCTATTTGGGCGGCGAATGGTGACCACGTCCTCACTTGGCCGTCCTTCCGTGTTTTCCTGGGCGCGCAGGTTTCAGCTGCGCCAGCGGCTCATCGGCAGCCTGTGGGTCATCCCCCTGCTCGGAGCCGTGCTCGGGGCGGTGTTGGGTTCCGCCGACGCGTGGCATGACCCGGTCGCCCGCCTGCCCACAGCCTGGCAGTACTCGGCCGGCACCGCGAGTGGGGTGCTGACGACGATCATCGCGGCCATGGTGGGGTTGTTCGGCTTCGTGGTGACGATTGGTGTGCTGGTGGTGCAGATGGCCACCGGCACGTTGTCTCCAAGATTTATGCGTCTGTGGTACCGGGATCGGCTGCAAAAGCTTACCCTGGCGTCGTTTGTGGGCACGGTGACCTTCGCCTTCGCCGTGCTGCGTGGGATCACCAACAGTTCCGTGCCGAGTCTGGGCGTGTCGGTGGCGGGTCTGGCGTTCATCGTCAATCTCATTCTGCTGCTTTTGTATCTCGACCGGTTCGTTCACAACCTGCGTCCGGTATCTGTGGGCGACATGGTGGGACGGCGGGGCTTGCAGGAGGGCAGACATGCGATCCGTGGCGCGGCGGCGGCCGGCGTGACCATCGCGCGCGCTCCGAATCCTTTGGCTGCAAGCGATCCGGTGATGGTGGTCGGGCTGGGCGAGGGCGGCGCGCTGCACGCGATCAACCTGCACGGCCTGGTCGGCATGGCCGTAAAGTACGGCTGCGCCATCGAGATGAGATGCTCGGTGGGAGACTTTGTGCCGTCCGGGTTTCCAGTCGTGAACATTCACCCGGCAGAGCAGTTGCCCGACGCGCGGGTTGTGGCCGGAATGATCGCCCTGGGACAGGAACGCTCCATTGAGGACGATCCGGCCTTCGCCCTGCGCATCATGGTGGACATCGCCATCCGGGCGCTGTCGCCCGCGGTCAACGATCCTACCACGGCTGTGCAGCTCATCAACCAGATCGAGGCGCTCATTCGAGGTCTGGCACCTGATCTGGACCAGCAGCAGCATCTGGTGGCGACCGACCCGAACGGGACTGTCCGGCTGGTCGTGCCGGTCCGGACTTTCGAGGACTACCTGAGGCTGGCCGTGACCGAGATCCGGGAGTACGGAGGTGAGTCGATTCAGGTATGCCGGCGTCTCAAAGCCATGCTGGAGGGGCTCAACGATATCGTCGATCCGGCTTGCCGGCCGGCGGTGGAGGCCGAACTGGCCCGCCTGGACCGGACGGTCACCGCCCATTTCCCGGACTCCGAGGAGCGGCAGTTCGCCCGGCAACCCGACCGGCAAGGCATCGGCGGCCCCGACGAGCGCTAGCCCGACCCGCTTACCCCGGGCGCGGCGGGCGTTGGGCTGACCGGCTTACCCCGGGCGCGGCGCGCGTGGGGTAAGCGATTACCCGGGCTTGGCGGGGGCGGGCTGTGGCCGGGTGTGTGAGCCGATCGCTACGGCGACGGCCGGGAAGACCAGCACCGACAGGACGCCTGCCCCGACCAGCGCGGCGGCGTTCTCGGGCAGCATTGTTCCGTTGGCCAGGCCGATGTGGGCCAGCGCGACGAGCATCGGCAGTGTGGTCGCGGTGATGAAGACCATCTGGCGGCGCTGTGTCGTGTTGAGTGTGCGGCGGTAGACCAGCAGCGCGGGCAGGCCGCGGATTACCAGCAGCAGCAGGAAGAAGGCGAGCAGACGCAGCGGCGCGGCGGCGATGGAGTCGATGTCCAGGGCCATGCCGGAGGAGACGAAGAAGATGGGGATGAAGAACCCGTACCCGACCGCGTCGAGCTTTTCCTCGAGCGAGTGCACGTGGCCGGGCGCCCAGCGGCGCAGCACCAGACCGGCGATGAAGGCCCCGAGCACGATGTCGAGACCGAAGCGGGCCGCGAACCCAAGCAGCACAAGCAACAGCAGCACGGTCAGCCGCAGCGTGGTCTGCGAGGTGGCATGTTCTCCGGCGATCAGGATGCGGGTGATCGTGGTGCTGTGAATCAGGCGCGGTGCCAACGCGAAGACAGCGGCCAGGCCGCCGATCATCAGCAGCGATACGATCGCGGCGACACTGCTGGTGGTACCCAGAAAAATGGCCACCGCCACAATGGGCAGGAACTCGCCGGTGGCCCCGGCGGCGACGATGTATTTGCCGAACTCTCCCGAGAGCATGTCGTTGTCCCGCAGGATCGGCAGCAGCGTGCCCAATCCGGTGGTGGTCAACGCGATCGAGACCGGGACGAAGGCGTGGACGAGCCCGGCCGCTTCCAAAATGCCGACCACGGCCAGGGCTAGCACGGCCGCGATGACCCACGCCAGCACGGCATTGCGCCCGTAGCGCGCCCGGAACAGGAGCGGGTCGAGCTCGTACCCGGCGAAAAGAAAAACGAAACCGAGGCCCACATTGGCGAAAAGCTCGACGCTGGCGGTTTCGGCCAGCCCGAGGACCTGCGGCCCGATGATGATTCCGCCGATTATCAGGATGACGACCTGCGGCACCCGCTTTCCGGGCACCGCCGCGGCCAGGAAAGGCGCGAGTGTGGCGACGATCGCGATGGCGATCAGCGTGTCGATGCCGCGGGTGAGGCTGTCCATGTTCAGTCGTCGCCGCGCAGGTCGTGATGGCTGATGCGCTGGCGGAAGACGTGATAGGTCCAGGATTGGTAGATCAGGACGGCGGGAAGGAAGACCACCAGTACCACCGTCATCACCTTCAGGGCGTAGGAGCCCGACGCGGTGTTGGCCACGGTGAGGCTGTAGGCCGCGCTCGTTGAGGACACCATGACGCGGGGGTAGAGGTCGGTGAAGATGGCCAGCACGGTGCTGGCCATGGCGATGGTGGTGATGGTGAAGGCCCAGCCTTCGCGGTTTTCCTTGATGAGCCAGGCCGCGGCGAGCACGGCGAGGACCACCGCGATCTCGATGACGTTGGGGAAGAAGCCTTTGCCCGCGGTGGCGTGGGTCCAGATCGCGAAGATCAGCACGACGACGGCGGCGACCGGGGCGATGCGCCGCGCCAGACGGGCCGCACGTTCGCGTACCTCGCCGGTGGTTTTCAGGGTCAGGAAGGTGGCGCCGTGCATCGCCGCGAGGACCACGAACGTGATACCCACGAACAATGCGTAGGGCTGCAACAGGTCCAGGAAGGTGCCGGTGAACTCCTGATCGGCGCCGATGGGCAGCCCCACCAGCAGATCACCCAGGGCGACGCCGAGCAGGAACGGGGCCACCGCGCTGGCGATCGTCAGCAGGTGCGAGAAAGTGTCGCGCGAGCGCTGGCTGGAAGCTTTGCTGCGGAACTCGAACGAGGTCCCGCGCAGGATAAGCGCGACGAGCAGGAGCACCATGGCCAGGTAGAGACCGGAGAACATGGTGGCGTACCAGCCGGGGAAGGCCGCGAAGATGGCCGCGCCGGCCACGACGAGCCAGACCTCGTTGCCGTCCCAAAGCGGGCCGATCGTGGCGATGGCTGCGCGCCGCCCGGCCTCGTCCTTGCCCACCGGGCCGTGCAGCATGCCCACGCCGAAGTCGAAGCCTTCCAGGATGAAAAAGCCCATCCACAGCACGGTGATGGCGATGAACCAGAAGTCGGCGAGTGTCATTGCTTCCTCAGTAGATCGGGGCGGGATCAGGAGTCCGCGCGTCGTCGTCCGCGGTGGCCGGCGGCAGGGTCTTGCGCGCGTAGCGCATCATCAGCGTCACCGCGACGACCGCAAGCGCCGCGTAGAGCAAAAAGAAGACGATGAGACTGATCGCGACCGTGGTGGCGCTCACCGAGGGGGAGACGCCCTGCTTGGTCAGCATGAGCCCCTGCACGATCCACGGCTGCCGGCCGCTTTCGGTAAGCAACCAGCCGGCGGTGTTCATCACGAACGGCAGGACCGCCGCCCACACCGCCACCCACAGGAATCGCCGCGCCGACTCCAAACGCTTGCGCCACATCAACCACAGCCCCCACAGCGCAACCAGCAGAACGAGCACCGCGGAGTAGGCCATCACCCGCATCGACCAGTATTGGATGAACACGTTGGGCACGTAGTCACCCGGCCCATACTGCTGCTGGTATTGGGCGTTGACCTCGTTGAGGCCCAATACCTGGCCGTTCCAGTGATTGGTGGCCAGCAGGGACAGCAGGTGCGGGATCTCGATGATCTGCGTCGGCGTCTGATCGTTCTTCCCGCCGCCGATCTGGAAGATGGAAAACGAGCACGGCTGGCACGTGGTCCATTGCGCCTCCGCGGCGGCGATTTTCATCGGCTGGTATTTGCCTTCCACGACACCGAGTTCGCTGCCGACGAACATGTTGAACATCATGGCCGGTGCCAGCACGATGAGGGCGAGCTTCGCCGAGCGGGCGAACACTTCCGGGTGCGATTTGCGGCGCAAGTGCCAGGCGGACACGGCCAGCATCACCGCCGACGCGGTCACCAGCGCGGCGAGCAGCACATGCGCGTACCCCCAAAGGAAAACGGGGTTGGTCATCACCGCCCAGATGTTGTTGAGCTGCGGCCGCCCGGTGGTGGGGTTGATCTCATAGCCGACCGGGTGCTGCATCCACGAGTTCGCGGCCATGATGAACGCCGCGGACCCGGCCGCGCCCACCGCCACCGCCCAGATCGTGAGCAGATGCACGCGGCGGGAAAGCTTGTTCCACCCGAAAATCCACAACCCGAGGAAGACCGACTCGAGGAAGAACGCGCCCAGCCCTTCCATGGCAAGCGGGGCACCGAACACATCACCGACCGTGCGCGAATACGCCGACCAGTCCATCCCGAACTGGAACTCCTGCACCAGCCCGGTCACCACGCCGACGGCCACGTTGATGACCAGCAAGGTGCCGAAAAACTTGGTCAGCCTCAGGTACTCGTCGCGGCCGCTGCGATGCCAAACCGTGTGCAACACGGCGGTCAGGAAGGCGAGCCCGATCGTGACGGGCACGAACAGGAAGTGGTAGATCGACGTCATCGCGAACTGCAGGCGCGCGAGATCTAGATTGGACATGTCCGCCTCCGCCTGCTCATGCCTCTCATGGTCTGATCATGCCAATCTTGGAGATGTTTCGACGGGTTTGTAGCTTTCTAGGGTGATCAGGTGGCGGGGTTCATTTGCGGGCGGCGGCTCACCACGAAAGACAGCAGGCCCATCGCGGCGGCCACCGCCGCCGCGGCGGCGTAGACGGCCGGTAGTTTCACCCCGGCATCCAGCAGCGGGCCGACGCCGAACGCGGCGATCCCGTAGCCGAGCTGATAGCAGGCGATGACACCGCCGGCGATGGTGGCGGAGAGCGCGGTGAGTTCTTCCTGGCCGAAGCTGATCGTCAGGGGCAGCAGCGCAGAGCAGCCGAGGCCGGCGAGCCCGAAGGCGGCGATGGCCCACCCCGGCGAACCCTTGGGCAGGATGGCGATCAGCACGAATATCGCGGTGAGCGCGAACGGGAGCAAATGGAAGGTCCGCGCGGGCGGGAAGTGCTTCTGCACCAAGGCGAACAGGACCCGGCCGAGGGTGACCATCGCCCAGAACGCGGTCAGCGCGAGCGATGCCTGCGTCGTGGAGGCGTCGTGGGTGCCGGTCATGTCCAGCTGGGCCCAGTTGCCGTTGACCGTCTCGCAGATGCCGTAGAGCACGGCGAAGACCGCATAGATCCAGAACCGGGCCGGTATCGGGGTGCGCGTGCTGCGCTGGCTTGCGGTGCGGCGGGCGCCGGCGCTCAACTGCAGGCGCGCGCTGACCGCGATGAGTATCGCCAGCATCACCGCCGACGTGATGGGCAGTCCTTGCCAGAAGCCAAGGCCGACAAAGATGGCGACGAACACCGGGGCCAGCACGGTGCCGATGCCGAGCACGGCGTTGAGCACCAGCACCGAGGCGTCGACGCGGGCTGGGTGGAAGGCGGCGGTCAGCAAGTTCAAGGTGGGCACGGTCAGCCCGAATCCGGCACCCACGAACGCCGTGGCGGCAAGCAGCAGCGGGTAGGCGACTGCTTCGTCGGCCATGTAGCGCTGGCTGATAAGCAGAAGCACCATCGCCAGCAGGCCGCAGCCGAGACCGGCGAGATAGATAGGCTTCGTCCCAGCGCGGGAGCTGAGCCATGCGCCCGCCAGCGAGGTCGTGATCGCGAGGATCACCTGTGGCAGGAACAGGAAGCCGTATTTGGTGCTGGACAGCCCGTAGTAGGCGGGCCCGGTGAGGATCGTGCTGGCCGCCGGAAAGGTGACCAGCACGATTCCCTGCACAGCGGCGGCGCCGTAGACCACCGCGTTCTGTGCGCGGGTCGCCATGTCAGCGGCTGCCGTTGGCGGCAGGGCCTGCTTTCTTGGCTCCGGTCGCGGTGGCGGCCAGCCGCTGCAGCAGGTGGTCGCCGACGCGGATGGCGTTGGCCATCGCGGTCAATGCCGGGTTCACCGCGCTGATGCTGGGAAAGAAGCTGGTGTCCACGACATAGAGGTTGTCCAGCTCGTGGGCGCGGCAGTCGGTGTCGAGCACCGAGGTGGCCGGGTCGCGGCCGAAACGGCAGGTGCCCGCCTGATGGGCGACCCCGGCGATCGGGATGTCGCTCTTCATGTACGCGAAGCGGTGCACCAGATGTTCCGGGTGCATGCCCAGGCTGCCCAGCATCGACTTGAGCTGATGGTAAAGCTGCTTGGCGGCGCTGGGGTTGCTGGGCGTGTAGGCGAGGTTGACCCGTCCGTCCTTGTCGACGGTGACCCGGTTTTCGGCCCGGGGCAGGTCCTCGGTCGACAGCCAGAAGTCCACCGCGTGGGTGGCCACATCGCGCAGCGCCCAGGTCGGGGCGAGCTTGGTCTCGATGGGTTTCTCGCCGCGGAACATGGCCGCCTGCGACTTGCCGATCATCTGGATGTTGCCCATGGGATAGTCGAAGTCCGGCCCGCTGAAGTAGAAATCGTTGATGCCCAGCGTCTTCTGGAACACGGTCGGGTTCGGTTCCTTGGACAGGGCGAGCACCGCCTGGCTGTCGTGGAACATGTAGTTTCGCCCGACCTGGTCTGAGCTGTTGGCCAAACCGTTGGGGTGCTTGTCATTGGCGGATCGCAGCAGCAGCTTGGCCGAGTTGGCCGCGCCCGCCGACACCACGATGAGGTGGCCCTCGTAGCGTTCCTCATGCCCGTCGTGCTCCACCACCACCGTGGTGACGGCGGTGCCGGCCGCGTTGGTCTCCAGCTTGACGGCTTCGGCGTTGGTCAGCAGGGTCACATTGCTGTGCTCCAGCGCGGGCCGCACCCCGAGCACCTCGGCATCGGACTTCGCATGCACCAGACACGGGAAGCCGTCACACGTCGGGCAGCGCACACACGCGCTGTAGGGCATGTTCGCCTCGTTGAGCATGATCCCGCATGGCGCATGGAAGGGGTGGTACCCCGCCCTGGCCAGGTCGTCGTGCAGCTGTTGGATGCGCGGCTCGTGCGACACCGCCGGGAACGGGTAAGGCCCGCTGGCCGGCGGCTCGGTCGGGTCCTCGCCCCGGGCGCCGTGCACCTGGTACATCTGCTCGGCCGCGGTGTAATAGGGCTCCATGTCCGCGTAATCGATCGGCCACGCCGGTGAGATCCCGTCCATATGACGCAGCAGGCCGAAGTCTTCGGCGCGCATCCGGTAAAGGGCCGCGCCATACAGTTTGGTGGCGCCACCGACGAAATAGTGAACCTGCGGCTGGAACGTCTTGCCCTTGCCGTCCACCCAGGTGTCCGGCGAGATATAGCGGTTGTCGACGAAAACGTCTGCCGTGGACCAGTTCTGCGGCTCGCGCGGCAGCCAGTCACCGCGTTCCAGCAGCAGGATCCGTTTACCCGAGGACGCCAAGTGCCGGGCCAGGGTGCCGCCCCCGGCACCCGTGCCAACGATGATGACGTCGAATGCCCCGTTCATGACAGCTCCTGAATGCGTTCGGTCAGAATGATTCGTGCTGCTGCTTCGATGAGGGCAAGGTGGGAGAAGGCCTGCGGGAAGTTGCCCAGGTGCCGGCCGGTTTCGGTGTCGAACTCCTCGGCATACAGGCCCAGTGGTGAGGCGACTTTGAGTAGTTTCTCCATCAGGTCCCGGGCGCGTTGTGCTTCGCCGACGATGGCCAGCCCGGAGACGAGCCAGAACGAGCAGATGAGGAACGTGCCCTCCTTGCCGCTCATGCCGTCGTCGGTCTCCTCGGTGCGGTAGCGAAGCACGAACCCGTTCTCGGTGAGGTTGTCGGCGATCGCGTTGACCGTCTTGTGCAGCCGCTCGTCCGTTGCGGGCAGGAAGCCGAACAGTGCGGCGAGAAGTGTTGAGGCGTCAAGGGCATCGGTGTGGTAGTGCTGGCGGAACACCCCAGCCGGGGACACCCCGTGCTCGAGAATGTCGGCGCGGATCTCCTCGGCGGTGGCTTGCCAGGTGACGGCCAGATCCGGGCTGCCGCGCAGAGCGGCGAGTTTGGCCGCGCGATCCATCGCCACCCAGCTCATGAGCTTGGACGAGACATAGTGCTGGGGCTCGCCGCGTGCCTCCCAGATGCCCTGATCCGGCTCCCGCCACACCGCGGTGGCCCGTTCGGCTTGCGACTGCACGACCGGCCACAACCGGCGCGGCAGCCGCTGGCTTCGCTGCGTGTGCAACAGGATCGAGTCGAGGACGGCGCCGAAGACGTCGTTTTGTTTCTGGTCGTAGGCGCCATTTCCGACGCGTACCGGGCGGGCGCCCGCATATCCGGTAAGATCGTCTAATGTGGACTCGCTGAGATCGCGGCGGCCGTCGATGCCGTACATGATTTGCAGCGAACCGTCCTCGGACGGTTCCAGGTCGGCGATGAACTGCATGAACTCGTCGGCTTCCCAGTCCAGATTGAGCCAGTGCAACGCTTGCAGGGTGAAGGTGGAGTCGCGCATCCAGGTGTAGCGGTAGTCCCAGTTGCGTTCTCCGCCAGGCGTTTCCGGCAGCGAGGTGGTCGCGGCGGCGACGGTGGCGCCGGTGGGCATGTAGGTCAGGCCCTTGACCGTGAGCGCGGAGCGTTGCAGCATCTCGCGCCAGCGATGGTCAGGGATACGGGCAACGGCCAGCCAGGTGCGCCACCAGTGCGCGGTGGCATCGAGGCGCGCGGTGGCCTCGGTGACGTCGGCCGGGGTGCGCAGGCCCTTGGCCCAGGACAGGGCACAGAAGGCGCTCTCGCCGATGTTGAGCACGTGCCGGCCGCGCAGCCGCTCGCCCTCGATTCCCAGCGCTATGTCCGAGGCCATCCGGATGGTCACCCCACCACCGGTCGCGTCGGCCAGATGGCTGCCGCCCTCGGCAAACTCCCACTGCGCGGGCGCTCGGCCGTAGTCGAAGATAGGCTCGCAGATCACCTCGACCTCGACCCGGCCCTCGATGCACTCGATGGTGCGCACCAGCATGTGGTCGGCGTCCTCGTCGGTCGGCGGCCGGGTGTGCTTGGTTACCTCGTCGGGCTCGGTTCTCGGATAGACGGTCAGCGCGTCACGTACCACCACCCAGCCGGTCGGGGTGCGATACGTCGTGCGCATCACCAGCGTGCCGGGCTCATAGTGCCGATTGACCGGATGGTCCACGCCGTAGGGACCGAAGCGGAAGTTGCCGGCCTGACGATCCAGCAGGCTGCCAAAGACACTGGGCGAGTCGAACGAGGGAACACACAGCCAGTCGACCGAACCGTCGGTGGCCACCAAAGCGCCGGTGTGGCAGTTGGAAAGGAACGCGTAGTCCTCGATGGGCGGGAACGGCGAGGGCATCGCCGCGCTTTGCGGCATCGTGTCGGGCTGGCGGTTCAGGACGCTGGTCATCAGTTGCTCCAAGGCTTGTGCCAGCCACCGAATTCGGCGATAAGCTGATCGGCCGCGGCCGGGCCCATGCTGCCTTTGGCATAGGGCTGCACCGGCGACGGCGCGTCGAGCAGCGGCTGCATGATGCGCCAGGTTTCCTCCACACCGTCCTGGCGGGTGAACCGGGTGCTGTCGCCCACGAGTGCCGCGTGCAGCAGCACCTCGTAAGGTGCGGGCGCGCTTGCGCCCTCCTTAGCGAATTCGCGGTCCAGGGTGATGGTGTCCGGGTCGGGCGCGTCGGCAGGGCGGGCCTCCAACCGGAACCGCACCCCGGTGCTCGGATCGAGCCTGATGACAATCTGGTTCGCCTCGGGCGCACGGTGGAACGGAAGCTGGGTGCCCAGGCGTGGCGGGCGCCGGAAGACCAGCCGCAGCTCGGTCTGGGTCAGCGGCAGGCACTTGCCGGTGCGGATGAAGAACGGCACCCCGGACCAGCGCCAGTTGTCGATGTCCAAGCGAAGGGCGGCATAGGTTTCCGTCGTCGAACCGGCCGCCACTCCGGCGATCTGCTGGTAGCCGTCGTACTGCCCGCGCACGTAGTGGGCCGGGTCCGCAGTGGCGACCGCCTTCCAGAGCGCCACTTGCGCGTTCTTGACCGTGTCCGGGTCAGGGCCGGCCGGCGCCTCCATCGCCCCGATCGACAGCAGCTGCATCAGATGGTTGACCACCACATCGCGCAGCGCCCCGACCGGATCGTAGAAGTGGCCGCGATCCTCCACGCCGAAGCTCTCGGCCATGGTCAGCTGCACCGACTCGACGAAGCTGCGATTCCAGATCGGTTCCAGGATGGTGTTGGCGAACCTGAGGTACTGCAGCTCGTCTGAGCCGAGCTTGCCGAGGAAGTGGTCTATCCGGAACAGCTGCGGCTCGGGCACGCTGCGGTGCAGCTCGTCCGCGAGTTCCTTGGCCGAGGCCAGGTCGTGGCCGAACGGCTTTTCCACCACTACCCGTCCGCCGCGTACCAGCCCCGCATCGGCGAGGCCTTTGATGACGGTGCCGAATAGGAACGGCGGGATCTCCAGGTAGAACACGGGTGTGGCGACATCGCCGATGGCCGCGCCGACCCTGCGGTAGGTGTCCGCGTCCCCGAAATCGCCTGGGATATAAGACATCCGGCCGGTCAGCCGGTCGAACACCTCGTCGTCTATCTTCTCCCCGCCGCTGAGGATCGCCACCCGCGCATGCTCATGCAGGTCGTCCTGGCTCCACTTGTCCACCGCCACCCCGATGATCGGGCAGTCGAGCAGACCGCGGGCTTCGAGCCGGTACAGCGAGTGGAAGGTCATCACCTTCGCCAGGTCGCCGCTGATCCCGAAGATGACGAACACCTCCGCGGGCTTGGCCGCTACGGATGTGGAATCGGTGACGCTCATCAGCTCTCCTGGTCTTGGTTGAGGCGCGGGGTGTCGATCTGCGATGGATCCAGCAGTGCCGCCGACCTGTGGTGAGGGCGCAGATAGAAGTCCTCCGCCCACGCGACATAGGTTTTGAGCTCGGCACCGATGTTGCCCAGCAGCTCCATGTGCACGCCAAGCCAGGCGGCGAAGGCAAACCGCCCGTGGATCTCGTGCCGGTGCGCGCCGACCTCGGCCACGGCGGCCTTGCGCCCGATCATGGCCATGATCCCTTTGTCGCGGTAGTGGAACGGCTGGCGTACCCCGCTGTCGGCCGCGGAGAGGATGTTCTCCGCGGCCCACTTGCCCGCCTGTTGCGCCACACTGCCCAGCTGCGGCAGGGCCGCCTCATCGCCGAACGGAATATTGGCGACATCGCCGACCGCATAGACAGCCGGAAATCCGGGCACGGTCAGATCGGGCTGCACATCGATACGCCCGCCCCGGCCCTGCGAGAACCCGGCATGACCGGCGACGTCGGCGGCCATCTCGCCACCACCCCACACCACCAGCCCGGTCTTGATCACCGTGCCGTCGCCGAGGGTGACCTGATCCGCGGCCACCTCGCTGACCGGCACGCCCAGGCGCAGCTGCACCCCACGGCGTTGCAGCTGCTTGGCCGCGTAGGCGTGCGCGTGCGAGGAGAACGCGCCCAGCAGCTCGTGGCCGAGATCGACCAGGATGATGGTGGCGCTTGATACCGCGAGATGTTTGTGCACATGCGGCATCACGTCATGGATGAGTTCTGAGAGCGCGCCGGCCGTCTCCACGCCGGTCGGCCCCGCACCCACCACCACGAACGTCAGCGCCCCCTGCTCGATCAGTTTCGGATCGTCAGCGGCCTTCTGGAACAGCTCCATGACGCGTGACCGCACCCGGACCGCGTCTTCGAGGCTGTAGAGCGGGAACGCGTGTTCACTCGCGCCCTTGGTGTGAAAGAAGTTCGCCTGCGCTCCAGCGCCCAGCACCACCACATCGGCGGCCAGGCTGCTGCCGTCGGCCAGCGTGACCGAGGGCGCCGCCGGATCCACCGCCACCGCCTCGGCTTTGCGCACGGTGACGTTGGGGTATTTGCGGAACATGTGCTCGAGGTCGAAACGGATGTCGTCCGGCGCTAGTTCGGCGGTCGCCACTTGGTACAACAAAGGCTGAAACTGGTGATAGCCATGCTTGTCCACGAGCGTGACACTGACCCGTTGCTCCCCGGCGAGGCGCTTCGCGCAAGCCACCCCGGCGAACCCGCCGCCCACCACGACGACATGCGTATCCGGCTCGGTCATCGAGACTCCCCCTGTATCCCCACAGCCATGCCTACCGCACTTCGGAACCCAAATATGGAGAAACAGCGGATTCAGGCACAGCCCCCGGCTTCCGTCTCGAGCCGAAACTGATTCAACTGGGTGATCGTTGGCTGAACGGGCGGAGGAGGGCGGGAAGCGCTCATGCATGGACGCGGCGTCGTGGCGACATTTGTCGATCATGTGCGGGCGGATGGGGTCGTGGTGCGCTGGGAGTCGCGCCGACACCGCAAGCATCTGACCGAAGCGTCATCGGCCGGTTCAACATGGTGGGCGCCAAAGGTCCGCGGCTGGTGGATTGCGGTCTTGTTCGCCGCAGGGTCCCTGCTGTTCGCGCTTGGAGCCCTGCCCTGGTACGTGGAAGCCGCCGGGATTTATTTAGATAACGTCACGTTCTTTGCCGGCTCACTGTTCTTCACCTCCGCCGCGTTCCTCACCTATCGGGAGGCGGTCGACGCCGCTCCCGCGCGGCTGAATCCGTCGCGGCGGCGCTTCTTCGTCTGGCAGCCACGGCGCATCGATTGGTGGGCAACCGCGGTACAGCTCGTCGGAACGGTCTACTTCAACGTCAGCACCGCGAGCGCCACGATGACGAATCTGAGCGCGGACGCCGCACATCGGCATGTCTGGCGGCCAGATGCGCTGGGTTCGATCTGTTTTCTGGTGGCCAGCGGGTTGGCGTGGTTCGAAGTCTGCCACGGCTGGTTCGCGTGGCGTCCCAGATCGTGGTCGTGGTGGACGACGCTGGCCAACCTGGTCGGGTCCATCGCGTTCGGCGTCTCCGCGGTGGCCGCTTACATCGACCCGGTGACCGGCACGCTGCGCAACGCCCAGCGGGCCAACCTGGGCACCCTGGTAGGCGCGGTGTGCTTCTTCATCGGCGCTGTGCTGCTGCTACCGGAACGCACCGCCGATGCCGAACACCCCTGACGCGGCGAGTTCTATTTGCTGGGGCTGCCGGCTTTAGCTCGAAGCGGCTTCACCCGTCGCTGGGCTTCACGTAGGGCGGCAGGTTCAGGCGCTGCCGGATGGCCTGCTGCACCGTCACCTTGTCCGGCCGGGCGTCGATCGTGAAGACGAATTCCTTGCGCCGGAACAGATCCAGCACCGGATTGGTCTTCGCGTAGTAGTCGCGCAGGCGGGTCGCCAGCGCCTCCTCGGTGTCGTCCTCGCGGCTGACCAGCTGGCCGCCGCAGACGTCGCAGCGAGACTCGTTGCCGGGACGGTGCGCGATGAGGTTGTAGTCCAGCCCGCACCGCGAGCACAGGCGGCGGGCCAGGACCCGCCGGCGCACCTCGTCGTCGGGCAGGTCGAGGTGGATCACGCCGTCGATGTCGTAGCTTTCGAGGAAGAATTCGGCCTGCACCGCGTTGCGCGGGAAGCCGTCGATGATGAATCCGTAGTTCCAGTCGTGGTCGTCGAGCCGACGGCGGACCACGGATCCGACCAGCTCGTCGTCGACCAGCTCGCCCAGGCGCATGGTGCGCCGCACCTGCGCGCCGAGCTTGGTGTGGTTCTGCACATGCCAGCGGAAGATGTCGCCGACGCTGATGTGCACCAGATCAAGATCGCGGGCAAGCAGCGTCGCCTGGGTGCCCTTGCCGCTCCCTTGCACGCCCATGATCGCATACTTGCGCATTTGGGCACCTTGTCACCTCGACCCGGTGTCTGTCACGCGCGACTCGGTGTCTGTCACGCGCGACCCGGTGCGAACCGCTGCGAGATTGTCTCAGGCGCAGTCGCGGCAGGTGTCCTGGCCTTTGCGGACAGTGGCGTAGAGGCTGCGGTGCAGAACCAGGAAGCAGCTTCCGCACCGGAATTCGTCGGCGCGCATCGGGATCACCTGTGTCGTGAGCTCCTCATCGAGTATGTCGAAGCCGGGCAGCTCGTACCCGTCGGCGAATTCCGTGCTGGCCAGGTCGTCGGCCGGGGTCGCCCGGCGCTCCTGGAGCAGATCCAAGCTTTCGGTTTCAGGTTCGACGATGACGGTCCGCCGGGCGTCGTAGTCGGTGTTGGCAGCCATGGCCTGGTCCTTTCCTCGTACAACTGCGTCGTTTGTGGATGGGGCGCCAACTGTGCCCCAGATTCCTGAAGATCACCTGGGTGGCAGCGGCGCGTCCAATATCGACACAACGCGGCAGCCGCGGCCTACGTTGCGAGCAAGCGGTGCCCGGTTGCCGCAAGTGGTAGGCGACGAGTTGTTTGTCCGAATATTAGGCACACGGGTACCAGATTTGAGCGAGACGGCCGAGCGGTCCACCGACCGGCGGGATGCGCGTAGTGTTGGGCCAGGAATCAGCGCCCCCGCCAGTGGTGGCTGACGAGCATCGTCGATGTCCTATCCGCCCGGACCCTGCGGCGACGACCAGCGATCCCCGGCGCTTCAGCAGAACCGTGGACCCAGCCGCCAAACGGCTCTGACTCCGGTGTGAGGTTCAAGAAAGGACAACCCTGTCGTGGCGACCTACCTGCCGTCCCGAATCAACGGCGCCGTCCCCGAGCTTCGGGCCATGAACGAGGCGTTGCTCCAGGCCGCGCAAACAGCCGGATATGCGCCGTCGATTCGCAACACGCGGCCCTGGCGGTGGCGCCTCACCGGCAGCACCCTGGATCTCCACCTGGACCGCAGCCGGGTCGTGACCATCTCCGATCCCGACGCCCGGCTGGCGACTCTGAGTTGCGGGGCCGCGCTGCACCACGCACGGGTCGCGCTGGCGGCCAGCGGCTGGAAGGTCAAGGTACTCCAGACCTCCGACCACTCCGATCCCGACCATCTCGTCCAGCTGCGCATCGCACGTGGCACGACCGATTCGTTTGCGGTGCAACGGATGCAAGCCATCCTCGTCCGCCGGACCGATCGCCGCCCGGTCACCGGCGCCCCGGTCGCACCGGCCGACCTCGCCGCGATCACCAAGTCCGTGGAAGCGCAGGGTGCTTGGCTGTACCTGCTGCACCCCGATCAGCGACACGAGCTGTCGGCCGCCGCTGAATACGCTCGGCGCACCCAGCTGCCGGATTCGCCGTGGCGCGACGAGCTTGCCTACTGGGCCGGCGGCAGGCCCGAACGTACCGGTGTCGCGGACTCCGCGATCGCATCACCAATGCCCGGTCGCAATTTCGGCAACTACGGCTCCCCGAAGGTCAGCGCCGAAGACGACCAGACGGCGACCTTCGTCATGCTCTACGGGCCTGGCGACACCAGCGCCGACTGGCTGCGCGCGGGCGAAGGGCTCTCGGCGGGCTGGCTCACCGCGACCGAGCTGGGGATCACCGTGCTGCCGCTCAGCGCCACCATCGAGGTGCCTGCCACCCGCGAAGTCATGAAACGCCTGGTGGCCGGCGTCGGCCACCCATACCTGGTGCTGCGCTTGGGCACGATCGACTCGGCCGACAGCACGCCACCGTCCACCCCGCGGCTACCTACCGACCAGATCATCGATCGGACCTAGCCGGCCGACGCTACTGGGCGCTCAGGTCGGAGACGCTGGCCGGATCACCGATGATGGTCTGGGCGAGGTCGCCAAGGCGCAGGTTGTGACGCCGGGCATGACTGCGGATGAGAATGAACGCCTCATCGACGCTGATTCCCCGCGCCTGCGCGAGTGAGCCTTTGGCCTGCTCGATGATGACTCGGCTATTGAGCGCGCCTTGCAGTTGCTCAGTGAGCAACTCCCCACGGGTGATGGCACGTTCCTGAAGCAGCCCAATGGATGCCACGTCCGCGAGCGCCTGCACGATCTGCACGTCGGTATCGGCAAGGCGCCCCCCGACGTTGGCGCTGAACACATTCATCGCCCCTATCCGCTCGGCCCGCAGTCGCAGTGGAAACGCATGAACCGAACGGAACCCGGCCTCCACTGCCCGTGGGGCGAAGCGTGGCCAGCGGCCACCGGCTTCGGCCAGGTCTGCGTTTACCACGGCAGCTCCCGTGCGAAACGCTTCCAGGCACGGCCCTTCCTGGTTTTGGACCTGGAACAGCTCGAGCAGCTTGACGTTCTCATCCGAGGCCGCCATGAACTCCAGCCGCCCACGCTGGTCGGCTAGAAGCAGCCCGACCGGTGAGGCGTCCAAAAGATCAGCGGTGCGGGTGGCGAGCAGCTGCAAAAATTCGATCAGATCAAATTCGTCGACGAGCGTGTCGGCGACCTCGACGAACACCCGGGCGAGTCGTTCGGCGGAAATGGTGGAAGTCATGGCTGCCTTTGCCTTTCCTGGACTAGTCGGGTCGTTCATGGCCGTTCAATGGGTGCGAAGGTGAGCCGGCGGGCGACGACATCGAGGGCGACGTCACCCAGGCGGCGGTCGTGAGCGTAGGCGTAGGCGCGCATCCGGGCCATCGCCTCGGCCAGGTTGCTCCCGAGCTGGACCATGACCATGCCTTGGGCCTGGAAAAGCTCCGCCCGCGAGCCCAGTGGATCATCCAGCCAGCCGCCGGTGTCGCCGACAGGGGAGTGGTCATGGCCGTCGAGCAGGGTCGCGACGGCGACTTCGGCGAAGGTGAGCGCGAGGGTGAGCTCGTCTGCGGACAGCATGCCGGTTTCGGTGCGGAACAGGTCGAGCATGCCCAGCCGTGCGGCGCCGATCTGCAACGGGAACGCGAACACCGCCCGCACCCCGCTCGCGTACACCGCCGGAACGTAGATCGGCCAGCGTGTTGTCGCGGCGATGAGGTCGGGGATCAGCACGGGTCGCCGCGTCGCGTAAGCATCGATACAGGGCCCTTCGCCCAACGTCAGTTGCAGCTCTTCGAGGCGTTCGGTGGCCGGATCTGTCGCGGCCGTCACCGCGCGCATGCCGTCTTGGACCATCACGGTAAGCCCAGACCCGCTGGCCGATAGCGCTCGCGCGGCGGCACCGCACAACCGCCGCATGTCATCGGCGACACCGGCTGGCTCACCATCGGCCGCAGGTTCTTGACCGATCAGCATTTCCACATGCCGGACGACGTCAGCCACGAGCTCCACCGATGGCCAACGGCCACAACATGTCGCGTGGCCCAGCCGGTGCGGACGTGATCGGACATTGGCACTTCGTGGTGCACATGATTGGGTCCTTCCGCCGGGACCGCGCCACCGGGGCTGAGGTAGCCGGACCGGCAGCAGTCGCCGACCCTACGCCGCACTTTAGCATCGCCCAATCGGGCAGGTGCGGGTCTGCCCAGCGCTGCACCACGTCTCACCCGAGACCGATGGTGACCGCGGAGCCGGCGCGGTCGCAAGGCGGCTTGATAGTCCAAATGGGATGGACAGCTGCACTGCGGCCTCGCGATCTGTTTGAGCGACGGAGACGTTGCCATGGGTTCAGTCTCGCCGCTGTTGCTTGACAGGCCATTGGTCCGGCAAGCCTAGGAAATCCAGTCAGGCTTCCAACGATGTCGAGACGGCGTCGCGACTCTGGCGGATAAGCCAGGACTTGGTGGGGCTTCCTGCGTTTGTACGTCCACCGGCCAATGAACTCCGCCATGGCGGGGACCCGGCCCCGCGCATAGCACCTCGGTGATCATTGCGGCAAACGTGACGGCCACGTCCAGCTCTTCCTCGGCCAGGGCCTGGGGCCAGTACCGGTAAAACTCCAACGTGCCCAACCGGGCCGCCGCGGTGCCCAGCGGGATCACGCTGACCGATCGCACACACCCGATGAGGGCGATGGCCGCATAGTCGGGAAAGCGGGTCATAGGCTCAAGCTCGGCCAGATCGGCAATCAGGACAAGACAATCGTGGGCCGCGGCATAGTGGCCAGGGCCCTGCTCGACGCGATCAAGGCGCTGCTGCAGATCGTCGGTGGGAAGGCCGTCGCTGAAGGTGATCGCTGCCCCGGTGCGAAGACCTAACAGGCTCAACCCAGCCGCATCCGCACGTACCGCGGAAACAGCCGCCTCGCAGATGCGGGTGAAGAACCTGGCAGAACCCTCGACCCGGTCATCTACAAACGTCGGCATGTGAGTCAGTCCTTCGATGGTGCAAGGCAAAACCGGCACGAAGCAACGGTCGAACTCTCAGCCTAGCCTTCGCCACCAGCGGTGGTAATGGCCCACAACTCCAATAACCCGCGCCGACTGGTGCATCTACGCGGACGTGATCATGAGGGCGGGGTGATTGCTGGCGTTTCCCGTGGGCGCAGCCGTTGCGGATCGGACCAGCGCACGTCGGATGCCCAGCCGGCCTTTTCCAGCAGCCAAATGATGCGGGCCGTGGGATCGAGCTGGCCGGGAAGAACACCGTGCCGGGCACAGGTAGGGTCAGCGTGATGGGAGTTGTGCCAGTTCTCGCCGAAAGAGATGACGGCCAGCGGCCAGAAGTTGGTGGCGCGATCGGCGCCGTGGGTCGCGAACGGCCGCTGTCCATAGACGTGGCAGATCGAATTGATTGACCATGTGACGTGATGCAACAGGGCGATGCGCACCAGAGTGGCCCAGAAGAACGCGGTCAACGCGCCCTGCCATGACCATGTCAGCAGCCCACCGAGCAGTGGCGGGGCTAGCACCGAGTAAAGGGCCAGCGGTCCGAAAAGCCGGTCGACGATTCTGATGTCCCGATCGGCGAGCATGTCCGGCGCGAAGCGGGCACGGTTGGACGACTCCAACCGGAACAGCCAGCCGATGTGGGCGAACACCAAACCTTTGGCAATTCCTGCCGCGCTTGCCCCGTAGCGCCACGGGGAATGGGGATCGCCCTCGCGGTCGGCGTAGGCGTGATGGCGGCGATGATCGGCAACCCAGATGATGGGCGCGCCCTCGATTGCCAGCGATCCGGCCGCCGCCAGGGCTATTCGCAGCCACCGCTTGGCCTTGAACGATCCGTGGGTGAAGTGGCGGTGAAAGCCGACCGTCACCCCGAAGCCGGAGACGAAATAGAACACTGCCCCGATGAGGACATCAAGCCACGACAGGCCCCAGCCCCACGCCACCGGCACAGCCGCCAGCAAGGCCAGAAACGGCACGGTCACCCCGATGATGAGAATTGCCATGGCCCAGCGCGGTGGCGGCTGATCGAGCATCGGTTTGGCCGAGGTGGCCGATGCCTGCCTCGGTGCGTCAACGAGAACCATCTAAATAGGACCCTCCGGGTGAGCGGCGCAACGGTATGCGGACGGCCGCCAGGGTCCGGGGCGGGTGATGGTGCAGCTCCACGATAACCCGCGCGACGCGGAAAATGCATTGACCAGGCAAAATTGGCACCTTGGTTGATAAACGCCGGTTCGGGTACCCCACGGCGTGAATGGAGGTACCCGATGTCATCAACCCAATCGGCCGTGTTGGCGATCGTGCTTGTCGCCCTGGCGTTGTGCTCCCTGGGCGTCTGGTGGTGGCGGCGGAGCCGTTTGCCTCGGCCGCGGCCCGGCTCTGAATACGATCGCGTCGTTGCGCAGTCCGAGACCCGCCTGGCCGCCGACCGGGAGCTACGGGATCGGTATCGGCAGCGCGCGACCCAGGGCCTCAGCGAGCTGTCACCGTTGGCCCGGGAGAGGTATGCGGTGAAATGGCAAGAGCTTTACAGCCGTTTGACCACATCTGCGCAACAGGCTGTCAACGATGCCGACGATCTGGTGTCCCAGCTGATCGCCGAGCTCGGCTATCCCGCCAGGGAGTACTACGAGCAACTGGCCCAGACCTCGGTCAACCATGCCGCCACTCTGGATTCCTACCGCGAAGCCCACCAGATCAGCCTGTCCAATCGCCGCGGCGAGGCGACCGCCGAGCAACTGCGGCTTGCCGTCGCGCACTTCCGGATGCTCGTGCCGCAGCTGCTCGGTGAACCGATCGCACCATCATCAGACGTTCAGCCGCATCCGGCTGGGCAACACCAGTAGGCAGGATGGCGGCGAAGATGGCACGAAGCCGTGAGTCTGGAAAAGCCTATCGCGACAGGCTGATCAGGCTGCTCGCGTTGGGTCCCAGCCGGCCCTCCGAGCTGAGCTGGCGGGCCAGGTGGCGTGCCTTGGGGCGCACAGGCGGTGAACTGGTACAAGACAATCTGACCGATAGAGCCGCGGTGCTGACCTACTACGGGATGCTGGCGGTCTTTCCCGGAATGCTGGTTCTGGTGGCCGGACTGAGCCTGTTCGGCGGGTCAGCCACCAGCTCGGTGATCGAGGGCATAGAGAGCATGACGTTCGGCCCCACCCAGCAGATCATTACCGAGGGGATAGCGAGCCTTCAGGCCAGCAGGCGGCAAGCCGGAATCGTCGCCGCCATCAGCTTGGTTATCGCGTTCTATTCGGCAGCCGGATATGTCGGCGCTTTTATGCGCGCCGCCAACGCCATTTACGACGTACCCGAAGGCCGGCCGGCCTGGAAAACACTGCCGCTGCGTTTCCTCATCACCATCGTCACCGGGTTGTTCCTCGCGTTCAGTGCGCTGGTGGTGGTCTTCACGGGTCGGCTTGCCACACAGGTGGGTCAGCTGATGGGCATTGCCCCCGAACGGATCCGGGCGTTCGACATCGCCAAATGGCCGTTGCTGGCGCTCGCCTTTGGGCTCCTTGTCGCCCTGTTGTACTGGGCCGCGCCCAACGCCCGGCAGGGTGGCTTCCGCTGGATCACCCCCGGATCGCTGCTGGCAACCCTGGTGTGGGTGGCGGCTTCGGGTGGTTTCGCCTACTACGTCTCACATTTCGACTCCTACAACCAGACCTACGGCACGCTCGGCGGAGTCGTCATCTTCCTGGTCTGGATGTGGTTGACGAATGTCGCTGTCCTAATTGGAGCCGAGTTCGACGCGGAATTGGCCCGAGAACGAGCCATCGCTTCAGGCCTCCCGCCGCGTTCTGAGCCCTACCTGCCGCTGCGCGACGTGCCCGTGGACGAAGTAGTGCAGCAACACGCCGACATCTAGACCGGGACGCAATCTACCTACGAGCGGAGGACCATTGGCCGAGTCTGAAGCGGAACGTGGAAGGCTGCGCCGTGCGGCAGACGCGGCGCGGGAACGGATCCGCGCTGCGCGCAAGGCCCACCAGGATGAGGTTGACGCCGGCGTTGCCGACGACCTCGTGCAGGAGGAGCCCACCATCGACGCAGATGCCCACGTTCCATACGGCTTGCGAGTCTCCGCGGCGTGGGCTTGGCGCTTTCTTGTGCTGGCCGCTGCGGGCTACGTTGCGCTGTGGATGGTCAGCCGGCTATCTCAAGTCCTCATCCCACTGGCGATTGCCCTGCTGCTGTCCGCGCTGCTGGCACCGGCGGTGGGCTTCCTGCGGACGCGGATGCGAATGCCGGCTTCGCTTGCCGCGGCGATCGTGCTGATCGGCGGTCTCCTTGTGGTCCTCGGCACGCTGACGTTGGTGATCACCCAGTTCATAGACGGCGGCCCGGCGCTGGCGGAGAAGGCGGCTACCGGAGTCGAGGAGATTCAGCGATGGCTGCGCGACGGCCCGATGAACCTGTCGACCACCCAGCTCGATGATGCCCTCGCCGCCGCCCGCGCCTGGCTGGAGGAGAACCGGCAGTCCCTGACCAGCGGCGCCCTGGCCACAGCCACGGCAGGGGTCGAGGCGGTCGCCTCCGGTCTGCTCATCCTGTTCGTCACCTTCTTCTTCCTACGCGACGGCCGGCGCCTGTGGCGGTTCACCACCCTGATCCTGCCGCGGCCGGCTCGCCGGAGGGCCAGCGACGCAGGCCACGCCGCATGGCTCACGCTGGTGGCCTACGTGCGAGCCACCGTCCTGGTGGCCTTCATCGACGCAGTCGGCATAGGCCTGGCGCTGGTGCTGTTGCGGGTCGAGTTCGCCTTCCCGCTCGCGGCACTGGTATTTCTGGCCTCATTCATACCGATCGTGGGGGCAACCCTGTCCGGCGTGGTGGCCGTGCTGGTGGCACTGGTGGACGAGGGCACACTCACAGCGCTGCTAGTGCTGGCCGCGGTCATCGTTGTACAGCAAACCGAATCCCATGTCCTGCAGCCACTTATCATGGGACGCGCGGTGTCCGTCCATCCGCTCGCCGTCATCGTGGCGATCGCCACCGGGATAGTCGTGGCCGGGATCATCGGTGCCCTCATCGCGGTACCCATAGTCGCCGCCCTCAATACCGCTGTCCGCCATCTCGGCCAGCAGCGTCCCCAGCCACCCCCCGACTCGGTCATCATCAGAGCCGACGCCAACCCTTGACATACGACAGCGCCTATACCTCGCGATCAGGCGTACTCTGGACAGGACACGGCAGCCGCTCCGGACCCTGGCGGCACCCTTTGCCCGTGTGCCCCTTGAGGGAGAAGATCGTGGGTCCAACCAGCTCAACCCTGCAACAACGCCGCCCCCTGCCCGGTATCAGGGCGATGTCCCTGCCGTCGGTGGCAACAAGCCCACCGCTGCACTGCGGGCCCGACATGGGCAGCGCTCAGCGACGCCAGGACCTCATCGCCTCGCACATTCCCATGGCTACCCGAGTCGCGCGCAGCTTCGGCGGGCGAGGTGAAGACCTCGACGATCTGATCCAGGTCGCCCTGCTCGAACTGGTCAAAGCAGCGTCCAAATTCGACCCCGCGCGCGGTGTTGCCTTTGCCCAATACGCCTATCCGTGCATCGCCGGCGGTGTCAAAAAACACTTCCGTGACAACGGCTGGAGTCTGCGCGTCGCCAGGCGGACGCAGGAACTGCACCTGCAGACAAGCCACGCCATCCCAGCACTGACCCAGCTGCTGGGCCGGCATCCGACGGTAACCGACCTGGCCGCGCATCTTCACCTGTCGGAAGTGGACGCGCGAGAGGGCGTACAAGGCGGCCTGGCCTACAGCACCAGGTCACTGAACAGCCCTGTCGGCGATTCCGAGAACACCGAGCCGGGACTGCTCATCGGGGGCCTCGACGAGCGCATCGAGTCGGTACCCGACCGGCTCTTGCTCGGCGTGCATATGGCCGTGCTGCCGCGGCGTGAGCAAGACGTTCTGCGCCTTCGCTTCTCCGCAGACCTGAGCCAAAACGAAATCGCCAAAAGACTCGGCATCTCGCAGATGCAGGTCTCCCGGCTGCTGGCCCGATCCATCGACCAGTTGCGCATCGCCATGCTGCCGCACTGATCAGACCACGATGCCCGGCGAGCACAGCCGGCCGGGCATCGTTCGCCTCAACTCAGAGGCGCAAGCGCTGACGACAATGTCAGCGCGGCGGTGGTGGCGGGGTCGAGTCGTCGTAGGTGCGGGAAACTTCGCGCACCTGAGTCTGCCGCGCGAGGGCGGGGGCCCGGCGGCGATTCCAGAAGTAGAAGAACAGGATCAGCCCGCCGACACCGGCAGCCATGAGAACCCAGCCGACAGCCTTGAGGTCCAGCCCACCGACGGTCCAGTCGACAGCGAAAGTCAGAATCGCGCCGAACGCGATCAGGAATATGCCTACACCAATACCCATACCGATGGCGTGCCCCAGGCCACGTGTTTCAGACAGCTTGCAGCATGCCAACCTGTGACGGCGTCCCTGCCGAGGTCGCCCAACCGGCCAATTCAATGACCGCCGTGCCACTTTCACGTCCAGCCGGCCGCTAACCTTAGGGCCTGCGAGCTGCTCTGGCCCCCGGCGGTGCGCCTGGAATCCAAGTGTTTCTAGGGAGTGCACATGCGCAGAACGACCCAGACCGTGCAGAACCTCGCTACCCAGGTGGGTGCCGGCGACCATGCGGCGTTCCGGCGGCTATACGCCGCATATGCACCAGACACGCTGGCCGCCGTACAGGTTGGCCTGCCCGATCCAGTGCAGTCAATGCATGTGGTTCGTGCCACGTTCTGCGAGGTGTGGCGGATGTGCTCCTTCGACTTCCGCTGCGGTACGGCACCGCACGACGTGCCCGAGTGGATCGCGGCGATCGCCAGCCGGCTGGCCGAGGAGCGCCGCGTTGCCTTGGAGCTGATCGAAACCTCGATCCCACCGCCGGGCGGCTCCGCATTCTGGACCGAGCTGCTCGCCGCGCATGACCAATGGACGTGCCTAGAGCTGGCAACGATGCTGGACGGGCATGACAACGTCAGGCTTGTTACGTAAGGGCCGCGTTGGGTACCCAGAAGGAACAAGCACAATTATCGCCCGCTTCGGCGGGTCGGAGGCGAATTGATGATCTTCCTTGGGCTACTTCTGCTCGTTGGCGCGGCTGGACTTTCGCTCGCCATCATCCTGGCGAACGACGGCACCTTCACCGCACCGGCAGGTGCCATCGAATTGTTCGGCAATCAGATCAATGCGACCGTCGGCCAGATGTTCCTCGGCGGTGTCGCGGCAGGTGCCCTGGTCCTGATCGGCATCATGATGGTTTTCAGCGGGCTGGCCCGCAACGCACGCCGTCGGTCGGCCGGGCGTCATAAGCTCAACGACCATCGGCAGGAGATGCGGGACCTGCAGCGCAAGCACGACACGGTGACGTCAGATCTTGCCGCCCATCGGGCAGCCACTGACGAGGCGGCCGACCAGGACAAGGTCAGCGTTCAGCAATAGCGTGCGCTGCGTCCTAAATGGACTGCGTCCGCCTTCCTCCGATACTTGCGCTTTGGGGTAACAAGTGCTGCACTGTGGTTAGCACTCGCCCTATGCGAGTGCCAGCCGAATGGGATGAGACCCCCGAGGGCGCGAGCCCGTGTGCAGCGGTCATCGCAAGTCGGTCCAACCAGTGCCGGTTCCGGCACGACGAACAGAGGACGACGCAGATGGCCAAGTTGATCGTATTTGGGGAAGAGGCTCGCCGCGGCCTGGAACGCGGCATGAACATCCTCGCCGACACGGTGAAGGTGACACTCGGGCCCAAGGGACGCAACGTCGTGCTGGACACGGCCTGGGGCGTACCCACCATCACCAACGACGGTGTCAGCATCGCCAAGCAGATCGAGCTCGACGACCCGTACGAGAAGCTCGGCGCCGAACTGGTCAAAGAGGTCGCCAAAAAGACCGACGATGTGGCCGGCGACGGCACCACCACGGCGACCGTGCTCGCCCAAGCGCTTGTGCGAGAAGGGCTGCGCAACGTGGCGGCCGGCGCGAACCCGATCGAGCTCAAGCGCGGCATAGAGCAGGCCGTGGCGGCAGTGACCGAAGCGCTTGGTATTCAGGCACGGGAGGTGGAAACCAAGGAGCAGATTGCCGCCACCGCATCCATCTCCGCGGGCGATACCTCGATCGGCGAGATGATCGCGGAGGCGATGGACAAGGTCGGCAAGGAAGGCGTAATCACCGTCGAGGAAAACAACACTTTCGGCCTCGAACTTGAACTCACCGAGGGAATGCGCTTTGACAAGGGCTACATCTCGCCCTATTTCGTCACCGACGCCGAACGGATGGAAGCCGTCTTCGACGACCCATACATCCTCATCGTGGAGAACAAGGTATCGAACCTGCCCGACTTGCTCCCGCTTCTGGAGAGGGTGGCCCAGGCGAGTAAGCCGCTGGTGATCATCGCCAGCGACGTGGAGGGCCAGGCGCTGGCCACCCTGATCGTCAACAAACTGCAGGGCACCTTCGCGTCGGTGGCGGTCAAGGCGCCCGGGTTCGGAGACCGCCGCAAGGCCATGCTGGCCGATTTGGCGATTCTGACCGGGACGCAGGTCATCTCCGACGAAGTCGGTCTCAAGCTCGATGCCGTCGATATCGACCTGCTGGGCCGGGCCCGCAAGGTAGTGGTGACAAAGGACGACACCACCATCGTTGAAGGCGCGGGCGATCCCGAACAGATCGCCGGCCGGGTCGCCCAGATCCGCGCGGAGATCGATAAGTCTGACTCCGACTACGACCGGGAGAAGCTGCAGGAGCGCCGGGCGAAGCTGGCCGGGGGCGTCGCGGTAATCAGGATTGGCGCCGCGACAGAGGTAGAGCTCAAGGAGCGCAAGCACCGCGTCGAAGACGCTGTTCGCAATGCGAAGGCCGCCGTCGAAGAAGGGTTGCTTCCTGGTGGCGGTGTGGCGCTGGCCAACGCTGCGGTAAGTGCTTTCGACAAACTGGATCTGGCCGGTGACGAGGCCACGGGCGCGAACATTGTGCGGGTAGCCCTCACCGCGCCGCTGCGGCAGATCGCCATCAACGCCGGCTTGGAAGGCGGAGTGGTAGCCGAGAAGGTCAACTCTCTGCCCCCGGGTTTCGGCCTCAACGCCGCCACTGGCGAATACGTCGACATGATGAAGGCCGGGATCGTGGAACCCGCCAAAGTCACCCGCTGCGCACTGCAGAACGCCGCGTCGATAGCCGCGCTCTTCCTTACCACCGAGGTGCTTGTCGCCGACATGCGGTAAACCCGCGGGCCCGCGCGGAGGTCAGATCGTGATAATGATCTTCCCGCGGGCCTTTCCCTCACCCAGGTACTGGAAGGCAAAGCAAGTCTGATCCAGCGAGTAGATCCGGTCGATGGCCGGGGTGACCTTCCCCGCTTCGATGAGTTCCTTGAGGACCAGCAAATCCTCGTAGTTTTCCCGGCAGATGTAGGTCTTCAGATTCTGGCCAACGAAGCGCGACAGCATTCCCGCGCGCATCTGCCGGTCGTAACCCCCGAGCCAGCGCCCACCGGTCTCGCCTCCGGCGATGACGAGCGTTCCTTCGGCCTTGAGCGCGCGGCGCAGCCGTGACAACGAAGCGTTCCCGCCGATATCGAGGATGAGGTCATAGCGCTGGCTGCCGTCGGAGAAATCCGCACCCTTGTAGTCGATGACGTGGTCTGCGCCCAGGGCGCGCACCATCTCCACCTTCGATGTGCTGCACACCGCGGTGACTTCCGCGCCGAACGCCTTGGCCAATTGCACCGCAAAGGTTCCGACACCGCCTGACGCCCCGATGACCAGAACGTGCTGACCCGGTTTGATCTGGCCGTGGTCACGCAAACCCTGCAGCGCGGTCAGCCCGGAGATGGGGACCCCTGCCGCCTGTTCGAAGCTGAGGTTTGCCGGCTTGTGCGCCAGCTTGTCCTCGCTGGCAAGCGCATACTCGGCATAACTGCCCTTGCCGATGCCAAACACCTCATCGCCGGGTACGAAACGCGTCACCCCGTCGCCCACCGCCTCCACCACGCCGGCGATGTCGCTGCCGAGAACGGGATTCTTAGGCGTCCGTAGCCCATAACCCGCCAGCCGGATGGGGTAGGGCAGGCCCGTCATGATGTGCCAGACGCCTCGATCCACCCCGGCCGCATGCACCCGAACCAGGACCTGTCCCTCGGCGACCTCGGGCTTGCCAACGTCGCGGAACTGCAGAACCTCCGCAGAACCATAGCTGTCGTGAACGATAGCCTTCATGCGCTGTTCTCCTCGCCGGTAACCGGCACCACCCAGACCGATCACCCAGCCGTGGCAAAGCCAAATTCGACCACTGTCCACATGAGACAGCAGCATGGAACGTCAGGGCCACGGCGGCACGCCTCAAGATCCAGTCGGCGTTGGGCAACGGGCTCAGCCGCATCGCGCCCGGCCGGCGATCGCAAGAAACGGATTGGAAAGCACCGCCGGGGGCTGAGGCAACATCTTCACTGTACGCCTGATCGCGGCCAAAATACGGGTTGCTGCCTGGCCGATCACACCGCACGCCCTGTCTTGGGCGCCTATCCGCCGTCGGGCGCCATCCGGTAGCCCGCGCCGCGGATGGTCTGGATGCTTGCCCGGCCGAAGGGCTGGTCGACTTTCTTGCGCAGGTAACGCACATAAACCTCGACGATGTTGTCGTCGCTGTCGAAGTTCATGTCCCACACGTTGTCGATGATCGCGCGTTTGGACATGACGTCTCCGGGGTGGCGCATGAGGAACTCCAGCAAGGCGAATTCCCTTGCGGTCAAAGCGATCTCGTGCCCCGCGCGGGTCACTTTGCGCCGGGCCGGGTCCAGGGAAAGGTCCCCGGCGCTCAGGACGGTGGGACGGGCGCGGGTGCCGCGGCGGGTCAGCGCCCGGATCCGCGCCAGCAGCACCACGAACGAAAACGGTTTGGTCAGATAGTCGTCGGCGCCCAGGTCGAGCGCGTCGGCCTGGTCGTACTCGCCGTCCTTGGCCGTCAGCATCAGGATCGGCGTCCACACCTCGCGTGCCCGCAGCCGGCGGCACACCTCGTAGCCGCTGAGCCCGGGCAGCATGATGTCGAGCACGATGACGTCATAGGGATGCTCGGTCGCCGCCCACAGCCCGTCCGGGCCGCTGTGCATGATGTCGACGGCGAAACCCTGCCCCACCAAGCCTTCGCGGATGGTCTCGGCGAGGCTCACCTCATCTTCCACCATGAGGATGCGCATCTTCGCCTCCTCTGCGGTGCCCGTCGTGGCCGATGGTCGGTAGCCGAAGGTGCAATGCCGCGCCCCCGCCGGGCGAGGTCTCGACTGCGATGGTGCCGTGGTGTCCGCGTGCGATCTCGCGGGTGATGGCCAGGCCGAGGCCGGAGCCGCCGACATTACGGCTGCGGCTGGTATCCAGGCGCACGAACCGGCCGAACACGCGCTCGCGGTCGGCCGGGTCGATTCCGGGGCCGTCGTCGGCCACGATCAGGTGCGCGGTCGACTGTTCCTGCCAGACCTCCACGGTGACCAGGGTTCGGGCATGCTGCGCCGCGTTGTCGCAGAGGTTGCCCACGGCCCGCTCGAGCTGGTGGGCGTCACCGGGCACCCGCACTGCAGCAATGTGCGCTTCTACCAACAGATGTGGGTACTGGCGGTGAAGCCGTTCCCGATGGGAATACGCGATGTCGTCGAGGTCCACGTCGGCGTCGCGCGGCCGCAGCCCATGCTCGTCGGCGCGGGCGAGCAGCAGCAGATCCGCCACGAGCCGGCCGAGGCGGCCGGTTTCGATTCGCAGGCGCTGCACCCCGGGTGGCGGCTCGTCGCCCGCGGCCAGCACGTCCAGCCCGACCTGCAAGGTGGTGAGCGGGCTGCGCAGCTCGTGGCTGGCGTCGGCGACAAAGCGCCGCTGGGTGTCGGAGGCCGCCTGCAGGCGGTCGAGCATCGCGTTCATCGTCTCGGCCAGCGCCGCGACCTCGTCGCGGGCACGCGGCACCGGAACCCGGGCCCGCAGGTCCCGGGCGGTGATGGTGGCGACGCGGCCGCGGATGGCCTCCACCGCACGCAGCGAGCGGCTCACGAACACGAAGGTCGCCAGCCCGACAGCCAAGGCCAGCAACGGAATCCCGGCCAGAAAGGAGTCGGTGACGACCTCCAGGCTCTCCTCGACCGGCTGCAGCGACTGGCCCACCACGACAATGCGGCTGCCCGCGCCGGCCGGCACCGAGGTGGCCACGATCCGGAACGGATCGTCGCCGCTGGGCAGAAGTCCTTGCTGCCAAAGGGTTTGCCCGGCCGCGGGGCGCAGATCGGTGATCGGCGGAAGGCCCGTTATCGCGGGCGAGCAAGCTACCACCTGCCCGGACTGGTCGAGCACTTGCACGATGGTCTGGTCTCCGGCCGCCGGGCGCAACGTCTGCGCCAGGCGCGCCTCGTCGCCCGAGGTGATCGCCGCGGCCACCTGACCCGAGCGCTGAGACGCGGTAGCGTCGATGTTGGCGGTGAGGCTCGACCTGGCGCTGTAGACCATCAGCACGCCTGCCAGCGCGGCAGCGGCGCTCACGACCGCGGCGGCGGCCAGCGCCGACCGCAGCCGGATCCCACCCACACCCCATCGCGACAGCAGGTCGCGGGCACGGCTCATGGCCGAAGCCTAAGTCTCACCACGGGCACCTGGCCACGTTGCCAAGCCGCACCTGAGATTGTGCTGAGAGGACGTCCTTCAGCCTGCGTTCAGCTGGCGCCGTACACAGTGCAGGGCATGGAATTTCGAGGTCCAGCCGTGGAGGCTGTCGGGCTGACCAAGCGCTACGGCGGGCGAACCGCTGTCGACGAGGTGAGCTTCAGCGTGAGCCGCGGTGAGGTGCTGGGTCTGCTGGGGCCTAACGGCGCGGGCAAGACCACGGCCATCCGCCTGCTGACCACGATGCTCACGCCGAGCAGCGGGCAGTTTCGCGTCGCCGGTGTCGACTGCGGCAAGCCCAACGACATCCGTCGCCGGATAGGCGTGCTGCCCGAGAGCGCGGGCTACCCGGAGCATCACAGCGGCAGCGAGTACCTGCTCTATCACGCGCGTCTGTTCGGTCTCAACCGGACGGACGCGGCCGGTACCACTGAAAGATTGCTCGCCGAGGTGGGGCTGGCCGACCGGGCTTCATCGGCGATCGCGACCTACAGCCGAGGGATGCGCCAGCGTCTGGGCATCGCCCGCGCCCTGGTCAACGATCCTGCCGTGGTGTTCTTCGACGAGCCCACGCTGGGACTGGACCCGGCCGGGCAACGCCAGGTCCTTGGCATCATCTGCGACATCGCGCAGCGCAGGGGCGCGGCCGTCGTGCTGTCCACCCATGCCCTGACCGAGGTCGAGGACGTGTGTACCAGCGTGCTGATCCTGCGGCAGGGGACAGTGCTGGCCGCCGGAACGGTTGCCGAGGTCATCGGTACGGTCGCCGCGCAGCCCACGGCACAGCTGCGCGTTCCCTCCGACATGATCGCGCGAGCGGCCGAGTCGCTGGCGTCAGCGCCCGGCCTGCAGCTCGAGACCACCGCCGACACGCTGCGGATAACTCTCGCGCCGGGCGGCGACGGGCATGTTCCGGATACCAACGCCGTTCTGCGCGCGGTGCTCGACGCCGCCATCCCCGTCCTGTCGTTCGACCTCGAAGGCACCCGGCTAAGTGATGCCTTCCTCGCCATGACCAGTCAGGAGCCACGATGAGCTGGTATGTGGTGACCGCCCGGGAATGGCGCGACCTGTGGCTGGGCGGACGAGGGCCGATCCTGATGTTCGCGCTCAGCATCCTGCTCAGCGCGATCACCTATCTAGCCGCCACCAATCAGATCCTGAACTACCTGGAACAGCGGGAGGCCGTCAACCTCACCCTGCAGGTCGCGGTCGCGGTGGGGGCCCTGGTTACGTTGGTGGTCAGCGCCGATGCCATCAGCGGCGAACGTGAACGCGCCACCCTGGAGAGCCTGCTGCTCGCGCCGGTGTCGCGGCGCGCGATCGTGCTGGGCAAGCTGACCGCCGCCGTGTCGCTGTGGCTGGGCGCCTTCGCGGTCGCCGTGCCATACCTGTGGGCGCTGGGCCGTGGCGTCTCGGCGCTCGTCCCGGCCATGGTCACCGGCCTGGTGGTGGGAACGCTGCTGGCGGTGGGACTGAGCGCGGTCGGGCTGCTGATCAGCATCCGGTCCAAGTCCAACAAGGTCAGCGTGTCGGTCAGCCTGTTCCTGCTCCTCGCACTCTTCGCGCCCACGCAACTGCCTACGCCCCATGGCGCTTTCGGCGTTTTCCTCGATCGGCTCAACCCCGTCGCCGCCGCCCTGCACTACCTCACGACAGTCGTCGTGAACGGGCGCGGCTGGACCCACGATCTGTCCTACCTGGCTTCATCACTGGCCGTCGCGCTTGTCGGCGTTCCCACCTTGATGATCCTCGCCCCGCGCATCGTCCACCTCGTCGCAGGAGATCACCGATGAGAGCCCTGGCTTTGCTTGCCGCCCTTGGGATCGTGCTGATCGGTCCCGCCTTGCCGGGAACGGCGGCGCACGCGGCGGACACCGAGCCGATCGAGGTGAGCTTCGACCAGACCGAGGTCGTCGTCGTCATCGGCCAGCAGTTCTCACTGCAGTCGGAGGTCGTCAACACCGGCCCTATCCCGGCCGGTGCGCGACTGGCTCATCTCAACGTCGCCAGCCTCACCGGCGGCGTTTACGTCGATCCCGAGGACTGGTCGGCCAACCGCAGCCTCTCCGTGGAGCCCATGGCACCGGGTGACAGCGTGCCTCTGGACTGGGACCTGCACGCGGTCAACGCCGGCAGTTTCGATGTCTACGTCGTCCTGCTGCCCAACGCCGCCGCCACCGCCGGGACCGGCCCGCTGATCGTCAGCCCGCCGGTCCACGTCACCGTCACCGAACGCCGAACCCTCAACCCCGGTGGCTCATTGCCCACAGTGATCGCCGTCCCGGTGCTGCTCGGGCTGATCGCCGCCACCATCAGGTACCGGGGACGCCGACCGGCTCGGCGGGATGTTTTCTAAGGATTCTCTAAAGCTGGCCGAAAGCCCGGCTGAGGCCGCGATGTTTGGGTGGTCACCACGGCGTCGGGACTCCTCCGGCGCCAGTGGACGAAAGGCATCAGGATGATGAAACGAACACGGCTGGTCGTGGCCACCGCGGCGGCGATCGCCTTGGCCGCGACCGGGACAGCGTCGGCGGCGGGGCCGACCCCGGCGCCCGGTGCGGGCAAGCCAGGTTCCGTGGCGACGGGGTCAAGATCAACGTTGGCGGCGGGGTGCTCGAGGTCGCCGATTGCGGCCCAGGCATTCCCGACAGCGATCTGGCGTTCGTCTTCGACCGTTTCTACCGCTCACCCGCAGCCCGCGCCCATCCCGGCTCGGGGCTCGGTCTGGCCATCGTCCGGCAGGTCGCGCAGGCCCACGGGGGCACCGCCCAGGCCCTGCCGAACGAAGGTGGCGCACTGCTGCGCATGGTCCTGCCATCGATTGAGGTCGTCACCCACGGTCCACATGGAAGGTGAGTGAATTGACACGGCAGCCGGCGCGTGGGAACAATCGGGTCACCAAATTGAATCGATGCGATCGCGTGTGGGGGAAGTCCGGTCAAATTCCGGCGCTGGCCCGCAACGGTAGGCCACCCTTTCGAGAGTGGCGAGTCCGAGTACCTGCTGCGTTCGCTTTGTTCTCCGCCCCCGTCGTGGCTCACGGGAGGAGACCGAGCGCGGGGGCGCTTGGCTTCTGACCTGGGCCGAGAAAGGCCTGAAATGGCTCGGTCCCTGCGGCTCGCGTTGAGCCTTGTTCTTGCTGCCGTTCTTTCCGTCGGTGTCGCGGTCGCCGATCCTTCTCCCAGGGCCGCTTATGCGGCGGGTTGCGTTGGTACGTCCGGTGTGACGGTGGTCGTCGACTTCGCCTCATTGGGCGGCGGGGTGACCCGGGCGTGTGCGCTCGGCGATCCGGCCTCTGGGCTGACCGCGCTTACCGGCGCCGGGTTCACCATTACCGGTACCAAGCGATGGGGTCTGGCATTTGTCTGCCGTATCAACGGTTTGCCCACTGCGGCGACCGAGCCTTGCCTGAACACGCCGTCGGCGTCGGCCTACTGGTCCTACTGGCACGCCACACCGGGCGGCACCTGGTCCTACAGCAGCGCGGGGGCCTCGTCCTACAACCCGGCCCCGGGCACGGTGGAGGGCTGGGCCTTCGGTTCGGGTGCCGCGCCGAGTGTGGCGCCGTGATGCGCAAGCTTTTCAGCATCCTGGCGGCGGCCGGGCTGGCCGTCGCCATCGCCGCTCCGGCTCAGGCGGCGCCCGCGTGGGACAGCGACGGCTCTTGGAGCAAAGGCGTCAAGTGGCTGGAAGGCGAGCTGGTCAACGGTGCATTGCCGGCGCCCGCCTGGGACCCGGCGACGCCCGCCGACCCCGACTGGGGCATGACCATCGACATGCTGATCGCCGTGCGCGCGTCGAAGCTGGAACAGCCGCTGGCACAGGCACTTTCGCAAAACATTGCCGCGAATGTGGATTCCTACACCACCCCGTCGTGGGGAGCGGGATTGATCATCGGTGGTGCCACGGCGAAGGTGCTCTTCGCCTCGGTCATCTCCGGCGGCGATCCGCTCAGCTTTGGTGGCCACAACATGCGCCAGCGAACGCTGGACCGGATAGACGCGGGTGGCTGGATCCACGACTCCGACGGCAACGGCGGCAACATGTTCGACCAGAGCCTTGCGGTGCTTGGCTTGGCCGGTTCGGGTGGGGTGCCTGACAACGTGGTGCAGTATCTGCTGTCCCAGCAGTGCGCGGAGGGCGGCTTCCCCCTGTTCCCAACGGCCGGCCCGATCGGTAACTGCCAGGCGTCAGCGGCCGACGCCAACGACGACGTCAAGAAGCTCTGGCCGGAACCGCACGTCGACGGCACCGCCATGGCGATCCAGGCGTTATATGGGGCTGGCAAGAAGCAGCAGGCCGATAAAGCGGTGGCGTGGCTGGCGGGCATGCAGCAGCCCAACGGCAGCTTCTTCGACCGGTGGGCCAGTCCGGTCCCCAGCACCAACAGCACAGGCCTTGCCGCGCAAGCGCTTTACGCGGGTGGCAAGGTGGACCAGGCGTCCAAGGCGGCGGCGTTCATCCGCACCCTTCAGCTGACCACCGCCAACGCGGGGGCCGCCAGCGCTCATGTGGGAGCGATCGCCAAAGGCACGGCAGACTTCGCAGATGGCACGGCAGACGGAATCTGCGAGGTAAAGCCCGAGTTTGAAAACTGTTTCATCGACGAGATGGATCCCTGGCACCGTGCCACCACCCAGGCCCTGCTGGCCTTCACGTTGGTGCCCATGCATCGCATCGGCGTCGACTCGCCGCCTACGCCATCCTCGCCATCCTCGCCATCGCCTTCGGCATCGGCGCCAGGAAGCGGTGGCGGATTGCCCGTGACGGGGCCGGCGGCGTTCACCATGGCCGGGGTGGGAGCCGCTGTCGTGCTGGCGGGAATGCTGTTGCTGGCATTGGCCCGGCGACGCCGGGTTTCGGTGCGATGATCCGGCGGGTCGCGATCGCGGTGATGCTTGCCGCCGCGGCGACGGTGGCACCCGTTGCCGCGTCGGCGGCCGCGGTCGACGGCCTGCCCGGATATTGTCCCGACACCAACGGTGTCACCGTGGTGGTGGACTTCAACGAGCTCGGCGGAGGGACGGTCGTGCGCTGTGCACCGGGCGCCCAGGCCAATGGGCTGACAGCGCTGGAGAACGCCGGGTTCACGGTGCAGGGAACCCAGCGCTGGGGCAAGGCGTTCATCTGCCGGATCCAAGGCAAGCCGGGCGCGGATACCGAGGCGTGCCTGAACACCCCGCCCGCCTCTGCCTACTGGTCCTACTGGTACGCGCCCAACGACGGCACCTGGAAGTACAGCGACTTCGGTGTGCTCAGCCGGACCCCGCCGGCCGGCAGTTTCGAGGGCTGGTCTTTTGCGAAGGACAAGACCTCTTCCTCGGTACCGCCACCCGGCGTCGCGCCGCACAGACCTCAGCCGCCGCCCCAGCCACCCCCGCCGCCCGCTGCGACGACCAAGCCGCCCATTGGTGGTGGGGGGCAGCCGGCGGCCGTGCCAGCGGCACCGACCGCGACAACTCCAGCAGCGCCAAGCGATACGGCCACACCGGAAGCGACGCAGCCGGGCACGCCAGCTGGTTCCGGCATCGTCACCGCGATCGCCGAGCCAGCGATCCGCCGGACGAGCACGCCATGGGGAGCCATCGCCGCAGCGATCCTGTTGTGCGCGTTGGCGTTGACGGCGCTGGTGATCCGGCGAAGACGGCGAGCGACATCCGACACCTAGCTGTTCAGCGGATGAGTCAAGCCGGTGAGACTCCGGCGCTGGCCCGCAACGGTGACCGCCCCATCGGCGGCAGCCCGACGGCTCACCGCGGTAGTTCCCATCCTGAAGTGGCTCAAGGAATCAGGGAGCCGGAGAAGCGTGCCAGGGCGCGCCGTCACCACCTCCGGCTGTCTGGTTCGGGCCAGAAAGGACAGTCAACGACAATGGTTCGCAGTCTGCGTCATCTCAGCCTGGTCGCGACCGGAGTGCTGCTCACCGTCACGATGGGGGCAGCACCTGCCGCGGCGACCGGGCATCCGACCACTCGGCCCGACGCAGCGGCCGGCTGGCTCGCCCGGCAGATGGTGGACGGGGAGAGATTCGAGGTCGACTTCGGCGGGATGATCTTCCCCGACCAGGGCCTGACCATCGATGCGATTTTCGCTTTCGCGGCGGCCAAAACCGCGAACGACTACGGTTCACGGGCATTGACCTGGCTGGCTCGGCCGGAAATCCTTTCCGGCTACACCGGCGACGGCGTGACCGAGTCGTATTCGGGTTCGACGGCCAAGCTGGCGCTTGCGGTGCAGGTTCGGGGCGGCAACCCGGCGTCTTTCGGGGGGCAGGATCTGCTTGCGCGGCTTCGGGCACTGCTGACACCGTCGGGCCGGTTCTCGGATCGGTCGGAGTTCGGTGACTTCAGCAACATGTTCGGCCAGTCCCTGGCGATCATCGCGTTGGAGCGCACCGCCGCGGGCGCCCCGGAATCGGCGGTGTCCTTCGTGGTGGCAAGTCGTTGCGCCGACGGGGGTTTCCCGGTGTTCCTCGGCGAGGCGACCTGCACCAGCGACACCGATGCCACCGCCCTGGCAGTCCAGGCACTGATCGCCACCGGGAATCGGGCGCAGGCCGCGCCCGCTGTCCAGTGGCTGCTCAGCGTCCAGGGGCCGGACGGCAGCTTCTCGGCCCTGGGCACGCCCAACGCCAACAGCACCGGCGTGGCCGGTCAGGCGTTGCGTGAGGCCCTACGGCTGGCAGCGGCGGCGAAGGCGCGCCAATTCGTCCTGTCGCTGCAGTCGGGCTGCTCCGCACCATCGGCGCAACGTGGGGCAATCGCCTTTGACGCCACCGGTTTCGACCCGGCGACAGCGGCGCGTGCCACCGCACAGGGAATTCTCGGCCTGACCGGGCCGGGCCTGCGTCATCTCACCTCGGCCGGATCTTCCTCGGGTGCACCGAGTCTGACCTGCTGATTGGGGGGTAAGCGCGGCGGGCCGGATTCCGGCCCGCCGCGTCAATGGACCTGGGGAGGCAGCTTTGGCTGGAGCGGAACAGCCGCGCCGGGCCGAGGTCGACGGGCGGGAGTTCATTCTGCTGACGCCGCAAGAACACGCCAAGCTTGACGCCGCGCGCAGACAGGCCGGTGCCGCCAACGCACGATCGTCGCGGTTGCGGGGTGAGCTGACGGCCAGTCTGGCCGTGGTGGCGGCCATCGCGGAACAGGTCGAGGCCAGCCCCTGCACGTGCCAGGTAAGGCAGCCGTGCCTGCGGTGCCGGCTCACCGATCTGCTCGGTCGACCGCGCTCGGGGTAGCTTCCGGCAGGACGGAGCCGTCGGCGCGGCGCAGGCGCTGATCGTCGTGCCCACCCGTGAGCGGCTGGAAAACGGTGCGGGGATTGAAGTTGGCGCGCCGGGATGCTCGGCGCAACGCCCCGAGCACGGCCGGGCCGGCCAGCGCCACGAGGATGGCGGTGGTGACCGCCCGGCCGGTGTCCCAGCCAAGCGAGGTCACCGTGAAGAAGGTCAGGTATCGCTGCAGCTGCTCCAAGGGCGCCAAGCCTGGCTGGTAGGCGATCGAGCTGGCCGGGTCGAGAGCGAACGGCCAGAACGACAGGTTGAGCAGGAACCCGAACAGGTACCCGGCGAAGGCCGCATAGCCGGCGAGCATGGCCAGCTCGGCCTTGCCGGACGCCCTGGGCAGCATCCCGGCGAGCATGCCGACGAAGGCACAGCCGAACATCTGGTACGGCATCCAAGGCCCCACTCCGCCGGTCAGCAGAGCCGAGGCGAAAAGCGAGGTGCAGCCCAGCGTGAACCCGAACCCGGGCCCGAACACGCGACCGGCGAGCACCAGCAGGAAGAACACCGTTTCGATCCCGGCTGTGCCCGCTCCCAGCGGGCGCAGCGCGGCGTTGATGGCCGACAGAACACCAAGCATGGCAAGCGCTTTGGCGTCGATGCGCCCTTCGGCTATCTCCGAGAAGACCACCGCCACGATGATCAGCAGCAGCACACCGAACATCAGCGGCGCGGTCTGCGTCGAGCCGATGGCGCCCGGCGCGGCCAGAAAAGGCCACGCGAAGGCCACCAGACCGATGAACGCGGCCATCGCGATCGACGCGCCCGCGCGAGTGGGAATGCCGATCGCCTGTGGCTTACCAGCCATCATCCTTCTCCTCACGTAGCGCAGCGCTGACCTGAGCCAGGGTCAGATAGGGCAGCGGGGAAAGGATTTTCGCGATCTGCGGCGCGAAAGCCGGGGAAGCGGTGAGCACGGTGGGCGCCGGCCCGTCGGCGATCACCGACCCCTCGGCCATGACGATGACGCGGTCGGCCACGGTCGCCGCGAACTCGACATCATGGGTCGCCACCACGACCGCGCGCCCCGCCTGGGCGAGCTGGTCGAGGGTGGCGGCCAGCCCCGCCTTTGCCTGATAGTCCAGCCCCCTGGTCGGCTCGTCGAGCAGCACCACCCCCGGCGTCACCGCCAGCTGGATGGCCAGCACCAGAGCCAGCTGCTGCCCGGCCGACAGATCGCGCGGGTGATCGCCGCCGGCGATGCCGGGCACCATGCGATCCAGCACAGTCCTTGCCGTGCCAGGGGTTGCTCCATCGCGGTCGGCCTGGGCCAGTTCCGCGTCGACAGTGTCGTGATACAGAAGGTCCGAGGCGGTCTGGGGCACCAGGCCGACCAGCCGGCGGGCCACGGCGGCTTTGACCTTGCCCGGATCCAGGTGCTGACCGTCAGCGGCGACAACAGCAACAGCCCCACCGTCGCGTCTTCCCGAGCCCTGCAATGCCCACAGCAGCGACGACTTTCCGGATCCGTTGCGGCCCATAAGCGCGGTGATCTGGCCCGGCTTGAGCTGGAGGCCGACCCCCGCCACCGCCACCACGGGCCCGTGCCGCACGATGATGTCCTTGGCCGCCAAGGCTTCGCCCGCCTGGGTGCGGTCCTGGCGGTGTGCCGTGATCGCCTGTTCAGGAAGGCGGCGGCGAAGCTCGGGCGCGTGGCGGCGGGCGTCACGTACCGACAGTGGCAAAGGGTTCCATTTGGCCAGCCGTCCAAGGTGGACGATCGGCGGGACCGAGGTCGCCTCCTGCAGCAGAACGGCGGGCTGGCCGATGGTCGCGCTGCCGTCGCCGCGAAGCCAGATGAGCCTGTCGGCGTAAGGGATTACCCGTTCCAGGCGGTGTTCGGCCATCACCACGGTGACACCGAGGTCGTGCACCAGGCGGGTGATCGCCGCCAGCACGTCCTCGGCGCCGACCGGGTCCAGCGCGGAGGTGGGCTCGTCGAGCACCAGCACCCGCGGATGGGCGGTCAGTGCCGCGCCTATCGCGACGCGCTGCTGCTGCCCGCCGGACAGCTCGTGCAGCCCGCGATGCCGCAAATCGGCCAGCCCCAACAGATCCAGGGTTTCTTCCACCCGGGTACGCATCACCGCCGGCCCGAGCGCGAGCTGTTCCATGCCGTAGGCCAGTTCCTCCTCGACCGTGTCGGTGACGAACCCGGCGACCGGGTCCTGCCCGACCACCCCGACCAGGTCGGCGAATTCGCGCGGCGGGTGGGTGGCCGTGTCGCGGCCGTGCACGGTGACCCGGCCGTCGAGGGTGCCGCCGGTGAAGTGGGGCACCAGCCCGTTGATCGCGCCGAGCAGCGTCGACTTGCCCGTGCCGGTATGCCCGACGACCAGGCACAGCTCGCCCTCACCGAGGTCCAGGTCGACCTCGCGCAACACCGGTTCCGGCGCGCCTTCGTAGGTGATGCTCACCCGGTCGAAACGGATCACTTCGACGCTCCTTGAACGGTGGCGGCGGGCGGGCTGCGGCGCTGTGCGGGTGGCGTGGAGCGTGGCGGCGCGGGAGGCGGCGGCGAGGCGAACGCCGCTGTCGCCGAGACGAGAATCGCGGCGGCCGGTATCAGCGGCAGGGTGGGCCACTGCAGCGGATAGAGGCCGGGGTTGAGGGTGGCCGGGTCGTAACCTGTACCCAGATAGAAAACAAAGGCGGTCAGCAGACCGCAACCGGCGACCGTCCACTCCGGCCACCGCCACGGATCGGGCCGGTAACGGCTTCGGGACACCCGGCGGCCACCGACATACAGGCCCGCGACGGACAAGGCCGTGCCCGCGGCGAATCCGGCCAGGCCCATCGCCCGGGGCGTCCCCGGGTCGAGCAGGCCGTAGACGCCCACGCACAGACCGGCCATCCCGGCGAGCATCAGCGTCCCGGTCAGCCGCCGTGACCTTGCGCTTGCCGTGCCGGTGCGGCCGTAGCCGCGCGAGTCCATGGCGGCCGCCAGTCGCAGCGAACGGTCCAGCGCGTCATGCAGCACGGGAAGCGCGATCGCCCGCAGCGCCCGCAACCCGCGGGATTTGCCGGCTCGCAACCGGCGGGCCCGGGCCACCCGCTGCACGCTTTCCACCAGCTGCGGGGCCACCGACAGCGCCACCGTCACGGCCACCCCGAGCTCGTAGAGGGCGCCGGGCAGCACCTTCAGCGCCCGCTTTGGGTTGGCCAGGCTGTTGGCCGCGCCGATGCAGCACAGCAGGCACGCCAGCCGCATCCCGTCGATGGTGGCAGCCAGGGTCGCCTGCAATGACACCGGGCCGCCGATCTGAATCCCCGCATACCAATCCGGCATGTCCAGCCGCGGCAGGCGGAACAGGATCGTGTCCTGCGCGGTGATGCCCGTGCCGAACACCGATCGGAACACCACTCGGATAGCGATGACGATCAATGCCATGATCAGGTAATACTTGAAGGCCCGCGCCCACGGGGCGTCGGTGCGCCGCGCGGTGACGACCAGCCCGAGCACACCGAAGATCAGGGCCAGCAGCAGCGGATTGCTGGTCTGACTCGCCGCCGCGGCGAGGCAGATCGCCCACACCCACCAGGCCACCGGATGCAAAGCCCTGGGCAAAAGGGCGGAAGCGGCCACCATGAACATCTCCGGCTGGGGGTGATCGGCGCCCGGTGCAGATCCCAACCATGGCGAGGCCGGTCTCCGCGCCGCGGACCTCGACGACGCTGGACAACACTTCCAGCGCAGGTAATCCGACTCACCCTGGCGGGTCTACGGCTGCGGGCCAGTGCCGGGCTTCGACCGGCTTCCCCTCACGCTGGAACCCCGCCATCCGAACACACCGCCGCCGCCACCGTCAACGTGACGCTGCCGCCGGAGGTGGGGGTCACGCCCGGGCCTCCACCGCGGAAGCATCGGCCGACCGTGCCGCCATCAGCTGTGACACGGTCACCAACTCCAGGCCCGCGGCTCGCAGGCCCGCCACAATGCGGTCGAGGCGATCGACAACGGCGAGCCGGCTGTCGCGGCCCACATCGTGGGCGAGCAGGATGCTGCCCGGCTTGGCGTTCGCGCACACGTCGTCGACCAGCCCGTCGGGGTTCTGCTCAGGCATCACATAGGACCACATCGTCACGTCGTAGCCCATGCGGTCGGCGGCCACCAGCGCCGCACCGCCGAGATGACCCCACGGCGGGCGCATCAAGGTGGCGTCGCGGCCCAGCACCTGCTTGATCGCGTTGTGGCAGCGGTCGAGCTGGTCGAAGGCCTTCTCGGCGTCGAGCTTGCCGAGCTCGCAGTGCGACCAGGTGTGGTTGCCGACCTCGTGTCGCTGCAACCTGTCCCGGACGACGGCAGCGTGCTGCACCAACCGCTTGCCCACCACAAAGAACGTGGCCTGCGCGTCAGCGCGGTCCAACGCGTCGAGCACCCGGGGTGTCCACTTCGGACCGGGACCGTCGTCAAAGGTCAGCGCCACCCACGGCTTCGTGGTGGGCACGTGCCAAATGGTCCGGACCAGGCCGCTGCCGGAGGCGTGCCACCCATCACCGGCGGCCGCGTAGCCACCGCCAAGCGGCAGCCTTTCCGACCCGTACTGGTTGAGCTGACGCTCGATGGACAGCGCCAAACCCGCCCCGACGCCAGCGGCAAGGCCGCCACCCATCAACCCCCGTCGTGTGATCACCTTCAGATTATCTGCGGAAGTGGAAATCCGCGCTGACCCTAAGCCGCAAGCAGTCAACCTTCCGTCAGCCCGCACCCTGGCAGGCATCGTTCAGCGAAGACTCAGAAAGAACCTGGGAGGGTAACCGGATTGACCGCGTGGCCCCGGGTCCGCAGGCTGGCTGTAACAACGGCTGCGGACCCGAGCGCGCCGGACACCAGAACGAAGGTGCTCATGCTCGCCGACACTAAAGACGACACCCGGCATCGGAAGCAGTCTCATTCCCGGGCTGCCAAGCGTGATTGGCCCGAGCGGGTGCCCACGATGTTCGCCGTGCTCCTCACCGTCGTCGCCGCCCTGTGCGCGCTGGCTGCGCTGCACTTCGGGATGGGGCAGCAGCCGATCCGCCGCATCATCAACGCCGTGGTCGTCCCGGCCCCCGCCAACCTTGCCTACGCGGCGTTCGTGGCCCTGCTCGCCGCGGCGACGGCCCGCCGCAAGCGGGTCGCCTGGTGGATCATGATGGTCTACTTCGGACTTCAGCTGATGGCCGACCTGCTCGGGGTGGCATTGCTGGTCTTTCTGCGCACGCTGTGGACCGAGGATCTCGAACGTAACCAGATCTCGCCGCAGTGGTGGGAGAAGCCGGCGGTGCTCGCCAGCGCGATGGTCACCGCCACGTTTGTGACCCTCCTCCTGCTGGCGCGGCGCAAGTTCAACGCCCGGGTGCAGCGGGCGAGCCTGCCCAAAGCCGTGGCGGTATACCTGCTCGGGGTCGGTCTCTCGCTCGGGCTGGGCTATCTGCTCGTGCACACGTTCCCGAATACGTTGCAGCCGCAGGATTATCTGCCCTATGCCGCCGAGAAGGTCTTCGGCGGGTTCAACCTGCACATTCGCGTCGATCAGCGGGCGCACAGCTATCGCTGGGTGAGCCTGCTGCTGGGCCTGTTCGGCGCGGTGGCGCTGCTTGCCGCGTTCTTCACCCTGTTTCGTACCCAGCGCAAGGCTGCGGAGCTGCACGGCGACGAGGAAATCAAGATCCGGCAGCTGCTAGCCGGGTCGGGCGACCGCGACTCGCTGGGCTACTTCGCCACCCGCCGGGACAAGTCAGTGATCTTCTCGCCGACCGGGAAGGCTGCGCTCACCTACCGGCCCGTTGCCGGGGTGAGCCTCGCCAGCGGGGACCCGATCGGCGACCCCGAGGCGTGGAGTGGCGCCATCAAGGCCTGGCTGCACAACGCGCGCGAGTTCGGCTGGCGTCCCGCGGTGATGGGCGCATCGGAGGAAGGCGCGACCGCCTACGCGCAGCACGGCCTCAAGGTGATCGAGCTCGGTGACGAGGCGATCCTGCACGTACGCGATTTCCAGCTCGACGGGCGCGACATGCGCCAGGTGCGTCAAGCCGTGAACCGCATCGAGAGGGCCGGTTTCACCGCGCGGGTAAGGCGGCACAGCGCCATCTCGCCGCAGGACATGCGAGAGGCCCAGCGCTTGGCCGAGCTCTGGCGTGACACCGACGCCGAGCGCGGCTTCTCGATGGCCCTGTCCCGGCTCAACGACCCGTGGGACGGCGATTGCGTGCTCGTCGAGGCCCTTGACGTGCAGGGTAAACCGGCCGCGATCCTGTCATTTGTGCCCTGGGGCGCCAACGGCCTGTCGCTTGACCTCATGCGACGCGATCGCGACAGCGGCAACGGCCTGATGGAGTTCATGGTCGCGGCCGTGGTCAGGGAAGCGCCCCGGTTGGGCATCGAGCGCATCTCGCTCAACTTCGCCGTGTTCCGGTCCGCCTTCGAGGAAGGAGCGCGGATAGGGGCCGGCCCGGTGCTGCGCGCGTGGCGGCGGTTGCTGCTCTTCTTCTCGCGATGGTGGCAGCTGGAGTCGCTGTACCGCTCCAACGTGAAGTATCACCCCGAGTGGGTACCCAGATTCCTGTGTTTCCGGGAGCGGCGTGAGCTGGCCACGATCGGCGTCGCGGCGGCGATCGCGGAGGGCTTCCTGGTGCTGCCCTGGCAACGCGGGCACCTGACGCCCGGTCCGCCACCCACGCAGACGTTGCCCGCCCTGGCGCGCACGCCGGAGCGAAAAGAGGCCAAGCGCCCAGAGCAGGTCCAGGTACGACTGTCCAAACTGAACAGTTTGGCCGACCCTTACCCGGTCAGCTTCGCCCGAACCCACGCGATCGCGGACGTGCAAGATGACGAGCAGGTCGCGGTCGCCGGAAGGGTGATCCTGGTCCGCGACCACGGGAAGATCGCGTTCGCCACGCTGCGCGACTGGAGCGGCGACATCCAGGTCATCGCCGACTGCCTGGACGGGATCGACGTCGGCGATCTCATCGGCGTCACCGGCCGGGTCGGCCGCTCCCGCAAAGGCGAGAAGTCGATTGTCGCGCAGCAGTGGGTGCTGACGGCCAAATGCCTGCATCCGTTGCCTAACAAGCACCTGGGTCTAGCCGATCCGGAGGCGAAGGTGCGGCGCCGATATCTCGACCTCATCGTCAGCCCCCAGTCGCGCGGAACCCTCAGGACGCGCGGCGCGGTGCTGCACTCGTTGCGGACAACGTTGCACAGCAACGACTTCCTCGAGGTGGAGACGCCGATCCTGCAGCCCATCCACGGCGGGGCCAACGCGCGCCCGTTCCTGACCCACATCAACGCCTACGACATGCGGCTCTACCTGCGCATCGCACCCGAGCTTTACCTCAAGCGCCTGTGCGTCGGTGGCGTGGAGAAGCTCTACGAGCTCGGGCGCACCTTCCGCAACGAAGGCGTGTCCTTCAAGCACAATCCCGAATTCACCATGCTCGAGGCGTACCAGGCCTACGCCGACTACATGACCATGCTGGACCTGACCCGTGACCTGATCCAGAACGCGGCTCGCGAAGGTCTGGGGACCACCACTCTGGTGCACGACGGGGCCGAGTACGACATCGGCGGCGCCTGGCCGGTAGTCACGGTCAACGAAGCCATTTCGCGCCGGCTCGGCGAAGAGGTCACCCCCGGCACGCCGGTGCCACGCTTGCAGGAGCTGGCGAACGCGGCGGGCGTGTCGTTCGATCCCGCCTGGGGGCACGGCCAGATGATCCTTGAACTCTACGAGCGCCTGGTGGAGGCGCACACCAAGACACCGACGTTCTACCGGGACTTCCCGGCGGAGGTATCCCCGCTGGCCCGGCAGCACCGCGACGACCCGCGGCTGGCCGAACGCTGGGACCTGGTCGCCTTCGGCACCGAGCTGGGCACGGCCCATTCGGAGCTGGTGGACCCGGTCGAGCAGCGCCGTCGCCTGACCGCGCAATCGCTGAAGGCCACCGGCGGCGACCCGGAGGCGATGGAGCTCGACGAGGATTTCCTGGAGGCGCTGGAGTTTGCGATGCCACCCACGGGCGGGCTCGGCATCGGCGTCGACCGGCTCGTGATGCTGTTGACCGCCAAGACAATCCGGGAAACCCTGCCTTTCCCGCTCGTGCGCCCTTCCGGATCGCGGTCAAGAGCCACGGTGTTGCGGCAGGAGGACGTCGACGGATAGGCCGCCATCCGGCCGGGGGTGCAGGCTGACGGTGCCGTGGTGCACCGCCGCGATGGAGGACACGATCGCCAGCCCGAGCCCGAATCCGTCGCGCGCGGTGCGATTGTTCAGCCGGCGGAAGGGTTCCAGAAGCGCAGCCGTGGACTCCGGCGCGATGACCGGGCCCGTGTTGGCCACGGTCAGCCGCACGAAGGGGGCCGCCGATTGCACGCTGACCCAGACTTGGCCGCGGGAGTCGTTGTAGCGCACGGCATTGTCGACAAGATTGGCGATGAGCCGCTCCAGCAGGATGGCGTCGCCGTCGACGATCGCGGGTTGAAGCGACGGCAGCACGGCTCGGTCGCCGGTGTCGAGGTCGTCGAGCGCGTTCTCGGCGGCGGTGGCCAGATCGACTGGCTCGGTGCGGGACAGGCCATGCTCGTTGCGGGCCAGGGTGAGCATGGAATCGATGAGTTTCTCGGCGTCGGTGACTGCGGCGCGGACTTCGTTCCCCATCCCGCGCAGCTCGGCAACAGCCGGTTCCGGTTTGGCCAGCACGACATCGACCGCTGTGCGCATCACGGTCAGCGGGGTGCGCAGCTCGTGGCTGGCGTTGGCGATGAACTGGCGCTGGCTCTGGAAAGCAGCCTCCAGCCGGGCCAGCATGTCGTCGAAGGTGTCGGCCAGCTCACGCAGCTCGTCGCGGGGGCCGGTGGAGGCCACGCGGGCGGAAAGGTCGTGCTGCGAGGCGTTTCTGGCCGCGGCGATCAGCTGATGGACGGGCCGCAACGCCCTTCCGGCGAGGATCCAGCCGGCGATCGCGGCGAAGAGGGTGACGACGACGAAAGTGATGACCGAGTACCGGACCATCTGCTCGAGGGTGGCCTCGCGCTGGCTTGCTGCGCCGGCCATGAGGCCTTCCTCGTAGGCCCTCTGGCATTTGAACTGGGTCTCGGAGCTGAGCGTCGCCAGCGACCGGGTGCACAGGTCCAGGAAGTCGACCTGCTGCTGCGAGACTCTGCTGCCGTCGGACTGCAGGCTCGGTACCATAAGATAGGCAATTATCACTATCGCGGCGCCACACATGGCGAACAGGCCGGTGTAGATGAGGGTGAGCCTGACCCGCAGGGTGAGCTTCATAGCCGGTACCCACGGCCGACGACGGTTTCGATGAGCGGTGGCTCGCCGAGCTTGCGCCGCAGCCGCGCCATCGTCACTGGAACGATGTTGCTGAATGGGTCGGCGTTGGCGTCCCACACGTGCTCGAGCAGTTCCTCCGCGCTCACCACGCCACCGTCGGCGGCAAGCAGGATTTCCAGCACGCCGAACTCCTTGCGGGTCAAAGAAAGCGGCAGGCCACCCCGGCTCGCGCGGTGCCGGGCTCGGTCGACGATCAGATCGGCGTGCCGCACGACCGGCGGGGCCGATGGCGCCCTGCGGCCCAGGGCACGGACGCGGGCCACCAGCTCGTGGAAGGCGAACGGCTTGCCAAGATAGTCATCCGCGCCAAGTTCCAGGCCATCGACCCGGTCATCGACTTCGGCCGCGGCGGTGAGCATCAGGATGCGGGCGGCCTTGCCCGCCAGCGACCGGCACACCTGGTCGCCGTGCACGATGGGCAGATCCCTGTCCAAAACGATGACGTCATAAGCGGTGTGACCGGATTGCTCCAGCGCGGCGCAACCGTCGTTGACCACATCCACCGCCAAGCCCGCATCGCGCAGACCTTCGGCGATCCGCTCGGCAAGCGCCGCGTGATCCTCGGCTACCAGTACCCGCATGGCCGCCATTGTGCCCCGCCCGAGATGACATTGACCTAACGTCGCCGGTAGCGCTGATGTCATCGGCCGCCACGTAAACAGGAGCCATGACACGACTCCTCCTGATCGCCTTACTGGCCACCGGGATCGCCGGCTGTTCCGGCCCGGACGACAACGGCATCGCCTCGGCCAACGGCGCTCAGCCCACTGCCACGGCGTCGGCCAAGGATGATCCGGTCGCGTTTTCCCAGTGCATGCGCGAGCACGGTCAACACGTTCCCGACCCGGGTCCGGGTGGGACCTGGGAATTCAACCCGCACCCCCGGACTGTTCCCACGGGCTGGGACGAGGCCATCCGCGCCTGCCAGCACCTGATCGAGATGCCCACCGACGACGGCATGCCTCCCGAGGACATGGAAAAGCTGCGTGCCTTCGCGGTGTGCATGCGCGAGCATGATATTCCGGTCACCGATCCTCAAATCGGTGGAGACCGTCCGGGCAATATGCGCATCGGCGGCCGGTTCGAAGATGTCACCCGCGACCAGCTTGAGGCCGACCCTGTCTACAAAGCCGCGTATGCCGCGTGCAAAGACAAGCTGCCCACCGAAACCAAGAAGGGCAGCTGATGAAACGCAGACTCGTCCTGACCGGCTCGGCCGTTTTGGCCGCCGGCGCCGTGACCGCGGCGGCCTTCGGCTTCGGCGGCCCCGGAGACTCACCTTCCGAGGGGTCCGCGGCGGCGCTGACGACCGCGCCCGTCACCAAGGCGAATTTAACCAAAACCCAAACCGTTTCCGGGGTACTGGGATACGGCCCCCCGGTCACGGTGACCGCCCGCGGGCCGGGGACCGTGACGTGGCTTCCTTCCCTCGGCGCTACCGTGAGCCGCGGTCAGCCGCTTTACGAAGTGAACGACCGCCCCGTGACGCTGTTCTACGGCGGGCTCCCGCTCTACCGGCCGTTGGGCATCGGCGACTCCGGCGACGATGTGCGCCAGATCGAGACGAACCTGGCGGCGCTGGGATACGCCGGCATCACCGTTGACGGCACCTTCACCAACGCAACCGCGGCGGCTGTTCGCAAGTGGCAGAAGGATTTGGGAGTGCCGCAGACGGGCCTGGTCGATCCGGGGACGGTGGCGATCGCCCCCGGGCCGGTGCGCATCGCCCAGCACGTGACGCAGCTGGGCGCCGACTCGGGTGGGCCGGTGCTGGCCTACGCCGGGACAACCCGTGTGGTGAGCATCGCGCTCGATGTGGCGCTGCAGGACCTGGCGAAGGCGGGGCTGACCGCGCAGGTCATCCTGCCGAACGGGAAAGCGGTCGACGGCGTGATCGGCCAGGTCGGGACAGTGGCGACACCGGGCCAGGACGAGCAGCACCCGGCGACCATCCAGGTGACCGTCACCCTTGCCGACCAGTCCACCCTGGGTGCCCTTGACCAGGCGCCGGTGGTCGTCAAACTGGCCTCATCGACCGTGGAGAATGTGCTCACTGTTCCGATCACGGCGCTGGTGGCGCTCGCCGAGGGCGGTTATGGCGTCCAGGTCGTCACCGGGTCGCAAACCCGTTATGTGGCCGTGCAACCCGGCATGTTCGCCAGTGGGCGAGTACAGATCACCGGCGACGGCATCGCCGAAGGCACCCAAGTGGTGGTGCCGTCGTGATCGTGCTCGATGACGTGAGCAAGTCCTATCCCGGTGGGGTGCAAGCCTTGTCGGGCGTAACGCTGGCCGTGGAAGCCGGGGAACTGGTCGGGGTGGTCGGGCCGTCCGGCTGCGGCAAGTCGACCCTGCTGCATCTGGCCGGGGCCCTCGATACTCCGACTTCGGGCCGGGTGACCGTTGCCGGACATGACCTGTCCACGCTTTCCGACGAGCGGCTCTCGGCGTTGCGGGGACAGCTCATCGGATTCGTGTTCCAGCAGTTCCACCTGGCCAACGGGATGTCTGTAGTGGACAATATCGCCGATGGGCTGCTCTATTCCGGTGTGGCGCAGGCGGAGCGACGCCAACGGGCCCAGGCCGTGCTCGAACGGGTCGGGCTGGGCCACCGGGCGGCGCATCAGCCGCATCAGCTTTCCGGCGGCGAACGCCAGCGGGCCGCCATAGCCCGTGCGGCCGTGGGCAACCCGGCGCTGCTGCTGGCCGACGAGCCCACCGGAAACCTGGACTCCAAGGCGGGCGCCTCGGTGATCCAGCTGTTGCTGGAACTGCACTCCTCGGGGGCCACGGTGGTGGTCATCACCCACGACCGCGACATCGCCGCGCTGATGCCCCGCCGAATCCAGATGCATGACGGGATGGTGTTGCGGTGAAAAGCAGACTGCTGCCCGCTGACGTATATCGGGTTGGCGTTGCGGGCCTGCGTACCAGGCCACTGCGCGTTGTCCTGTCCGCGCTGGGGATCGCGATCGGCATCGCCGCCATGGTGTGTGTCATCGGCATCACCGGCTCCAGCCGCGCCGAACTCGACCGCAAGCTCGCCGAGCTCGGCACTAACCTGCTCAAAGTCTCGCCAGGGCAAGACATTCACGGCAGGCCGTCACATCTGCCACCCGAATCCGTGGACATGGTCAGCCGGATCGGCCCGGTGACTTCGGCGACGGCAACCGGGCTTCTGGAACAGGCCGTGTACCGCAACGACCGGATGTCGGTGGGGGAGACCGGTAACCTGACCGTGCTGGCGGCCCGGACGGACCTGCTGGAGACCGTGGGCGCCAAAGTCGGCAGCGGTGTTTGGCTCAATGACGCGACTTCCGGGTACCCGGTGGTGGTTCTGGGAAAGCAGGCGGCCGCGCGGCTGGGGGTGGTCCGGCCCAGCGTCCAGGCCCAGGTTTGGCTTGGCGGCCAATGGTTCACCGTGATCGGCATCCTCGGTGAAGCGGTGCTGACCCCGGAACTCGACTACGCCGCGCTTGTCGGCTGGACTGCCGCCAAGTCGTATCTGCGGTTCGACGGATACCCGACCACCATCTACACCCGCACCCGCGATGATGCTGTCCTCGCGGTGCAAGGCGTGCTGGGCCGCACGGCAAACCCGGAGCACCCCAACGAGGTCCGGGTCTCCCGCCCCTCCGATGCGCTGACCGCGCGCCAGGCCGCCGACAAGACCCTGACCGGCCTGCTGCTCGGCCTGGGAGTGGTCGCGCTGCTCGTTGGCGGGGTCGGCGTCGCCAACACGATGGTCATCTCGGTACTGGAACGGCGAGCCGAGATCGGGCTGCGGCGCTCGCTGGGAGCGACCCGCCGCCACATCCGAGCGCAGTTCCTGGTCGAATCCCTGCTGCTGTCGCTGTTCGGCGGCATAGGTGGGGTGCTGCTCGGCATCGTGCTCACGACGGCCTACGCGTCCTACCAACGCTGGCCGGTCGTGGTGCCGGCGTGGGCGAGCCTGGGCAGTGTCCTGGCGACGGTCGTCATTGGCGTCTTCGCGGGCTTCTACCCCGCCTGGCGCGCCTCCCGGCTCTCACCCACGGAGGCACTGGCCAGCCCGGGCTAGTCGGTGGCGGGAAGGGAAGGCGGCTCGAGGTGTCCTTCTGCCCGCTCGGTGAGCATCTGGCCGAACAATCCGTTGGGGCGTCCACAGCTCAGACAGAGGAAGTTGTCGTCGAGCCGGCCGTCGGCGCAGTAGTCACAACTGCCGAAGTCCCGCGGATCGTGATAGCTGCGCAAGGCCTCCGCCAGCGCCGCCTTCACCGGCGCGGTGACCGGCACCTGAGTCTGCCGGCCTTGGTAGCTCAGCGTCAGCTCGCCGAGCACCGCCGCCTTCGGATCGAGGGCATGAATGCGTGCGGCAAAGGCTTCCACTGCAGCTAGGACATCGTCGGCGGGCACGCTGCCGACCATAGCGCATGAGGCAACGGATATGCTTTGCGGTGTTTTCCAACCGCATGACCGGAGGAGTCGATGCCCACACAGGACGACGTGCTCGGGTACTTCAACACGTTGTCGAACTGGGGGAGGTGGGGCAACGACGATGAGCTCGGCACGCTGAACCACATCACCGACGATGTCCGGCTGGCGGCGGCGAGGGCCGTGCGCCACGGCAGGAGCGTGTCGTGCGCGTGGGAGGTTGCCGTGCCGCAGGACATGGAGCGGTCGACGACGACTTGCCCGTGCGCCGCCGACATGCCGGGTGCGGAGAACATGCCGGCCGCCTTCCACAACGACCGGCGCTGGGGCTTTTCCTCCGAGCGGCTCGGCATCTCGTTCCACGGCAACACCCTCACCCATCTCGACTCGCCGTGCCACATCTTCTGGGACGGCACGATGTACAACGGGCGGTCGCACTCGGTGGTCGACGCCGCAACGGGTTCGGCGTGGGCGGCGGTGACGGCGGCGGCGAATGGGATTATCACGCGTGGTGTCCTGCTGGACATCGCGAGCGTCCGCGAGGTGCCGTGGCTGGAGCCGGGGCAGGGGGTGTTTCCCGAGGATCTCGAGGAGGCCGAGCGCCGTCAGGGTGTGCGGGTGCGATCCGGCGATGCGGTGCTGCTGCGCACGGGCTACGGCCGTTTCCGGCACGAGGCCGGTGCGGCGTTCAGCTTCACGCAGGCCGGCTGGCACGCGTCCTGCCTGCCGTGGCTGCATGAGCGGGAGGTCGCCCTGATCGGCGCTGATACCCCCCAGGACGTTCAGCCGTCGGGGTACCAAGACGTGTTGATGCCCGTTCACGCCGTGAGCCTCGTTGCGATGGGTCTGTGGATGCTCGACAACTGCGACCTGGAGGCGTGCGCGACGACGGCTGCCGAGCTCGGTCAGTGGGACTTCCACCTCGCGGTCGCGCCGGTCCGCTTCGCCGGCACCTCCGGCAGCCCGGTCAACCCGATCGCCACCTTCTGAACCGCGCTCTGACCGCGCGGCGGTCAGGGCGTGAGAGCGGGCAGCTTTGCTTCGAGCATCGGCGCGAGCAGTCTGGAGAAGGGCGGCGTGATGTGGTGGTTGTCGCGGTAGGTCAGGATATTGCCGACCACGAGCGGGCATTTGTTGTTCAGGCACATCCATGGGATGGGATCGATGACGGTCACGCCGAGGTCCACCGCCACCTTGGCCACGTTCGCTCTGCGCGTGGGCTGCATCAACCCACCCGAGGTTGACGCCTGGTTGCACGCGCTGAGCGAATCGGGATGCACGGCAGCGCACTCCGGCCCGGCGGTGAAGCGGTAGAGGTTGTCCACCATAAAGACGACGTGGGCTGCCGAGGCTTTGAGCTTGATGAACGATCGCTTCCAGCCCTCGGCCCACACCGCCTCGGGGTTTGACGAAGCGGGAACGGGTTGCCGGCTGTCGAAGTAGGTGGCCGTCACCACGAGCGCGGGATGCAGAGAGGCAATCTTCGCCATGGCGTTGGCTCGCCATTGCTCACACTCGGTGTAGGTCCGGTTGAACGACCTTTCGATGACCTGCACCTCGCCGACGGGGCAGTTGGCCTTGGTCAGCGGGATCAGCCGCCAGTGCTTCGCCTTCGCCAGCTTCTCGAGCGCGGAAAACCATTGCGCGGCATGGGAATCACCGAGCAGCACGACGGTGGTGGGGGAGGAGGTGTCGCCAAAGACGCAACTGTCGGGCGGCAGGGAGACTCCCGCAAAACCTCGGTGACAGCCGTTGTAGGTGGAGGGGTAGGCCTTGGACGCGCTGGCCAGTGGCGGGTCGAGGTTGCGCGGCAGGGACTTCATGTTGAGGCCCTGCGCGAGAAGGGCATCCATGCTGGGAGCAGGCGCAGCCGAAGCCGAAGCGCTGGGGAGCACCTCCGGTGCACCGCTGGGCAGATCGTCGATCACGTCGAGCTGTATGGCGGGCGGTATGAACAGGGCCCTGTCGGGCGACACCAACCCGGGCGCGCCGGGCGGCATGAGGACCACCATGCTCAGCGCCACGGCCGTCGTGGTGGACGAAAGAGTCAGACCCAGCCCGATGCCTCGCAAGGGTCGGTGCCGCAGGGCGGAGAGATGGCGGATCGGATTCTCCACCGCGACCAGGGACAGCTGCGCCAGCAGCAGGGCCGCACCGGCAAGCGCGAGTCTGTCGGCCAGGCTCGGGGACATGTCAAAGGCGACCGGGACGATGAGCAGCATCGGCCAATGCCACAGATACCAGCCGTAGGAAAGCTTGCCTAGGACCCGCATCGGCCCCAGGCCGAGCAGGCGGCCCGCGGAGGAGGAACGGAAGCCGGCCGCGATCACCAATGCCGCGCCGGCAACGGGCAGAAGCGCAGCAATACCAGGAAAAGGCGTGAATTCATCGAAGACCACCGCGGCCGTGATGATTGCCCCAAGCCCTATCCACGCGGCCAATTCGGCCGCCACGCGCGGCAGGCGCGCAAACCTGGTCGCGCCCAGCGCCACCAACGCGCCGATCCCCAGCTCCCACGCCCTGGTGTGGCCGCCGAAGTAGGCCCACGGGGCGCTTTGGTGGGTCACGAGCCAGCTGAGCGCAAGGGAACCAGCCGTCAACGTCGCCAGCACCACGGTGAGCGGGCCGAGCCGGGTCTGTCCCCGCCGCCGTGACCACAGCGTTGCCAACAGGATGAGCACCGGCCAGAACATGTAGAACTGCTCTTCCACCGCGAGTGACCAGAAATGCTGCACGGGTGATGGCGGATCGCTGGCAGCCCAGTAGTCGGTGCCGATGCCGGCAAGCCGGAAATTGATGACATAGAATGCGCTGGCAACTATGTCTTTTACGGTTTCCGTGAATCTGAGCGGTGACAACCACGACCACGCCGCGATCAGCGTGACCAGCAAGACCAGTGTCGATGCGGGCAGCAGGCGCAGCGCCCGGCGCGTATAGAACTGCCGGATGGAAATCGTGCCAGTGGCCGTCAGTTCCTGGGTCAGCAGAGACGTGATGAGGAATCCGGAGATCACGAAAAATACGTCGACGCCGACAAAGCCGCCCGAGAACAAGCCCACCGATGCATGGCCAATGACCACCAAAAGCACCGCAATCGCCCGCATACCCTCGATATCCCCGCGAAACTCCATGCGGCTCGTTGGGTGCATGCGAACTTTCTCCCTTGCCCGTCGACGCCGATCGTGGTCGTCAAGCGGGCAATATACCGGTTGCGGCTGATCAGCGTTGTCCGCCGGGCGATTAAGCCGCAGGAGGCAGATCGTGCCATGGCCCGCCCGGCACGCATATGGGCGACCAGGGATCCAGCGCTCGACCCGACAACGCGCCAGCCTCCACATTGGACACTAGTGCGCTCCGGCGATGCCTCGCTTTGGGCTGCTCGCGCCAGCTCGCGGACGGCGCGCCTGAAAGCTGGGCCCGCACCGAGACCTTATGGGCCGACCCGAAGAAGAGCACCGATGGTGCCGTGTTGTCGCCATTCACCCGGCCGATACAGGACGGTGTCGTCCCGAGATCCATGCCAAACCCCGTCATTTTTCCTCCGTGCCATAGGTTGCGGCCCAACACCTTTGCTTCCGGCGCACGGTTTGCTGGGTGAGGCGCAGCCGAGGGTTGTCCGGCTCGGGGCCGGACAACCCTCCCCCGCTTATCGGGACTGGCACAGTGTTTCGAAGGCCGGTTACACAGCGCTTACATCTGTAGCGCCAGGGGAGTCAGAGGTCGTGAAGTTTGGCGCGTACCTTGTCCGCGTCGGGGTGGCGAAGTTCCCCCAGGATGCTCAGCGCCTGGCGCCAGACCGTGCGGGCAGCGTCGAGATCGTTCGCGGCAAGGTAGGTGTCGCCCAGGTAATCCAGCGCCTGCGCCTCGGGGTAGCGGTAGCCCTGCTCCTGAAAACGGGTGAGGGCCTGCCGGTGGTGGGCGATGGCGCTGTCATAGTCGCCCAGCTGATGGTGAAGGTAGCCGAGGGCGCCCCACGTGTAGGGCTCGGCGCGGTCGCCGACCTCGGCCAGCAGGGGAAGGGCCTGCTGGCAGTGGGTGAGGGCGATTTCGTGCTCGCCGAGCCGAGCGTGGTACCAGCCGATCGAGTGCAGGCATCGGCCCTGCCCCGACCGGTCGCCGACCGCCCGGAAAAGGTCGAGGGCGAGCTTGTTATGGTCGATGGCCTCGCGAAGGCGATCCTGCCTTTCCAGTACCAGACTCAAGCTGTTGTGGGTGAGCGCCTCACCAAGCTGATCTCCGTGTTCCCGGTAGAGGTCGAGCGCGTATCCAAAATGGACGTTGGCTTCGTCGTAGAGGCCCAGCTGTTTGTACGCGCTGGCAAGACCCCGATGAGCACGGGCCTGCTCGGATCGGTCGCCCATCCGGGCGGTGGCGTCAACGGCGATGCGCTGGACGTCCAGCCAGTCGTGCCAGTGCCCGCGACGGTCCAAGAACGGTACGAGAGTCCAGGCCAGCCGATGGGCGTGGGCGTCGAACCCATTGCCTGCGGCATGCTCGATCGCCGCCAGCAACGCGGCGTGTGTGGCGGTGAACCAGCCCATCGCCTGCGGAACATCGTCGAACGTCTCGGGGGTGACCTCGGGCTGCACCGGGGTCTCGGGCATGGGGTCGCGGTTGGGGTCCAGGCACAGGACTGCGGCGCGGGCGCTGTGCATGTAATGCTCCAGCAGCTGGTGCAGGGCCGTGCGCCGGGCGGTCTCGGTGTCGTGGCGGTGAGCCAGCTCGCCGGCATAGGACCGCAACAGGTCATGGCAGCTGTAGCGGCCCGGGACGCGTTCGTTGACCAGATGCGCGCGGGTCAGCTCGGCAAGCATGGCCTGTGCCCGCTGCGGTTCAACACCGGCCAGGCTGGCCGCGGCGGGCATGGACAGGTCTGGGCCCGGGTGCACCCCCAGCAACCGGAACAGCCGTGCCGCTTCTGGGCTGAGTGCTTCGTAGGACCAGGAGAAGACGGCCCTCGCATCGGTCGCCGCGTCCCCGGCGTCGAACGCGTCCAGGCCGCTGGCTGTACGCAGCTGATCGGCCAACCCGCTGAGGGAAAGGTCGGCGTAGCTGGCGGCATGGCTTGCCGCGATCGCCAGGGCCAGCGGCAGCCGCGCACACCGCTGGATGATCTCGTCGGCCGCGTCCGGCTCGGCCGCCAACCGGTCGGGCCCGAGCCGTCTCGCCAGCAGCGCCTGTGCCTCGTTCTCCGGCAGCACGTCCAGCATCAGCGGATAAGCGCCCGTTGCCGCGACCACGCCGGGCATCCGCTCGCGGCTGGTCACCAGGACCAGGCATCCCGGCGACCCCGGCAGCAGCGGGCGGACCTGGTCGCCGTCGCGGGCGTTGTCGAGAACCACCAGAACGCGCTTGTCGGCCAGCAGGCTGCGATACAGCCCGGCCTGGGCGGCCACCTCGACCGGTATTCGCTGCGGCGGATACTCGAACGCGGCCAGGAAGCCTCGCACCGCCTCCGCCGGATCCATCGGAGACCTGCTCGGGTCGAAACCCCGCAAGTCCACATATAGCTGCCCGTCGGGGAACTGGTCAGCAACCTGGTGGCCCCAGTGCACGGCCAGTGTGGTCTTGCCAACGCCGGCAGTCCCGGCGATCACCGAGATCCTGAGACCGTCGGGTTGTGAGCTGTCCGGCAGCAGCTGGTCGAGGGCCTTCATCTGCTGGTTACGCCCAGAGAAACCAACAACACCACCAGGCAGCTGACGTGGTACCGGGTTGGGAGTGCTCTCGACGTCACCCGCCGCCGGCCGCGGGGCCGACATCTCGCCGCGCAGTATCGCCTGGTGCACCTTCTGGAGGTCCTCACCCGGCTCCACGCCCAGCTCGTCGACGAGCACGGCCCGGGTGCTCCGGAAAACCTCCAGCGCTTCGGATCGACGGCCCGCGCGGTGCAGTGCTCGCATGAGCATGGCCGAGAGCCGTTCGTGGTACGGGTTCGCCGCCGCAAGCCGGGCCAGCTCGCCGACCATTTCGGCGTCGTTGCCCAGGTCCAGCTCCACGGCGAACAGCGCCTCCTGGACCAGCAGATGCTGCTCGTCGAGCCGCCGGACCTCGTCGGCGATCAGCGTCCCGTAGGCGACGGAGTCGTAAGGCCGCCCCCGCCACAGGCCGAGCGCCTGGCGGAACAGGCTGCGCGCCGCATCCAGATCCTGGCGGGCATGCGCCGCCCGGCCGCGCGCGACGAGGCTCGCGAAACGCAGCGCGTCCACCTGATGCGCGCCGACCGCCAGCGAGTAGTAGCCCTGATCGCCGATGACCAGGTCACCATCACCGAGCAGCAGGCGCAGCCGGTGCACGTACACGTGAATTGCCTTGCGCGGGTTGGCCGACGGGTCACCGTCCCAGATGGCATCCGCGAGCTCCGCGACCGTCACCGCTCGGTTCGCCCGGCACACCAGCACCGCGAGCAGGCGTCCCAGACTCCGCGTGCCCACCACGACCGGCGACCCATCGCGCCGAATGGACAGTGGGCCCAACACGCCAAACTCGATCATGACCTACCCGCAGGTTTGACGCCAGAGAAGCGATCATTGCCGATCTTATCTCTAGTTCATCCACTGGGCTCAGTATCCATGTCCGCGCGGTGGAACGCGCAGGCCTGCGGATGCTTATAGGCTGCCGCTCTATCGGTGTCGGCGGGAGGCTCGAAGGCGCATGCGTACCTGGATTGTGCCTTTTGGTCTGCTCCTGCTCGCCATCGCCGTGGGCATTTTCAGCAACTGGCTCAAGCCGCCCGCGAAGATGACCGGGCGGATGATCGCGGTCGTCTTCGTGGTGTTGGTGCTGGCCTATTCCGGGCTCACGATCTATGGCCAGATCGACTCCACGGCAAAGGGCACCGATCCCACCCGCCTGCCTTCGAGCGCGCCGACACCGGACGGTTCGGCGTCTGCCTCGCCGCCGCTGACCTTGCCGACGTCGGCCACGCCGGCGCCGGTCAGCACCGGCGGCGGCGCCCCGCCGGGCAATCAAGGTGGTGGCGGCCCTCCAGTGAGGTCCCAGACGACCGGCCCGCCTCCGCCCACCGGGCCCGCCTACGTTCAGGCGTCGAGGTTCCGGCGATTCGGCGACTCCTACGGGAGTTTCCGCTTCGAGACGTCAGGCACCCGTCTCACCATCGGTTCTCAGCCGGAATGGTACGAGATGGGCGCTGTCCTTTCCGGACACTATGCGTGCAGCGTGACGATTTCCTTTGATGTCAGGATCGATCCTCCCGAGGTGGTCACCGCCGCCAGCTACGGTTTCGGCTTCATGCCACGGGCGGGCACCACCAACGATCAGTCGTCCGGGGGCCTGCTGATGGTGCATCCGTCCTCGGACACGAACGACATCGCGGCCTGGAGCACCGAGCCCCTTCCCGGCCATGGCGGGTTCGGCTTCGACTGGCACGAGATTAAATCGATGTGGCTCAATCAGCATTACAGTGTCGCGGCTGGCGGAACCCTCCAGTCGGCCCGGATCGGACAGGAACAGCTCGACGATACGCTGCAGCAGTCCGAATGCGGCGAGCCGCTGTTTTTCGTATGGGGCGGAGCGACCGCCTACCTCGATCACATACTGATCAGTTAGAAGGAAGTCGATGACCCACATCATCCGGTACCTCGAATCTGGCAACGAGGTGGGAGCCCGGCCCGGGATCGGTGTGGCCTGTGACGATGGCACCGTGCGGCAGTTGCCGGTGTCGAGTCTGGCCGAGTTGCTCGCTGGGTCGCTGGAAGAAATCCGCGCTGTCTTGGACTCGGCGACAAGCGCCGCCGCGTTGCCGGAAAGCCGGGTGCGGAGGCTGGCGCCGGTGGACGGCTTGACCGAGGTGTGGGCCAGCGGCGTGACCTACCGGCGGTCCCGGCAGGCGCGCATCGCCGAAAGCGGCGACGGTGATGTCTACGCCAGGGTCTATGACGCCGTCAGGCCGGAGCTGTTCTTCAAATCGGTGGCGTGGCGGGCCGTCAGCGACGGCGACCCGATCGGGGTGCGAGCCGACTCCGCCGCCAACACCCCGGAGCCGGAGCTGGCGCTCGTGTTCAACGCGGCCGGACAGATCGTGGGGGTGACCGTCTGCAACGATGTGTCCTCGCGCAGCATCGAGGGTGAAAACCCGCTATACCTGCCGCAGGCCAAGATTTACACCGCCTCCTGCGCCCTGGGTCCGGGCATCCGGCCTGTCTGGGAGGTTGCGGACCTGGGCGACCTGGCCATCTCGTGCACCATCAGCCGTGGCGACGCGGTGGTGTGGTCGGCCAGCACCAGCACGGCGCTGCTGCATCGCCGGTTCGACGATCTGGCGGAGCACCTGTTCCGCGCCATGGATTTCCCGCACGGTGTGATCCTGTCCACCGGGACAGGCATCGTGCCCGAGCTCGACCTGTCGCTGACCGCGGGAGACATCGTGCGCATCGAAATCGAGCACGTAGGTGTGTTGACCAACCCGGTAATTCAGGTACCCGTCTGAAAAATCTTTGTCAGGGGTGGGGGACCACGAAGCTGGGGTGCTGTGCGAGCCATGCGCCGATGGTGTCGTTCTTAAGCGCCGCGAGCATTTCCAGCGTCTGCGGGGTGAGCGCCTCGTCGGAGGAGCCGCGCAACGTGAAGATCCGTCCCGCGTTGGTGCGCACGCTCGTGACATTCCCACTGGCCAGATTGGTGAACATCGCCAGATAGTCTTCGGCGCGGATGCTGCCGAGGTCGAGCGTGAACGACTCGCCTGCCGATTGCAGGACCTGCACGAGTCTGGTCGGGTCTTTGAGCATTTTCGTGCTGCTGATTTCGTCGAGGATCGCTTTGATCATCTGATGTTGGTGGCGCTGCCGGTCGTAGTCGCCTGCCGGGCAACAGCTGCCCTTGCGCAGCCGCGCGTATTCCAGAGCAACCGCTGGATCCATGTGATAGCAGCCAGGTTGGTAGATGAGCTTGCGCCCACCGGGTGGGATGCCCCTTATCTTCTTCGCGCTGTCGTCGTACCAGACTTCGACGACCTTGCCGTCCTTGTCCAGGGCGAGGTGGATCGCCTCGGCCTGGGCCTCCACACACATCGTCACGCCGCCGAGCTGCCCGAGTACCGTTTCGAAGCCGGTGAAGTCGATGATCGCGGCGCCGTCGAACGCGATTCCCCACGTTTGCTTGATCGTGAGCGCCAGCAGCTCCATGCCGCGGGCACGTTTCTCGGTCTCGGTGCCGGCTGCCTGGTACCCACTCTGGAAAGCAGAATTGATCTTCGCGGTGCGGCCCTTGAAGCCGGACTTCGGATAGGCGGGGATCTTCACCCTGGTGTCCCGCGGAATCGAGACCAGCACGGCCCCGTCGTGGGATTGGGGAATGTGCAGCAAGATGATCGAATCAGTGCGGACCGAGTCGTCGGTCTGATCCGGCCGCCGGTCGACGCCGGCCAGCAGAATGTTGACCGGCCCGTTGACGTTGGTGGGGCTGAGGCGCGCCGCGCCAAGCAGGTCCGGCGACGCGATTACCACCGGCGGCGGGGCAGTCACGCTCGGCGAGGCCGACGCGGTGGGTGAGGCGGGCCAGGACCTCATGGCCGTGCCGCCCGCGGGCACCGGACCGCTGCTCAGCACAGCGATCACGACCGAGATCACGATCGAGATCACTATGAGAACTACGGTAACGCCGATGACGAGCTCACGCCGGGATCGCATTCGCACCATCTTGCAGCCTTGAGGCGATCCGCGCGAGACCCTCCGTCTCGCCGGGACCAGATCCAACTCCAACGCCGGTGCCTCCGCGCTGGCCAACGCCGTCGTTGTGCCATGCGTCAACGGGGTCTACCTCGCCGTCGACGAGGGCCTGGTCATCTTCCCGGCGGCTTCGTGCCGCCAGGCGGATACATTCGCGCGGTGAGCAACCCAGCCCCTATCGCCGACTGTCCATAGTGGATTCGGGAGGGCCGATCTCGAAGGCGTCGCGCAGAGTATCGCGGTTAGCCCGTAGGTAACAGATGTCTTCCTGATACAGATCAATGTGGCCTTGTGCGATGTGCTGTTGGAAGGCCTCGTTGCCTTGGCGGGCCTGGTCGTGAATGAAGTCGATGAGTGCTTGCAGGCGCTCGGGGACGACGTCAATGACCTCGACGCCCACCTGCGGCCCATACGCCCGGCAGAAGTCGGCGGCCCGGCGCCCCTGCTGCTGCGGTGTGCCGAAGCTTTCCGGGTTGTCCGGCCCCTGCAACGGCGCCCACCGGTAGACGGCATAGGCGACGTCCCAGACGCGTGGCCCGGGGTGAGCCGTGTCGAAGTCGATGAGACCCACCACCAGGCCGTCCTTGACCACGCAGTTGTAGTGGGCGGGGTCGCCGTGGCACATGACCTCAGCCGGCTGCCGGACCGGAAAGAGCCAGGCATCGTCGAGGCGCGGCTGGAACGCGACGCTCGAGTCGTGAAGGCCCCGCAGCAGATTTGCCGCGCTGGCGAGAAGCTCGGGCCCGCGCAGGTCTGGCGTGAGCGTGTCGGGCACCTGGCCGTCGAGGAAGGTGAGTATCTCGTTGCCGTCGCTTTCGAAGCCGAGTGGCCGCGGCGCACCGCGGAACCCGCGGTCATGCAAATGCCGCAGGAGCCGGTGGATCGCGGGCGCCGCGGGCGATGCCGGCCGGTAGACGACATCACCTCGGCGGCGCACCACGTTAACGCCGCCACGGAATTCCTGCTGTTCGGTCATACCCCGCTCAATCCAGCCGCCGCATCCACATTGGACCTGCAATGGCCGCACGCTCAGATCCGCGTTCTCGCCTGCTCGATGTGGGCCACGATGGCGTGAGCACCATGTGCTTGTGCGATGGCGTGCGCCTCGTCGAGCGTGGCCAGCGCGTCTGAGCGGCGGTCCTGGGCGGCGGCGATGTAGGCCAGCCCGATCATGTTGGAGGCCACGCCCGGCAGGGCCCCGATCTCCTGGCGCAGCCGCGTCGACTCCTCCAGGCGCTCGCGCGCCTCGTCCAGGCGGCCGGCCGCGTGCGCCGCGATGCCCAAGTGCCGCAGCGCCTCCGACCGGGTCGGATGGTCGCCGGTCTGTGCCGCCAGCTGGCTGGACCGCTGCAGGTACCCAACCGCGGTCTCGTTGTCGCGCCGGATGAACTGGTGCAGACATCCGATCCAGAACAAGGCCTCGCCCTCGCCGCGTGTGTCTCCAAGCGCCTGGTACAACACGAGCGCCCGTTCAAACAACGGCAGCTCAGCAGGATCCTCGACGGGCAACGAACCGTCGTCGGGCGCGCTCTGAAACCGCGCGTGCAGAATCAGTCCACGCGCCAGCGCCGCATCGGCCTCGACCGCATCCAGACCTCGCTCGGCCTCGGCCAGCCCGCTGGTGTCGCCGCCGAACACAGCCTGCGAATAGACCTTCCTGGCCCATTCGATCCGATCGTCAACGCTCATCTGCGCCCCCCATGGCATCGCCACCACCTACCAGATTCGACAGTCTAGCCGGGGCTCACTTTTCGCACAGGTGCGCCGACCTCGTACAGGTGGCGCAGCGCCAGACGATAGGAGTCGATCAGACCTGTTTCCTGGTACGGCACGCCGATCTCGGCACAGAACTGGCGGACGATCGGTTTGGCCCGCCGCAGGTTGGGTGATGGCATGCTGGGAAACAAGTGGTGCTCGATTTGGTGGTTGAGCCCGCCGAGCGCCGCGTCCATCAATCGGCTGCCGGTGACGTCGCGGGAGGTGAGCACCTGCTTTCGCAAAAAGTCCATGCCTTCGTGGGCCATGGGCATGCCTTTATGGTTGGGGGCGAAGGTGCAGCCCAGGTACAGTCCGAACAGGCCCTGATGAATCGCGATGAACAGCAGCGCTTTGCCAACGGGCAACACGGCAAAGACCACACCCAGGTAGCCGATCACATGCGCGGCGAAGAGCAGAATCTCCACGGTTCGGCCGCGCATCCCCTGCCGGCCAAGCAACGCCCGGCCGCTGGCCACGTGAAGGTTGAGCCCCTCCAACAGCAGCAGGGGAAAGAACAGGTAGGCCTGCCAGCGCCCGATGAACCGGGGAAGGCCTTTGGCCGCACGTGCCTGATCTGCCGACCACACCAGCAGATCCGGCGCCACATCGGGATCGCGCTCCTCGTGGTTGGGGTTGGCATGGTGGCGCGTGTGCTTGTCCATCCACCAGCCGTAGCTCATCCCGATGCCGAGGTTCCCGGCGATCATGCCGGCGATCTGACTGCGGCGGCGCGATTGGAACACCTGCCGATGGGCCAGATCGTGCGCCACCAGCGCAACCTGAACGAAGACGATTGACATGGCCGCGGCGACCACCATCTGCGCCCACGAGTCCCCGGTCAGCACGAAGACCGTCACGCTCACAATGTAGGCCGCTGCTACGGCTGCGATGCGTAAGGCGTAGTAGGCAGGTCTTCGCTGCATCAGCCCGGCGCGGGCGATCCGTTCGGAAAGCAGAGCGAAGTCACTGCCAGTGCCCGCGGTCGGCGGTTCCGGCATCATCGTGAGAGTCATTGATCAAGTGTGCCGAGCCGGCCAAGGCCGCGAAATCCAGTCGCCCCCCGAATCTTGCTGGGGCCAGCACTACCACCCGGCGCACTGTGCCGGAGGCGGGAGGCCGAGGTGGCGCTAATCTGGCCGGGCGGATCGCCTTCTGTTTGAGCGGGCACTCACCGGCGACGCGCAGCTGCGGCCCCTGCCCGAGCACATCTGCGCGCTGCTGCGTGAGGTGTCCGCGCCCCGCGACTGGCAGCGCATCGGAGGTGGGTGGCGGGCCAACCACAGCGCTCCCGCGCTGCTGCACCGCGTGGACCCGCGCCGTGGCCTTTCCGATGCCGATTTCGATGCCATCGCCCAATGGCTGAGCAACTGATCCGAAACTTAGGCGGTCATAATTTGGGCTCCGCGGTGAATTCAGGCTCCATGACCATGACTGCACCGGAGGGAGTGTCGTTGTCGGAGGCCAGCGATGTGCACACCACACGCACCATGATGTTGCGTCCCCGCCGGTTGATCGCCGGCAGGTACATCTCCTGCTGCTCGGCCCCGCCGAGCACCTGCTTGATCACAGATCGGAGCTGTTCGGTGGGCAGCCCGATGTCGAGGTTGAGGAAATGCTGACCGACGGCTTCCTCGCGGCGCAAGCCCCAGAGGTCTTCGGCCCGCCTGTTCCAGATCTGCACGTGCATGTCGCGGTTGAGCACGGCCACCCCGGCGCGCAAGCTGGTGAGGATAGCTTCCAGGAACGCGTTCGCGCTGTCGAGCTTCTGGGTGTTGTGCTGTAGCTGATCGTTGATGTGCCGCAACTCGTCATTGGTCGATTGAAGTTCTTCGTTTATTGTTTCCAGCTCCTCATTGGTGGACTGGAGCTCCTCGTTGGTGGTCTCCAGCTCCTCCACAGTGGACTGAAGCTCTTCATTGGTGGTTTCGAGCGCCTCGTTGGTGGACTGGAGTTCCTCGTACGCGGTTTCCAGTTGCCCGTTGGTGTGCTCCAGCTCTTCGTGCAGGCGGCGCGCGGTGGTGACGTCGTGGAAGATCAGCGCCACACCGAGCAGGCTGGAATCCCTGGCCGGCAACGGGTTCACCTGGATCTCCAGGCAAAGGGTGTCGCTGCCGGGGCGGGCCAGCTCGACGTCGGCAAGGCGAACCATCCGGCGTTCCATCTGTACCTGCTCGATGTAGCGGCGCAGCTCCACCGGACGGTACGACACGTCGAGGTCGCGGAAAGGACGGCCGATGTCCTTCGTGGAGACGCCGAAAAGCGTCTCTGCCCGGCGGTTGGTCAGCGCCACCAGCCCGTCGGAGGTCACCACGATTTGTGCTACCGGGCTGGCGAGGAAGGCCTCATTGCGCAAATGGTCGAGGACGCCCTGGTTTCCGCGCTGTCCATGGGTGGTGGGCTCGGTGTAGTAGGTGCCGGCGCCCTGCGAGGCCAGCCTGGTGACCCGGCGAAAAACCCGCCGTTTCAAATCGACCGGCAGGAACAGGTTGGTGTGACTCAGCAACATCTCGGCCCTGCCCAGGAACAGGACCCCACCTTCAGCCACCGCGAAATGAAAACGGGTCAGAATCCGGCTCTGTGTCTCGGAATTGAAGTACATCAGGGTGTTACGGCAGACCAGAAGGTCGACCCGGGAGATGGGCGCATCCTGCACGAGGTCGTTCCGGCCGAAAATCACGGAGCGGCGCATGTCTTTGTGAAAGACATAGTGATTGGCCTGAACCTCGAAGTACTTGTCGAGTATCTCCTGCGGTAGCGACCGCACCGCCCGCTCGCTGTAGGCGCCCTGGCGGGCCTGGGCGAGCGCTTCATCGTCAACATCGGTGGCATAGATTTTGACTCGGCGCCGGAACTCATCGAGGCCAAGCATCTCGGCGAGCACAATCGCCAGTGTGTAAGCTTCCTCGCCCGACGCGCATCCCGCGCTCCACACCCGGATGGGGGCTGTGGTGGGTTTCTGCTCGATCAGCGGGGTGAGGATCTCCTTTTGCAGGTAGTCCCACGCCTCGGCATCTCTGAAGAAGCCCGTCACATTGATAAGTATCGTATTGAAAAGTGCCGTGAACTCGTCCGGCTGGACCTCGAGATATTCAACATATTGGGGGTACCCGGTGACGCCCACCGTGGCCATGCGCTGACTGACGCGGCGCATGAGGCTGGTGCGCTTGTAGCCGGTGAAGTCGAAACCGCGAGCTTCCTTCAGGTACTCGAGCAAAGCCTCGAAATGCGGATCGATAGGCGTCACGGGGCAAGTCTAGGCCCGCTCCCGCGTTTCCGGCGCACCGAGCCGGTCGATCAGATGGCGAATGATATCTGCGGCGCCGATGGCCTCCTGGGCGGCGCGGTTGTGCCGCTCCTGAACCAGACCGTGGCCCCGTCCGGCACTCGTCGATGCCAACTGAGCGCTCAATGCCGCTTTCTCCTCTAATGCGCGTAACGCCGTCCAAAGCGCGCTTTCCATGCCGGCGGACTGCTCGTCCAGCAACGCCTGTGGCGACCAGGCGTGACCGACGCGGCAGCCATACCGTGGCGCCGGGCCCGAGTTGAGCTCGAACAGCGCACCGCCACACGCGGGGCAGCCGTAGCCGGCCGGATCAGCAAGCCCATCGAATTCGTCGGCTACGTCGACCTCCGCAGCGATTTCCAGATCATTGTCTCGGCGGCTGTCGGCGGTCAGCGGAGACGTAGCCAGCTCGGCGATGATCGTGCCAAGCTGGCTGGCTGGCAGGACGTAGTCGGCTTTGGTGGCCCGCTGCGCGGCCAACGGCATCGACGCATACAGCGCCTCGGCCGGGTCCTGGATCAAGGCCAGCCCGCCGCGGGCGGCAATGGCGGCCAAGCCGGCCGCGCCGTCGTCGCGCGACCCGGACAGCACGACACCCACCGTCCGCGATCCGAACGACTTGGCGGCCGACCGGAACAGCGGATCAATCGCAGGGCGGTGTCCATTTTCCGAGGGGCCGTGCGACAAGCGGATCCTGTCGTGCCGCAGGAGCAGATGATGATTGGGCGGAGCAACGTAAACCCGCCCCTGACGCATTTCCTCCCCGTCGATGGCAGCCTGGACGGGCAACTGGCTCACCCGGCTGAGAATGGCAGGCAGCGCGCTGGGCGCTGACGGAGGTATGTGCAACACCACGAAAACCGATGCCGGCAGATCAGGGGCGAGCGCAGCGACGAAGGACCGTAGCGCCTCAACGCCGCCGGCCGACGCTCCGACCACCACCACATCGCGATACACCGCGTCACCCCTCATGTCGTAGTGCCCGTTTGGGGGGTTCGGCCTCCCACTCCATCAGCTCTGCCTCTATCTCTCGCTGGTCAGCCGCCTGCTCACGGAGGGCCACAGCTTCCTCTCGCCACTGGGCGCTTCTGTCCCGCTGGTCAGCCACGCTGGCCCGTTCGTCGGCGCGACGATCGCGTTGTTCTGCACGACGGTCGCGGTCGTCAGCGTGGCGATCCCGGGATGCCTGATGCTCGTCGCGTTTGTCGGAGGCGACATCCCGCCTCTCGGCGGCGGCCTCTCGAACGGCGAGCCTGTCCGCGCGGGCGAGATGCTGGCGATCGCGCATCGCGGCGTGCTGATCGCGCATCTCCGCCTGGGAGTTCCGAGCCTCGAGCCTGATCTCTCGCTCGTCACTCTCGGCATCGCGTTGGTCGGCGTAGCCGCCGGGGCTCACCCGCCTGCTTTGCCCCTCAGCCACGTCGTCCATGCCATGCCGACGGAATCCATCCGTCTCCATGAGGCCAGCCTACGGCTCCGGAAGCGGACCGGCCATCGGGCGAGCGACCAGCCCATCAGGCGACGTACATGTCTCGTAGCGCCAGCGCAACGCCGCCCGCAACATTCACCACGTCAAAGACGGGCTCGAACGGCCCACCGGCTGTCTCCGGGGAGGTGACCCGAGCGGGCGCCGGCTCCAACGGCGGCGCGGGTTGGTAACCGGGCGAGCCAAGCAAAGTCGTCTGCCGCCAACAGGTTCGCCCATCGACTTGCCGCGGCGATCAGGCCGAATCGCTGGCACCCGCGCCGAGAATCTCCACGCCCGCAGCGCATCGAGTTGACCGTGCCCTGGGCGAGGGCGCCGGTGCACATGTTGCCGATAATCCGTTGCGCTCATGGCCGGCGGGCCGTACCTTGGTGATCAGACGTTTTCATATCAGGGAGAATCGCGATGTTTAGGCAGACGAGCATAGAACCGCAGCAGCCGATGCTGTGCGGTTGCTCGGTGCTGCAATTCGCGGCCCGACCCAATATGTCCAGCAATGGGATCGACTGCCCGGCCTGGCGGCGTGCTTAGACGCATCTGATGCGACAACGCCGCCCCCCGGGAGATCCCGGACCGGGCGGCATTTTCTTTTCCCCTCAACGGTTTCCTCCTTGCCATACCCCGGCATGCCGGCGGTGCCGCACCTTGAGAACTCCACAGTGGACAGCATGAAAACCCGGGCTGGGCAACGCTTTGTGTTGCCGCACTCGGGAATTCCGGGGCGAGGGAGACGGCTAACCCGCCTGCTTTGGGAGCAGGACATACCGAGTTCGACTCTCGGGCCCCGGACTATGCCTTCCAAGCTCAGAAGGTAGAGCGCTCGGTTGAAGCCCGAGAGGTTGCCCGTTCGATCCGGGCGGAAGGCACGTAAGGCGGGTTCGAAACCCTGCTTCCCCAGCGATGCTTCGGTAGCCCAAATGGCAGGAGGCAGCGCGTTCAAAGCGCGCACAGTGTGCGTTCGAATCGCACCCGAAGCACGTTTACCTTTGGAGGGTGGCGCCGTGGTGGCGAAACGGTCTTGAAAACCGCGCCCGGGTCACACCGGAGGGTTCGATTCCTTCACCCTCCTCCAACCGCCGCTAGCTGAGTGGTCTAGCACCGGACTCTTAATCCGGGGAGGAAGGTTCGATACCTTCGCGGCGGACAACAAATGCGTCACGCGCCGGAAGCGCGCGCGGGTCTTCTAAACCCTTGCTGCCGGGTTCGACTCCCGGGTGACGCACATCAGTTCCGCGCGTTCGGCTATTGGCCAGGCCGCTTGGCTTTCACCCAGGAAAGAGGGGTTCGATTCCCCTACGCGCGACCATTCCGATGTAGCTCAACAGGTTGAGCAGGCCCCTGTTAAGGGCAAGGTTCCTGGTTCGAGTCCAGGCATCGGAGCTCATGCCCGCGTAGGCCAACAGGTGAGGCCACCGTCCTTATAAGACGGCGATTGCGGGTTCAAATCCCGCCGCGGGTACCGATAGCGGCAACGCCCGTATAGCTCAGCGGAACGAGCGCCGGTCTTACAAACCGGATGTCCCAGGTTCGATCCCTGGTGCGGGCACGACGCCTTTGTAGCTCAGTGGAATAGAGCACCAGGTTCCGAACCTGGAGGTCGCTGGTTCGAGTCCAGCCGAGGGCACGCCATGCCTCTGTGTCCGAGTGGTCAAGGAGCTGGTCTGCAAAACCAGTGTTCGCCGGTTCGATTCCGGCCGGAGGCTCAACTGCTGTCCACTGTGGACTCCACCGCAGGCGAGCGTTGGCGCTCAGCTGCTCCTCATAAGGGCGGCCTGCCCGGATCGTCACCGGGGCCTGCGACCAGAAAGTGACATCTATCAGCTGTTCAGGATGTGCCGGGTGGTGGCCAGCCCGAGGTGATGGCCTGTGCGCTGGTGCACCGCGAGCGCCTGTTGGGCAAGGCTGGCGGCGTCGGCCTGGTCACCGGCGGCGAGATGGGCTTGCGCCAGCGCGGTCAGGGCGAGGCCTTCGAGCAGGGCGTGGCCGGTTTGACGGCAGATGGCCAGGGCCTGACGGGCGTGCGTGGCGGCCTCGTGGGGGCTGCCCGAGGCGGCCTGTGCGCAGGCGAGGGCGATGAGCGACTCGGCCTCCAACTCCTGGTTGCCCACCTGCAGCGCCAGTGTGCGGGCGCGCAGATGGTTGTCGATCGCGAGGTCATGATTGGACATTCGCAGGTGGATGCTTCCGGCCGAATTCAGCGCGCAGGCGAGGTGTTCATCGTGGGCGGCGAGCTCTGGCAGGGCGAGCGCTTGTTCGGCGTGGTCAAGGGCTTCGCGAAGCGAACCGCTGTCGCGGTGCAGGTCGGCAAGGCTGCAGAGCACCATGCCGACGCCGGGGAAGTCCTCCAGCGCACGGAAGATTGACTGTGCCTCCTGGAGTGCCTGCCGAGCCTCGTCGAGCCGGCCCAGCTCCCGCAGCACGATGCCTAAATTGTTGAGCTGCAAGGCTTTTCCGCCTACAGAGCCCAGATCGCTGTGTAATGTCATGCCCTGCGTCATCGCCTGGGCCGCCTCCGCCAACCGGCCGAGGCGATGGTTGACGCCGCCGAGGTTACCGAGGATGGTGGCGCACCGCGCGGTCGCGCCCATTTCGGCGGCGATGGCCAGGGCGTGCTCGTGGTATTGCACGGCTTCGGGCAATTGGCACAGGCGGGCGTGCACCGTGCCGAGATTGCCCAGCGCGGCGCCCTCGGCCTCGCGCCAGCCTGCCTCGCGGCTCTGCTCCAGCGCCCGCTGATACTGTTCGATGGCTTGCTTGTACTTGCCGGTGTTGATGCGCAGGTGGGCCAGACTGAGGTGGGAGGCGATCAAGCCGGGCAGGTCGTTCTCCTTTTGCGCGGCGGCAAGGCCTTGGGTGGCGATCGTCAGCCACGCCACCGTGCTGGCTCGGCTGCTCAGATAAGGGCGCAGGCCATCGGCCAATCGCCAGGCCCACTGCGGCGGTCCGTATGCCTCGGCGTGGCCGGCGGCGGCCAGGAGGTTGGACTCCTCGTCTCTGAGCCAGCTCATGGCGGCCCCGGCATCTTCGAAGCGATGCTCGGTTGCCGGGCCGGGCAGGCGCAGCGCTTCGGGATAGAGGACGTCTGCGGCGGCGGTTACCTTTTCTTGGTACCAAGTGAAAAGCCTTGAAATAGCGGATTGACGCTCATTGTCGGTGAGGGTCGCGTCGGCCCTTTCGCGGGCATAGAGACGCAGCAGATCGTGGAAGGTGTAGCGGCCGCCGACATGCTCGTCGAGCATGTGGGTCCGGGTCAGCTCGGCAAGCATCGGTGTGACGGTTTGGATTTCGGCTCCAGCGAGAGCGGCCACCGCCGCGACGGTGACATCGTGGCCCGGCGCCAGGCCGAGGAGAGCGAAAAGGCCTGCCGTCGTGGGAGGCAGCGTGGAAAACGACGAGTCGAAAGCGGCCCTGACCGCCCACGAGTCCTCTCCGGAAATCACCAGCTTGCTCAGCGCCTCACCGGCACGCAGGTCTGCGACGTAGGCCGCGGTCGTGTGACGGCGGCTGGCCAGGCTCGCCGCCGCGATTCGCAGGGCGAGCGGAAGGTGGGCGCAAAGCTGGGCCAGCTCGGCGGCCAAGGCGTCCGCCCCCAGCAGGGCATTCAGCAGCTCGCCCGACTCGGCGGCTTCGAGCACGCCGAGTGTCAGGCTGCGCGCGCCATCGCTGACAGCGAGCCCACCCAGCTGAGACCGGCTCGTGACCAGGACGAAGCTTTCGCCGCGGCCCGGAAGAAGCGGCCGGACCTGATCGGCGTCGCGCGCATTGTCCAATAACACCAACAAGCGGCGATCTGCCACCATCGTGCGGTAGAGGCCAACGGCATCGTCGAGCTCGAGCGGAATCTGGGCCGGTGGCGTCCCGAGCGCGAAAAGCAAGCGGGCCAACGCTTCCACAGACTCCACCACCGGGCCGGGAGAATGCCCGCGCAGGTTCACATAGAGCTGCCCGTCAGGGAAAGCCACGTGGGTGTTGTGCGCCCAATGCACAGCAAGCTCGGTCTTTCCGACACCGGCCATCCCATCGATGGCCACTACGCCACCGGCGGCCGCCCATTCATCCAATGTGGATAAAAATGTGGCACGCCCGCAGAAGACGCGCCCGCCCGCGGGAAGCATGGCGGGAACGCCGGCCTTCCGCGATGCCTTGCGCGCCACGGGAGCCTGGCGGGTGCGAAGGATTTCTACCGCGAGGTCGGCAATCTCGCGGCCCGGGTCCAGACCGTCCTGTTCGGAAAGCTCGCGGCGATAGGAGTGATAGAGCTCCAGCGCCTGTGCCTGCCGGCCGCTTCCGTGCAATGCCAGCATCAACCGGCCACGCAGGCGCTCCCGCCGCGGGTAGGCCTGCACCATCGCTAGCAGCTCGGTGGCCACCTGGGCATGCTTGCCCAGCCGCAACTCGGCGTCGGCTAGGTCCTCTACTGCCGCCATCCGCCTCTCATCAAGACCGGTACGGACCACGTCGACATAGGCGCCGGTAGCGTCGGCCAGCGGCTCACCCTGGAACAGGCCGAGCGCTTCACGCCAAAGCTGGGCCGCGCGGCCGTCGTCGGCCTCGTGTTTGGCTTGCGCCGTAAGCAGATCGAAGCGCCCGGCATCAACACTGTCGGCAGGCAGGGCCAACCGGTAGCCGAACCTGTCGCTGAGCAGCGCAGACTCGACTCCAGCCCCCGCCAGCTGAGCGCGGATCGCCGACATAGCGCTGTGCACCTGCGCTCTGGCCCGGTCGGGCGGCGCGCCGCCCCACATCGCCTCGGTGATGGCCTGGTGCGACATGGGGCGGCCGGAGTTGAGCGCGAGCAGCGCGAACATGCCACGAGCTTGCGCGCGGGGAATGGCATATGTATGTCCACCTGCGACGATGCGTACAGGTCCCAGCACCGTCACCCGCACCGGACCCACCCTCCCGACATAGCGGCACAGCATAGGCGCGGTGCGCGATATCAGGATGGTCTCATGCCCTGGGCAGGGCAATCGGGTATCGGGACGAAGGGGGCTATCAGTAAGTGAACCTTCCAGTGGCTTGCGCCAGCGAGACCATGCAGAAGCTGCGCCAGTTGTCGAACGACGTGGTGAGCCCGCCGGACTTTCCGATCCGGGCCAGGACGGCGCGGGAATTGGTGTCGCTCTGGCCACCCCACACCCCATCCATGGAGGTCGGGTAGCCCCAGATGTAGGACAGGGCCGCCTGGACCATCAACACCTGCGAGGTGGACCGGTTGAAGGTGTTGGGCTCGCTGTTGTCGGCGTGGATGTGGTTGTGGTGTTCGGTGTTGTAGAGATAGTGCAGGACGACCCCGCAGTGGGCGTTGAGGCTGGCGACCGTGCCCCAGTACCAGCGGCGCGTGTTGTAGAGACTGTCGCCGCTCCAGTTGCGCCAGATGTCGTACCGGCTGTAGAAGGCGGTGATCGTGGTGCCTAGCCCGGAGACCTGGGCGAGCAGGCGCGAGATGTCCATGGCCCGGCCATACATGTGCATCCCGGGCTTGTCGCCATGCACGCCGTTGGACCAGATCTGGATCGGCGAAACCCAGAGGGTTGGGGTGTAGCCGTACCAATCCTGCATCCAGGCATCGAGTTGGCTGTGGAAAGCGGTGTTGTACTCGAAGTTCGTTCTGACGGCGGTGCCCGTGTTGAGGTTCTCGTAGTAGGTGGGCTGGTTCCAGATGGTGTTGTACTGCACCACGTTGTGCGCCGAAGCCGGGCTCGCGCTGCCGATGGCGAGGCCGGCTCCGGTGGCGGCGCTGAGCGCGAGCAGCTTGCGCCGCGAGAAGCTGTGACGAGTTTCCATGGAAGCCACGATCGAGGCGAACGCTGCACGTGCGCTGCACACAGCCTAAACACGGGCACTGGAATAGGTCAGGCCGCGCCAAAAGGGGCACGGCCACTCGGTGTCAGCTTTGCTGGTAGCACACGGCGGCGACACCGCAGGGTGCGTGCAGCTGAACGTAGTAGGCCCCTTCGCCGAACCCGAGGTCGGCGCCGCCGATGAGGGCCACGAAGTCCATGGGCTGGCCGCATGAGGTGCAGTCGGCGTGTTCGGCGTCCTGTATCCATTGGGGATGCCCGCCGAGGGTGGAGCCGCCCTCGTGCCAAGCATCGGCCTGGTAAGGCGTTGCCCGGCGGGACCCGACTCGCGGCAGCAGCGAGGGCGGCTCTTCGGTGGACCGCCGAAGATAGCTGGGTGCGGTGTTGTGCGGCGACCAGACCGAACCGCCGTCGGAAGTAATCTGGCTGTAGAGCGTCGTGTAGCAGGAGCACAGAAAACAGGTCTGCACCCGCAGCCGTCCGGTGAAACCGGTGTGGACAAGGGCTTCCCGGACCTGGTCGAGGTCGGAGTCCAGATCCAGGACTGTCCACAATGGAGAGCTGCACCAGGGACACGCCGGGCTTTGACTCGCCGGTGCCGGTGACATGGTCAGCTCGAAGGCTGTGGTAGAGCACAGATCGCGGCTGGCGCCGTCGCGGCTGAGGGCCCATCCGCCCTGCAAGGCGTAGGCCAGCGCGGTGATGTGCAGCTGGTCCGATCCGGCCGGCGGGCTTGTCTCCCACCGCCTCAATGCTTGCGCAGCAAGCTGACTGCGGGTGTGGCCGAGGATGAGCAGCAAATGGTTCAGCTGATCGGATGCATCGCCGCTGTCGATGCGGTCGATGACTTGGCTGACGACGTCGTCGCCGGCCGCGCGATACAGGACCGGCGGCCACAGCACCCCCAGGTCGAGCATCATCGGCAGATGCCCGGCCAGACTGCCAGGATCTGCGGCAGCGATCTTTTCCAGTTCGTGTACGGCATCCCAGTCATCATTCGCGGCCGCCCGCACCAGATCCTCAAGCATGCGGCCGATCGTAGACGCGGACAAAACCCATCTGAAAATCTGTTAGCGTGCGCGGGTGGAAGATCTGGGACTCGTGGCTTGGCCGCCCGCGCCGATCAGGACCGAGCGGCTCGTGCTGCGTGAGTCTGAGGCGCGCGACCGTGCGGCGTTCATCGAGCTGCTCACCTCGGCAGAGGTGAACACCTACCTCGGCGGCCCGCGACCGCGTGATGAGGTCGAGCGCGAAATGCCCGAGGTGCCCGCGCGGTGGCCCGGGAGCTTCGTCGTCGATCTCGATGGGGCCATGATCGGCCAGATCCTGCTCAGGAGGGCAACCGGCCACAGCCGCCCGGCCGCGGTGGGGAAGGCCGATCTCGGCTACCTTTTCCTGCCCCAGGCATGGGGATTCGGGTACGCCGCCGAGGCGTGCGCGGCGGCGCTGCGCTGGCTCGCCGGTGTGCTTCCCGGCGAGCCCGTGGTGCTCACCACCCAGAGCGCCAACGTCGGCTCGATGCGCCTCGCGGCGAAGCTGGGCTTCCTTGAGGTGGAGCGGTTCGAGGCCTGGGACGCCGAGCAGTGGCTCGGCATGAGGTCCCCGGCCGCTGCCTAAGCCGCCGGGGTCACGACTATCCATTCGGGCCTGACCCACCTGATCATTTCATTATTGATCATGTGCCTCAGTGCGCCGATTTTGTCATCGATTCCGGGCAAAGCGGCGAACAGCTTTGCGGTGTTTTTGCTGGCGGGCCAGACCGGCACCACAGCCGTGCCGTCGTCGAGGATCAGGACCGCAACGGGACTTTCCCGCTGGTCCTTGCGGGTGGATACGGCCAGCTTCTTCTCTCGGATCCGTCCGAACAACACATAGTCGATCGCCTCGGGCACCTGCATGGCGATCATCGGATACGGGCCGAATTGGGACAGGTCCTCCGGGCCGAGCACCTTCTCGGCGTCGAAACCGGAGGCCGCGCTGAACTCCAGTGTCTGGAACCGAACCTTGCGTTCGTCGGCGAAACGAGCCGCGCCGATCTTGGGGAAGGGTGTGGACAGCTGCTGAAGCGACGGCTCCTTCAGCGGCTCGTACCAGCGAAACTCATGGGTTTCATCTACCCGGGGCTCGAGGCGTGGAGTCTCGGCCCAGCGCTGTCTGGCTTCGTGCTCGGTGTGGCCGCGGCTGGTCTCAAGACGCACGAAGCGGCCGGACACGGAAAGCCCCGACTCCGGGTCCTGGCGGGCGCCGTGGAACACGAAGACGAGCAGCATGCCAAGCTCCGGCTGTTCGGCCCGCTGGCGGTTGATAATCGGCTCGCGTCTCTTGACCTCCTCATTCATCCGCTGTGCGCTGGTGTAATCGATGATGACGTTCAGGATGAAGTTCGCACCGGCGATGGCCACGGCGACGCCGGCCGACTTGACCTCTGCCTTCCGCGATGCGTCTCCCCGGCCCAGCTTGTCGGGGTCGAGGGGCAGGCTGCGAAGCTTCTTTCCGCCGGTCTTACCTGCGCGCTCGGTAGGCGCCGCGCTCTTCGGAGGCGGGATTGCCTTGGCGGGTGGACGTTTCGGCGTTGGCGGCGCTTTGAGGCCGAGGATGTTGCGGCTGATGCGAATCAACTCTGGATGTTCGGAATAGACGGTCGCATAGAGCCAGGCCACCTCGCTGCGCGTGATTGATGCGCGAAGATGCGTTTTGGTTTTACGCCCAGCGAAAACGCGGAACTGAATATCGCCAACCTGTTTGGTCCACAGGTCGTGCCGCGGCCCTTCCACCGCGACACACGGCGCCCTGTCTCCGTGGATCCGGGATCCGACGTCGAGAAGATGTTCGCGTCCGACGATGTGGGCGGCCACCAAACCCAGGCCTTTTGCTTTGTTGAAGGCTTTGAGCTCATTCCACGGCCCGACCCAGACCGGTCCATGGCCGCGAACGTTGATGTCCCAGATCTGGCCCTGCACGTGTTTTGGCTCCGGGATGCCGTTGAGCCAGAACGGCACCGGTGGCGTAGACATGGGCGGTTTCCGCGGCGGCGATGCACCTGTCCCGCCCGGCGGGCGTCCCCGGGGCGGCCGGTCAACGCCCGCGCCGGCTCGCACGCCGACGGGATCGACTAACGTGCCGCCCACGCCGCGGCCGGCGGTGCCGCGCTCGTCCTCAGGTTTGCCCATCGTCGTGTCTTAGGTGTCGACGACGATGGGGGAGGCGTCCCTGATGATGACCTTCTCCGTGTCGGGATCGTCCAGCACGCCCTCGATCAATCGGGCTGCCAGGCGCAGCTGTTCAAGTCGTTTCGTGACCAGGTCCGCGGCCGCCTGCTGCACGTCGAGCGCGCGATGTCTGAGCTTGAAGTCCTCAAGCAGCGGGCGCGCACCCGGCAGGCATTCGATGTAAAGGCTGTCGGTCGGGATCACGATGCGCTGGCTGTCGGGCTTCGGGTCGGCTGTGCGTGCCTGCCAGGCCGCGTCGATGGCCGGTTTCAGTTTGCTGAATTCACGTGCGGGGAGGTGGTCCTTGAGGCAGCAGACAAGGCGCTCGAATTCGGCGAGCGTGACGTTGTCGCGGTCACCCGGATCGCTCACTCCGGTGACCGCGTTGGAGAACGGCGCGAGAAGGAACGTCACGAGTGGATTCCACGCCTGAACCGGAAACACCATAGCATTGCCGACGTAGCCCAGCGGCATCGCCAGGTCAGCCACCTCGTTGAGCCGCTGGCTGCCGTCCAGCCGCAGGTTGCAGGTGGCGGTGACGTTCAGCGGCGATAGCCAGGTGGGAGCGCGCGGCGGCTGGCCCGACGCGCTCGCCGCATAGGTGACCGTGCCCTGCACTCGCGGCACGGTCACGTCCCGCAGGCGCAGGAAGCGCTGATCGGGGTTCTCGTGGTTCAGCAGCGCCTGCTGGTAGTAGATGATGTTGTCCTTGATGTGCAGCAGCAGGCGTTCCACCTGTATCGCTTCGGTGGCGTAGGTGGCATAGGCCCGGTTGTACGCTTCTGTGGCGCGCTCCAGTTGGGCCACTTCGGTTTTCAGCTCTGACTCGATCTGCTCGGCCGTCTGCCGGCGCTCGGCCATCCGCTGCGCGACGTCGTCGCCGAAGACCTCTCGCACGCGCTGCTCGTCGTTGCGCCAGCCTGGGTGTTTCTCGTCGTAGATGCGGACTCGCAGCTGTTCGAACACGTTTCTGGGATCGGGCAGCGGAAACGGTGAGCGCAGAATCTTCAGCTGGCGGCCCAGCTCGGCGACGATGCCGTCCTGCCGGTTCAGGTGCGCCTCCAGTTCGATGGCGATGCCTCGGTCGGCGAGCAACCTGCCGGAGGTCGCATAGTCCATCGCAGCTACGAAATCGGGGTCGAGAAGGACCCGGCGCACGATCCAGCCATGGCGCACCAGCCAGGTTTCGTCGATCTCGCTCGGGTCAGGCAGGTCATGCGCCACAAGGACTATCGGCGTCACCTTCACCAGCCGCTCGGAAACCTCGAAGCGCCGCTGCAGCTCGTAGAAGAGGTAGGTCACGACGAGCTCGTCGTTCGGGTTCACCACCTCGCTGGTCTCCGAGAACTCCTCCTCGGTCGTGGCGGTCACGGTGATCTCGGTGGAGATCGTGCGCTTGAGCGCTTCGCTCTGCTTGCGGGTCGCTTCGCGAAACGCCTCCTTCGTCGCCTCCGACGAGCGCATGGCGCCGACTGTCCACACGCTTGTGGTGGAGGTCGACGCGGCGCCGGGAACCCCGCCGCCGGACTCGTTGGTGAGGCTGAAGTTGGTCTCCAGCTTGGTGTTGCGGACTATCTTCGCAATATCGCGCTGCACGTCCTGCGACTCGCTGCTGTAGGTCGACTCGCTGGCTTCAGCTCTCTTGTCCTGATAGGTCCGTCCGGTCTTGCGCCGCATCGAGTATTTGATCGACGACTTCGGGGCGAGCGGGATCGACTTGACCAGCTCGCCGACCTGGTGGCCCTGTGGCCGCCACTCCTGCCGATAGGTGAGCAGCAGACCGTAGGTGACCGCCGGCCCTGATCCGTCGGCGCCGAAGGCGGTGAAACCGTAGTCGGCTTGGCGCAGCTGCCGCAGCTTTCTGAGGAACCAATGCACATCGGCAAACCGGTCGCCGGTGCGCTGGCGTTTGTTCCCGGTTTCCGCAATATATTGACCGCTATCGCCGTGACCATCGGAGTGACCACTGCCGAAAACGCCCGCCAGAGAGCCGGCCGCGCCTTTGGCCAGATCGGTCACCGTGTCCAGAGGGTTCGGTAACGACAGCGCCAGCACACCCGGTACCACGGAAGGTGATTCGAGGGGATTGGCGGCGGCCAGCAATGCGGCTTCGTCGGTCACCGCATCAATGACGTCCTTGCCTGCGGCACGATGGGGCGTCAGGTCGCCGCCCATGTCCTCCATGGCCATCACGAGGTCGGTGATCGAGTCCACCAGCCACCTGTCCGGCTTGTGCCGCACGACGAGGTCGGAGGCGAGAAACAGCCGCTCGAAGTCGAACTCGGCCACCGTGTCGGACGGGCCGTCGCGCAGGAACAGCCCCGTAAGGTCCTTGCCCACCGAGTCCGCCGTGGCCCGGCCGATGCTCGCGTCGAGCGGCAGGCCGACCATATCGGGCGAGTTGAGCAGGGCAGCGACGGATCTGTTGATGTCAGCGAGAGTCGCCTCCGCGGGTGTCGCGGCGGGTGTGCCGCCACCTCCGTTGCCGTCGCCCTCCTCGCCCTCGCCGCAGCGTTCGTAAGGTGGCTCCCGGTCACGGCATCCCACCGAGACCACGTCGCGCCGGAACCGGGTCGCCGGCCCCTCGGTGTGCCGCGGCCCGAACAGCAGCGCCTCGATGTCCGCCGAGGACACGGCCGGCAACGGGTTACCAGAGGCATCGAGAAGATTCGCCGCGTCGCGATCGGTCACATCGACCAGTGTGTTGATGGTGACCTGGGTGGCCCTGTTCCTCAGCGCCGCGTCGAGCAGGCCGCGCATCCGTTCGGCGACCGATTTGCCGGGCGGGACGACGGCGTCCGGGAGCTTGTTGTTGGGCAATCGCAGCGGGCCGACCGCGCGCTCGAACAGCGCGTCAGTCACCTCTTTGCTGATCGTCGCCCGGCGCGTCCTGGACTTCGTCGCCGCCTTGCGGCGCACCACCGCCACCGCATCGCGGACCTCGGCCTGAGTCCGCGCCCGCTCGGCCGCCAGCCCGCGCACCGACCGCCCTGCGCCGGCGTCGGTGCCGCCAGGCTGAATGGTGGGCACGCCGCGCAGCGCCTCGGCCGGCACCGTGATGAGCATCCGGTGCGTGCCCGGCCCGGCGATGCGCACCCGGCGGACAAGGTGCAGCAGCTCGCTTCCACCGCGCGACGACACCCGGTCGGGCGCGAGCAGCGCCACCGCCAGTCGCATCGGCGAGCCTGTCCCGTCGGCGGGGAGCACTATTTTGAATTCGCCTGCGGAGCCGGTGATGTCCGAGCCCAGGCTCACCTGGCTCGTCACCTCATCGGCATCGCCCTCCGCGAGCGTCGCCGCCCCAACCGCACCACTACGCGACAGGTCGAAGACCTCCACGACCACTCCAGCGGCCGCAGAGCCCGACCCCTCGACGACAACCCGCCCGGTGAGCTCAATCATCAATACTGACTTTAAGGCCAGAACGCCTGGGAGACTTCGCTTTTTAAAGATAGGCGGGTACCTCGGTCGGGTGACTTGCCCGCCGGGGTGTTAGCGTCCGAAATGGATGCCCCCACCTGTCGCGAAAGGATGCCATGGGTTGGTACGGGCTGGGCGCGGATCAGATCTACTACGAGGACCACGGCCGGGGCGACGCTGTGGTGCTGCTGCCCGGCTGGGGCGGCAGCATCATCGACCTCGATCGTTTGCGCCGCGAGCTTGTCCACGGGTTTCGCGTCATCGCTGTCGACCTGCCGGGATCGGGACGCTCGCAGCCCCAGCCACGGCGTTACCCGCCGACCTACTACCGCGACGACGCCCACACTCTGCTTGGCCTGCTCGACGAGCTGCGGGTTGAGGTGGCCCATCTGGTGGGCTTCAGCGACGGCGGCGAGGAGGCGCTTCTCATGGCGGCGCTGCAACCGGCCCGGCCGCTGTCGGTGGTCACCTGGGGTGCGGCGGGTCAGGTTGTGGCGTCGCCGCGGATGCTGCGTGGGCTCGCGCACCTGCTCGACGATCCCCTCGACGAGCTCAAGCCTTTGGCCGCATACCTAGCCGAGAAGTACGGTGTGGACGAAGCCCGGATCATGGCTGATAGCTGGGCGCAGGCCCTGACCGCAGTCATCGACGCGGGCGGTGACGTCAGCCGCTCCATGGTGGGCCGCATCAGCTGTCCCGCATTGCTGATCACCGGTACCCACGACCCGTTCTGCCCTCCGAAATTGGTTCGCGAGATGGCTGAAGCCATGCCCCGCGGGACTTTCCTGGAGGCGACCGGGGGAACCCATGATGTCCACCTGTCACACGGCAGCTGGCTGGTATCCACTATCTCTTCCTGGCTGACCAATCACTAACGCCGCAATGGTTTGCTCACGTTCGGTGAAGGTTCAATGTGGAGGTTTCCCTTTGACTTGGATCATGCTAGCTTTCCCTGACCGATCGTCTGATCCGCTGCGCTGAACGGGTCTATTTGGTTGGCGCAATGGCCAGCGGTCGCCCAGTAATTCGTATACGTCCACAACCGAAGGGGAGTCTGCGTATGGGGAAACACCGTCGATCCAGAACCGCCTTGCGAAGACAGGCAAGCGTCATCAGATCGCACCGAGAGCCCGGCACCGTGGGGCGGCGCACCGTACTGATGTCCACCGCGCTCGGCGCTGTGGGTGTGCTAGTCGGCGCAAGCACGTTGTCGGCGCCCGGAATTGCCTCGGCGACCGAGACGACAGCGGAGCCCACGTTCGGTGCCGGCCTGTTCGACGTCGATCCGGACCAGGGCTCGATCAGCCAGGATCCGAACACGGTGGTAGCCGGGAACATTTCCGCTTTTCCTGAGGACTGGGAGTTCTAAATGGGGACAGCGGCAGGAATGATTGCGCAGGCTCGCAAGCTACTGGGCACCCGTGAGTCTCCGCCCGGCTCGAATCACAACTTCATCACCTCCTGGTACGGCTTTGACGGCCCGTGGTGCGAGATGACCATCAGCTACGTGGCGGCCCACTCGGACAACCTCTCCGCGGTGCTCGGCAAGTACGCGTGGACAGTGGGGCGCGCCCAGGCCTTCAAGGACGCCGGGCGCTGGCACTACGGGCTCGGCGGGGTCAGGCCTGGCGACATCGTCTACTTCGACTGGAGCGGCGGGGGACGCATCAGCGGAATCGACCACGTCGGCCTCGTGGAGGCGGTCCACTCCAACGGCACCATCACCACGCTGGAGGGCAACACCTCCAACATGATGATGCGGCGGGTACGCCGCGCGTCGATCGTTGGCTATGGCCGTCCGCGATACAACGGCTCGGCGCCCATGCCCAGCACCGACGGCATCCTGAGGGTCAACTCCACCGGCAATGCGGTCAAGACGCTGCAGGGCAACCTCAACAAGGTCATGGGCTCGAAGCTGGTCGTCGACGGATTCTTCGGTTCCGACACCGAGATGGCGTTGAAGGCTTTCCAGTCTAAATATCGCCTGGAGGTCGACGGCGTTTACGGCCCGCAGAGCGCGGCGATGATGAAGGCTGCGCTTGCCGGCAAGACGGCGCCCATCCCGCCCAAGCCCAACCCGCCTGCGCCGGCCCGGCTCGTGGTCGATGGAAAGTTCGGCCCGACTACCTGTGCGGCGATGCAGCGCGCGCTCAACTCGCACGGCGCCAAGCTGATCGTCGATGGCGCGATGGGTCCCCTGACCAACAAGGCGCTGCAAAAGCACGTCGGATCGGCCCAGGACGGCATCATGGGCCCGAACACGATAAAGGCCCTGCAGCGAAAGATAGGCGCGACCCAGGACGGCATCTGGGGTCCGAACACCACGACGAAACTGCAGCAGAAGCTGAACGCCGGAACGTTCTAAGCCAAGCCCGGACCGATCGAGCAGTGAGTTGCTCGATCGGTCTTGGCGTGCAGGGGGCGATCATCCTATGTGGTCCTCATGCATCGTGTGATAGTGCTGCCAAAGGCTGAGGTAGGGGAGCTGTTCGTTGGCCCAGTAGGCGCGTCTCCATTCGCCGGCCCAATGCACCAGCAGCACGCGCTGCACCTGAGACGCGATCAGCCGGCCCGACTCGACCTCGCCTATGTCCGCGCCGGCCCATTGTTCCTGCGGAATGGTCGGGTCGCCGGTCTCCCGCGCAATGCGTGACAGGCTGGAGTAGGGCCGCCCGGAGGTCACTACCAGGTAGTTCAGCAACGGCTGCTCGCGGCATTTCAGCTCCATGTGCGCAGCCATTCCGGCGAGGCTTGTCACGTTGTCGTGCACCAGGCGCGTGTCGATGAGACCCGGCCGGGAGGCGAAGAACCCGGTGTTGGCGGCGTAGTCGATCTGCTCCGAGGTCAGCGCCGATGCGGCGTAGATCGAGTCCTTCCACACCCAGCGCCTTATGCTCGCCATGTTGGAGTGGGAAGTCACGAAGTCGTATTTGCCGAGGTGTTCGAAGACGAAGTCCACCGGCTCCAGGACCACGGTGTCTGAGTCGATGTAGAGAAATTCGTCGAACTGGCCTTTCCATAGCGCCAGCTTGCGGTAGTGGCCCCAGGTCTCACCATTGTGGAAGGCGCGGCTGATCGCGTCGCAGCGCCGCAACTCTTCGTCGTCGCGCCACCGGGTAAAGCCGTATCGGCCGGCCAGCCGGGCCACCTGCGCGTGATCATCGTCGAACGGCACCAAGCACAGAGCGATGTCCGGATTGTTGGCACGAAAGCTGTTCAGAAAGGTGACCGCGAAATCAAGAATGGCGTCGTTGGCCAGAAAGTACACGCCGCGCTTCATGTCGCCCCCTTTTGTTTACTCGTCAAACATATAGGACGCTCCTTTAAATAGGGAATTTTGTCGATGTGGCGGCTGAGGAACCCGGCGTAGTCATGATTCATGAAGCTACTTAAATTCGTCACGCCGTTCGCGATAGCGGCAGCTTTGGTGATAGGCCCGGTGCCCGCGACGGCGGCGTTGCCCGACCTGTGGGGCTTTGCCTACCTTGACAACGCGACGCCACCGCCGAACTGGGTCATGGATACGGCTCGACAGGCGGGCACGTTCCAGACCGTCTGCCCCGGTCGCCGGGCCACCGCCACCCGCAACGCGGCCGGGTCGTATTGGGTGAGGTTCCCGTGCACAGGGACACTGCGCGGCGTTGCCCATGTGACGGCCGTCGACGCCACCGGCGGCTTTTGCGAGGCAAGCGAGTGGGGCCTAGACAACGGCGACGAGGTGGTCGAGGTGTTCTGCTTCGACGCCGCTGGCGCGCCGGCCGACCGGCGGTTCACCGTGATGTTCAGTACGAGCTCGCAACCGGCGCCGGGGCGCGCCTACGGCTACCTGCTGGCCGAGGCGACGGGCGGGTTGCTCACGTCCTACAACTCGCTGGCCGGGGTCAACTCCTCGGTCAAGCTCAGCACCGGCTTCTACCGGGTCACGCTGCCGCGGCTGGCGCCGGGCTCTCTGGCGGGCAGCCTGCAGGTGACAGCGGTCGACATCGGCGCCGCGCCGCGCCGGTGCAAGGTCAGCGACTGGACCTACCGCGTCAGCGATTACACCGTCTACGTCTCGTGCTACGACGCGGCAGGCAACAAGGTGGACAGCAGATTCACCCTCTCTTTCCATCACAAGAGCACGGTTTACGGCGGGCAGAGCCCTCCGGCCCGGTACGCCTACCTCCTCGCGCCGAACATCGCCTACGCCGGTACCGATGCCAACTCCGCGGGCGGCGTGAACTCGGTGACAGCGCTGGGTACGGGGGCCTGGGAGGTCACCTTCCCGGCGGTCGGCGCGTCGCTGACACACCTGCAAGTGACCGCCTTCGGCGGCTCGGCCGTCTATTGCCAGCTGACCTCGGTGTGGCTGGTGTCCGCGGCCAACGATCTCACCGCGCCCGTCGGATGCTTCCGGCCCGGCGGTGCCCCCGCGGGCAGCCACTTCTTCTCCACCACGGCCTCCATCTGAGCAACCCCAGCCGTCTCTAGGCGGGACCACCGTCCCGTCTGGAGACGGATGGCATAGATGATCGTCTCCCCTTTCGGCAAGCGATCAAGGCGTGGCCGGTTGTAGCGTCAGCAGATCCGATCCCGGTGACGAACGGAAGGAAGGCAGATATGTACAGCATCTCAAGAGGACGGTGGGCGGTTGCGGCGGTGTTCTCGCTTGCTGTCTCGATCCCCGGGCAGGCCGCCGCGGTCGGGCCGGATGTCCAGCGGGCGCCGGACACCGCGATCGTCCTTCCCGGCGCGATCTCGGCCGAGGGCATTGTCAGAGGACCTGGCAACACCTTCTACGCCAGCGATTTGTTCGGGGGCAACATCTACAAAGGCAACATCAAGGCAAAGACCGCCGAGCTGTTCATCGATGTGCCCGACGGCCGGGCGTCGCTGGGGATGGCCTTGGACAAACAGCACCATTTGCTTTTTGTGGCCGGAGGCTTCACCGGCCAGGCCTATGTCTACGACACGAAGGACAGGTCGACGCTGGCCACCTTCCAATTCGGCACTGCGGGAGAGGCGCTCATCAATGATGTGGTACTGACACCCACCGGTGCGTGGTTCACCGACTCGCTACGGCCAGTTCTCTTCTTCGTGCCGCTCAACCCCTGCGATGGTGTCATCGGTCAGTTCACCGCGCTTGAGCTGAGCGGTCCGGCCGCCGACGCGCAGGGCAGTTTCAATCTCAACGGCATCGAGGCCACGCCGAACGGTCGGACGCTGATCGTCGCCCATACCACGAACGGCCAGCTCTACACCGTTGATCCGGGCACCGGCAGCAGCGCCCTCATCGCGGGGATCGACGTCCCGACGGTCGACGGGCTGGTGCTCAAGGGACGCGACCTTTGGGCCGTGCAAAACGCCGCGAACCAGATCAGCCGGATCAGGCTCGCCCAGGATCTGAGCAGTGGCCAAGTCGTAGGTGTCACCACCAGCTTGCTGTTCGGGGAGCCGTCGACGGCCGACCTGTTCGGCAACACGCTGGCGGTCGTGAACACCCACTTCAGCACCGGTGTGCCGCCGACCGCGCGACAGTACGAGGTCGTGGTGCTGGACGCCTACTGACTTCAGCTGCGGGGCATACTCCGGCGCCTAACTGAGTGGGATTCACGTCTGCCAACGGTTTGGCGTTGGAGACATTGACCGCTACCCTGATGCCCGGCCGTGTGACAGTCAGGCCGCCAAACATCCCAACGGTGCCGGTGGAAACCCTACTGCCAGCACCGTTTTCGCGGCTACGAATCGTGATGGGATGGTTATTGGTGTCTATTGGTCCATAAAGGACACAGCGGAGACTCATGAAACTCGTACGTATAGCTATGGTGGTGGCCGTCGCCGTCGCGACGGCGATCGGTGGCTCGGGCGTGGCGATCGCCGCCGAACCGGGCCAGGTGCAAGGGCTCACGGTCACCGCTTCCGACGGATTCGCCACCCTGGCGTGGCAACCGGTCAGCGGCGCTTCCGACTATCAGATCGAGCGGACGCCGGTGGACGCGAACGGAAACGCGACCGGGTCATCGGTGATCACCGGTCTGTGGCGGCCCAACCGCCAGGTTCACCGCGAACTGCCCACCTTCGCCGACGCGGGGTTCAGCCCCGGCAGCCGGTTGCGGTGGCGGGTGCGGGCCCGGATCGGCAGCACGGCGCAGCCGTACTCGACACCGGTCTCCGCCCTCACTCCAGCACCGTGGGGCGATCCCGCGGTGCCGGGCGAAAACCTGCGTACGCAATGGGAAAGCACCCAAGCGGCCCAGTTCACCAGCGAGGCCAACGAGTCCTCGTACACGGCGGAAATCGACAGCCGGAGCGCCAGAGTCCGTGTTGTCCAAATAGGGCAGACAGTTCAGGGTCGTCCCATCAACATGTTCGTCATCGGTCATCCGGCACCGCCGGCTACCCCCGCGGCTGTGGCGGCGACCTCCCCATTGGCGATCAACTGCAATGTGCACGGAAACGAGCCCGGGGACAGGGAAAGCTGCCTGATCCTGGTGCGAAAGCTGGCTTTCAGCAACGACGCCAGGACGATCGATCTGCTGTCGCACACCACAGTGCTCATCGTCCCGTCGATCAACGGCGACGGACGCGCCGCCAACACCCGGGGCAACGCCACCGGCCAGGACCTCAACCGCGACTACTCGCTCATCCGTGCACCCGAGACCTTCGCTTTCGTGAAGATGCTGCGCGACTACCGTCCGGTGGCCGCTTTCGACGGGCACGAATTCGGCAACAGCAGCGCCGGCGACCTGCCGATGCTGCCGCCCCGGCACCAAAATGTCGCACAGTCCATTTTCGACCAATCGCAAGACATGATTGTGCGGCACATGTACGACCGGGGTGCACTTGCCGGCTGGTGGCCATGCCCCTACGGCTGCGCCAGCGGCGGCAGCGTGGGCCTCAGCGAGGAAACCATCCTGCGAAACACGCTGGGGCTCAAGAACGTCGCCAACTCGTTGCTGGAGTTGCGTTCCTCGGGCGGCACGACCCGTCCCGACGAGAGCAGCGCCGCAAACAACAAGCGGCGCAAGACATACTCGGCGATGTGGACGTTCAACGAGTTCCTGGACTACCACCGGGCGAATCTGGCCTCGATCCTGGCGTCCCGCAAGGCGGCGGTCGCCTTCCAGGTGAGCAACACCGGCCGGATAGTGTTCCGGGGCTCACGGCCCATCCCGGCCTTCGCGGCCCCGCACCCGGGAGAGAGCCCACCGCCCGCCGACGCGCCGGTGGCCAGTGCCATTCTCAACCAGCCGCCCTGCGCCTACAAACTGACCGAACAGCAGTATCACGGTGCGCGCAGTGACGGTTTGACGGCGGCGGAGCGCATCGACGCCCATGGCTGGAAAGTGATCACGGTGGCCGACGGGTACCTCATCCCGCTGGCCCAGCCCGAGCGAGGACTGATACCGCTCCTCCTCGACGCTCAGGCGACCGAGGAACTCCTTGGCGCGCAACGCGTGCTGCCAACCTTGACCGGGACGTTGACCGGGCCTCTCGACGTGGCGGCGGGAACAGTTGCCTGCCTCGCCGGGGCGACGGTTCAAGGACCGGTGACGGTTCGGGCGGGAGCTGTCCTGATCGCCACCGGAACCACGTTCTCGAGCTCGGTCACAGCCACCGGTGCCGCGGGCGTGTTCCTGGGCGGCGACATGCTTAGCAGCACATTGAGCATCACGGGCACCACGGGGGCGGTTGTGGTCGCAGCCACCGAGATCGTCCTGGACGTCGTCGTGTCGAACAACACAACCAGCGGCGGGGCGACCCTCATCACCGGCAACGTGATGCGTGCTGCGTTGCGCTGCGACACCAACTCGCCGGCGCCGGTCAACATCGAGATACAGAACACTGTCACCGGTTCTCGAACCGGGCAGTGCGCTGCGCTGTAACACCTTTCGAAGCCGCGGTCACCGGTTCGCTGAGCCGGTGGCCGCGGTTCTTTCTGCGCGTCTCGCCGGGTGGGCTGTCGTAGCCCTGTGGTAAGCACTGCGCATGGTGCGATCGAGTGAATGGATTCGCGAGCTGATCCTGAGCACGGGTGAGGTCGCTGAGGCGCCGTCGCGGTACAAGGACGATCTCGGCTATTGGCTGGACGGCAGGGAAATCGCTCATTTCGAAAACCACGACGTGCTCGACCTGCGGCTCACGCGATCGGTCATCCGCGAAAATCGCGACACGCTCAAGGCCGATCCGAGGGTGCAGCTGCGAGGCAGCTCAGACTGGGTCACCGTGCAGGCGAGGCAAGAGGATGAACAGTTCGTCGCCCAGCTCATCAGGCAAGCAATCGACGCCAACCGCAACCGCTCAGCGGCAACATAGCTCAGGAGATCGATGGCGGCCAACGGTATCCGCACCACGCGTCCCATGTAGCGAATCCGTCAGGAACAGCGTCGGTTGCCTCATCATTGCCGACCTCCGATCATGGCCGCGAGTCGCGTCGAGTGAAGCCCGCGTGTGATCCCGCCCTGAACCGGCGTTGAGATGACTGTGACCCGCGTCAATACGGTCGTTTCACACATCCGCAATCGAAGGGATACAACGATGAGGCGCAAACTCGCGGCCGTCTTGGCCATCGCCATCACCTCCGTCGGTGTCACCGTGCTCGCCGCGGCTCCGGCGTCGGCCGCAGCTTCCATCCGCTGCGGCACCGCCAGCTACTCTGTGCCCGAAATCGACATCGAGGCCGGTGGCCAGATCATCATCGTCGGCTATCACCAGGCGAGCTACGTGGGGGAGTATGTCGCCTCGCCGGGCACCTACCGCTTCTGGCATTACACCTACCAATCCAACTCCAGCGGTCTGATCAGCTACCGGGGTGCGGCGGCTGTCCGGTGTAACAGCGCCAGCGAGGAGATGAGCGACGTGGACCTCAACCGGGAAGTGCTGGCCCCCAACAGCAGCTCCCTGTGCGGGACGACGGACTTCAACTCCGGCTCCAACCATTACACCTACCTCAGCACCCGCAGCACCGAGGGCGACCAGTTCCGCTACTGGGGCGGGTACGTCAAGGGCCGCGACGGCGTCTTCAGGAGGACCCCGGCCGCGGCGCGCTGTGACTGAGCTAATGGCCAGATGGCCTGTCGACGAGACGAGCTAGTTTCTTCGGCGCTTGTACGCAGTAGCTGTCGACGAGCAGCTCTGCCACCTCGCTCCAATCGGTCTGCGCATTGAGGACCATCCCGACGACGTTGACGCCCCAGCCCGGCCAGTAGAACGGGAATCCGGAGCCGATCAGGCCGCCGACCTCGTCGGCCGGCGCCCTGAACGTCACCACGCACACCGGGCCGTCGGTGGCGAAGACCCGGGCGTGTGAGGTCGGATTGTCTGAGCCGACCGTGCAGGCGTGGGCGAAGGTGCGGCCGCGCACCCGCCAGCGGACACCGACCCAGGCGGGCTCTTCATAGACGCCGGGCAGCCCCAGGCACACCTTCCGCAACCAATCCTCGATCGGCGGCGGAACATCTTCCGATCCAGCCATGGTCACGAGGCTACCGGGTCACAGGTGGGTGAGGACCAGCTTGAAGCTGTAGGCAGTCTTGCAATCGATGGCACCTGACGCCGGAACGGAAGCTGTCAGCGGGCCTTCGAAAGCGCTGGTGAGCATCCAGCTCATGCCCGGGAACGAGCCGTTGAGGGCGGCGTTGACCTGACCGGTGACATCGACGGTGAACACCGCGCCGCCGGTGCCGCTGGCAAGGGTGGTGGTCGGGTCGGCGGCACCGGCGACCGGTCCTGAGGCCCACGGCCGGGGGAAGGTGAAGACGGTGTTGCCGGTGGGGAACGACTCCTGGGGCGTGAGCTTGTTCAGCGTCCCGGATCCGCTCACCGCCGGCAGCGTCGCCGAGGGGCCGAAGCGCTCCAGCGATCCGGCCCCGCCGGTCATCGCCACACAGGCGGGATTGGACCCGCCCACTCCGGACGGCAGGGCGAAGGTCAGCACGTGCAGCTCGGCCTTGGTGACCAGCCCTTTGAGGCTGCTCACCGACGCCATGTTGAACGTGACCAGCGCCCGGTAGGCGTCCAGCCGCGAGGTCAGGCAGCCGTCGGTGGTGTTGCGCCACAGCTCGAAGCCGACGAACGGATTGCGTTTGCGTTCCGGCGACAGCCCGTCCCAGAACGCCTGGATGTCGGGTGCCGCAGGCACGGCCGGGTTGCAGGTGTTGCCGCTGGTGTCGACGATCCCTGACGTCTTGACCAACGTGGCCACCGACAGCCCCACGGTTGTCTCGATCGGCTTGGGCGGATCGTCACAGGCGACAAGGAGACTGGCCGCCATCACGGCACAGCAGAGGCCAAGCACGTTGCGAAAACTAGTCATGGCCCCATGGTGCGAGGCCGGCGGCGCGGTGCCGTCCGCTGAGAAAATGACTTTCCGGCTCCGACTGCGGGTGTACCCGACGCCGCTGCTACGACCGGAGGATGACCCTCACCTTGTGCCGGCGTGCTTTTCGTAGTGCCGCGCCGCCCTCGCGCGATTGCTGCATGAGGGCTTGCAGAATTCTTGGCGCCCGTGCTCGCGCACGAAGAAGCGCACACATCGTGGAGCGGGGCAGGCCCGCAGCTCCCGTGATAGCGGGCCGCCGAGGAAGTCGATCGCCGCCTGCGCCAGCGCGGCTGGCAAATCCTCTTGTGGGACAACAGCTTTCACCGTCGGCTCAGTGCCGGGCGCCCATTGCAGGATCCTTTTGGGGGGTACCCGGGAAGCAGTGTCATTGATGAGGATAAGTGCCGGATCGCGGGGGTCGTTGGGCCTTCCGGCGGCGTGGTAGAACAGCGTGCGCACGGCCTGGCGCAGGGCGATGATCTCCCGCCACACCCTGTCCTTGGCGACGAAGCCTGCCGCCCACGGCCCCAGATCCGTTTCGTGCGAGCGCACCCAGGCCGTCAGCTCGGCCGGGCCGGGCAGGTCGTCTGCGACACCGCCGTTGCCGTCGTGGCGGATCGTGCTCACCAGACTGAGCGCCAGAGGGTTGTCCACGGGACCGAGGATACGCTAACGTCTCTAACGTTAAAAGATGCGTTTAGCGTTAGGACCGACGAAGTGACGATCCTTGCTCACGTGAGCGACTTGCATCTCGACGGCACCGATCGGGCACACAGACGTGCCGAGCGGGTCTTCGCCTACCTTCGCGATCTGCCAGCGCCGCCCGAAGCGGTGCTGGTAACGGGGGACATCGCGGATCACGGCACAGCGAGCGAATACGAGGCGGCACGTAAGCTTTTCGACCTGCCGTTCCCGGTCCTGGCCGGGCCGGGCAACCACGACGCGCGGGAGGTTTTCCGCACGGTGCTCCTCGGCGAGGCCGCGTCGCCGGGGCCTATCAACTCCGCGCACCGCGTCGGCGACCTCGCCGTGCTAATGGCCGACTCCACTATCCCGGGGGAAGACGACGGGAACCTGGCCTCAGAAACCTTGGAATGGCTGGAGTCTCAACTGTCCGCTGTGGACGGAAGGCCGACGGTGATCGCGTTTCACCATCCGCCCGTCCTGACCCACCATCCACTCGCCGATCGCTGGCCGCTGCTCAACCCGGGCGAGCTGGCATCGCTACTGCAAGCACACCCTCACGTCGTGGCCGTCCTGACCGGACATGCCCACACCGCCGCCGCGGCCAGCTTCGCCGGCCGCCCGCTTATCATCGCCCCCGCCACCACCTGGACCCTCCAGTTCCCCTTCGAGTCTGCGGAGCCGGGCAACCCGGATCTGCCACCGGGTCTGGCCCTGCACCTGTACACCGGCGGCCATCTCATCACCCACTTCCGCCACCTCCCCTGACCCGTGGGGTTATCGGCCCGCAAGCCGCCGCGCGAGCAGCTCAAAGATCGCGCGGCGGCGGCGTCGCAGATCGGACGGACCACGGATTTCGCGTGAGCCTGCCAGAATGTCGCCGTGGTGACCACCCTCATCGATCTCGACAACTTCGGGCCGCAAGCCGAAGCGCCGGCTTCCGCGCCGCAGCGGCTGACCCCTTTCACCAAGCGGCTCGCGGCGGCCGGAGTGGCGCTGTTGTGCCTGCTCATGCTGGGTGCCGGCGGAGGCGATCCCCAGCCGGCGATCACGCGGGTGGCACAGGTCCCGATCACCGTCACGACCGAGTTGAGGCCCGCAGGCGACCTGCTGATGATCGTCGACACGGGTTCGGTGATCGCTTTCGATCAGGAGACCGCACGGCCGAGGTGGAGCCTGAGCGCCGGGTTGGTGCGCCCCGCGATCCAGATTCAGGGTGGCCTGCTCACCGTCGTCGGATACGCCGAAAGTCAGCGCGGGTCATTGAGCACAGTGGTGCTCGACCCGGCCACCGGCGCGGAAAAGTGGCGTGCCCCGACTTCGCTGATGGTCCTCGGCGATCTGGCGATCGGTCAGAGCAGGTTCGGCTTCGATGGGGGGTCGACAGGCGAGACGACCGTCTACGATCTTGACGGACATGTAATCTGGAGCCGGCTGGGCCTGGCCCCACAACAGTTCTTCGCCCGTGAGCGGCGTTCGGTGATCACGCTCGACCCGGCCCAGGGCAAGGTCACCGAATACGACCTGTCCACCGGCGCCATCAAGCGCGAGCTGACCGATCCGCTCCTTGTCGGTGCCGAGGGAGTTTTCGCCTCGCGAGAAGTTGGCTTCTTCCGGCGCGATGAGCCGGTTCTGGAATGGCGTGGCAGCGCCATAGTCGAGGTCGACAACCAGTTCGCCATCGCCGAAGCCAGAGAGCGCTATGACTGTGTCGTCGTGTGGTGCGACGGCCTTTTCGGGCGTACCGATCTGGTGGACAAGCAGACCGGCACCTCGCTGTTCACCGCCGGGCCGTGGTCGGCCGCGGTGGGCACGGATTTCGGGGTGCTCGGCATCGCCATGAACACCGATACCGGCGGGGGCGGCGCACTCGAGTTCTATGACACCACCCGCCGGCGATTGGTCCGGCTGCCCACGATCTGGCAGGCGATCGGTCTGCAGCCGACCGGTGAGCCGATGGTGAAGCGCGGCCCGCTGATCCTGCTGGCACCCGGCCCTTCGTCGACCTATGTCGCGGTGATCGACAAAGGCGGCTTCCGGGTGGTGGGCTCGGTGCCAGACCAGCATATGGCGCAATGTTCCAGCGAGGGTTACGCGTTCAGTTGCCGCACCCAGCCCCAAACCCTGTCCGTATGGCGGGTCAACTGAGCCCAGGCCGCCCAGGTCCTATTCGCCCGTGGTGCCGTCGAGGCGTTCGCGGAGGAGATCCGCGTGGCCGTTGTGGCGCGCGTACTCCTCGATCATGTGCAGGTAGATCCACCGTAGCGTGTAGTTCTCTCCGGGACAGGCGTCGTCGAGGCTATGTCCGGCCACGGCCGCCCGCGAACGGGCGACACTGGCCTGATAGCTGGCGAGGTCGTCCGCGGCGCGCGTGATGTCGATGTCGTCGAATCCGTCTGTCGAGCCCTGCCCGTAGTTCGAGAAGAACTCGTGATCAGGTTGGCCGTCGTAGGAATGGAACCAGGCCTCTACCCCAGACATGTGCCGAACAAGGCCAAGCAGCGACAGCTTCGACGGCGGCACCGACCGCAGCGCCAGTTGCTCCGGCGTCAGCCCGCCACATTTGCGCAGCAATGTGGTGCGCTGGAACTCGAGACGGTCTTCGAGCGCAGCCCGCTCGTCGATCGGGTTGTGCGGCGGCTCGTGGCGCTCGGGCATGATCCATGTCGACATTCCGGCGAGCTTACGTACCCGTAGACACGTTGGCGAGCCGGTATCGCTGTCCATTTTGGAAGGTCGGATCGATCTGGCTAGGGCTTGATGGAGAGAAAGATGAAGGCGCCGAAGAGTATGAGGTGCACGGTGGCCTGGAGGCGGGTCGCCCGGCCCGGCACCACTGTCAACACGCTGACCACGATGGTCAGGGCCAGCAGCACCGTCTGCGTCGCGCCCAGACCCAGCAGCAGGGGTCCGTCGAGCCAGATTGACGCGATGGCGATGGCTGGGATGGTCAGGCCGATGCTGGCCATCGCTGAGCCGAGCGCCAGGTTGATGCTGATCTGGATCCGGTTGCGCCCGGCCGCCCGCGCGGCGGCCAGGGATTCGGGCAAGAGTACGAGCATCGCGATGACCACGCCGACGAACGACAGCGGATAGCCGGCCGCTCTTACGCCCGCCTCGATCGCGGGCGACTCCACCTTGGCCAGCCCGACGACGGCGACCAGCGCCACCAGCAGCAGGCCAACGCTGGTCCAGGTGGCTTTGGGGGTCGGCGGTTCGGCATGGTCCTGCTCGGCCAGCTCGCCGGAGGCGGTCACGGGCAGGAAGAAGTCACGATGGCGGACCGTTTGGGTCAGCACGAAGGAGCCGTAAAGGAAAAGCGAAGCGCAAGCGGCGAAGACCAGCTGCGGCCCGGAGAACTGGGGCCCGGGATGGCTTGTGGTGAAGGTGGGCACGACCAGGCTGAGCGTGGCCAGGGCAGTCACGGTGGCCAGCGCGCCGCCCGTACCCTCAGCGTTGAAATTGACAAGATGGTAGCGACGTGCGCCGATGAGCAGGCTGAGTCCCAGGATGCCGTTCATAGTGATCATCGCCGCGGCGAAGACGGTGTCGCGCGCCAATGACGATGAGTTCTCCCCACCGGAGATCATCAGCGTGACGATGAGCGCGACCTCGATGATGGTGACCGCGACCGCAAGCACGAGAGAGCCGAACGGCTCGCCGACCCGATGCGCCACCACCTCCGCGTGGTGCACCGCCGATAGCACCGCTCCGGCCAGCACCAGCGCGACCACTGCCACCAGCCACGTGGGCAGCGTGCGGCCCCAGGTCAAAACGAGGGCCACCGCGGCCAGCAGCGGCCACCCCCGTGCCAGCACGTCCAGGAGCGACGGTCGTTGTTTCACCATCACGTCAGCTTTTCATATCGACGATCGCCCACCGTCCGTTCGCGATCATATTTATATCTGCAAATTGATAAGTATTATGGTGCCGTCTGTTTGGTTCATCCCCTCCAGACCCGTGCTGGGAGGGATGGCATCGAGAGGAGTCGGGATGAGATTCCCGCATACGCACCGATTGGCGGCTTTCGGCATCGCCGCCGTGGCAGCCCTGGCCACGGTAGTGATCGGCAGCCCGGCGGCTGCCGCCGGTACCGGCCAAATTCTGCGCACCGCCAATGCCATACCCGGCAGCTACATCGTGGTGCTCAAAGACAAAGCGGTGGGAACCACGGCGCTCGGCAGCGTCGCGGCGACGGCAAGCACCCTCGCCGGCAGGTATGGCGCGACGGTGCGCCACACCTACGGCGACGCGCTAAACGGCTTCTCGGCTCAGCTGACGGAAAAGGCGGCCAAGCGGCTCGCCGCCGATCCTGCCGTGGCCTATGTCGAGGAGGATGGCGTCTTCACCCTGCAGACCACACAGACCAACCCGCCATGGGGTCTGGACCGCATCGACCAGCATCCGCTCCCGTTGAATGCGGCGTATACCTATGTCAGTACCGGCACCGGCGTCACCGCCTACATCATCGACACCGGAATCCGGATCACCCACAACGAGTTCGGCGGCCGCGCCTCCTACGGCTTCGACGCCGTCGACGGCTCGCTCCCGGCCGATGACTGCAACGGCCACGGCACCCACGTATCGGGCACCACCGGCGGGCGGACCTACGGCGTAGCCAAGAACGTCCGGCTCGTCGCCGTGCGCGTGCTCGACTGCAACGGCAGCGGCAGCTTCTCCGGCGTCATCGCCGGGATCAACTGGGTGACCTCCAACCACCAGGCCGGTCAGCCGGCCGTGGCGAACATGAGCCTGGGCGGCGGCTTCAGCTCCGCTGTCAACAACGCCGTCACCAACTCCATCGCCGACGGTGTCACCTATGCGGTGGCCGCAGGCAACTCCAACGCCAACGCGTGCAACTTCTCCCCGGCCTCCACGCCCAACGCGATCACGGTCGGCGCTACCGCGAGCAACGACGCCCGCGCGTCGTTCTCCAACTTCGGCTCCTGCGTGGACATCTGGGCGCCCGGCGTCGGCATCCTTTCGTCCTACAACACCAGCAACACCGCAACCGCCACGCTGAGCGGCACGTCAATGGCGTCGCCGCACGTTGCCGGAGCGGCCGCACGAGTCCTTCAGAACAACCCGGCCTGGACCCCGCTGCAGGTTCGCAACTTCCTTGTCAGCACGGCAACGCCGGTCGCGGTCGGGCCGCTGCTGTTCGTCTCACCCACCAGCTGAACCAGTGGAATGAGGGTCCGGCTCGCTGCGGACCCTCACTTCTCCATTTTGGACAGAGCCGGGCCGGCTAGGGGATGCGGCGTATGCCGATCCGCCGGTACCCATAGCCGGCCAGCGGCTCGTAGTGGGCCAGCACGCCGCGCGGCATCGGCCCATCGATGTGGGCGCAGGTGCCACTGCCGACCATGGAGTAATCCCTGTTAATAGGGTAAATCGGTGTATACGGCGCATACGCGCGACGTTGAGGTTTCATGGGCTTGACCGGGTGGGTACAGCGATGGAGTTAGCGCAACTCCCTTCTCCCCGTGGAGCCAGAAGTGTTGATATTGGGTGTAATCCTCCTGCTGATCGGATGGCTGACGGGCATCGGCATTCTGTCGACGGTAGGCATAATCCTGCTCGTGGTGGGTGCTGTTCTTATGCTGCTTGGCTCTGTCAACCGGCCGGTGCTTGGGCGCCGATACTGGTATTAGCTGCCGACCCTTCTCTGAGATCCGGACTGGCGATCGGTGCACTGGTGCACCAATCGCCAGTCCGGATCCGTGCGTGCGGCGCTCGCCGGGCTTTCGCCGTAGAGCTGCCGTCGAGTAACATCGGCGCTGCGCGATATGTGGGAGCCGGGGCGGTAGGGCAATCCTGTCCTTCTCCTTTGAGGAGCTTCACATGTTTCGCAGATCGACTTTGGGCGGCCTGTTGGCCGTGCTGGTGGTGTTGGCCGTCGGTATGGTGGTCCGCCCAGCGCTCTCCGCCGCCGTACCAGTGCGGATCATGCCGTTGGGTGACTCCATCACGGCAGGGCCGGGCTGCTGGCGAGCCAAACTCTGGAATCGCTTGCAGACCAACGGCTACACGAACATCGACTTTGTCGGAGGGGTGTCCGACGGCGGCGGCTGCAACCCTGGCTTCGCCTACGACTTCGACCACGAGGGCCACGGCGGGTTCTCCGCGACCGGCATCGCCGACAACAATCAGCTTCCGCCATGGCTGGCTGCTGCCAGACCGGACATCATCCTGGTACACCTGGGCACCAACGACATGTGGGGCGGCTTCATCCCGCTGGCGACCAAACTGGCCGCCTTCACGAAGCTGGTCGGCCAGATGCGGGCCAACAACCCCAACGTGAAAATCGTTATGGCGCAGATTATCCCGATGAGCGCCGCCGCCTGCGCCACCTGCCCGGCCGACGTGGTGGCGTTCAACAATGCCATTCCGGGCTGGGCCGCCGGCCTGACCACCACCCAGTCACCGATCTTCGTGGCCGACCTGTGGACCGGGTTCAACGCGACCACAGACACCGGCGACGGGGTGCACCCCAACGACGGCGGCTTTCAGAAGATGGCCAATAGCTGGTACCCGGTCCTGGCTCAGGTCCTCAACGGAGTGATCCCCACTTCCAGCCCCACCCGCTCACCCACCCCCAGCCCGTCGCCTTCGCCTTCACGGCCACCGTCGCCGTCGCCTTCACCGTCACCTTCGCCATCCGGCGGGGGAGCGTGCATCGCGAGCTATCAGCAGATGTCGCAGTGGGGTGGAGCGTTCCAGGGCGAGGTGGCTGTCCGCAACGCTTCCACTGCCGCCTCCACGGCGTGGACGGCGACGCTCACCTTCGCCAACGGGCAGCAGATCAGCCAGTCCTGGAACGCTGCCGTCACCCAGTCCGGCGCGACCGTGACGGCCCGCAATGCCAACTACAACGGCGCTCTGGCACCGGGCGCGTCGGCCAGCTTCGGTTTCCTTGCCAGCTGGAACAACGTCACCAACGCGGCGCCCGCGGTCAGCTGCGTGCTTCGCTAAGCCACCCTGCGGTCATGGCAGGATCGCCCCGGCGATCCTGCCATCGAAGTCAGGGCGGTGGAATACCCCGTGGCAAACAGGGCGGCGCGGGGATATGGTGACCCGGCCGGCCGCGGGACTTCGGTGCGACTTCCGGAACCCGCCTATGAAGCGATGCTTCGCAGTTCGTGCCCCCATTCCCCGGCCGGCGCCGGATTTCATTGCAGGAGGGGAGGATCGGGCCGATGCCGACCGCGCAGCAGGTGGCGTGCGAGGACGTCGTCATGTTCGTCAACGCGGCGATCGCCTCGACCGCCCAGCGGGAGTTCCGCGACGAGGCGGGTGCGCAGCGGATGTCGCTCGGCTTCCTGCACGAGTACGTGCTGGGTAACTACCGTGAGCTTTACGCGGCGACGCTGGCGCTGGACATCAACCACCTCAACGCTGCGATGATCGTGACGAATCTGCTTCGGCACGCCTCGGCCGCCGGCGACACCCAGCGGGCCAAGGAAGGCAAGCTCATCGCCGCTGCGCTGCGCGGGATGCCGCCGCAGCGGGTGTACGGCGTCTTCGGCGAGCTGCGCCGGCTAGGTGTGAACAACCGCCGGTGCCGGGCCATTGTGCGCGACTGGGTGGCGGGGCGGCCGGATCCGGCCTTCGACGCCGTCAAGTACCGCCGGTCGCTGTCGGTGGCGGCCCGCCACGCCCACCTGTCGCTGCCGGGCGAGGTCGGCACGGCGCTGTTCGACTGGCGACGCCCGAAGCGTTATGACACCCCGATCCTGGAGTCGTGGCGTCGTGCGCATTACGAGCAGAAGGCGTTGTACGAGCTGCCGTACACGGTGGCGGAAGGTTTGGCGGCGCGGCACGGCATCGACCGGGCCCGGTTCCTCAACGGCATCGCGCCCAGGCTCACCGATCTCGAGCGGATCAGGTTGCAGTCGTCGGCCGCGCGCCACCAAGCCGGTGCGGTGGCGATTGATCTGGCGACCGCGCCGCTGACCCGGCTTGCCGTATACGTGCTGTCGCTGCCGCGGCCGCAGCGGGCGGCCCGGCGCGATGAGCTGACCGCCGCGCTGCGCTCGGCGGCGGCCCGGGCGGCACGCCGCCGGGCAGGGACCTGGGGCCGGGTGGTGGCGGTGCTGGACGACAGCTATTCGTCAGCGGGTTCGGCGGTCAAGCGCCGGCGTCCGCTTGCCGTGGCCCTGGCGGCGCACTATCTGCTGGAGGCGCTTTCGGCCGAGTACACCGGCATGTGGCTGACCCATCGCGGCGACCCGCTGCTGGTTCATCCGGTCGGCACGACCGGGCTGGGTGCGCGGATCGTCGACGCCTTGGAGCACCGGCCGGACAGGCTGGTCATCGTCTCCGACGGCTGGGACAACGCGCCGGTGGGGCAGGCCGCCGAGGTGTTGCGGGTGTGGAACACGCGCCTGGACCCGGCCGGGCGCACCAGCATCGTTCACCTCAATCCGGTCTACGACAGCGATTCCTTCGCCGTGCGGCGGCTGGGGCCGCAGGTGGCGACGGTGGGGGTGCGTGACGCCGAGGACGTGGCGGCGCTGGTGGAGCTGGCCCGTTTCCCGACCGGCCGGGCCGGCTTCGACGCGCTTCGCACGCATCTGGCCGACCGGGTCGAGCGCTTCCTGGCCGAGGACACGCAGGCAGGTACCCAGTGATGAAAAGGATTGACCTGGCGGGGCTGACGGCGGCCCCGGCGCAGACGTGGGGTGCGGTGCGCCTGGTGCCGCTGCTGCGTGACGAGCCGGTGACCGGCTTGCGCCTGCACGCCGATGTCCACGACGACGGCGAGCTGTCGATCGTCCAGAGTGGACGCCGCCGCGCCTACATCAGCTATATCCCGCACGCGTTTGTGGCGACGCGATCGGCCGAAGGCGCGCCCGCGGCCGCCTATGGCACGCAGCTGCATGATCCGGCCGTGCCGGCCGAGTCCGATTGCATCCGGTTGCGTTTCCGGGGCCGCCTGACCCGCCGCGAGAACCGTGGCCGGTTGCGGTTCCTGCCTTTGCATCTGGCGATGGAGGGCTATCTGGCGCTGCAGTTCGCCGGGCCGTCGGTGGCGTGGCAGGAGTGGACGCACCAGGCGGTCGCCCATGGCCTGTCGCCGCGTGTCGAGGCAAGCTATTGCGGGGCAGCCGTTCCGGGTCTGCAGGACGCGCTGCGGGTCTTCGAAATCCACCCGGGCCAGTGCGGGATGGTGCTTTACGTCGCCGACGCTTTGGCCGCCGCCTTCGTGGTGCCACACCCGGACGACTACCGTGCCCTGCATCCGAGTCTGCTACAGGATTTCTACGGCGAGCTGGTGTACCAGTACGCGCATCTGTATCCGGCGGTGAACGACTTCTCCGTGCGCCTCGACGAGACCCGGGTCGGCAGCCTCGCCGATCTGCGGGCGTCCATTGTGGAATCGCAGGCACAGTGGGAGGAGTTCCACAGAGTCATGGCCGGCGGGCTGCTGGACGCCGAGGATCTGAGCTTCACCAAGGTGAACCGGGTGGGCCGCTTCACCTTGTCGCGGTTCCGGCCGGCGTTCAACCCGGACGTGGACAACCACATCGGCGAGACGATCACCGATGAGGCGGGGCGGCTGGTTTACCTCAAGACGTTCCGGCTGTCGGCGGCGCAGACCAGACGCGGGCATCTGCTCTCCCAGCTGGCCGCCCACGACTGGAACCTCGACGAGACCGCACGTGCCCTGGGCGCCGATCGTCAGGCGCTGACGCTGCGGCTGGACAGGGCGGGCTTCGGGCATCTGCTGCGCCCCGAGGTGATCGACCACAGCCGGGCCAAGGCCCGCGCGGCCAGCCGTCGATAGTGATCAAACATATCGACATGTAACGTTTTCGCTATGTCTTCGTTTCTTCTTGCGCTCCTACTGATCGTCCCGTCCCCGCTCGCCCCGGCCGGGGCTGCGGCCATCGAACCGGCGTCCTTGCGCGCCGAGCTCGCCGCGGCAGCCCCGGGCGGGAGCACCCTGCGCATCGAACAGGCCACCGGCAAGATCCTCGCCACGCTGGGTGGGCAGCCCTCTAGCGCGTTTCTTTCCGTCGTCGCGGCGCATCCCGGCAGGGTGAGCTGGCAACGCGGCGCCGCCGTCCGACCGATGATCATGATTCGCGGCGGGATGGGCATCACCAACGTGACCGCTCCGGCCTGCTCGGCGGGCCTGGCCATGCAGGCGGCCAACGGCTCCCGCTACATCGTCACGGCCGGGCACTGCGTGGCCCCCGGGGTCGGAAACCTCTGGTACCTAAGCGGAAATCTCATCGGACCGGGCATCTATCACAGCTTCCCGGGCAACGACTACGGTGCCCTGCTGGTCGCCTACAACTCACCGGTCACCACCTTTCCCACCCTCATCGCTTACGGCAGCAGCGGCACCCGGGTGCTGCAAACGAACAATCCGGTGATTGGCCAGTACCTGTGCAAGTCGGGCAATGTCACCGGGGTCACCTGCGGCACGGTCGTAGCGCTGGATGTCACGGTCACCTTCCACACCGGCGAGGTGGTCAACGGCCTCATCGAGACCACGGCCTGCGCCAGCGGGGGCGACTCGGGCGGCCCGCTGTTCCGCGATCCGGGCGATCGGCGGCTGATCGCCATGGGAGTCCTTTCCGGGGGCAACGCACTGCCCTGCGGCAACCCGAGCGTACGTTCCTACTACAACCCGCTGACCGAGATCATGGCCGCCTACGGGCTCTCATTGATCAAATAACATGCGCCAGACAGCGGTGGGGCGCTCGCCCCGCCGCTTTGGTGGCGTCATGACAGCTCGTTGTCGCGCTCGGCGAGAGCATGTTGCCAGCGCTGAAGCTCTGCGGTGTCTTGCCGGGTGCTGGCGTGACCTTCACCCTGGACCCGGATCCGGTCTGCGACAAGGGCTTCGTAAAGGCCTACCGCATGAGTGAATTGGTTGGTATCGGCAGTCCATCGTGCCAGCTGGCTGCGGCAGTCCAATGTGGTCTCGTGATCGGATCCCAGTGTGCGCGTGGCGTGGCCGATGAGAGTCACCAGCTCGCGCATAGCGTCATCGATGTCGCCGGCCTTTTCGACACACACCGCGTAGGACAGCTCGCCGCGCAGCGTCATCGGATGATCGGCGCCGAGACCGGCTCGGCATTGCTCGACGATTTGCCGAGCCGCCTTCAGCGCGGTATCGGGATCTTTGGATTGGGTGAGTCTGCCGATCCATGCCAGTTGCGCCCAGACGGTGTGGGGATGCAAATCGCCCAGGACCCGGCAATAGTCGGCAACGGCCCGCTCGAACGCGTCGAGGCCGGCATCGATGTCACCGGCTTCGCACAGCCAGAACGCGGCGTTGAGGCGAACGTCGAGAATCGCCTCATCCTGCTGTCCGCACAGCCGCGTGTTGTCGAGGTCCAATGCTTGCCACAGTTGCGCTGCCGCCTTGGCATCGCCGCTGGCGCCTGTCCAGACCGCAACCTCGAAGCGGCTGCCCAGCGTGTCGGGATGGTCCGGCCCCAGCTTCTGCTGGCTGATTAAGAAAACCTCCTGGGCGATGCACAGGGCGGCAGCTGGATCGCCGGCAACCCCTTCCCACCGTGCCTGCATCCGGCGGCAGCTCAGCGTGTCGGCGTGGTCGGGTCCGAGGAGGCCGGCGCTTTCCTCAGCCACGGACCGGATAATGCCGAGGGCCTCGACAACGTTGCCGCCCAGGCCTGTCCACCACGCCAGCCGGTGACGCATCTTGAGAATTTGGGTGGCCTCCACCGCGCCGAATCCGCCTGCGGTGACGGAAGCGATTGTGGTGCGAAGGACTTCGGCCGCATCACCATGTCGGTGCTCCTGACCAAGGCAATAGGCCAAGCCTGCGGCCGCCGGCAGATGGCCCGCGTCGAGGGCGCGCCGGTAGGCGGTGGCGGCATGTTCCCATTCTTTACGCGACACCGCGGCCCAGCCGATGTCGTTGGCCGACTTCTCATCGGCAAGCTTGATAAGGGTCTGCCAGGTTGTTGTGGGTACCGGCTCCGAGCTCACGTCTTGGTCGAGAGCGTCAGGCAGGTAGTCGAATGCCAGATACCGCCGATGGTCATCGGGCATGAGCAAACTTCCGGTGGCATGCAACGGTTCCGATGCCCACTGCAGCGCCTGCTCCCAAGGCTCGGGCCGCAGCAGGGCGCCGCCGCGCGCGGTCAGGTAGTGCTGGTGCAGGTCACGCAGCACGTTGACCGGCAGGGCCCGGTGATATCCGGCTCGGCGTGCGTCGACCGCCGCCGCCACGATGGCGGCACCGCGCGGGTTCGCCGCCGGTGTCCAGGCATCGTGCCAATGTCCCAGCAGTTGTGGCGCCAACGCGAGGTATTCGCATACTCCAAAGCGGTCGGCATGAGTGAGTGCCTCGGCTATGCGGCTGTCGTGGGTAAAGTGCTTGGCGCGCTCCAGTTCCCGCGAGGACCATCGTCTGTCGATGCGGATCTCGGTCGCCAGATCCAGAACCTGCCTGGCGGCCAGGGCCACTTCGTCGACCGCACAGCCACTTCGGGCCGTCGCGGTTGAGGTGCGGTAGCGGGCCCGCTCATGAGCGCGAATGGTGCCCAGCAAGACGGTGTGATGCCCCTTCGCCTTGATGACTGCGGTGACGAGATCGGCGGTCAGGCCGTCGACGCCGAGGTACTGTTCCAGGTCGTCGAGCCAGATGACGCACCGCCTTACCTCGGCGATGTTAGCGAGCGCGGCCGAGATCGCGGTCGGGACTCGCGGCCGGATGAAGGTGTGGTTGGGCAAGCAGGCCCGGATCGCCTCGAAGGCGACTCGAGACTTTCCCGCCGTGGACTCGCCAACCAGCAACACAAATCCCGAGCGCCCGAGGGCCGCCTCCACTTCGCTGCTGCGATCGCGGCGGACGAACGGCGGCGGTTCGTCGGCGACCGCGTTGTCGTTGCTGCGCGGCATGGCACGGTGCACGCCAACGCAGACCGGGTCGGTGATATCGCGTACCAAGGGAAGCCGCTGCCCGTGGGCGAAGGTGAACAGGTCATCGAGTGCCCGATGGCGCTGCGCTCGCCGGTCGAACAACGATTGACTTCCTCGCTCCGAGGCAACGGCCCCCAATACACCGACCGCGGCCACCACAGCGGCCGCCAGCACAGCCGGCAGCAGTTGCGAAACCATAGACGCGACAGCCATCACAGCCGCCGCCGCGAAAATCAGCCACCACCCCGACACGGAGTGCTTCTGGCGCCACACGAACTTCATGACAGCACCAGCTCAGCAATCGCACCAGCCGAGCCCGGCAAGGCTGAGGCAAATTCCACCTATGGCGTGGCGATGCCGTTGTGCATTTGACTTCACGCGCCGACCATGCAACACGACGGGCGATCTATGCCTGCCATGAAGCGGCCCAGGTTTTCGGGCCGACAACGCCGTCGACTTCGAGCCCCTTTGCCTGCTGGAAGTCACGCGCGACTCCCGCGGACTGTGGACCGTAGACACCGTCGACCGCGATCTGGCGGCCGAGGCCGGCCATGCGCTGTTGCCAGGTCCGGACATCGTCGCCGCGCATCAGATGGCCCGGGGTGTGCCGCAGATGCCGGCCCGGCCAAGCCGGGAAGCCTTGCCCGGTCAACGTCAACTCGGCCTGGACGGCTGCGGCGCTCAGCTCGCGGGCGGCCTTCCAGGACAACTCGACATGCAAATGGTCCCGGTGCGGATTGCTGCCGGAGTAGTCACGCCAGCCGTCAAACGGATGGCGTGCCGACCAAACCTTGCGGTCGTGGATGATGAGCTGGATGCCGAGCTCGCCCGAGTGGGCCAGCAGAGCGTCGGCCAGGGTCTTGGCCCAGCCCTGCCCGACCGGCACTCCCAGATCGCAGGCGCGCCCCTCGCTGTGCAGGGAAAGCGATTGCGAGCCGGCGATGTTGCGGCAGTTGTAGATGCCTAGATTCTTCCCGCCCATCGCGCCGTAGGCCCCCAGATACCAAGCCATGAGCGCCTTCGCGCCCTGCTGGCTCTGGCCGGTGCATCCGGCGGCGGGTTCGTAGCCGGTGTGGATGGTCATGGGGCTTTCTCTCCGATCGGGGTTGCTTGGGGATACGACTCGACGTAGTCGTCGTGTTTGGCGTCGGCGATCTCGGTGGGGGTCGGGTCATCGGCCATCGGATCGATCAAGTCCGCGGTGTCGAGCTCGTGATCTGTGGACACCTGTCTCTCCTTCGGGTGTCTTGGCGGTAGGTCCTTCGCCAGAAAGACACGCGGGAGACGGTTCTGATACACGGCCATGTATCAAGACGCCGGGTGCCTGCTCTAGATGAGCAGTCAACTCAATGGAGGACCCAATGTTCGCGTTGTACGCCCTGGCAACCGTGGTGGGGGCGGTGGCCGTGCTGGTGGTGGCCATCCGGTCGCGCCGGCGCTCTGCCCCACCACCACTTCCCGATGCGGGCCCGGTTCCCACGTTCAAGGTCGTCGCCCTCGGCTCGCGGGGCTCGGGCAAGACGCTGTTGCTGGCGAGCATGTACCACCAGATGCAGACCCCTTCTGGGCGCAGCTATTTCCTGACCGCCCCGTATGAACAGGTGGTCCTGCTCAACCAATGGTTCACCGAGGTGGCCGACACCAGCAGGGCATGGCCCGCGGGCACGTCGGTGGGGGAGACCCGTGAGTTCGTCTTTACCGTGCGCACCCGAGCGCCCTCCGGCGCGCTGCACACCGTGATGAACATCGGCTATCTTGAGTACGCTGGCGGCCTGCTCACCGACGCGCAGGCGCCCGGCTCGACCGGCCAAGCCGAACTGTTGCAGCGCATCGACTCCGCCCACGCGCTGGTCGGCATCATCGACGGCTACCGGGTCCGCCAATGCCTCGATGGCCAGTACGAAGGGCAGATGCGGTTGCAGCAGAGCCTCACCGCGATGATCAATCTCATGATGCTGGTGTCCTGCCCGATCACTTTCGTCATCACGAAGTGGGACATTCTGCGCGACATCGATGTCGACGAGGAAGCCCGGCTGCGCAGCGTGCGCAAGTATCTGATGTCCAACAACGGTTTCCGTGACCTCGTGCAGGCCCACAGCCCGCACCGCGTGGTGCGTCTGATCCCGGTCAGCGCGGTCGGCCCGGACTTCACCGAGCTGGACGCCGAAGGCCGCATCGCCAAGCTGCCCGACGGCGAGATGCATCCCACCAATGTGGACGCTCCGCTGTCGGCTGTGGTCCCGGACGTCTTCGAGCAGGTCGAGCGATCGCTGGACAAGGCGGCCCTGCATGCCGCACTGGATCAGGTACGCCGCCAGACCCGGCTAGGCCCGGTGGGCGCCCTGGCCGAGCTGGGCACGTTCGTGCTCAACGCCGCCGGCAAGGTGCTCGGGCCGCTAGGCGGCCAGGCCGCCGGGTTCGTCGGCGACGCCGCCCTCGAGCTGCTCAAAGCCGGGCGCGATCGCTCCGCCGACCCGCTGGCCCACCTGGATCGCCGCCTCGGCGAGGTCGACCGGACGATCGAGGAGTTCCGCCTGGCCCGCCGCAAGGTCCTGCGCGACTTCCAGAGCCGCATCGACGTGCTCGAAGGCCGCCTGCCCAGCTCCCGGCTGTCTGGAGAGGACTGAGATGGCACCGTCACCGACCGGATGGCCGTTCCTCATCGCGGCCGGCCGTCACCGCGACTACAGCATCCTGCTCGCGCCGGAATTTCTGGTGCAGGACTTGGATTACGGCTTCCTCGACGAGGTGGTCAAGCCGGGCACCGGCCAGCCACAGGTGGTTGACGTGCACACGCGGGCCGGGCGGCGCCTGACGGTGGTGTCCGCGACCCATCCGCTCACCCCCGCCGACGCGGCCGAGACGCACGACGAGCACGGGCGGCCCATGCGCCTGCTCTACGGTTTCGTGTGCGTCCACCGCATCGTCGAGCCCGACCGGGCCGATCTTGAGGCGGCTTTCGCCGTCGCGCTGGACGCGTACCGGCGGTTCCTGCGGGACGAAGACTCGCCCGTGGTGACGGCGGGACAGCCGTTCACCCTGCGCTCGGCGGTGATCCGGCACCCGGAGCCGGTCGGTGCCCGCGCGGCGGATCAGGCCTTCGGCGCAAGGCCGCAATGGCCCGCCCGGGTGGGGGTTCCGGCCATCGCCGCAGCGGATGGGGCCTTCGGCGCAAGGCCGCAATGGCCTGCCCGGGTGGGGGTTCTGGCCATCGTCGCGGCGGTGGCGCTGACCGTCACGCTGGTGCTGTGGCTTCGGCCTCAGCCGGGGGTGCCCCAGCCGTGCCCGACCGTCACGGTCGGCGCGGTGCCGTGTACCCCCACTGCGACATTCGCGTGTCCGGGAGGTGGCGTTCGGCGGATAGGGTGCTGACCGTGGCTCGATGCCGTCGGCGATCACCAAGCTGGCGGCACCGAGCAGAAGGGATTGTGATGCGCCGCATCGGTCTGCTGCTGCTCTTTATCCTCGCGGGTCTTGGGCTGGCCTGGCTCCTCCACATTGATGTCGGCGAGCTGGCACATTCCGGAGGCTACAAGACCGCCGCGTTTCTGTTGCTGGCCATCGGCTTGTACGGCGCGACCAGCAGCATCGACCTGCGGCGGGCCGCCGCCGACAAGAAGATCATCGTTTCGGCGGTCACCCTCGGCGTCATCGTCAAAGCCCTGATCATCGGCGGCGTCCTGGCGCTGGCCTGGCACAACCCGTTGTTCCTGATCCTCGGAGTGGTGGTCGCCCAAATCGATCCCCTGTCGGTGGCCGCGCTCATGGGCGACGAGCGCATGAGCCCACGGGCCCGTACAGTCCTGGCCGCTTGGTCGTCGTTTGACGACCCGTTCACCGTCGTCCTGGCGATCTACGCCGCCGCTGTCGCCGTGAACACCTTCGGTCTCGGCAACGCTGCTGCGTCGGGCGAGAGCCCCATCCTCCTGTACGCCACGGACCTTGGCGGCAACCTCCTGCTCGCCGGTGCGGCCTGGCTGGTGTGGCGGGCCGTCAGGTCCCGAACGTGGCTGCAATACGCCGCCCTGCTGATCTTCGCCACGGCCGCTGTCTACCTGGGCTGGATGCTGGCCATCGCCATCATCGGCCTGTTCGCGCGCCCCGAGGCCCTCACCAAACTGATCCCCAGGATCACCACCTGGGCGTTCTACACCGCAGCCGTCATCCTCGGCATCCTCTTGATCGGCGGCATCGACCCGTGGCGGGGCATCACCCTGGGCGTCACCGCGTTCATCGCCCAGGCCATCGTGTCGGTCCCGCTCACCCGCCACATGCCGACCGCCGATCGGTGGCATCTGGCGGGTGCCCAGCAGCATGGCATTACCGCCATCATCCTGGCCCTCACCCTGGAGATCCAGTTCGATGGCGTCGTCGCGATCGTCGCTCCTGCCATCATCGCCGCCAACATCTTCCACGTGCTGGCCAACAGAGTCATCGACCGTTATTTATTGCGCAGCGCGGTGGCTTTCAACGAAACCTAGCTCGGCCAAGGCCGGGGGCGGGGAAGGCTCGGCGAGACACCGGATGCCGATGGACTGCAGTCCGCACCGACCGCGCCCGGCCACAGCCGCGGCGATCGATGTCCTCATGCCGGTGAACCTAGCCGACTACCCGCCCGCCGTCGAGCCGTAGCAAGCGCTCCTCCAGAAGTCTGTACCCGGATTGGCGGCACTGGGCCAAGGCGCGCTCGGCGTACTTCTTGGCGATCTCCAGCTCCTGCAGCTCGCAATGAACCTCGGCCAGGCCGATCTGGGTTGCGGTGAGCATGTATTGGTAGGGAACGGTTTCGGCTATCTCCAGCGCGTCCTGGCGGTGGCGCAGCGCCGGCTCGGCGTGCCCCTGCGCCAGCTCGACCGCGGCGAGCGTGTTGAGGATGTCGATTTTGAGCCAGGCGTTGCGGAAACTCTCCGACAGCTCGAGGCTGCGTTCGGCGGCCTGGCGGGCCAGCTGAGCATCGCCAGCGCCAAGGTGTGCCTCGCAGAGCCGCAGGAGGGTGTGCGCCTCGTAGTAGTGGTGGTCGAGGGTGCGGAAGAGCTTGAGCGCGGCGGTGGCGCGATCGATCGCCAGGTCGAAGTCTCCCAGCAGCACATGCATCTCGGCCTGTGCCGCCAGGACCCGCCCGCGGGCCTTGGCCTTCGGCTGGTCTTCCAGCCAGTTCGCCGCTTCGATCGCGAGGTCGAGCCCTTCCTGTGCCCTGCCCAGGGTTCCGTAGATTTCGACGGCGATGTTCATCGTCCATTGCCGGCCATCGCCCCATCCGGACCGCTCGTGCTGAGCCAGCGCCGCATTCGCCTGTGCCAAGGCCTCCACCGCGCGGCCGTTGAGCTGAAGCATCAGGGCCAGATTGGTCCTCATCGCGGCTTCGCCCCGGCCCCACCCGGCCTCGCTGGCGCTGGATATCGCCTTGTTGATGTACGTGATCCATCGGCTGGGGCGGTTCGGGCCGACGGTGGCGTGTGCCAGCACCTGGTAGGCGGCGGCTTGGGCTTGGGCGTCGCCGTAGCGGCGTGCCGCGGCCACCGCGGCGCGGGCCGAATTCATCCGGTCGCTGGCGATGTGGCGCTGATCGAGGTAGGGCAGCATGCAGTCGGCGAGCAGCCACGCGGCGTCGTGCGGGCCGTTTCGTGCGGCGTGCAGGATCAAGGTGGTCAGGTTGGCTCTTTCGGCATCGAACCAGCCCAATGCGTTCTGCGGTGCGGTGACCGAATCGGGGCGATAGGGGAGCCTGACAAAGTCGGGATAGAGTTCGCCAACCGCGCCTGGAACGGTTGCCAGGTAAGCGTCGAAGAGCCGCTTGAGGCCTTCGGCCGGATCGCCCGAGCGGGACTTGGCATATTGCCAGAGCAGATCGTGCATGGTGAAGCGGCCGGGCCTGTGCTGGGTCAGCAAATGGGCTGCGGCAAGGCTTTCCAAAGCCGACGCCGCTTCGGCTTTGGAAATTGCGGCAAGGCTCGACGCCGAGTCTGCGGTGTAATCGGGCAGGTTGATCAGACCGAGCTGGCGGAAGACAAGTTTCGCGGTTTCCGGCAAGGCTTGGTATGACAGGTCGAAAGCCGCGCTGACACCCGGCTCACCGGTGAGGGTCAAACCGGCGATGGAGGTTTTGGCCCGCATCTCGGCGACCTCGTCGCCCAGTGTCTGATGTGGATTGTCGGCCAGTCTTGCCGCCGCTATCCGCAAGGCAAGCGGAAGCCTCCCACACAGGCCCGCCAGGTCTTTGGCCGCTTGCGGCTCGCGTGTCACGCGAACGCTGCCGAGCATGTCGGCAAGCAGCTGCAGCGACTCGGGTTCGGTGAGCACCTCCAGGGTGAGGCGGCGCACGCCCTCCCGCGCGACCAGGCCACTGAGCCGATCCCGGCTGGTCACCACCACAAAACAGGTCTGGCTTCCCGGCAGCAGCGGGCGGATTTGCTCCGCCGAGCGGGCATCGTCGAGCAGGAGGAGCATGCGCCGGCCCGACACAAGCGACCGGAAGAGCGCGGCGGCCGCGTTGATGTCGGTGGGCACGCCGACGGCCTGCACACCTAGCTTGCCGAGAAGCGTCGTCAAGGCGTGCAAGGGCTTCATTGGCGCGGTTTCGGAATACCCGCGCAGGTCGAGATAGAGCTGGCCGTCGGGGAAGCTTTCCGCCACCCGGTGGGCCCAATGCACGGCCAGCGCGGTCTTGCCCACGCCCGCGAGGCCGGCGATAATCGCGGCGTTGCCGCCTTGGAGTAAGGAATCCAGCTCCTTGAGCATTGCCTGCCGGCCGTTGAATCCAGGCACCGCGGCGGGCAGCTCACGCGGCAGAGGCGCGGCCGACTTGGCCCCCACATCGTCTTTCAAAATGTTGGTGTGCAAAGCCTGCAGCCCGGGTGAAGGATCGAGGCCCAGCTCATCGGCCAGGCGCTGGCGCAGCTGCCGGAACGCCTCCAGCGCGTCGGCCTTGCGCCCGTCGTGGTAGAGCGCGGTCATGAGCACCTCGGCGGCACCCTCATGGGCCGGATGCGCGCTCAGCACACCGCGTGCATCGCGCGTCGCGTCCTCATATCGGCCCAGCTCCAGGTTGGTCTTGGCGCGCAGCTCGAGCGCGCGATCGTGCCGTGCTTGCAGCCCATTGTCGAGGCGGCGTCGCAGATCCTCGTCGGCGATGTCGGCCATCAGCGGCCCTCGCCACAGCGGCAGTATCCGGTCGAGAATGGACAGTCGCTCGGCGGCGGCGGTCTCGGCCGCGGCGACGGCCAGCCCCGCCGTGAAGCGATGCACATCAATGTTTGCGGGATCGGTCTCGATGAGGTAGCCGTCGCCCTTGCGCAGCAGGCTCACGCCGAGCGGGCCGATGGCTTGGCGTAGGCGGGCGATGTAGGTGTGCAGCGTGGCCCGGCCCGATTGAGGCGGATTGCCCTGCCACAGCAGGTCTAGCAGGCGAAAATCAGGTACCAAATGATTGTTTTCCAGCAAAAGTATACAAAGCAGGCACCGCTCCTGGCGGCGGCGCAGCTCTACCTCTTGTCCGTTGTGGACGATGCGCACCGGGCCAAGAAGCTCAAACTCCACGACAGAATGCTAACCGCATCGACGAAGTCGCGGTGGTAAGGCCGTGGTAAGGGCGTTCTGCCACTATCCCGGCCCATGAAGCTTCGCGGGGTTGGGTTCGTTGTGGCCGTCGTTTTGGGGTTGACCGTGGCTGTTCCGCTCGGCCAGCCGATGCCTGAGCCGGGCAGGTTCCCGCTGGCGGGTCTGTGGGAGGCGCTCACCACCCGACCGGCCTGGTCAATGGACCGCACCACACCGGCGACACCGAAACAGGAGCGGGGTGGGCCGACCGACGTGGCCAGCCTGATCTCCGGCGACAAGACCACCGCTGCCGGGGGCAGCGGACGCCCGCGCGGCAAGGGCACCGGCGAGCTGGCCGACTTTGCGCAGCTGCAGGCGGCACCACCGAAACAGTCGGTGACCGGCTCGGAGATTCGCGGCTTCGAGCCGGCGACAAGCCAGCGTTCCCTCACGGAAGCGACGAGGAACTCCGACCTGTTCCGCAACACCGATGGCACGACGACGCGGCGGATCTCGGCGAAGCCGGTCAACTTCAAGGCGTCCGACGGAAGCTGGCGGTCCTTCGATGCCACGCTTGTCCCCGACGGGGACAGGTGGCGTACCAAATCATCCGAGGTGCAGGTCTCGCTCGCCGGGAGCCACACCAGCAGCGCCGAGCTGGCGATTCTCACCCTGCCCGGCGGGCAGGAGCTGGCCTATGACCTGCGGGGCGCGGCCCGGGTCGACCCGGTGGTGAGCGGATCGACGGCCAAATATCTGGGCGTCATGCCCGGCCTCGACATCGAGCTCAGCGCCAACAGCGCGACCAACAAGGAGACGCTGATCCTGCACTCCAAAGAGGTCGCCAACTCTTGGGTCTTCCCGTTGCGGCTCAAGGGATTGCGGGCATCGATCGAGAAGAACGGCTCGGTCGTGCTGCGCGACGACAAGGATGCCGTCGTGGCGCGGATCCCGCGTGGCTGGATGCAGGACTCGAAGTTCCTCACCCATGAGGGCGACTTCGTCAAGTCCGATGCGGTTACCTACGAGCTCATCGACGGTGGTACGGCATTGAAGGTCACCGCCGACCGTAAGTGGCTCGATGACCCGGCGCGCGTCTATCCGGTCCGCGTCGATCCCACGACGACGTTCTACACCGACGGTGACGTCTTCGTTGACCCCGATCCCAGCACCGGCGCTTCGGCCCAGAACGGCAGCTCGCTGGCCATCGGCTGGGACGGCGACTACGTCGGCAGCCCGTCGCAGCGAGATGTCAAATATTCCTACATCCACTTCGATGATTTCCCGCAGGTGGTTAACGGAATGCGGGTGCAGTCGGCCACCCTGAAACTCTTCCACACCTGGTCGCCCGCAGGCATGTGCGATCAGCACCGCCCCTTCACCGTGCACATGGTCACCCAGCCGTGGTCGGCGCCCGAGCTGGAAGACTCCTCCACCCTTCCCGGGCAGACCAGCCCAATCAGCACCGGCACCATCACCGATCACTACCCGGCCTGCACCAACAGCGGCGGCAATCGCAGCGTCGGCAAGTGGGCCTACGTGTCAATCGATGATCTTCGCCCGCTCAATGCCTGGGCGCATGGGGCGTCGTTCTACGGGATCGCGCTTCAGGCCGACGGCACGGACCATGCCGCGTTCAAGCGCTTCACCTCCGAGAACTATGCCGGAAGCTGCGCCGGGGAGGACTGCCAGCCGCAGCTCATCGTGACCTACGCCGCGGACACCCGCGCGCACGTCGATGACGTCTTCCCGGCCAGCGGCTACTCCTCACCGACCCTGACACCCGACCTGACCGCAAGTGCCAGCGACGCCGAAGGCGACCCGGTCCAGTATCAGTTCAGGATCTACGACTCCGGGAACGTGGAGCGGGGCAACTCGGGCCTCGTCTCGTCGAGCAGCTGGACAGTGCCGCCCGGTGTGCTCGAATGGGGGAAAAGCTATCTGTGGACAGTGGTCGCGGGCTCGGCGGGCATCTTCAGCGATGCCAGCGCTCAGGTCATCACGGCCGTCCCACCCCAGCCGATCATCACGTCCAAGCTCTCGCAGAACGGCAGGCGCGGGATCGAGCCCAGCATCGGCAACTACACGACAATCGCGACAGACGCCGAGGTGACCACGGTTGGGCCGGCCCTGAAGGTGGAGCGGTTCTACAACAGCCGCGACCCGCGAGCGGGTGCCTTCGGATCAGGCTGGTCCTCGCTGCTGGACGCGAAAATCGCCTACGGTCCAGTCGATGCGGGTGGGACAAACCTGCAATGGGTGACGGTCACCTACCCCGACGGCCAGGACGTAGTCTTCGGGCGAAGGGCCGATGGAACCTACGCACCACCACCGGGACGCTATGCGACCTTGCGAGACAAGGGATCCGGCGTCTTCGAGCTCGTCGACAAGCAGGGCCTCAAACTCACCTTCATGACAAGCCCACAGGGTTTGTTCACCTCGGCCAATCCACTGCTTTCCGCGATCGAAGACCCGCAGGGCCGGGCTCTGCTGCTCAGCTATGGGTCGGTGGCGACCGGCGTGTACAAGACAGTGACCCTGCAGTCCAAGTTCTACCAATATGACGCGGCTGGGACCCGGATCAACGAATGGCTGGGCCGCAAGCTCAACCTGACCTGGCTCAACGGCAAGGTCTCCAGTGTGGCCACCGATCGAGCCGACGTGAACGACGCGACGTCGGTGAGCACCTGGACCTATACCTACACCGGATCGAGGCTGACCAGTGTGTGCCGGCCGGCCGCACAGGCGGAGTGCACGCAATACAAATACGGCACCGATGGCCTCTTCCCGGCCGCCCTGCTGGCCACGACTCCGCACACCTACCTCAAGCTGAACGAAACCACGGGCACGACGGCCGCCAGCTCGGTGACCGGCAATCCGGACACCGCGACCGGAACCTACAACGCGGTGACGCTGGGGCGGGCCGGGCGTCCTGGCGCTCTGGCCCCGGCCGCGAACTTCAACGGTGCATCGTCCTGGGTATATCTGGGCAACAAAACTGCCTTCAGATCGGCCAATCAAACAGTGTCAATGTGGTTCAGGGCTAGTCCGTGGGACAACGGTGTCCTTTTTGGAGCGTCGACCGTCACGATGCCCAACGCCGCCAGCTCGGGCTGGAACCCGATTCTGTACATCGGGGTCGACGGAAAGCTGCGCGGGCAGGTCTACACCGGCGCCATCAACCCCATCACCACCTCCGGTGTGGTCACCGACAACGCATGGCACCACGTGGCTTTGACCGTCGCCGGCACAACGCAAACGATGTATCTCGACGGCGCCAAGGTGGGCACCCTGACCGGAACCGTCTCCTCGCTGGGCAGCACAGTTCATTACCACATTGGCGCGGGCCAATGGGATTATTGGACTGCCGGGTCGGGCACCTTCGGCTACTTCAAAGGCTCGATCGCCGACTTCGGATTCCACACAACCGCTCTTGCCGAGGCAACAGTCAAGACTATTCGCGAAGCGGGCGCGACAGCGTCGAATTGGCTTTACCCCACCGCCGCGCACGACGCCAGCCCACATACCTATTTGCGGCTGGGCGAGTCGGGCGGCAACGCGGCTGTGAGCGAGCCGACGGACGACTCCGATGCGGCCTCCGGGGTCTACCACGACGTGGCGCTCGGGCAGCCCGGTCCGGCCGGCTCGGTGGCCACCGCGGCCGGATTCAACGGCACCTCGTCGTGGGTGGAGTTGCCTGACAAGGCGGCGTTCACGTCCAGCTATCAGAGCGTTGCCATGTGGTTCAAGGCTGCTGTGGGTACCAGAGGAGTGCTTTTCTCCTCAAGCAAAGCAGCCTTGCCAAACCTGGCCGGGGCCGGCTGGAACCCGATTCTTTACATCGGTGACGACGGCAAGCTCTACGCCGAGCTGTGGCACGGCTCGGTGAGCCCGATCAAGAGCACCAGCACGGTCAATGACAACGCTTGGCATCACGTCGTGCTGACCGTGGCCGGCGGTTCACAGAAGCTCTACATCGATGGCGGTGAGCAGGCCAGCCGCACCGGCAGCGCACCCCAGTCGCTGGGGGCGGGCACCAATCACTACTACCTGGGTGCCGGCCAATGGAACCTTTGGCACGGCAGCGGCGGCACCTACGCCGGCTACCTCAACGGATCGATCAGCGACTTCTCCTTCTACACCAAGCCTTTGACGGCCGGCCAGGTGGCCGCCCTGCGCGGCACCGGCACGGCCTCCTCCGCCCCGCTCACCCGTATCGTCGCGCCGTCGGGACGCACCGACACCGAGGTGTACTACGACGCCTCGGGCGTGGTCTACGAGCTGCGCGACGAGAACAGCGGCACGTGGAAGATCAGCCCGCCGGAGGTCAGCGGATCGGACACCGTTTACGCCGCAGCGGTTCTTGGCGGCGGCCCGGCGGACTACTGGCGGCTGGGGGACACCGGCGCACCATCGATTGCCAAGAACGAGCTCAACGGTGGGACAGCCACGTTCAACCAGGTGACGCTGGGCGATCCGGGTCCGTTCCGGCTCTCCAACAACCGGACGGCGGCCAAGTTCGACGGCACCTCCTCATACCTGCGGCTGCCGGACAACGACGTGCCGCAAGCGGGCCCGGAGTCGATTTCGCTGTGGTTCAAAGCAGATCCGGGCAACTACGGGGTTCTCTTCTCCTATCAGGATCAGCTGCTGACCGAGCCGAGCCCAGCGGGCTGGGTCCCGGCGCTCTACGTCGGGACAGACGGCAAGCTTTGGGGCTTCCTGTGGGCACCCGGCGGCAGCAACATCGCCAGCGGTGTGCGGGTGGACGACGGCAACTGGCACCATGCGGTGCTGTCGGCGTCGACCGGGTCGCAGAGCCTCTACCTTGACGGGGCCAGAGTTGGTGGCACCGTCGCCCAGCGACAGGCTGTCGCCCCCGCCCGCTATGCCTTCGTCGGCGCGGGCAAGTGGGCCGGCTGGCCAAGCTCCACCGGCACCGTCGGGTATTTCAAGGGCTCGATCGCCGAGGTGGCCTACTATCGCAGCGAACTGACCGCAGGCGATGTGTCGGTGCAGTTTTCCGCCAACCAGAAGAGCTTCGGCTCGCCCGCGCGAACGGTGGCTGTGATCGACCCCGCGCAGAGCGCGCAGATGGACCCCAAACCCACCATCTACCGGTATGACGCCGCCAACGGCCGCCGTCTCATTGAGCAGACCGATCCGCTTGGCGCAAAAACAAGCTACGGCTACGACGGTGGCGGATTCATGCGCTCGACCACCGACCCGCTCGGGAACATGACAGTCACCGGGCACGATGTCAGAGGCAACACCGTTTCGCAGAGCACCTGTCAAAACCGCGCTCAAAACCTCTGCACCACCGAATATTTCACCTACTATCCCGACTCCACCTCGGCGGTGCTGAACCCCGATCCGCGCAACGACCTGGTGCTGACCGTGCGCGGCGCTGGATCGCAGTCGGCAGCCGACGACACCTACAAAACCACCTTCACCTATGACGCCCGGGGCAACCGCACCGAGATCATCGACCCGCTCGGGCGGCGGATTACCACCCGCTTCACCGACGGCAGCGGCGGGATCCCGGCCGGGCTGATCAGCCAGACCATCGCGGCCAACGGGGGCGAGAGCTTTGTGTCGCACAGCGCTTTCGGCGATGTGACCTCCATGACCGAGCCGTCCGGCCTGCGCACCGACTACCTCTTCGACAACCTGGGCCGGCTCACCACGCGTAAGACGATCGGCAGTGACACCCAAACCAGCACGTACAAGTACGACAAGCAGGGCCGGGTCATCGAGCAAACCGACCCGGCGACCGTCAACGCGCTCGTCAGCGAGACGCACACCTTGCGATCGTTCACCAAGTACGACTCGGACGGGCGAGTCTACGAGCTCATCGATGACGACATCACCGGCACGGATCCCGACCGCAAGACGACCTTCAGTTACGGCTCGCAACGCCAGGTGGAGACGGTCACCGATCCCGCGGGCAAGGTGCAGCGCTTCGAATACGACCGCAACGGCCGCGTCGCCAAACACACCGCGACCGACGGCGTCGTCACCGGCTACGGGTACGACGACGCCGGACGGCAAACCAGCACGAAAATTCTCAACTACACCGGCGATCCCAACTCACCCATGCCGCCGGCCGAGCTTGCCATCGAGACCCGTGTCTACGATCTGGCCGGGCGGCTGGCCGCGGCCGTTGACGCGGAGGGCTTCCGGACCGAGTTCACCTACACCGGAAACGGGCTGCTTGTCAGCCAAGTGCGCAAAGACCCGCCGCCGGGCGCGGAAGCGAGCTTCACCGTCGAGTCCAATGTGTACAACGCTGCGGGACAGCTCACCCGCAAGACCACCAACAACGGCACCACCACGACCGACTACACCCCCGACCGGGCCGGGCGGCTCACCGACAAGACGCTGGACCCGACCGGGCTCAACCGCAAGACCACCTACGACTACAACCTCGACGACTCGGTGCGGACGAAGACGATTTCGGACGCGGCCACCGGTTCCCAAACCATCGACAGCATCTATGACATCGCAGGCCGCAAGATCAGGGAGTCGGTCAGCGGATCCGGTGGTGCGCCCACCGGCCCGGCCGCCTGGTGGAAGATGGACAACTTCACCGGCTCGACGACGCTGGATTCCACACTCAACCGGCGCAACCTATCGGCCTGTTGCGGAAACGTGCAATGGCCCGGCGACGGCTCGGTCAACCTGCAAGGCGGTCTCCTCACCGCAGGCGGGCCGGTGCTGGACACGACCCAGTCGTTCACCGTCTCGGCCTGGGCCAAACCGCCCGCGGGCAGCGGTGGCATGTCGCTGATCAGCCAGGACATGAACTTCCGCTCCAGCTTCGACCTCTACTACGCCGGCGGCACCACGTGGGGCTTCACCAAACCCTACGGTGACGGCAACTGGGGGGCCGCCTGGGTCGGTGGCAGCACGCCCTATACCCAGGGCGATTGGGTGCACGTCGTCGGCGTCTACGACGCGGGCGCGGGGGCGGCACGCCTTTACCTCAACGGCGTGCTGGTCGATACGCAGATGGCGATCGCGGGCGAATCGTTCCCGAATCAGCTTGTGGTGGGCCGCAGCCAGTACGGCGGTGCTGCGGTCAACTGGTTCCAAGGCGGTATAGACAACATTCAGCTCTACCCGCGCGCCGTGTCCGCAGCCGAGGTCAGCACGCTGCTCAGCAAGGGCCGTGACGGGGGCTCGCTGGCCAGTGACCTGACCAAATCCTGGACCTACAACCAGCGAGGGCAAGCCACGTCGGCGATGGATCCCAGCGGCAACATCACCCGATTCACCTACGACGCGGCCGGCCGGATGGTTCAGACGGAAAGCCCGGCGGTCACCGCCGAAGAATTCGGGGTCGCGCCGGTGAGCGCCGTGCCGATCAGCCGGTCGGGCTTCAACACCTTCGGCGAGCTGGTCGACGCTCAGGACCCGAAGAACCGCGTCGTGCACTACAACCGTGACCTCAAGGGCCAGGTCTACGAAACCAAGCTGCCCACCGAGGGCGGTCTAACACCGATCTATTACACCGAGTACGACGACGCGGGCCGGGTGCGCAAGGAGCGCAACCCGCTGCTGAAGGAGACGAATTACGTCTACGACCAGATGGGCAGGCTCGCCAAGATCACCCTGCCCAGCTCCGGCGTATCCAGCTACACCTACGACAAGCTGGGCAACGTCTTGTCCGTGACCGATCCGATGGGCGGGCGAGCTGAGGCGACCTACGACTACCTGGGCCGCCCGGAAACCTCCACCCGTTTGGTGAGGCAGCCCTCCCCGGCGGCCTACGTCGAACGGTACGCCTACCACCCGTCGGGATGGCTCAAGACGGTCACCTCGCCCGGAAACGTGGTGACCGAGCGCAGCTACAACGCGGCGGGGGAGGTGTCGTGGCAGAAGAGCCCGGCCGGTCAGTATACGGACTACCGCTACGACTATGCGGGCCGTCCAACCTGGACATTCCCGCCGATAGGCTCCCCGGAGAAGCTGGACTACGACCCGCTGGGCCGCCCCACGACGCACACGCTCTACGCGCCGGGCGCCGGGCGGGCTCAGTCGGGCGCGCTTATCGACACGGAGTCGATGGGTTACGACCGCAGCGGCAATATCACCTCGGTGACGGACTTCCGCGACAAGACGACCACCTTCACCTATGACGCTGCCGGCAGTCGCCTCTCGCAGACCGAGCCGGTCTCGGACCTGGCGGCCGACTCCATCACCACCACCTTCGGCTATGACCTATCGGGGGCGCCGACCCGGTTGACCGATGGGCGGGGAAGCCAGTTCTGGACCGAATACAACAGGTGGGGTCTGCCCATCTCCCAGATCGACCCGGCCACGGCCGCGTATCCCAACCTGGCCGACCGCAAGTACACCAGCACCTATGACGTGGCGCTGCGTGTGTCGCGATTGGATATGCCCGGCGGCGTTTCGCAAACCTACACCTACGACGACATGGACCAGGTCAAGAAGATCGTCGGAGCTGGCGCGGAATCCGCGACTGTGGACCGGGTCTTCGACTACGACCTCGCCGGGAGGATGAAGGAGTTCAAGTCCGGTACCGGTGGGACACCCAACACGCTGACCTATGACGATCGCGGTCTGCTGCTCTCGGCGAACGGGCCGTCGGGCAACTCCTCCTTTGGCTACAACGGTGATGGCCAGCTGACTTCACGCACCGACGCCGCGGGGACCACCAGCTATGGCTACACAAATGGGCTGCTCTCGTCGATCGCCAACTCTGGCGCGAGCATCCAGCTGGCGCTCACCTATAACGCGCTGGGCCAGACAGACACCATCGTTCACGGTGGTACCGGAAATGTGCGCCGCTTCGGCTACGACGACCGTCATCGGGCCATTACCGATGAGCTGAAGACCTCTGGTGGTACCCAGATAGGCAAAATCACGTATGGCTGGGACGACAACGGAAACGAGATCTCCAAGACCACTGTCGGGTTTGGAGCCTCCACCGCCAACGCCTACACCTATGACTATGCGAACAGGCTGAGCTCCTGGACAACGGGCTCAACGACGACGGCCTACAAGTACGACAAGTCAGGTAACCGGACTCAGGCCGGCTCAAAGACCTTCAGCTACAACGAGCGCAACCAGCTTTTGGCTTCCGCGCCGGCCGGGACCACATATCAATACTCGGCACGCGGCTCACTCAAGAGCTCGACCACCGGAACGGTAACCCTCAACACACAAGCCGACGCGTTTGATCAGGTCATCCGGCAATACAGCTCGGCCACAGTCTATTCGCAGTATTCGTACGATGCGCTTGGCCGAGCCACGGCAACCGGATTCGCTTACTCGGGCCTGGAAAACGACCTCGCCAAGGACGCTGTCGCCACCTACTCACGGGACCCGTCAGGCAACCTGGTCGGCGTCAAGCAGAGCACGTCCGCGCTTTACGCCTGGACGGATCTGCACGGTGACGTCGTGGGGCAGTACACCGCTACCGGTACCGCGCTAGCCGGCTCCACCGTCTACGACCCGCTCGGCCGGGTGCTCACGACGGCAACCATGAAAGGCAACCTGGGCTATCAATCGGAGTGGACCGATCTGCCTACCGGCCGCGTCAACATGCATGCGCGTTGGTACAACACAGACACGGGGCAATTCGACTCCCGCGACACCGCAACGAATCCCGCCTCGCCAAGTTCTGCTGGCGCCAACCGCTACGCCTACGCTGGCGAGAATCCACTTACCCGCACCGACCCGAGCGGACACCACTATGTCTACGGCGAGGGTCAGCGTGGCATTGAGGCGGGCTCAATCGAGTGGTGGTGCAGCATGTGGAGCTGCGACCCTCCGGAGGATCCGGCGGTAGCCTGCAAGAAAGACGGACCGGCGTGGTGCTTCGCCTCGGGCTTGATCAGCAATGCGCCCATCCCGGACGTGACGGCCATCGACGAATTCCTCGACCAGCTCACCAGCTGGGACGCGGCGTGGGGGGTGGCAAAGGAATTCTTCGAGCAGATGAAGGCCGAGGCGGACGCGTGGGGAGGCAAGCTCGTAGAGCACTTCGGCTGGATGGGCAAGCTTTCTGCGCCGCTATTGAAGGTCGCGGGATGGATCTGTGTTCTCAGCGATGCGTGCGACACACTCGTCGACTGCTTCGGCAGTGGTGACGGCTCCTGCTGGTACCGGGCGGGGGAAAAGGTCGGCCAGGCCATCGGCTCCTTCCTGACCGGCGGCGGCAAACACATCGCGGGCCGGATCCAAGACATGCTGCGCCACATCTATGACAAGAAGCACCGTGGCTCGGACGAAGACGGCGGCAATACGAAGAAACCAGACCCAGAGGTTGATCCTGAGCAACGGCCGCATGTGGCGACCGACCGCAACCGGCCGCCGGAAGAGCGAGGCTGGGACGACAACCCGACCCCGGACGGAGAGGGTGGCGGTGGCGGTGGCGGCACCGACGGAGGTGACGGCGGCGGAAAGGGCGACGGTGACAACAACCCCGACCCGGAAGAGTCGTTCAAACCGGAGGCCTGCGATCTGGGCGACAACTATTGGCACAGCTTCGATCCCGCGACGCCCGTGCTCATGGCGGACGGATCGGCCAAGGCGATCGGTGACATCGAGATCGGCGAGAAGGTGGTCGCCACCGACCCGGTGACCGGCGAAACCTCGGCCCAACCGGTGACATCTCTGCACGTCAACCTCGAGGAAGACCTGACCAACGTCACCGTCGGCGAGGGTGAAGGCGACCGCAGCACCCGCGGCCCGACGACCCTGGAAACAACCGACCACCATCCGTTCTGGGATGCCTCGACCCAAGCCTGGGTGGACGCCGCAGAGCTGATTCCAGGCCGCTCCAAGGTAGTGGGCACCGACGGCGAAACACTCTCAGTGGTCGCGGTCGAAAGCCTCGACGGCGCCGAGCTGATGCGCGACCTCACCGTCGCCAACGTCCACACCTACTATGTTGTCGCCGGGGATTCCCTTGTCCTCGTCCATAACTGCACGAACCCGCCAAAGGTCCATGGAAATAGCAATGACAGCCCGGCTGTTAACTACCTGTATGCCCTTGTGGCACCTGAATCAAGAGCGGTAGTTAAGTGGGGTATCTCGGACTCGCCGTTGACACGCTATTCCAAGAAGGAACTTGGCAACTTGCAGATGGTTATCCTGGAACAGGGAGGCCGCCGTGAGATGAAGAGCTTCGAGACCTGGCTGGTCAGTCGGTTCCCAGGGCAAGCGAACAAGGAATCATATTCTGGCTCCCTTTGGCCGTCGATCAAAAACGGTCCTGATTCTTCTATCGAAAATGACTGGGATTTCATTCATTGGTTCACCAACAAGCATGACCTCTCGATTCCCGACCTCCAGTGATCATGAGGGCGATACACATGTCTCCTGACGTTGATAGTGGATCCCGCCTTGTGCTTGACATCGGTGGTGTAGAGGGCGGCGGCCGGATCGCAAACGTTCATATAAGACGATTCGCGAATGCGGCGAAGAATGCGGCCTTTGTAGCGCACGACGAACTTGACGAGCTCGATGTGAGCGACAAGCAGATCGCGCTGTTCCTGGTCTTTCTGTACCCCGGAACGGCTTGGACACCGCCCCGCACGGGTCTGTTCATCGATCGATGGCTTAAGGCTCGCAGAGAGTTGGTGATCCATGTAGGTGTCGACGACTCGAACGTTTTGGAGCCAGCGGAGGCCAGAACGTTTGTGGCCCAACAGTTGGTCGCTGCCGGTGAGTTACTTAGTGAGGAAGTCATGAGGCGCAAGATTCAGGGCAAAACGTATAGCTGCCATCAGATCATCGGCGCAGTACTGCGATCTGAGAAGCTCGCCGATGACAATTAAAGGCTGGTAGGTCATGAACAGGGTCAGTAGAAGCATAAACTCGGCGGAATCAGAGCGGCATGATCACGTCGTGGTCGGCCGGCTGACCCTCGTTCCTGTCTGCATTCTTGAATACAAGAGGCTACATTCGGCTTTGCCATGCCGGCCAGCATTCACCTGACCGTCACCGCGTCCGTCGCCCCGCAGGTCGCCGCTTTCGGCCCCGCCCTTGCCGACGCCGCTGTCGCGGCTCGCGGGCGGGGCCCCGACCGTGCTGCCGCCCGATGGGCCCCAGGAAGAGCTGATGCATGATAAGCGGCCGAACCTCTTTGAACTGCCGTCGCCGTTGAAACGTATGGCCGGTGACAATCAGGGTGCCTGTGGACCTACTCGACATGATTGCGCGGGCCAGACGGACACACTAGGAATCGAGCATAACTAATGGCTGTAAGTGACCTCGGTCAGATCTCGAAACCCTTAGAGGGTCAACTATCACAACTGTCATTGCGGGGGAAAGCCGCACTTTTCGGTGCCTGTGGATACGCCTTGCTGCCGATCCTGCAAGAGGTGGAAGAGCATTTCATGCGCAGGTGGACCTTCCCCGACGCAGAAAGGGCTCTTCTGATGTCGAGGGAATTTGCGGTTGGGGCAGCCCCTGCTCGGGATAATCGTGAGCTGCGGGATCGAATGCTCGCGTCGGTACCGAGTGGTCACGACCTGGACTCGCCATGGAGCACGTACGTAATTGACGTATCGTTATGCATTGACGCCGCCCTCGTGGCTGCTTCAGCTGATCTACATGCTTTGTTCAAGCCATCATGGATCTATTACGTACTTGAGCCATTGGCCGAGGCCCTGAGTCCAAACGGCTATGAGCTTGAGCCGGAGTTACTTGGTAATGGAGGTAGGCTTTCTTTGGCAGTTGACTTCCTAAGCAACGCCATCTCTGACCTGAGCAGAAGAGCGGAAGTATCGGACGAAATGTATGAAGGATTACTGCGTGGGGCCGCAGTAATAAATCCGCATTCAGAGGTGTGATGGTTCAGCCGCGCTAGGACGCGACAGGGGTAGACAACGATGGAATTCGAAGAGCTTGAACCGCAGGTTGAGTCCTTTCGCGCTGAAAGGGCAGGTAAACGGTACCCTCCTGAGCTTCAGCTCTTCGACTCCTGGGTGACCGCCGCAAAGGGACTGTGCATAGGTCGTTGACACCTTGTTACGGCCACCGAGCAAGTCCTAGCATGTCAGGTCGGCCGGGGGCAGGGTGCCCGTGTCGAAGTAGGAGTTGACGGCGGTGTCGACGCAGCTCGATCCCCGGAACAAGTAGACGCCGTGGTCGCGAACCTCGGCCAAGGTGATCATTCGAGAGCCGCTCAGGTTTTGGTGCATGGCCTGACCAAATTCGAGGATCGCGCCGATGTCGCCGGCGGCCTGGACGACCAAAGCCGGTACGCCGTTGCGGATCAGGATCGGGCGTTGCACAGGGTTCGGCCAGAACGCGCACGGGGTGATGTTGGCGCCCAGCGGGCCGAACAGGGGTGCCTGCGCCCGCCTCGCCTCGACGGTGCGCCAATAGGTTTCGACGTTGCGCGACACCGGAGCGTCGCCGCATTGGAAGGCGGTCGATGCGCTGCGCAGCGCGGAGTCCCGGCCGGTCAGCTGCCCGGCCAGGGTGGTGGCGAGGGCCGGTGTCGGTTCGGCGCTACCGGTGTCGGCCGCCTGGACCAGCACCTGCACGGTGGCCGCAAGCTCGAGGGCGGCTTCCTCGCTGTCGTCGGTCAGCAGGCCGACGATGATGCCGGGGATGAGCGTGTCGTCCACCGGGTAGGGGCCTACGCGCAGCGGCGCGGTGGCGGCGGCCAGATAGACCCGAGAAACGGTGCTGAGCACCTGCTCGACCGTCGTCCCGAGGTGGAACAGGTCGTCGTGTTGCGCGACCAGGGTAGCCCACTGCCGCAGTGCAGCCTCGCGCCGCACGGCCACGGTCGGGTCGGCCAGGATCGTCACGCCGGGTTGGTCGGGGTCGATGGCGCTGTCCAGGACGATCCGCCCGGCCCGCTCCGGGAACCGCTGCACATATTGCGCGCCAAGGTAACTGCCCTGTGAGTAGCCGAGGAACGACAGCCTCGGCGCGGCGAGCGCGGCTCGGATGACGTCCATGTCACGGGCGGCGTTGGCTGTGGAAGCGTGAGGCAGCAGGTCGGCGTTGGTGTGAGCGCATCGCTGGGCGAGATCCTTCGACAGCGCCACCATCCGGTCGAAACTCTCGCGGTCGGTGCCGGCGGAGCGAGGCAGCCAACTGGCCGGCCAGCCGCAGTCGATCGGCGTGCTGCGACCGGAGAAGCGGAGGTCCATGCCGACGATGTCGAACCTGGCGCCGGTCGCGCCCATCGCCTGCCTGGCCAGGGGAACGGCGAAGAGCACCGGGTTGGCCGGGCCGCCCAGGTTGATCATCAACGGGCCGAGGTAGTGGGCGGTGTCGGTGGCCTTGCTGCGGGCGATCGCCACGGTGATGCTTCGCCCACGCGGCCTGCTGTAGTCGAGCGGGACGCGGATGTCGGCGCATTGCACCCCGGCCTCGTCCAGCGCCTGGCCTTCCACGTCGTCCGGACTGCGCTGACACGACTTCCAGCCGATGCGCTGATGGTGAAACTGCGTGAGGCCGTCGTCGGGAGAGGTGCTTGCTGCCGTGGCCTGCCCGGCAGTGGCGGCCAGCAATGCGGCGACCGCCGCGATCCAAGGTGTTCGTCTCATAGCTCTCTCCTATAGGGGTACCGCGTCGACGTTGCCACCGCACGGCACGGCTGTAAGTGGGGTGGCCAGCCGGACCGCCTTGAGGTTTTCCACACCCCATCGCAGGGTTTCCTCGATGGCCTGCCGGTGCCGCGATACCTAATGTGAAGACATGACCCCAGTGCGTGCGCTGGCTTCGCCATGGGCCTGGCAGGCGACCTTCCACGTGGTGGCCGGGATGTTCCTGAGCGTCACGACGGGCGCGGTGATCTGCTCGGCGGCGGTGCTGTGGTGGGCTGCCGTGTTGAGCCTCGCCGAGGGCCCTACCGGCTCCTGGATGCTTCGGGTGCTTTACGTGGTGGTCGCCGTCGTGGTTCCGCTGGCGGTGCCGTCGTGCGTGCGATTCTTCAGCGCGCTGCAACGGGAGAGGTTCCGGGCACTGCTCGGCGTCGACATCGCCGCGCCGAAGTACGGCCCCGGCACCGGTTGGCGGCGGAGCGTTCGGCTGTGGACTGCCAGCGGCATGTGGCGGCAGCTCGTCTACCACCTACTCGCTCCACTGCTGGGCGGTCTCGGCGGCGTTGCTGTCGTGCTCTGCTGGGCGGCGCCGTTGCTGGCGGCTCTGTGGAGCGAAAGCATGTCTGGGCCTCGGGGCCTGCTGGCGTTCGGCGGTGCCACGGTGTTGCTGTTCGCCGCGCCTTGGCTGGCGCGCGGGGTCGCCGCAGCCGACACCGCCGCGGCCCGGCGGCTGCTCGGCCGCGACCACGCCGAGGAGCTTGCCGAGCGGGTCGAGTCGCTGGCGCGCAGCCGAGCCGACCTGGTCGCCGCGGAAGACACGCAACGACGCCGGATCGAACGTGACCTGCACGACGGTGTGCAGCAGCGCCTCGTGTCGCTGGCGCTGAACCTGGGTATGGCCCGCGCCGCGTCCACCGACCGGTCGCCACAGGACGCAGCGGTCATCGCCGCGGCGCACGAGGACGCCACGGCTGCGCTGGCCGAGCTGCGCGACTTCGTGCGAGGCCTGCACCCGGCCGTGCTCAACGATCGCGGCCTGGACGCGGCGCTTTCCGGAGTCGCAGCGCGGGCGTCGCTGCCGGTGCAGCTGAATGTCCACATCGGACAGCGATGTTCGCCCAGCATCGAGGCGATCGCCTATTTCGCTGTTTCGGAAGCGCTGACGAACATTGCCAAGCATGCGGAGGCGAGCCGGGCCGAGATCGCAGCGCAACGCGTAGGCGACCGTCTGATCATCGCGGTCACCGATGATGGTCGCGGCGGCGCATCGGTCGACAGCACCGGCACCGGGCTGCAGGGGCTGGCGCAGCGGGCGGCCGCCGTCGACGGCAGACTGACAGTGGTGAGTCCGCCTGGAGGCCCGACCACCATTACCGTGGATCTCCCATGCGAGTAGTGCTAGCCGAGGATTCCGTTCTGCTGCGGGCCGGTCTGACCAAGCTGCTGCGCGACGGCGGCTTCGATGTCGTCGCCGCGGTGGCCGACGCCGACCAGCTCCTGACCGCCGTCGACACCCACCGGCCCGACGTGGTCGTGGTCGATGTGCGGATGCCGCCGACGCATACCGACGAGGGCATCCGGGCGGCGCTGGTCATCCGGCGTCAGTACCCGAAGATCGCCGTTTGTGTGCTCTCGCAGTATGTCGAGGAGAGTTATGCCACCGACCTGCTCTCGGTCGACACCAGCGGCGTCGGATACCTGCTGAAGGACAGGGTCGCCCGGGTCTCGGACTTCCTTGATGCGCTGCGCCGCGTGGCCGCCGGAGGCACGGCGTTGGATCCCGAAGTCGTCGCTCAGTTGTTGGTACGCCGCCGTGACGACCCGATGCGGCGCCTCACCCCGCGCGAGCAGGAGGTGCTGAAGCTGATGGCGGAGGGCCGCTCCAACAACGGCATCACGGAGGCGCTGAAGGTCAGCCACAGCGCGGTCGAGAAGTACGTGAGCAACATCTTCGCCAAGCTCGACCTGCCGCCGACCGACACCGACCACCGCCGGGTCCTGGCCGTGCTCAAATATCTTGGCGCGTAACGGAAAGAACTCCGCCTCAGCCGAAACGAGGCGGTTGTCCTCGGGCCTGGCCGAAACCTTCGGATGCGGTGCAGCAATTCCTCACAGCTCGGCGTGTCCTCGACGCGCACAGCTGGAACGAGGAAGGCATTATTATGGCGCCACAGATCCGGTTCAACGTCCTGGGTTCCGTCGAGATCATGGCCGGTGACCGGCCAGTAACGCTGGATAGACCCCGCCGCCGGGCAGTGCTGGCTTACCTTGTGCTCAATCGGGGTCGCTCAATCTCCTCGGCCGAGCTGATGGACGCGCTTTGGGGCGATGAGCTGCCCTCGACCGTCCAAGCACAGGTCTACGCCCTGGTGTTCGCGGTCCGTAAGGCTCTGCGGCAGGCCGGAGCGGACCATCTCGTCTCGGTTCCCGGCGGCTATCGCCTGGAAGCCGCCGACGACCAGATCGACCTCAACCTCTTTGAGGCCAAGACAAAGCAGGCACAAGATCACGCCAATCCTCGCCAGGCCGGTCAGATGCTGCGCGAAGCCCTGACCCTCTGGCGAGGAGAGCCTTTGTCCGGCATCAGCGCTGTCTTTGCCGAACCTGCCCGAGTCCAGCTCCGCGAGCTGCGGTTGAGCGCCTGCGAGCAGCTTGCCGACCTCGACTTGGCGGTCGGGCTGCACCGGGAGGCAGTCCTGGACCTCACCGCATTGGTGGCGGCCAACCCCTTGCGCGAGCGGCTGGTCGGCCAGCTCATGGCGGCGCTCTATCGCAGCGACCGGCCCGCCGATGCGCTCGCGGTCTACCGCCAATGCCGCGATCTGCTTGCCACAGAACACGGCTTGGATCCCGGCCCCCACCTACGCGAGCTGGAAAGCGCCATCCTGCGCCGTGAGAGTGCCTGGCCCGACATCGATCGTCAGGCCAGGCAGTTCCTCAGGTGATGTAAAGCCATCCGCTCGAATGCCCGTCGCGGGCCACGCATTCGAAGGCGACGACGTGGTTTCCCGTTCCCTGCCAGTTCTTGTACCCGTCGTTGCCCCCGGCACCGTCGGGATCGTTGACGTCCACTATGGTGCCGCTTCGCAGCTTGTACCGGCCGTATACTCCGATGCCGTCCTGCCTCCAGTCGGCAACTTTCGCGACGTCATAGTCGCCGTAAAGAATGCACTTGCCCAAGATGGTCGAACCAGACTTGACGTAGAGCTCGTCATAGCTGGCATGGGCCGGTGACGCGATGGCCATCATCGACGCGCATGCCAGACCCACTCCGGTCATGCCGATGATCCCCCGTCGCAGGATTCCTTTCATCCTGCCTCCTTTCGGTAGGCAGGAAGCATGGCATCGCGCTTTGATGCGTTTCCTATGCGCGAGGATCGTCGCTGGTCAGGCGATGAGCCCGAGGAAGCGGGCGATGCCGCGCGCGTGGCCGCGAGCGGTGCGCTGCCGGAAGTCGTCGCGCCTGAGCAGGTTGGCGTCGTGGGTGGTGTCGATGAAGAGGTTCTCGGTCAGCACAGCCGACATCGTGGTTTCCCGCAGCACGTGGAAGTTTTCCTGCTTCTGGCCACGGTTGGTGACGGAACCGATTTCGCGCATGTTGGCCAGGACGGCAGCATGCACTTCGTCCTGCAAGCGCAGCGTCCTGGCGCCCGCGCCGGGAAAGACGTAGCTTTCAAAACCGGTGCCGCCGCCGGAGTTGATGTGGATGCTGACGAAAAGGCTTGCGCCCCAGCTGTTGGCGTCGTCGGTACGGAAGGTCAGGCTGCGGGTGACATCGGTCGTGCGCGACATCCGCACCGAGACATTCCAGTTGTCCAGCAGGATCGCGCGCGTTCGAAGGGCAATGTCGAGGGTGATGTTCTTTTCGGTCATCCCGTTGGCCGCGGCGCCGGGGTCGCTGCCGCCGTGTCCGGGATCGATGTAGATTTTGGGAGGGGCCGCGAAGGCGGCGCTGCCCAGCAAAGGCGCTGCGGCAACACCGGCGGCGATGCCGAGAAGAGCACGCCGTCGAAGGCCAGAGGCGGTGCGCATATGGTCCTCCAGGGGATCGGTCAAATTGGAGACCAACTCACAGTGGTCGATGCGCGAAGTATTTAGCAGCTGGCTCCAAGTGACCTACAAGACGCCTACACGTTCGCCTGGCCCGCCCGGCGCGGTGCCGGGCGGGCCAGATTCCGGCCTCAGCTTGGCAGGTAACCGGCTGGCACCGGAATGTCGCTGGCCAGGCCGAAGGTGAGTATGTCCACGGCACCGGCGCTGTCGCGCACGTACCAGGTCGCCGCGCCGCCGCTGGCGCGGGCGATCGCGGGGCCGGTGGCGCGGGTGGCGAAGTAGGTGCCCGGCACGAGGCGGTCGCCTGTCTGCCCGAACTGGATGCCGTAGAAGCTGCCACCCGAGCTCGGTTTGATGTACCAGGTCCCGTTCGAAGGCCGCCACACCGCCAGGTCGGCTTTACGGTCACCGTCATAGTCGGCCGGGACCAGACGGTCGCCGGGGCTGCCGAAGGGTTGGCGCACCGTGGCGTTGTCTGTCGAACGCAAGATGTACCAGGCGTTTTCCGTGGGCCGGTAGACCGCGGGATCGGCGCGGCCATCACCGTCATAGTCGGCGGCGACCGGCACGTCACCGCTGAGGCCGAACGCCACCGCCCACACCGCGCCGTCGAAGGCGCGCCTGATCCACCACATGCCGTCCGCGGGCCGCCAGATCGCGATGTCTGTACGCCGATCACCGTCGAAGTCCTCTGCGGCGGTGACATCGGAGGCCACACCGAACTGCACCACCTCGGCCGAACCGTTGGAGCTGCGCCTGATCCACCAGGTGCCGGTCGACGGGCGGAAGATCGCCGCGTCGGTCTTGGCGTCGCCGTCGTAGTCACCGGGCACGATCCGGTCACCGGCGGCTCCCCAGGTGATGCTGGAGGAGGGGCCGCCGCTCGGCGGGACATACCAAGTGTTGTTGCTGGGCCTAAACACGGCGCGGTCGGTGCGGGCATCGCCGTCGAAGTCGCTGCGCACCATCGCCTGCGGCAACGGAAACAGCGTGTGCAGTAGGACGACGGGGGAGTTGAGCGGCGTGCCCTGCCCCACGATGGCGTCGCGAACCTGTTGCGGTGTCGCATATGGATGGTACTGAAGGTAGAGCGCCGCCGCGCCCGCCACATGCGGGGCGGCCATCGAGGTGCCGTGCCTGACCTCGCTGGCGTTGTCACCGGTGAAAGATGCGGAGGTGATTTCCTCGCCGGGAGCGTAGATGTCCAGGCACGGCCCCCAGTTGGTGTAATAGGTCCGATCCTGGCGGTCGGTGGCGCCCACGGTGATGGCCTGGGTCACCAGCGCCGGGGTGGCGTCGCACGCATTGACACTGTTGTTGCCCGCCGCGATGGAATAGGTGATCCCGCTGGCGATCGAGGCGCGTACCGCGTCTTCGAGCGGCTGGAAAGTGCAGTTGCAGCTGAGGCTCATGTTGGCTACGGCCGGGCGCACAGCGTTGGCGGTGACCCAGTCGACCCCGGCGAGCACAATCGAGATGGCACCTGCGCCCTCGCAGTTGAGCACCCGCACCGCGTGCAGGGTCACGTGCTTGGCCACGCCGTAGCTGGCCCCGCCGAGGGTGCCGGCCACATGGGTACCGTGACCGTGGCAGTCCTGCGGGTCTGCGTCTTTCTCCATGAAGTCCCAGCCGTTACCCACCCGCCCGGCGAACTGCTGGTGGGTCTTGCGGATGCCGCTGTCGAGGAGGTAGGCGTGGACCCCAGATCCGGTGGCCGTGTAGTTGTACTGGCCGTTGAGCGGCAGCCCACGCTGGTCGACACGGTCCAGACCCCAACTGGCCGCCGACTCGGCAAGCGAGGCTATCGCGTCCTGCTGAACATAGGCGACACTGGGCTCGCTGCGCACCGCGGCCAGCGCTGTGGCGTTCAGATTCGCGGCGAAACCTTTGAGGGCCACCGAATAGCGCAGGTGGATCTGGCCGCCGTTGGTGAGCGCGGCCTGCTCCGCTGCCTGGCCGCTGAACCCGTCGCGCAGGACGACGACATACCGGTCGGGAAAGCCCGGCCCCGGATCTCTCAACGGGGCGAGCGAGGGCGCCGCGTGTGCCGGTGCGGCCGCACCGGCCGTGGTGAGCAGCGCCAACACGGCGACTGCGGTTCTGATGACCATCACATTCCTTCGGGTCGACCGCCACTGTGTGTCTTCAATGGACGGGCGAAGATATCAGACCCCAAGGGTGTGGCAACTCAGCGGTGTTGATGGCTCTGGCGAGATATGCGGCGGTCGCGTCAGCCGCCGGTGTTGGATATGTCGAGCAGGCGGGACCTGGTGGCCTGGAGGCGTTCCACGAGGACGGCGACGAACCGCTGCATCAGGTCAAAGCCAGCCGCCGGGTCTTCACGGCACAGCCGTAGCACCTCGGAGCCGTGAAACTGGATGGCGCGGGTATGCCGCTCCGCGGTCGCGTCGAAGTGCCACCGGTACGGCGGAAACATCCACGACCAGCCCAGCACGGACCCGGGTGACAGCCGCTCGATCAGCACGCTGCCGCGGCCGGGCACATCGATGTCCAAGGCGACTACGCCCTCGCCGATGAGCCAGAAGTGCTCCGCCCGTTGGCCTTCCACGAAGATCCGGTGGCCGGCGGCGTAGGTGACGGGATGGCCGATGTCGGCCAGCTTACTCAGCCAGCTTTCCGGCAGCTCGTCAAGGAACGGGTACTCGTGAAGCTAGTCTGGCATGCGGCTCACCAACCTTCATGGCGATTCGAGAATTCCTTCGTGGTAGCCCGCGGAGGAACCGGTTCGATTCTGCCAGTTCCCGCAGCGGCATTGGCTCAGCTGGTCAAATCGGCATCTCATCGCCCATGGGAACTTGCGAGGACTCGGCATGTGGTAGGAACAGCTTTTCCGGCGATTGAAATGCGGTCATCTATGTCGAGTCACGGGGAGATCCACGACGATGTGGTGTTGGCGGCTGCTGAGGTATCTCTGCGGCTTGGCGCCACACAGGCACTCGACCAGGTGTCCGTCGCAGTGCGCAAGGGCGAGTGCGTGGCTGTCGTGGGGCCTTCGGGGTGCGGCAAGTCGACGTTGTTGCACGTGCTGGCCGGGCTGCTCAGACCCGATTCGGGCAGTGTGGCGATGAAGGGCAGGCGCATCGACAACAGCAGCGATGCCGAGCGGAGCAGGCTTCGGTTGCGCCACTTCGGATTCGTGTTCCAGTTTGGAGATCTTGTTCCGGAGCTGTCCCTGTGGGAGAACGTGGCGCTTCCGCTCCGCTTGGCGGGCACGGGCTACCAGGAGGCTCGCAATGCCGCCTACCTGGCGCTGGAGGGCCTTGACATCGCCGATCTGGGCGAGCGTCGCCCCGGGCAGGTCTCGGGTGGTCAGCTGCAGCGCGCCGCCATTGCTCGGGCTACCGCGCACCGGCCGGTTGTCGTGTTCGCCGACGAGCCGACCGGAGCTCTCGACAGCAAGGCCGGCGCGCTGGTGCTGGAGAGGCTGCTCGACGCGGCGGCGAGCTATCACGCCGCGGTGGTGCTGGTGACGCACGATCCCGCGATCGCCGCAGCAGCGACCCGGGTTGTCCAAATGCGCGATGGTGGGCTGGTCGCCGATGGCAACGCGGTGGTCGCGTGAGCAAGCGTGAGGCGCGCCGGCCGCAGTTCGCCGAGGCGATCACCGCGCTCTGGCTCGGTGCGCGGCTGACCCGCGGAGTGGGGCTGGCCGGCCTTTTCCGGGTGGCGATGCTGGCGGTGGCGACCACCATCGGCTGTTTCCTGGTGATGGCTGCCCTGGCCGTGCCGGTGGTGGTCGACGCTCAGTATCAGAGGTCGGTCGGCCGCGCCGTCATGCACGACGACGACGGACAAACGCCCATCATCGTCAACGACCGCAGCACACTGAGACTGCAGGAGGTCCGCGACTCCGCAGGCGAGCGCCCGCTGACGCGGATCGCGGTCAGCGGCGCGGGCGAATCGGGCGCACTACCACCTGGACTACCGCGCTTTCCCGCCGCGGGCGAGATTGTGGCATCCCCTGAGCTGCTGCGCATGTTGGCCGCGGACGAGTCCATGGCGAAGAGATTTCCCCAGCGGGTCGTGGGCACCATCGGCCCGGCCGGGTTGGTCGCGCCCGACGAGCTATTTGCCTATATCGGGGTGAGGGACGGTCTCATCGAGGCCAATCAGGTCGCGGGATTCGGCGACGCGATGGCCATCCACTCCGACGCGTGGGCGGGCGCCAGCGTGATAGAGCGCGTTCTCAAACCGGAACGGGTGCTGGGCTATCTGTTTGGGCTGTTTCTGCTGGCGCCGTTGGCGGTTCTGATAGGTGTCTGTGCGCGGCTGTCCGCGCGGGTGCGGGAACAGAAGCTGGCGGCTGTCCGGCTCCTGGGAGTGACCCAAAGCCAGGTTCAGATCGCCAACGCGGTCGAGGTCGGAACCGTCACGATGCTGGGAGCGCTGGCGGGCTACCTCGCCTTCGCGGTTATCGGGCCGCAAAGCACCGGCTGGTCGGTGGGAAGATTTCGTTGGTACGCCGAGGACTTGGACGTTTCGCCAGCGCGCGCCGCCGTGGTGGTCGTGTGTTTCACGGTGTTCGCGATGCTTGTCGCCGCGTCCGGGACGATACCGGCGATGCAGAAACCGTTGGATGTCAGGCGGTTCGGGCTGCGGAAAACGCCGTCGATGTGGCGCGCGCTTCCGTTGCTTGTCGCCGTCGCCGCCCTGGCCTATGCGGCCACTATGGGTGGTGTTTCGTCGACCACGATTCTGGCGGTGGGCGGTGGTGTCCTCGCGATGGCAGTGGGTGTTCCGGTGGCCCTGCCCATCGTCACCCACCTTCTCGCGGCGCTGTTGGAGCTCTGGCAGCGTGGGCCGATCTGGATTCAGCTGGTGGCCAAGCGATGGCGGCACAATCCCGGTGCGGCGCCGCGGTTGGTGGCCGGTGTGGTCACCACCATTTTCATCGCCGGCATCGGCCTGCTCGCGGCCGGGTTCGCCGTCCAGCTTCAGCAGCCCGATCTGTCGCCTGACGGGCAGCCGGTCACGCTGGTGGTTTCCGGGCACGGCTTGAGCCCGGCCGAAATCGAGATGCTCAACGGCCCGGGTGTTACCGTCACCCCGCTCGGCATGTCGATGGTCACCTCCGGCTCCGCCTCAGGCCTGGTGGTTTCGGCCCGGTGCGAGGATCTGCCCGCGCTGCTCGGCGAGGTAACGGGGGCATGTGTCAATGGACGGTTCTACCGTGTGGTCAACACCCATCCCGAGTGGGGGGACGTCACTCCGCGCGTCCAGCAGTGGACCCTGCAAGACGGCACGCACCTTGCCGACCCGGTCGACGAATTGCACATCCGAAGCGACCGCTCGTTGGCCAACGTCCTGTTGATAGACACGGCAAGCGGCGGTGAGGCGCGTGACCAGCTGCAGGTCACGTTCGAGCGGAAGGCCTATCGCGACCTTGCCGTCCGGGCGACCCTGGCGGCACCGGCACACCAGATCGTCTATCCGCTCGGCACCACGGGCGGGTTCGACAGCGCGGCTCTGCTCACGGTCATCGCTTGTGGTGCGGCGATCGCGCTTGCCATCGGGCTTTTGGCCTTCTCCATCGCGGCCGTCGACCATCAGCTGGCCGCCCGCCGCCGCAACGCAGGCTTGACCGTCCTCGGTGTTCCCCGCTGGCTTCTGCAGCTCGTGGAGACCGCCGGGCTGATTGCCACACTCGTTGTGGGAACGGCGATTTCCGCGCTGGGCCTGGTGTTGACGACCTGGGCGCTGCGCCGGGTTTCCTCGCTGCCGGTGGCCGTCTGGGACTACGCGGGCGTGGACGTGACCGCCATCGTCGCGGGCGGGCTGGCGATTCTGATAGCGGTCACGGTCATCGCTTCCCGAGCCTCGACCCGATTGAAGTCCGACCTCATCCGGCATGAGTAGAACTGTGTCGATGTCATTGCATTGACCGACGGTAGTCCTCCCGGCGTTATCTGGCCTAAACTGCGTGGCATGCCGAGCATCCCCTCGCCCGTGTGCCCTACCCGACCATGGGTCCCGCGATGCGGCTGCTGATCAATGGGCGGCATCACGAGATCGAGCACCCCGACGAGCCGCTGCTGTGGGTGCTGCGCGACGAGCTGGGCCTGACCGGCACCCACTACGGCTGCGGCATCGGCGCGTGCGGCTGCTGCACCGTGCTGGTGTCGGGCGAGCCGGTGCGAAGCTGCCAGGTCATCGCCGCAGCGGTGGGGGAGCAGCCGGTGGTGACTCTGGAGGGTCTGGCCACACGCGACGCCGCCGGTGAGGTCGTTGCCCTGCACCCGGTGCAGCAGGCGTTTGTGGACACCCCGCTGCAATGTGGATGGTGCCTGCCCGGCCACGTCATGTGCGCGGTGGCGCTGCTGGCCCGCGATCCCGACCCGGACGAGGCGGCCATCGCGCAGGCGGCCGCGCCGAACCTGTGCCGGTGCGGCGGTTACAACACGATCAAGGCGGCGGTCGCCCGCGCCGCCGAGCTGGCGCGCGAGTCATGACCGACACCACCGACACCACCGGTGCCGCCCGCACCGCCGACACCACGCAACCGGCTGAGACTCCCCGGCGCTGGCGGGTGACCCGCCGCCGGCTGCTGATCGGGGCGGGTGCGACGATCGGGTCGCTGGTGGTGGCGGCGCCCGCCGTCATCGAATACGGCAGGCCGTTTCTCGCGGAGTGGATGCTGGGGCGCGGCCCCGGGTCGGCGGAGATCCCGGAGTCGGCGCTGATCTGGTTCGAGCTGACCGGTCAGGGCATCACCCTGCACGTACCCAAGATAGAAATGGGTCAAGGCGTGCACACGGCGCTGGCCCAGGCCGCTGCCGAGGAGCTGCGGGTGACACCGGGCCAGCTGGCCGTGGTGCAGGCCGACACCCAGCGCGGGTTCGCGGCGTCGGCCATGTTCACCTTCGGATCCTCCTCTGTGGCCAACCTTTACCTGCCCATCCGCGAGGCGGCCGCGACAGTGCGGGAGATGCTCGCAGCGCAGGCCGCGCTAACGCTGGGCGTCGCGGCGCAGGCCCTGACCGCCGCCGACGGCGTGTTCGCAGTCACCGGCACCGGCCGGCGTCTCGCCTACACCGAGGTGATCGCCAATCATCGCGGGCCTTGGCAGGAACCCGACGAGAAACCCGTGCTGCGGCAGGCACACGAGTTCACCAGCATCGGCCACTCCGCGGCCCGGGTCGACTTTCGGGCCAAGGTGCTCGGCGAGGCGACCTACGGCTACGACGCCCGCCTGCCCGGCATGGCCTACGGCGCGTTCGCCGTGCCGCCCCGCTTCGGCGCCACGCTGCTGACCGCCGAGCCGGGCGACGCGCGGGGCATGCCGGGGGTGCAGCAGGTCGTCATCGACGTCGCGGCCGGCTTCGCGGGCGTGGTCGCCGACACCCGGACGAGGGCGTGGGCGGCGGTGCGGGCGCTGAAGCTGAGCTGGAGCGAGGGCAGCCACGTCGACAACGCCGCCATCGAGGCTCAGATCACCGCGGGCGACGGGGTGGTGTTGCGCCGGAAGGGGTGGATCGGCAGCGCCCTGGGCGAGGGCCGCGTCGTCGAGGCCGAATACCGCACCCCCTTGGCGGCGCATGCCCACCTCGAGCCGCTGGCTGCGCTGGCCCATCTGCCGGCCGGAGCGGAGGGGAAGGTGGAGGTCTGGGTACCCACCCAGAGCCCCGAGTCGGTGGTCGAAGACCTGCGTGCAGCGTTCGGCGAGAAACGCGAGGTTGTCGTGCATGTCACCCAGCTCGGCGGCTCGTTCGGGCGCAAGGGCGGCCAGCATGTCGCCGTGGAGGCGGCGCGGCTGTCCGCCGCCACGGGCAAACCCGTCCACATCGGATGGACCCGGGAAACCGATATGCGCCAAGCCTTTTACCGCCCACCGACACACACCAAGCTGCGTGGCGCGGTCGGGACGGACGGCCGGATCCGCGGCGTGGAACAGCACAGCGCGGCGGGCGACATCATCTGGGCGGTGGCCGGGTTGCCGGAAGGGGTGCGGCGGGTGCTCGGGTTCGACCCTGGCGGCCTGCTGGGCCTGTTCCTTCCCTACGACCTGCCCGCGTACAGGTTGGTCAACCGCCGCGAGCGGCTGCCCGTGCCGACAGGGCCTTGGCGGGGGCTGGGTCTGCTGCCCAACACGTTCGCGCTGGAGAGCTTCATCGACGAACTGGCCGAGGCGGCCGGGGCCGACCCGCTGCAGCTGCGGCTGGCGCACCTCAACGACGAGCCTGAAGCGCGGCGGCTGGCGGCCGTGCTCAGCGCCGCCGCGCAGATGGCCCGCTGGGACGAGCCGCTGCCCGCCGGACGGGGTCGCGGCATCGCCTGCAGCGGCGACGTCGGCACCATCGTGGCCATGGTGGCGCAGGTCGACCTGTCCGGCGGCCGGTTGCGTGTCACCGGAGTGGATGTGGCGGTCGACTGCGGGCTCGTGGTCAACCCGGCCGGGGCCACCCTGCAGGCGCAGGGGTCGGTGGTGATGGGCCTGGGCTCCGCGCTGCGCGAGGAGCTGCAGATCCGCGACGGCCAGGTCGTCTCCGACAACTTCGACACCTACCCGCTGCTGGGCATGGCCGACACGCCGCCGGTGCGGGTGAGCTTCGTCGGCGGTGGCGAGGTGCCTCACGGGATGGGCGAGCCGGTGGTCGGCCCGGTGCCCGCCGCGGTCGCCAACGCGATCCGGGCCGCCGGCGGCCCCCGGTTGCGCACACTGCCGCTTCGTCTCTAACCCGGCGCTGCCGCGCGTTGCTTTAGCGCGCGCCAGAATCGCAGCGCCGGCTTTCGGCGGCGCTGCCGC